>NZ_CP157943.1:4132500-4141581 GCF_040207805.1 Bacillus sp. hwrm1 | reverse complement strand
AATGATGAAACCATCGTTCAGCTCATCCTTCCGGTCAGAACGTATTAATCAAACAGAATGTGCTGCCGGCTTAGTTCGGCAGCTTTTCTATTCATCAGCCGCTCCCTCAAGTTTTCCCTTTCCTTATTTCAGGATTTTTTAGTACAATTAGATATTAGTGATATTTGAAAGAGGTCGATAATATGGCAAATCCGATTTCGATTGATACAGAAATGATTACGCTTGGCCAGTTTTTAAAATTAGCCGATGTGATTCAGTCCGGCGGCATGGCGAAGTGGTTTCTGAGCGAGCATGAGGTGACTGTCAACAATGAACCTGACAATCGCCGCGGCAGAAAGCTTTACGTTGGAGACGTGGTCGCGATTGAAGGATTTGGTTCATTTCAAGTCGTCAATTAAAGCGGGTGACAGCGGTTGTATATCCAAAATTTAGAATTAACATCCTACCGTAATTATGAGCGCGCTGAGCTTCAATTCGAAAACAAGGTGAATGTGATCATCGGGGAAAATGCCCAAGGCAAAACCAATCTGATGGAAGCCATCTATGTCCTTTCGATGGCAAAATCACACCGCACCTCAAATGACAAAGAACTTATACGGTGGGACGAAGACTATGCTAAAATAGAAGGAAGAGTGATGAAGCGAAACGGGGACATCCCGATGCAGCTTGTCATCTCCAAAAAAGGTAAAAAGGGCAAGGTCAATCATATAGAGCAGCAAAAACTCAGTCAGTATGTCGGAGCGCTGAACACCATTATGTTTGCCCCTGAGGATTTAAATCTCGTCAAAGGAAGCCCTCAGGTGAGGAGGAGATTTCTCGATATGGAGATCGGGCAGGTTTCTGCCGTTTATCTGTATGATTTATCTCTTTATCAAAAAATCCTTTCACAGCGGAATCATTTTCTGAAACAGCTGCAAAGCCGGAAACAGACTGACCGGACTATGCTTGACGTTCTCACTGATCAGCTGATTGAAGCAGCCGCAAAAGTTGTCGCCAAACGTCTGCAGTTTACGGCGCAGCTTGAAAAATGGGCGCAGCCGATCCATTCCGGCATTTCCCGGGGACTTGAAGAACTGACGCTTAAGTATCACACGGCGCTTGATGTATCAGATCCCAAAGATTTGTCGAAAATAGGTAACAGCTACCAGGAGTCTTTTTCGAAATTAAAAGAAAAAGAAATAGAACGAGGCGTCACATTATTCGGACCGCATCGGGATGATGTCCTTTTTTATGTGAACGGACGCGATGTGCAGACGTACGGTTCGCAGGGACAGCAGCGTACGACGGCTTTGTCTTTGAAGCTGGCCGAAATAGATTTGATTCATGAAGAAATCGGAGAATACCCCATTTTACTTTTGGATGATGTACTAAGCGAGCTGGATGATTACCGACAGTCCCATTTGCTTCATACGATCCAAGGCCGTGTGCAGACATTTGTCACCACGACAAGCGTGGATGGCATTGACCACGATACCTTACATCAAGCAGGAATGTTCCGTGTGGAAAACGGTACGTTAGTGAAGTGAAGAAATGAGGTGAGCGATTGTATATTCATTTAGGTGACGACTTTGTCGTTTCAACACGCGATATCGTCGGCATTTTTGACTGTAAGGTCAATGTATCGCCGATCGTTGAAGAATTTCTGGACAGACAGAAAGAAAAAGTGGTGCCGTCCGTAAACGGCACGCCAAAGTCTATCGTAGTCACGACTGAGAATATATATTACTCTCCCTTATCTTCCGGCACACTGAAGAAACGTGCGCAATTTATGTTAGAAATAGATTCTTAGCGGATCTTTACAATGAATATATCGTTTAAGAAAAGTGTAGGTGAATGTGCATGGCTATGGAACAGCAGCAAAATAGTTATGATGAGAATCAGATACAGGTATTAGAAGGTTTGGAAGCTGTTCGAAAGAGACCGGGGATGTACATCGGATCAACTAACAGCAAAGGCCTTCACCACTTGGTGTGGGAAATCGTCGACAACAGTATTGACGAAGCCCTGGCCGGTTATTGTACAGATATTAACATCGAGATTGAAAAAGATAACAGCATTACCGTTAAGGACAACGGACGCGGAATTCCGGTCGGTATCCAGGAGAAGATGGGCCGCCCTGCGGTTGAAGTCATCATGACCGTTCTCCACGCCGGCGGTAAATTTGACGGAAGCGGATATAAAGTATCCGGCGGTCTTCACGGTGTAGGGGCGTCTGTCGTAAACGCCTTGTCGACCACTCTTGACGTTACGGTTCATCGTGACGGAAAAATCCACTATCAGGCGTACGAGCGCGGTGTACCTGTGGCCGATCTTGAAGTGATCGGTGATACTGATAAGACCGGAACGATTACGCACTTCGTTCCGGATCCGGAAATTTTCAAAGAAACAACCGTATACGACTATGACCTGCTTTCAAACCGTGTCCGGGAATTGGCCTTCCTGACAAAAGGCGTAAACATCACGATTGAAGACAAACGTGAAGGACAAGAACGGAAAAACGAGTACCACTACGAAGGCGGAATCAAAAGCTATGTTGAGTACTTAAACCGTTCCAAAGAAGTCGTTCATGAAGAGCCGATTTATATCGAAGGCGAGAAAGACGGCATAACGGTTGAAGTTGCGTTGCAATACAACGACAGCTATACAAGCAACATTTATTCTTTCACAAATAACATCAACACATACGAAGGCGGGACGCACGAAGCCGGATTTAAAACCGGTCTGACCCGTGTCATAAACGACTATGCAAGAAGAAAAGGGATTTTCAAAGAAAATGATCCGAATTTAAGCGGGGATGATGTGAGAGAAGGGCTGACTGCCATTATTTCAATTAAGCACCCTGATCCGCAATTCGAAGGGCAGACGAAAACGAAGCTCGGCAACTCCGAAGCGAGAACGATCACTGATACGCTGTTTTCTTCTGCGCTGGAAACATTCCTTCTTGAAAATCCGGACTCAGCCCGCAAAATCGTTGAAAAAGGTTTAATGGCCGCAAGAGCGCGGATGGCAGCGAAAAAAGCACGGGAATTGACCCGGCGCAAAAGTGCGCTTGAGATTTCCAATCTGCCGGGCAAACTGGCGGACTGTTCTTCTAAAGATCCGAGCATTTCCGAGCTGTATATCGTAGAGGGTGACTCTGCGGGCGGATCAGCGAAACAGGGGCGGGACCGTCATTTCCAAGCCATTCTGCCGCTGCGCGGTAAGATTCTGAACGTTGAGAAAGCCAGACTTGATAAGATTCTCTCAAACAATGAGGTCAGATCAATGATCACGGCCCTCGGAACAGGAATCGGAGAAGATTTTAATCTTGAAAAAGCGCGTTATCATAAAGTAGTCATCATGACGGATGCCGATGTTGACGGCGCCCACATCAGAACGCTTTTATTAACGTTCTTCTACAGATACATGCGGGAAATCATCGAAAACGGCTATGTCTACATTGCCCAGCCGCCGCTTTATAAAGTGCAGCAGGGAAAACGGGTGGAATACGCTTATAACGATAAGCAGCTTGATGAGCTGTTAAAAGAGCTTCCGCAATCACCTAAGCCCGGCCTCCAGCGTTATAAAGGTCTTGGAGAAATGAACGCGACTCAGCTTTGGGAAACGACAATGGACCCTGCGACCAGAACGCTTCTGCAAGTCAATCTTGAAGATGCAATGGACGCTGACGAGACTTTTGAAATGCTGATGGGTGACAAAGTAGAACCGCGGAGAAACTTCATAGAAGCAAACGCCAGATACGTGAAAAATCTTGATATTTAACCAAGAAAGCCTTATTTTCGTTAAGAAATAAGGCTTTTTTCTCAAAGCGGCTTCTAAAGCCTCTGAAAACCCGCAAAACCCGTATATTCTACTAAATTAATGTGTATAAACACAAGTTTATTGATATAATGGAGAATAGTGAAATCGTATTGAAGATCATAATGGACAATCTACTCCCACATTATTTCATGTGATACTTCAGGGAGGTTTTTTTAATGAGTGAACAAAACACACCACAAGTACGTGAAGTCAATATCAGTCAGGAAATGCGGACATCCTTCCTGGACTATGCAATGAGCGTTATCGTATCCCGGGCGCTTCCGGATGTGCGTGACGGTCTGAAGCCGGTTCACAGACGGATTTTGTACGCAATGAATGATTTAGGCATGACCAGTGACAAACCATATAAAAAATCTGCCCGTATCGTCGGTGAAGTTATCGGTAAGTACCACCCGCACGGTGACTCAGCGGTTTACGAATCAATGGTCAGAATGGCGCAGGATTTTAACTACCGCTACATGCTTGTTGACGGACACGGCAACTTCGGTTCGGTTGACGGCGACTCAGCGGCCGCGATGCGTTACACAGAAGCGAGAATGTCAAAAATCGCAATGGAAATTCTGCGTGACATTACGAAAGACACGATTGACTATCAAGATAACTATGACGGTTCAGAAAGAGAACCTGCCGTCATGCCTTCGAGATTTCCGAATCTGCTCGTAAACGGAGCTGCCGGTATTGCGGTCGGAATGGCGACAAATATTCCTCCGCATCAGCTTGGGGAAGTCATTGAAGGCGTGCTTGCCGTAAGTGAGAATCCTGAGATTACAAACCAGGAGCTGATGGAATACATCCCGGGCCCGGATTTTCCGACTGCAGGTCAGATTTTGGGCCGGAGCGGCATCCGCAAGGCATATGAATCCGGACGGGGATCAATCACAATCCGGGCTAAGGCTGAAATCGAAGAGACATCATCGGGAAAAGAAAGAATTATTGTCACAGAACTTCCTTATCAGGTGAACAAAGCGAGATTAATTGAAAAAATCGCAGATCTTGTCCGGGACAAAAAAATCGAAGGAATTACCGATCTGCGTGACGAATCCGACCGTAACGGAATGAGAATCGTCATTGAGATCCGCCGTGACGCCAATGCTCACGTCATTTTGAATAACCTTTACAAACAAACGGCCCTGCAGACGTCTTTCGGAATCAACCTGCTGGCGCTCGTTGACGGACAGCCGAAGGTACTAAGCCTGAAACAATGTCTGGAGCATTATCTTGATCACCAAAAGGTTGTGATCCGGCGCAGAACGGCTTACGAACTCCGCAAAGCGGAAGCGAGAGCTCACATTCTGGAAGGTTTAAGAATTGCTCTCGATCATTTAGATGCCGTTATTTCTCTTATCCGCAATTCCCAGACGGCTGAAATTGCGAGAACAGGTTTGATCGAACAATTCTCACTGACTGAAAAACAAGCGCAAGCCATTCTGGATATGCGCCTTCAGCGATTAACCGGTCTGGAGCGCGAAAAGATTGAAGAGGAATATCAATCACTTGTTGCGCTTATCGCCGAGCTGAAAGATATTTTAGCCAATGAAGAAAGAGTTCTTGAGATCATCCGTGAAGAACTTAATGAAATCAAAGAGCGTTTCAATGATGAGAGACGCACTGAAATCGTGACGTCCGGTCTTGAAACAATTGAAGATGAAGATCTTATCGAGAGAGAAAATATCGTCATCACACTGACCCATAACGGCTATGTTAAACGTCTCCCGGCGTCCACATACCGCAGCCAAAAACGAGGCGGAAAAGGCGTACAGGGAATGGGAACGAATGAAGATGACTTTGTGGAACACTTAATTTCCACATCAACGCACGATACGATCCTGTTCTTCTCTAATAAAGGGAAGGTATACCGTTCTAAAGGGTATGAAATCCCTGAATACGGCCGTACGGCAAAAGGCATTCCGATTATTAACCTTCTGGAGGTTGAAAAAGGCGAATGGATTAATGCCATTATTCCGGTCAGCACGTTTGATGAGGAGCAATACCTCTTCTTTACGACCAAACAAGGGGTGTCGAAACGTACGGCACTGTCCCAGTTTGCGAATATACGGAATAACGGGCTGATCGCCCTAGGCCTCCGGGAAGACGATGAACTGATGGCCGTCCGCCTGACTGACGGCAAGAAACAAATCATCATCGGAACGAAGAACGGTTTGCTGATCCGTTTCCCTGAAGAAGATGTAAGACAAATGGGACGCACAGCTGCGGGTGTTAAAGGCATCACGCTGACAGACGATGATGTCGTTGTAGGCATGGAGATTCTTGAAGAAGACTCCCACGTCCTCATAGTGACAGAAAACGGCTACGGCAAACGCACGCCGGCTTCAGAATACAGAGTTCAAAGCCGGGGCGGAAAAGGCCTTAAAACATGTAAAATCACTGACAGCAACGGTCCGTTAGTAACCGTGAAAGCAACAAAAGGCGAAGAGGACTTAATGATTATTACGGCAAGCGGCGTGTTAATCAGAATGGATATTAATGATATCTCCACTACGGGACGCGTAACACAAGGCGTCCGTCTGATCCGCATGTCTGATCAAGAGCATGTAGCCACTGTGGCGCTTGTGGAAAAGAATGAAGAAGAGCCGGAAGAAACGGAAGAAGTATAAACGTAAAAGCGCAGCTGCAACAGGCTGCGCTTTTACTATATAAAGAAATGAAAAAAAAGCTTTGACACATAGTGATGATGCTGATATAATCATTTTTGTTGTCTTTTTAATAGAAAGGCAAGCCTAGCGAAAATATTTTTTAAAAAAGTATTGACCTAGCAAACTGAAAATGTTATGATTAAGAGGTCGCTTCGAGAGAAGTAACAAAGTTCTTTGAAAACTAAACAAGACAAAACGTACCTGTTAATTCAAAGTTTTAAATAAATCGCACAGCGATGTGCGTAGTCAGTCAAACTACTTTATCGGAGAGTTTGATCCTGGCTCAGGACGAACGCTGGCGGCGTGCCTAATACATGCAAGTCGAGCGGACAGATGGGAGCTTGCTCCCTGATGTTAGCGGCGGACGGGTGAGTAACACGTGGGTAACCTGCCTGTAAGACTGGGATAACTCCGGGAAACCGGGGCTAATACCGGATGGTTGTTTGAACCGCATGGTTCAGACATAAAAGGTGGCTTCGGCTACCACTTACAGATGGACCCGCGGCGCATTAGCTAGTTGGTGAGGTAACGGCTCACCAAGGCGACGATGCGTAGCCGACCTGAGAGGGTGATCGGCCACACTGGGACTGAGACACGGCCCAGACTCCTACGGGAGGCAGCAGTAGGGAATCTTCCGCAATGGACGAAAGTCTGACGGAGCAACGCCGCGTGAGTGATGAAGGTTTTCGGATCGTAAAGCTCTGTTGTTAGGGAAGAACAAGTGCCGTTCAAATAGGGCGGCACCTTGACGGTACCTAACCAGAAAGCCACGGCTAACTACGTGCCAGCAGCCGCGGTAATACGTAGGTGGCAAGCGTTGTCCGGAATTATTGGGCGTAAAGGGCTCGCAGGCGGTTTCTTAAGTCTGATGTGAAAGCCCCCGGCTCAACCGGGGAGGGTCATTGGAAACTGGGGAACTTGAGTGCAGAAGAGGAGAGTGGAATTCCACGTGTAGCGGTGAAATGCGTAGAGATGTGGAGGAACACCAGTGGCGAAGGCGACTCTCTGGTCTGTAACTGACGCTGAGGAGCGAAAGCGTGGGGAGCGAACAGGATTAGATACCCTGGTAGTCCACGCCGTAAACGATGAGTGCTAAGTGTTAGGGGGTTTCCGCCCCTTAGTGCTGCAGCTAACGCATTAAGCACTCCGCCTGGGGAGTACGGTCGCAAGACTGAAACTCAAAGGAATTGACGGGGGCCCGCACAAGCGGTGGAGCATGTGGTTTAATTCGAAGCAACGCGAAGAACCTTACCAGGTCTTGACATCCTCTGACAATCCTAGAGATAGGGCGTCCCCTTCGGGGGCAGAGTGACAGGTGGTGCATGGTTGTCGTCAGCTCGTGTCGTGAGATGTTGGGTTAAGTCCCGCAACGAGCGCAACCCTTGATCTTAGTTGCCAGCATTCAGTTGGGCACTCTAAGGTGACTGCCGGTGACAAACCGGAGGAAGGTGGGGATGACGTCAAATCATCATGCCCCTTATGACCTGGGCTACACACGTGCTACAATGGACAGAACAAAGGGCAGCGAAACCGCGAGGTTAAGCCAATCCCACAAATCTGTTCTCAGTTCGGATCGCAGTCTGCAACTCGACTGCGTGAAGCTGGAATCGCTAGTAATCGCGGATCAGCATGCCGCGGTGAATACGTTCCCGGGCCTTGTACACACCGCCCGTCACACCACGAGAGTTTGTAACACCCGAAGTCGGTGAGGTAACCTTTATGGAGCCAGCCGCCGAAGGTGGGACAGATGATTGGGGTGAAGTCGTAACAAGGTAGCCGTATCGGAAGGTGCGGCTGGATCACCTCCTTTCTAAGGATTTTAACGGAATATAAGACCTTGGGTCTTATAAACAGAACGTTCCCTGTCTTGTTTAGTTTTGAAGGAACTTTGATTCTTTCATATGGTAGATGGGCCTGTAGCTCAGCTGGTTAGAGCGCACGCCTGATAAGCGTGAGGTCGGTGGTTCGAGTCCACTCAGGCCCACCATCTTTACCCAATACGGGGCCTTAGCTCAGCTGGGAGAGCGCCTGCTTTGCACGCAGGAGGTCAGCGGTTCGATCCCGCTAGGCTCCACCAACGTGTTCTTTGAAAACTAGATAACAGAAGTAATTCACATTCAATTAGTAATGCAAGATATCACGTAGTGATTCTTTTTAACGGTTAAGTTAGAAAGGGCGCACGGTGGATGCCTTGGCACTAGGAGCCGATGAAGGACGGGACGAACACCGATATGCTTCGGGGAGCTGTAAGCAAGCTTTGATCCGGAGATTTCCGAATGGGGAAACCCACCACTCGTAATGGAGTGGTATCCATATCTGAATACATAGGATATGAGAAGGCAGACCCGGGGAACTGAAACATCTAAGTACCCGGAGGAAGAGAAAGCAAATGCGATTCCCTGAGTAGCGGCGAGCGAAACGGGATCAGCCCAAACCAAGAGGCTTGCCTCTTGGGGTTGTAGGACACTCTGTACGGAGTTACAAAGGAACGAGGTAGATGAAGAGGTCTGGAAAGGCCCGCCATAGGAGGTAACAGCCCTGTAGTCAAAACTTCGTTCTCTCCTGAGTGGATCCTGAGTACGGCGGAACACGTGAAATTCCGTCG
>NZ_CP157943.1:4045000-4130000 GCF_040207805.1 Bacillus sp. hwrm1 | reverse complement strand
CTGTTATCTGGTTTTGAGAGAACACTCTCAATGGTTTGGTGGCGATAGCGAAGAGGTCACACCCGTTCCCATGCCGAACACGGAAGTTAAGCTCTTCAGCGCCGATGGTAGTCGGGGGTTTCCCCCTGTGAGAGTAGGACGCCGCCAAGCTATATTATGGTAAAGGCAGCTCATCATGAGCTGCCTTTTTTGTTTATAAGTATTGCTTCAGGAAATTAGAAACGTAATACGGAAATTTGCGTTCCGTGACATCTAAGAACCGGCGGATCATCACATAATCATCACTGACATGCTGTGTCAGCAGTTCATACCACCACTCCGTTTCATATCTCGCAATCATCCCGATATTGTAGAGGACCAAATAATGAATAATCATTTCCGGAAGATGCAGGAAGTGATCACGCTGAGAGGGAATGTAATATTGATTTTTCTCCAAGTGAAACAATAAATTTGGCGAAGACCAAGGTTCTCTGTCTATCGGGTCAGCCTCAAAAACCAAGTGGTTATGGTCTTTCCTCAGAAAAGACCACTTTAAATGATGGCTGATATATTCAGCAAATCGGGAATCAGACATATTGTAATGAATCACCGCATGCTCAGGCACTGAAATAAGGTCATCTTTGAGCTCTACTCGGGTCAGCCAATTCTTTTTCTCTTGGAAGTAAAAGACAGTATGCAATTCAGGTATGGCTGTCAGCAATTTCTTCATTGTGTACCGTTCTTCCTCAAGACCAGCTATCCCGAATAAGTGCTTCATTACATGAATACATAAGCCATTGCGCTGCACCTTCACTTCATCATCCCTAAAGGAGTAATTTTGCTTTTTGCGTTTCCGGGCAGTCACGCCATGCGCGAGTACTGAGGCGTGGCTTGGATAGCTTGGATCTGTGGTCAGAAGGCAGGCTTTCAGCAATTGTGACATCCCGTAAAACAACAGAATAGGCTTAATTTCTAAAGGGGAAAAAGATGCCTGTTTATAAAAGGACTCGGCGTGTTTGATAAAGAATATGAAGCGCTCACTGTTCTTAAACGCATATCGTTTTGGTTCTTCCATGCCGCTTTCTGTATAGACTTTGTTTAGAAATTTCTGGGAAGATTCTACGGAATAAAATAATGATAACTCTTTCCACTCATGATCTCTCATATGTATTTTTAAACCCTTTCCTTTATCTAAATATTTCAACTCTTTTTCGCTTCCTTGACATGCTGTTTTCTAGTTGATAATCTACATATAATATTTTGCCGAAAAGAGGGGGATTTACTAATGTGGGAAAGTAAATTTTCAAAAGAAGGCTTAACGTTCGATGATGTACTGCTCGTACCGGCTCAATCAGACGTACTTCCGCGTGATGTGGATTTATCTGTTGAACTGACAAAGACGTTAAAGCTTAACATTCCTGTCATCAGTGCGGGAATGGATACAGTAACAGAATCAGCTATGGCGATTGCGATGGCCAGACAGGGCGGCTTGGGTATTATTCATAAAAACATGTCCATCGAGCAGCAGGCTGAACATGTTGACAAAGTCAAACGTTCTGAACGGGGCGTTATTACAAATCCCTTCTTTTTAACACCTGATCATCAAGTATTCGATGCGGAGCATTTGATGGGGAAATATAGAATTTCCGGTGTTCCGATCGTAGATAATAAAGACGATCAAAAGCTTGTCGGTATCATTACAAACCGTGATCTTCGCTTTATCTCTGATTATTCAATGAAAATCAGTGATGTCATGACAAAAGAAGAGCTGGTTACGGCTCCTGTGGGAACCACATTAGACGAAGCAGAAAAAATCTTACAGAAACATAAAATTGAAAAACTTCCGTTAGTGGATGACCAAAACAAATTAAAAGGTCTTATCACGATCAAAGATATTGAAAAGGTTATCGAATTCCCGAATTCATCTAAAGATGAACACGGACGCCTTATTGTCGGCGCTGCGGTAGGCGTGACAGGCGATACAATGACACGCGTCAGCAAGCTTGTTGAAGCGAATGTCGACGTTATCGTGGTTGATACGGCTCACGGACATTCCAGAGGCGTACTGAACACAGTCGCGAAAATCCGTGAAACATATCCTGAACTGAACATTATCGCAGGAAATGTTGCAACGGCTGAAGCGACAAAAGCTCTGATTGAAGCCGGAGCAAATATTGTCAAAGTGGGAATCGGACCTGGTTCTATCTGTACGACACGCGTCGTTGCAGGTGTAGGCGTACCGCAGATCACTGCCATTTATGATTGTGCCACTGAAGCGAGAAAACACGGCGCGACAATTATCGCAGACGGCGGTATTAAATTCTCCGGAGATATTACGAAAGCGTTGGCTTCAGGCGGACATGCCGTAATGCTCGGAAGCCTGCTTGCCGGTACTTCAGAAAGCCCGGGAGAGACTGAAATCTATCAAGGCAGAAGATTTAAAGTGTATCGCGGTATGGGTTCTGTCGCTGCCATGGAAAAAGGCAGTAAAGACCGATATTTCCAAGAAGAAAATAAGAAATTCGTCCCTGAAGGTATCGAAGGACGGACTCCGTACAAAGGTCCTGTAGAAGAAACAGTGTATCAGCTTGTCGGCGGTCTTCGTTCAGGTATGGGATATTGCGGTTCAAAAGACTTGCGCGCTTTAAGAGAAGAGGCTCAATTCATCCGTATGACAGGTGCCGGACTTCGCGAAAGTCATCCGCATGATGTCCAAATTACGAAAGAATCACCAAACTATACAATCTCATAATTGTTACAAATAAAAAACATTTGACAGGGTCGCTGACTCTGTCTATTTTTTTTATATCGAGTGTGATAAAATTTATACTGTTGTGTTTTGAATTTGAATATGTCCTTAACGGCTTAATTATAGATTTAAAATGAATGACGGAGGTCGTAAGATTGAACATCACGAAATGGAAACAGCTGTTGGTGTCATTAGTGGTACTGGCACTGGCCGCAACTTGCTTTGTTCCAATGTCTAAAGCGGAGGCAGCCGGCAATGATCCGATTGATGTCAACGCATCAGCTGCGATAATGATTGAGGCTACATCGGGAAAAATTTTATACAGTAAAAATGCAGACAAAAGACTGCCGATTGCCAGCATGACAAAAATGATGACTGAATATCTGCTTCTGGAAGCCATTAAAGAAGGAAAAGTGAAATGGGATCAAACGTATACTCCTGATGATTATGTCTATGAAATTTCTCAAGACAACAGTTTATCAAACGTCCCCCTTCGAAAAGACGGCAAATACACGGTTAAAGAACTGTATCAGGCTATGGCGATTTACTCTGCCAATGGAGCCGCGATTGCAGTTGCCGAAATTCTTGCCGGAACTGAAACGAAATTTGTCGCTGAAATGAATGCGAAAGCCAAAGAATTAGGCATGACAAACTATGACTTTAAAAATGCCACAGGGCTTGTGAATGAAGACCTTCACGGCAAGCAGCCGCAAGGAGAAGGCGTTAAAGAAGAAAGTGAAGTTTCTGCTAAAGACATGGCGCTTCTTGCAGACCGCCTGATCACTGATTATCCGGAAGTTCTCAAAACAACAAGCATCGCTAAGACGAAATTCAGAGCCGGCACTGATGATGAAATGGACATGCCGAACTGGAACTTCATGTTAAAAGGTCTTGTTTCTGAATACCCTGGCGTTGACGGCTTAAAAACGGGTTCTACTGATTCTGCGGGATCTTGTTTTACAAGCACAGCACAGCGGAACGGAATGCGGGTCATCACCGTTGTATTAAACGCAAAAGGCAACCTGCATACCGGACGTTTTGATGAAACGAAAAAAATGCTCGATTACGCATTTAACGGCAATTTCTCAATGAAAGATCTTTACCCTGAAGGCTCTCAAGTAAAAGGGCACAAAACGATTGACGTTGAAAAAGGGAAAGACAAGCAAGTCGATATTGTTACTGACAAGGCGCTTTCTATTCCTGTGAAAAGCGGGGATGAAAAGAACTATAAAGCCGAAGTGACTTTAGATAAAAAAGAAATCACGGCTCCTGTGAAAAAGGGAACGAAAGTCGGAACGCTGACAGTTACATACAAAGGCAGTGACAAAGACTATGGCTTCCTCAAATCCAAAGAGTTCAGCGTGAATCTTGTAACGAAAAATGATGTAGATAAAGCAAACTGGTTTGTTCAGATGATGCGCGGCATCGGCGGATTCTTCTCCGGTATCTGGAACAGCGCCGTTGACACGGTAACAGGCTGGTTTTAAGAAATAAGAAAGAGCTCTGATGAAAGTTAGGGCTCTTTTGCTTAATATACTGAAAAAACCAAATTATTAGTAAAAAAATGATATCTATCTTATTCATCTCGCTGTAAAATAAGAATAACCATATGAAATATTGTATTTCTGGGATACAATAAGAGATAGAAATTATCTAACTATACATTGACTAGGGGGACCAAATAATGGCTCAAACAGGTACTGATCGTGTAAAACGCGGCATGGCGGAAATGCAAAAAGGCGGCGTCATCATGGACGTTGTAAATGCTGAACAAGCGAAGATTGCGGAAGAGGCGGGAGCTGTTGCCGTAATGGCGTTAGAACGCGTTCCGGCTGATATTCGCGCTGCCGGCGGTGTTGCCCGCATGGCTGATCCGACAATCGTTGAAGAAGTAATGAATGCTGTATCCATTCCCGTAATGGCAAAAGCGCGTATCGGACATATCGTTGAAGCGCGTGTCCTTGAAGCAATGGGAGTAGATTACATCGATGAAAGTGAAGTTCTGACTCCGGCTGACGAAGAATTTCATTTAAATAAAAACGAATATACAGTCCCGTTCGTATGCGGCTGCCGTGATCTCGGTGAAGCAACGCGCCGTATCGCCGAAGGAGCTTCCATGCTTCGTACAAAAGGCGAACCGGGAACAGGAAACATTGTGGAAGCTGTCCGCCATATGAGAAAAGTAAACGCGCAAGTGCGCAAAGTTGTTGCGATGAGCGATGATGAGCTGATGACTGAAGCTAAAAACCTCGGCGCTCCTTATGAACTGCTTCTTCAAATCAAGCGTGACGGCAAACTGCCTGTAGTGAACTTTGCTGCCGGCGGAGTAGCGACGCCTGCTGATGCGGCATTGATGATGCAGCTTGGCGCTGACGGCGTATTTGTCGGTTCAGGTATTTTCAAATCAGACAACCCTGCTAAATTCGCCAAAGCAATTGTTGAAGCAACGACTCATTACACAGACTACAAACTGATCGCTGAGCTTTCTAAAGAATTAGGCACAGCGATGAAAGGAATCGAAATCTCAAATCTATTGCCGGAACAGCGTATGCAAGAACGCGGCTGGTAAAACCATAGGAGAGCTGGAAGCATGTTAACAATTGGTGTACTTGGACTTCAAGGAGCAGTAAGAGAACATATTCGTTCAATTGAAGCATGTGGTTCAAAAGGTGTCGTCATTAAGCGTCCTGAACAGCTGAATGACATCGACGGCTTAATCCTGCCGGGCGGGGAAAGCACGACGATGCGGCGTTTAATGGATACGTATCATTTTATGGAGCCGCTTCGCGAGTTTGCCGCCCAAGGCAAGCCGATGTTCGGCACATGCGCCGGTCTGATTATTTTAGCCAAAGAGATAGCGGGAACGGATAACGCTCATTTAGGGCTGTTAAACGTTGTCGTCGAGCGTAACTCCTTTGGCCGTCAGGTCGACAGCTTTGAAGCTGATCTGACGATTAAAGGCCTTGATGAGCCTTTTACGGGTGTATTTATTCGCGCGCCGCATATTTTAGAAGCCGGAGAAGATGTTGAAGTGCTTTGTGAGCATAACGGACGCATCGTGGCTGCAAAGCAGGGGAATTTCCTCGGCTGCTCGTTCCATCCTGAACTGACAGATGATCACCGGGTGACAGAGCTGTTTGTGAAGATGGCGGAAAAGCATAAGCAGGAAACAGCTGTATAAAACAGTTGAAAACCGCTGATACTTATAGTACATTATAAACACAAATAAAGATCGAAAAGCGTTGACAGGAAGCAGTAGGAAGCCTCTCTTTCAAAGAGAGCCGATGGGTGGTGCGAATCGGTGAAAGATGCTGTCCGAATCCGTCCTTGAGCGAAATGCTGAAAACAAGTAGGCATTTACGGGAAACCGTTATGTGTTAAAGCGGGAAGCAAGTGTGAGCTTGTTTTCAATCAGGGTGGCAACGCGAGAGCTCTCGTCCCTTTTAGGGGATGAGGGCTCTTTTTTATTTTCGATAAAAACAGATAGGAGTTGTTAGGCATGATTGATACGAAGGTGCTGAGAGCCAATTTTCAAGAGGTAAAAGCGAAGCTCATTCCAAAAGGCGAAGACTTATCTGACTTTGACAAGTTTGAAGAGCTGGACGAAAAGAGAAGAGAGCTTATCGGTAAAGTAGAAGAACTGAAGGGAAAACGCAATGAAGTATCTCAGCAGGTCGCCGTATTGAAACGGGAGAAAAAAGACGCTGATCATATTATTAAAGAGATGCGCGAAGTGGGCGAAGAAATTAAGAAGCTTGATGAAGAGCTTCGTACTGTCGAAACGACGCTCGAAACCATCCTTCTGTCTATTCCGAACATCCCGCACGATTCAGTGCCCGTCGGGGAAACGGAAGATGATAACATTGAAATCCGCAAGTGGGGAGAGGCGCCGGCATTTTCATATGAGCCGAAACCGCATTGGGATATCGCAGACCATTTAAACATTCTTGATTTCGAACGCGCTTCAAAAGTAACAGGCAGCCGGTTTGTGTTTTATAAAGGATTAGGCGCACGCCTCGAACGCGCGCTCTACAACTTTATGCTGGATCTTCACGTTGATGAATATGATTACACGGAAGTCATTCCTCCTTATATGGTAAACCGTACGAGCATGACAGGCACGGGACAGCTTCCTAAATTTGAAGAGGATGCTTTTAAAATCAGAGAAGAGGATTATTTCTTAATTCCGACGGCGGAAGTGCCGATTACAAATATGCACCGCGATGAAATCTTATCCGGTGAGAACCTGCCGATCAATTATGCCGCATTCAGCGCTTGCTTCCGTTCAGAAGCGGGATCTGCCGGTCGTGATACACGCGGTTTGATCCGCCAGCATCAGTTCAACAAGGTTGAGCTTGTGAAATTCGTGAAGCCGGAAGATTCTTATGAGGAGCTTGAAAAACTGACGAATCAAGCTGAGCGGGTGCTTCAGCTGCTTGAACTGCCGTATCGTGTCATGAGCATGTGTACCGGTGATCTCGGCTTTACAGCCGCGAAAAAGTACGATATTGAGGTATGGATTCCAAGCCAAGACACATACCGTGAAATTTCTTCTTGCAGTAACTTTGAGGCCTTCCAGGCGAGACGCGCAAACATTCGATTCAGACGCGAAGCGAAAGGCAAGCCGGAGCATGTGCATACATTAAACGGTTCAGGTCTTGCAGTCGGCAGAACAGTAGCTGCCATCTTAGAAAACTATCAGCAGGAAGATGGAAGTGTCATCATTCCGAAAGTGCTTCGTCCTTATATGGGAAATAAAGAAGTCATCAAACCATAAAAAGGTGCGCCCTAGAGGCGCGCCTTTTTTGCTGCCCGGTATAGAGCGGCGGCATTCCGGGCTGTGCTTTCAAGGTTAAAACGGCCGGATGCTAAGGCGTCTTCAAGACTTACAGCGCCGGGCACGATAGAAAATACAGCTGTTATTCCTGCGCTGTAAACATGCTCGAAATTCTTGCCTAAGGAGCCCGCCAATGCGATAACGGGAATTTCTTGAGCGGAAGCACGTTCGGCGATCCCGGCGGGGGTTTTGCCGAATATCGTTTGTCCGTCAATCTGGCCCTCTCCGGTAATGACAAGGTCAGCGCCTCTTATCTGATCTGAGAAGGACAGTGTATCTAATACAACGTCAATCCCGCTTTGAAGTTCTGCTTGTAAGAAAGCGATCAGTCCAGCGCCTAAACCTCCCGCGGCGCCCGCGCCTTTTACGGTATCCGCTTCGATATCGTGCTGACGTCTCAATACGTCAGCGAAATGGCGTAAGTTGCGATCCAATACAACTTTAGTCTTCTCGGACGCCCCTTTTTGCGGGCCGAAGACATATGACGCGCCGTTTTTACCGGTCAGAGGATTTTCGACATCACATGCGGCACGGATACGGATATGTTTCAGATCAGGAGAGAGACCGCTTATATCAATAGAAGCTAGGGTGTGCAGAGCGCCTCCGCCGTCAGGTATCTCCTGACCTTCCTCATTTAAGAAACGCACACTGAGCGCGCTCGCCATTCCTGTTCCGCCGTCATTGGTTGCGCTCCCGCCAAGCCCGATGATGATCTCACCCGCCCCGCGGGAAGCTGCATCTGCTATCAGTTCACCAGTTCCTCTTGTCGTTGTGTTCAACGGATCTCTGAGATGGCGGGGAACGAGATGAAGTCCCGATGCTTCCGCCATTTCAATGACTGCCGTGCGTCCGTCTCCCAGAAGTCCATATGCGGCGTTTACCGGCGTTCCCAGCGGACCGGTCACAGTTTTTTGGATGATGCTTCCGCCAGTGGCATCCGTCAAAGCCTGAACGGTTCCTTCTCCGCCGTCGGCCGCAGGTATCTTGATATATTCCGCGTCAGGGAAGATCGCTTTGAATCCTTTTTCTATGCTGTCAGCGGCTTCTTTTGATGTCATGCTTTCTTTGAAAGAATCCGGTGCAATGATGATTTTCATTATGTTCTCCACCTTTATGAGCAGGTATCTGTTTGAATCTATTCTTGATTTTTACTGTGTTTTCCTGCCCGTATGGCATACTGAGGTTGAATTGGACGCAAGACTTTTGTATGATAGTAAAGCTGACGGACAAGCCGTTTAAGAAATAAAATAAAAAAATGAAAAAGCGCTTGACTGAAATTTAGGTCATGTGGTATATTATTAAATGTCGATACGGAGGAATACCCAAGTCTGGCTGAAGGGATCGGTCTTGAAAACCGACAGGGGTGTCAAAGCCCGCGGGGGTTCGAATCCCTCTTCCTCCGCCATATTGATTTTAAACCTAATGAAACTCGAGCATATATTGGAGATTGTTTTGTCCGCTGCATGTGATGCAGCGGATTTTTTATATGCAAAAAAAGCGATTTTCTCTGTTCGGGGAAAATCGCTTTGTTATTTTTATTTATTTCTGTTTTCGTTGATCACGTGACTGATTTTTTCGATCAAAGGTTCCAGTGACTGTTCATCAGCTTCAAGGTCATAATCTTCAATGCGTACTTTCAGCACAGGGCAGGCGTTAAAACCGCTGATCCAGTCTTCGTACCGTGTATACATCTCTTCCCAATAGGATCGGTTTGTCTGCAGCTCCATCTCGCGGCCCCGCTTTTCAATCCGGTTTATAATGTTTTCAAGGTCGCCTTCTAAATAGATCAAAACATCAGGATGCGGGAAGTACGGCGTCATGACCATCGCCTCAAATAGACTTGTGTATGTTGTGTAATCTGTCAGCGACATGGTTCCTTTATCGGCATGCATTTTTGCGAATATGCCTGTATCTTCATAAATCGAACGGTCCTGCACGAATCCGCCGCCTGATTCAAACATGTTTTTCTGCTCTTTGAACCGCTCAGCCAGAAAATAAATTTGCAAATGGAAGCTCCAGCGTTCAAAATCGTGATAAAACTTCTCTAAATAAGGGTTTTCATCCACTTCTTCGAGTGAGGTATGAAACCCGAGCCGTTTTGCTAAAGCTTTGGTCAAAGTCGATTTTCCGACTCCTACCGTTCCCGCTACTGTGATAATGGCGTTGTTTGGAATATGAATGTCTTTCATTTAATAAGCTCCTTTACCTGACGGGCAATTCTTTCATAGTCTGTCTTATTCAAAACAAAGTCTTCAGTATCACCGTCAATGGTCAGTACAGATATATCCGGATCTTCTTCCTGAAGCTGTCTGATGGCTGTGTCGTAATCTGCAATGAGACGTTCCAGATATTGATGCTCGATATTTTTCTCAAACGGGCGCCCGCGTTTTTCAATGCGTTGAAGCAATGTCGGCAGGCTTGCCTTTATGTATACAATGATATTCGGTTTCGGCAGGTCGTGAGTGAGCAGATGATAAATCTGCTTATATTTCTCAAGCTTTTGGCCGTGCAATGTACGCTCTGCGAAAATAACATTTTTATAAATATGATAATCGGACAAAACGGGCTGTCCTTGTTTTAAATAATCTCGGTCGGTGTCTTCAAGCTGTTTATACCTGTGACAAAGAAAAAACATTTCAAGCTGGAAACTCCACTCCTCGATATTGTCATAAAACTTATCGAGATAAGGGTTGTCTTCCACAATCTCATTAATCATAGGAAAACCGAGCTCTTCAGAAAGCATCGTAGCGAGTGTCGTTTTTCCTGCCCCGATAGGACCTTCTACCGCGATAAAAGGGGCTCTGTTCATTGAAAATCCTCCTTAATTCTGCAAACATCCGTCAGCTGCCGGCCTTTATATTGTATCACACTCTCAGAAAAGCCCATGAAAAAAGACGCTTCCAATTAACGAAACGTCTCTTTCACAATATGAAATTGATCGTTGAGCAAAAGCCAGTTTTGCGGGAAAGAAAGGCCGAGTTTCCAATAGCTGATCCCTCTTAAATGCAGTTCTTTAATTAAATTGAATTTCGCTTGAATGGATCGTGCGTCTTCAAACCATACTTCATGCCGTCTCTGATTTTCATCCGTGTAACGAAAGAATGGAGCCTGGGCGGTTTCGTCATATTGAATGTCGACTTTATGGCGTGCTGCCAGAGCGATTGCCTGCTGAGGACTGACGGCTTTAGCTGTCGTTCCCTGTTTAAAAGGCAGTGTCCAATCGTAGCCGTACATGTTCTGGCCCATAACGATTTTTGAAGAAGGCATTTCCGTCAGCGCGTACTCAATGACATTTCTTACAGGGCCGATAGGTGATACGGCCTGAGCCGGGCCTCCGCTGTACCCCCACTCATATGTCATGATTACGACAAAATCGACGATTTCTCCATGTGCCCTATAGTCATGTGCTTCGTACCATTTACCGGCCTGGGTCGCGCTCGTTTTCGGAGCAAGCGCCGTTGAAATCTTCCAGCCTTCCCGATGAAAAATCGTCCTCGCTTCACGTAAAAAACGATTGTAGGCTTCTCTGTCCTGTGGACGTAAATATTCGAAATCAAAGTGAATATCGCGAAAGCCGTACTTTTTAGCCGTGGAGACGATTTCCTGAAAGAGTTTTGTTTTCACTGTATTGTCATTCAAGATGAGCCGCCCGAGTTCATCGCTGAATGCGTCATTTTCAAGGTTGGTGATGATCATCATCAGGGTGGTGTTGTGCCTGTCACTGATGCTTTTTAAATTGGTCAGAGGCGGTTCCTTTAAAGTCCCGTTCCGCTGCACTTGAAAACTGAATGCGCCAAGGTATGTTAAATAAGGAGAGGCCTCCCTTGCCGCCTGCTGCAGATTAGCGCTTACGCTCGTTCCCCGCGGTTCTATATATGCGTTTGATTCGATATCGGGCTTATTCGCCTGCTGCGGAATGTAAAGGCGGGTTCCGGCTCTCAATGTGGTGCCGGGCTGAATTCCGTTAACCCTCGCAAGCTCCGCGGCCGATATATGGAAACGGCCGGCGATTGCCGCAAGAGTATCACCTTGTTTCACTTCGTAATATTGACCCTCAATCGGGATGACAAGGGTTTGTCCGACAACCAATGTATTTGGATTAGGCAGTTTATTTGCTTCCGCAATGACATTTGCGGCAGTCCGGTAGCGCGCCGCAATAGCGGAAAGCGTGTCGCCCCGTTTCACTATATAGATCTGAATGAAAAACGCCTCCTTTCATATCCGCTATCAAATATATGAAAAAAGGAGGCTGATCATGTTTATTTTTCGGCGGTAATTTGTTTTTCCGTGGTTATTTCTGCGAAGAGAACATTCTCCATCATGGTCAAAGCGAAATCATTGTCCTCGTCGTTATTGGAAGCGGTGCAGTCTTTCGGAATGGTAATGCTGTATTCTCTCATATAGGCGTCGTTGGCCGTGAACAGCACACAAATGTTCCCGGCAATCCCCGTGATGATTAATCGGTTCACTTGTAATTCGGTCAGAAGGGTGTGAAGCGCCGTTTCGTAAAAAGCGGAATGCTTCGGTTTAATGAGAAAATAATCATCCGGCTGAGGCGAAATATCTTTTATAATGGGGGCGCTTCTGTTGTTGCTGCATTCCTCCCTGATGGCATCAATATCAGCCTTCCAGAGCCCGTAATGATCATTAATATAAATAATCGGCCAGTTGCTTTGTTTTGCATGCTTCTTTAATGATAAAATACGGGGGACAATTTGTTTGGTTTTTTCAGCAAGACGTTCGCCCATATCAAATTGAAAATTGTTGATCATATCGACAATCAGAAGGGCTGTGTTGTTAGGTTCAGACAATACCGGCAACTCCTTTCTGCTGGGGTATTCCTATTTTAACCTTTATGAGACATGAAAAAACTTAAGAAGAGAGCTCGAACCTATGAATGATGAATATTATATGAGAGAAGCCATAAAAGAAGCGAAGAAAGCCGAAGCGAAAGGTGAAGTGCCGATCGGAGCAGTTCTTGTTCTGCATGATGAGATCGTGGCGCGGGCGCATAACCTGCGGGAGACTGAACAGAGGTCGCTTGCCCACGCCGAAATGCTGGCGATAGACGAAGCGTGCTGTAAGCTGGGGACATGGAGACTTGAGGATGCCGTTCTTTATGTCACTTTGGAGCCGTGTCCGATGTGCGCGGGAGCCGTCGTGCTTTCGAGAGTCGATAAGGTCGTATTCGGCGCATTTGATCCCAAGGGGGGCTGTACAGGAACGCTGATGAACCTCTTGCAGGAAGAGCGGTTCAACCACCAAGCGGAAGTGGTGAGCGGCGTGCTCGGAGAAGAGTGCGGAGAAATGCTCAGCGCTTTTTTCAGAAAGCTGCGCCGGCAAAAGAAAGACATGAGGAAAAAGTTGTCTGAGTAGTACGGTTGCATTTTCTGCCTGAAGCAGATATACTTATGTGTGCATCATGAATGGTGCGCATATAAAAATTTGATATTTATTTTGCCGTGCTAAGCGGGGAGGTAGCGGTGCCCTGTACCCGCAATCCGCTCTAGCGGGGCCGAATCCCTTCTCGAGGTTCGTTTACTGTAAGGTCTGCCTTAAGTAAGTGGCGTTGACGTCTGGGTCCTGCGCAATGGGAATTCATGAACCATGTCAGGTCCGGAAGGAAGCAGCATTAAGTGAAACCTCTCATGTGCCGCAGGGTTGCCTGGGCTGAGCTAACTGCTTAAGTAACGCTTAGGGTAGCGAATCGACAGAAGGTGCACGGTAAATCAATCATCAAATTTCAGACTCACCTGTTTATGGCAGGTGAGTTTTTTCGTATATGAAAAACGGGTTTTGGCGTTAAAAGCACGTTCATGTATAATAAACATGATGAATAACAGAGGAGGGCGCATCCTGTGGGTTACCAAGCTTTATATCGAGTATTTAGGCCTCAGCAGTTTGAAGATGTGGTCGGACAGGAACACATTACGAAAACGCTGCAAAATGCCCTTTTGCAAAAGAAATTTTCTCATGCATATCTGTTTTCTGGACCGCGGGGAACGGGAAAAACCAGTGCAGCTAAAATATTTGCGAAAGCAGTCAACTGTGAGCACGCCCCCGTAGAAGAACCGTGCAATGAATGTGCGGCGTGCAAGGGGATCACAAACGGCTCTATATCAGATGTGATTGAAATAGATGCGGCGTCGAATAACGGCGTAGACGAAATCCGCGACATCCGTGACAAAGTAAAATTCGCCCCGTCGGCCGTCACCTACAAAGTATATATTATAGATGAGGTGCATATGCTCTCTATCGGCGCATTCAATGCGCTTCTGAAAACGCTGGAAGAACCGCCGGCACATTGCATTTTCATATTAGCTACGACTGAGCCCCATAAGATTCCTTTAACCATTATCTCCAGATGTCAGCGTTTTGACTTCAAACGGATTACATCCAAAGCAATTGTCGGACGAATGAAGACAATCGTCGATGCAGAGCAGCTGAAGGTGGAAGAAGGAGCCCTTGATATCATAGCGAGTGCTGCGGACGGAGGAATGAGGGACGCGCTGAGCCTGCTCGATCAAGCCGTATCATTCAGCGGCGAGGAGCTGTCGGTGGATGATGCATTGCTCATTACCGGAGCCGTTTCTCAGCACTATATTGGAAAACTGGCATCTGCTCTTCACCGCAAACAGGTTTCCGAGGCATTGGAAACACTGAATGAATTGCTCCAGCAAGGGAAAGATGCGGCCAAACTGATTGAAGATATGATTTTCTATTTCAGGGATATGCTCTTGTACCAGGCCGCTCCCGGTTTAGAAGGAGTCCTGGAGAAGGTGAAGGTCGATGAAACGTTTCGGAATCTGAGCGGTGACATACCGGCCCCCGCTTTATATGAGATGATTGATATCCTGAATAAAAGCCATCAGGAAATGAAGTGGACGAACCACCCAAGAATCTTTTTTGAAGTGGCTGTCGTGAAAATATGCCAGACGGCACAGCAATCCGCCGGAGACATCCCTGAGGTCGGCATGCTGATGAATAAGATTCAGCAGCTTGAGCAGGAAGTAGAAAGGCTGAAAACCTCCGGTGTGAAGGTTCAGATGGAAAGCGCTCCGAAAGAAGCTCCGCGTCCTCAAAAAGGCGGAAAAAGCCATTACAAAGCTCCGGTCGGAAGAATTCATGAGATATTGAAGGAAGCCACAAGACCTGAACTTGAACAGCTTAAAAGCAGCTGGGGCAAGCTGCTGGCACACCTGAAACAGCAGAATAAGGTGTCTCATGCGGCTCTGTTGAATGACAGTGAACCGGTGGCTGCTGCTCAAAAGGCATTTGTGCTTAAATTTAAATACGAAATCCATTGTAAAATGGTTGCAGAAGACAATAACGGAGTCCGTACGAATCTTGAACAGATTCTCGAATCAATGCTCGGGAAAAGAATGGATTTGATTGGCGTTCCGGAAGCACAATGGGGTAAAATAAGAGAAGAATTTTTAAATGATCACCAGCAGGAAAGTGAAGGATCAAACGAACCGGCTGAAGAAGATCCGCTGATTGCAGAGGCGAAAAAACTTGTTGGAGCGGATTTAATCGAAATAAAAGACTAATAAGATGAAAGAGAGTGATTGAATATGCGTGGCGGAATGGGAAATATGCAAAAAATGATGAAACAAATGCAAAAAATGCAAAAGGATATGGCGAAGGCTCAGGAGGAGCTTGCTGAAAAAGTGCTTGAAGGCACAGCAGGCGGCGGTATGGTGACTGTAAAAGTCAACGGCCAAAAAGAAGTTGTAGACATTGCCATTAAAGAAGAAGTCGTTGATCCGGAAGATATCGAAATGCTTCAGGACCTGGTTCTTGCTGCGACAAACGACGCCCTCAAAAAAGTGGATGACATGACGAATGAGACAATGGGACAATTTACAAAAGGAATGAACATACCGGGTTTATTCTAGGGGGATAAATAAACATGCAGTATCCTGAACCAATATCAAAGCTGATTGACAGCTTTATGAAATTGCCAGGGATCGGACCGAAAACAGCGGTTCGTCTGGCTTTTTTTGTTCTAGGTATGAAAGAAGACACAGTATTGGATTTTGCTAAGGCGCTTGTCAATGCGAAGCGGAATCTGACATATTGCTCGATTTGCGGACATATAACAGATCAAGACCCTTGTTATATATGTGAGGACACAAGAAGGGATAAGTCTGTTATTTGTGTCGTGCAGGACCCTAAGGATGTGATCGCAATGGAGAAAATGAAGGAATATAACGGCCAGTACCATGTTCTTCACGGCGCGATTTCACCAATGGACGGCATCGGCCCGGAGGATATTAAGATTCCGGAGCTGCTGAAACGTCTTCAGGATGATCAAGTGACAGAAG
Organism: Bacillus sp. hwrm1; assembly: GCF_040207805.1. Classification (NCBI taxonomy): domain Bacteria; kingdom Bacillati; phylum Bacillota; class Bacilli; order Caryophanales; family Bacillaceae; genus Bacillus; species Bacillus sp. hwrm1. The sequence continues at coordinate 4,114,108 of NZ_CP157943.1, read as the reverse complement.
TCATTCTCGCAACCAACCCTAATATTGAAGGGGAAGCAACAGCGATGTATATATCAAGGCTGTTAAAGCCCTCAGGCATCAAGCTCTCCCGTATTGCCCACGGTCTGCCCGTCGGCGGTGATTTGGAATATGCTGATGAGGTCACTCTTTCAAAAGCTCTTGAAGGAAGACGTGAATTGTAAGGGAGGAAAAAGCAAGGCATGGGTTTTCTTCGCAGAAATACATTAAGAAAAGAGTTTGACGAGAAGCTGATAGAACAGCTCTTTAAACAAAAAGAAGAATGGAACAGACAGAAGAGTCTGGTCGAGAAAAGTCTCGAGCCCTCCGCTGAGGTATTGTTTGAGCTGAAAGTCGCTGAATCTAAGTACTTTTTTTATTTGAAAGAAGCGAAGCAGCGGAATTTGAAAATGAGCAGATGGAAGTAAGAGGTCTATTCTCCGGGATCTTCTCATAAGCTTGTACTAAACAAGCGAGGGGGAAGATTCATGGAGCCTTTTTTCATTATCGGTTTGATTGTCGGTCTGGTTGCTTTGCTTTTTTTATGGGGAGTATCTTCAAAACCGTTAAGATGGATTGGTGTGACTGCGATTAAGTTTATTGCCGGTGCGATTCTGCTGGTGGGTGTGAACTTGTTCGGGAGCAGTCTCGGTATTCATATCCCTGTTAACCTGATTACAACGGGCATCAGCGGGATTCTGGGGATTCCCGGCATCGCAGCTTTGATAGTCATTAAACGCTTCATCATTTAATTTGTCGATTATTGTTGACATGTTGGATCAAGGGTGGTATTCTAATATACGTCGCTGATGACGAAACGATTTTTTGAAAAAGAAATTTTAAAAAGTTGTTGACGGCACTAACACTGATGTGTTAAGATAATTAAGTCGCTTCAAGAGCGGCGGACAAAGTTCTTTGAAAACTAAACAAGACAAAACGTACCTGTTAATTCAAAGTTTTAAATAAATCGCACAGCGATGTGCGTAGTCAGTCAAACTACTTTATCGGAGAGTTTGATCCTGGCTCAGGACGAACGCTGGCGGCGTGCCTAATACATGCAAGTCGAGCGGACAGATGGGAGCTTGCTCCCTGATGTTAGCGGCGGACGGGTGAGTAACACGTGGGTAACCTGCCTGTAAGACTGGGATAACTCCGGGAAACCGGGGCTAATACCGGATGGTTGTCTGAACCGCATGGTTCAGACATAAAAGGTGGCTTCGGCTACCACTTACAGATGGACCCGCGGCGCATTAGCTAGTTGGTGAGGTAACGGCTCACCAAGGCGACGATGCGTAGCCGACCTGAGAGGGTGATCGGCCACACTGGGACTGAGACACGGCCCAGACTCCTACGGGAGGCAGCAGTAGGGAATCTTCCGCAATGGACGAAAGTCTGACGGAGCAACGCCGCGTGAGTGATGAAGGTTTTCGGATCGTAAAGCTCTGTTGTTAGGGAAGAACAAGTACCGTTCAAATAGGGCGGCACCTTGACGGTACCTAACCAGAAAGCCACGGCTAACTACGTGCCAGCAGCCGCGGTAATACGTAGGTGGCAAGCGTTGTCCGGAATTATTGGGCGTAAAGGGCTCGCAGGCGGTTTCTTAAGTCTGATGTGAAAGCCCCCGGCTCAACCGGGGAGGGTCATTGGAAACTGGGGAACTTGAGTGCAGAAGAGGAGAGTGGAATTCCACGTGTAGCGGTGAAATGCGTAGAGATGTGGAGGAACACCAGTGGCGAAGGCGACTCTCTGGTCTGTAACTGACGCTGAGGAGCGAAAGCGTGGGGAGCGAACAGGATTAGATACCCTGGTAGTCCACGCCGTAAACGATGAGTGCTAAGTGTTAGGGGGTTTCCGCCCCTTAGTGCTGCAGCTAACGCATTAAGCACTCCGCCTGGGGAGTACGGTCGCAAGACTGAAACTCAAAGGAATTGACGGGGGCCCGCACAAGCGGTGGAGCATGTGGTTTAATTCGAAGCAACGCGAAGAACCTTACCAGGTCTTGACATCCTCTGACAATCCTAGAGATAGGACGTCCCCTTCGGGGGCAGAGTGACAGGTGGTGCATGGTTGTCGTCAGCTCGTGTCGTGAGATGTTGGGTTAAGTCCCGCAACGAGCGCAACCCTTGATCTTAGTTGCCAGCATTCAGTTGGGCACTCTAAGGTGACTGCCGGTGACAAACCGGAGGAAGGTGGGGATGACGTCAAATCATCATGCCCCTTATGACCTGGGCTACACACGTGCTACAATGGACAGAACAAAGGGCAGCGAAACCGCGAGGTTAAGCCAATCCCACAAATCTGTTCTCAGTTCGGATCGCAGTCTGCAACTCGACTGCGTGAAGCTGGAATCGCTAGTAATCGCGGATCAGCATGCCGCGGTGAATACGTTCCCGGGCCTTGTACACACCGCCCGTCACACCACGAGAGTTTGTAACACCCGAAGTCGGTGAGGTAACCTTTTAGGAGCCAGCCGCCGAAGGTGGGACAGATGATTGGGGTGAAGTCGTAACAAGGTAGCCGTATCGGAAGGTGCGGCTGGATCACCTCCTTTCTAAGGATTTTAACGGAATATAAGACCTTGGGTCTTATAAACAGAACGTTCCCTGTCTTGTTTAGTTTTGAAGGAACTTTGATTCTTTCATATGGTAGATGGGCCTGTAGCTCAGCTGGTTAGAGCGCACGCCTGATAAGCGTGAGGTCGGTGGTTCGAGTCCACTCAGGCCCACCATCTTTACCCAATACGGGGCCTTAGCTCAGCTGGGAGAGCGCCTGCTTTGCACGCAGGAGGTCAGCGGTTCGATCCCGCTAGGCTCCACCAACGTGTTCTTTGAAAACTAGATAACAGAAGTAATTCACATTCAATTAGTAATGCAAGATATCACGTAGTGATTCTTTTTAACGGTTAAGTTAGAAAGGGCGCACGGTGGATGCCTTGGCACTAGGAGCCGATGAAGGACGGGACGAACACCGATATGCTTCGGGGAGCTGTAAGCAAGCTTTGATCCGGAGATTTCCGAATGGGGAAACCCACCACTCGTAATGGAGTGGTATCCATATCTGAATACATAGGATATGAGAAGGCAGACCCGGGGAACTGAAACATCTAAGTACCCGGAGGAAGAGAAAGCAAATGCGATTCCCTGAGTAGCGGCGAGCGAAACGGGACCAGCCCAAACCAAGAGGCTTGCCTCTTGGGGTTGTAGGACACTCTGTACGGAGTTACAAAGGAACGAGGTAGATGAAGAGGTCTGGAAAGGCCCGCCATAGAAGGTAACAGCCCTGTAGTCAAAACTTCGTTCTCTCCTGAGTGGATCCTGAGTACGGCGGAACACGTGAAATTCCGTCGGAATCCGGGAGGACCATCTCCCAAGGCTAAATACTCCCTAGTGACCGATAGTGAACCAGTACCGTGAGGGAAAGGTGAAAAGCACCCCGGAAGGGGAGTGAAAGAGATCCTGAAACCGTGTGCCTACAAGTAGTCAGAGCCCGTTAACGGGTGATGGCGTGCCTTTTGTAGAATGAACCGGCGAGTTACGATCCCGTGCAAGGTTAAGCAGAAGATGCGGAGCCGCAGCGAAAGCGAGTCTGAATAGGGCGAATTGAGTACGTGGTCGTAGACCCGAAACCAGGTGATCTACCCATGTCCAGGGTGAAGTTCAGGTAACACTGAATGGAGGCCCGAACCCACGCACGTTGAAAAGTGCGGGGATGAGGTGTGGGTAGGGGTGAAATGCCAATCGAACCTGGAGATAGCTGGTTCTCTCCGAAATAGCTTTAGGGCTAGCCTCAAGGTAAGAGTCTCGGAGGTAGAGCACTGATTGGACTAGGGGCCCCTACCGGGTTACCGAATTCAGTCAAACTCCGAATGCCGATGACTTATCCTTGGGAGTCAGACTGCGAGTGATAAGATCCGTAGTCGAAAGGGAAACAGCCCAGACCGCCAGCTAAGGTCCCAAAGTATACGTTAAGTGGAAAAGGATGTGGAGTTGCTTAGACAACCAGGATGTTGGCTTAGAAGCAGCCACCATTTAAAGAGTGCGTAATAGCTCACTGGTCGAGTGACTCTGCGCCGAAAATGTACCGGGGCTAAACGTATCACCGAAGCTGCGGACTGTTCTTCGAACAGTGGTAGGAGAGCGTTCTAAGGGCTGTGAAGCAAGACCGGAAGGACTTGTGGAGCGCTTAGAAGTGAGAATGCCGGTATGAGTAGCGAAAGAGGGGTGAGAATCCCCTCCACCGAATGCCTAAGGTTTCCTGAGGAAGGCTCGTCCGCTCAGGGTTAGTCGGGACCTAAGCCGAGGCCGAAAGGCGTAGGCGATGGACAACAGGTTGATATTCCTGTACCACCTCCTCACCATTTGAGCAATGGGGGGACGCAGGAGGATAGGGTAAGCGCGGTATTGGATATCCGCGTCCAAGCAGTTAGGCTGGGAAATAGGCAAATCCGTTTCCCGTGAAGGCTGAGCTGTGATGGCGAGCGAATTATAGTAGCGAAGTTCCTGATTCCACACTGCCAAGAAAAGCCTCTAGCGAGGTGAGAGGTGCCCGTACCGCAAACCGACACAGGTAGGCGAGGAGAGAATCCTAAGGTGATCGAGAGAACTCTCGTTAAGGAACTCGGCAAAATGACCCCGTAACTTCGGGAGAAGGGGTGCTCTGTTAGGGTGCAAGCCCGAGAGAGCCGCAGTGAATAGGCCCAGGCGACTGTTTAGCAAAAACACAGGTCTCTGCGAAGCCGTAAGGCGAAGTATAGGGGCTGACGCCTGCCCGGTGCTGGAAGGTTAAGAGGAGCGCTTAGCGTAAGCGAAGGTGCGAATTGAAGCCCCAGTAAACGGCGGCCGTAACTATAACGGTCCTAAGGTAGCGAAATTCCTTGTCGGGTAAGTTCCGACCCGCACGAAAGGCGCAACGATCTGGGCACTGTCTCAACGAGAGACTCGGTGAAATTATAGTACCTGTGAAGATGCAGGTTACCCGCGACAGGACGGAAAGACCCCGTGGAGCTTTACTGCAGCCTGATATTGAATGTTGGTACAGCTTGTACAGGATAGGTAGGAGCCTTGGAAATCGGAGCGCCAGCTTCGGTGGAGGCATCGGTGGGATACTACCCTGGCTGTATTGACCTTCTAACCCGCCGCCCTTATCGGGCGGGGAGACAGTGTCAGGTGGGCAGTTTGACTGGGGCGGTCGCCTCCTAAAAGGTAACGGAGGCGCCCAAAGGTTCCCTCAGAATGGTTGGAAATCATTCGCAGAGTGTAAAGGCACAAGGGAGCTTGACTGCGAGACCTACAAGTCGAGCAGGGACGAAAGTCGGGCTTAGTGATCCGGTGGTTCCGCATGGAAGGGCCATCGCTCAACGGATAAAAGCTACCCCGGGGATAACAGGCTTATCTCCCCCAAGAGTCCACATCGACGGGGAGGTTTGGCACCTCGATGTCGGCTCATCGCATCCTGGGGCTGTAGTCGGTCCCAAGGGTTGGGCTGTTCGCCCATTAAAGCGGTACGCGAGCTGGGTTCAGAACGTCGTGAGACAGTTCGGTCCCTATCCGTCGCGGGCGCAGGAAATTTGAGAGGAGCTGTCCTTAGTACGAGAGGACCGGGATGGACGCACCGCTGGTGTACCAGTTGTTCTGCCAAGGGCATCGCTGGGTAGCTATGTGCGGACGGGATAAGTGCTGAAAGCATCTAAGCATGAAGCCCCCCTCAAGATGAGATTTCCCATTCCGCAAGGAAGTAAGATCCCTGAAAGATGATCAGGTTGATAGGTCTGAGGTGGAAGTGTGGCGACACATGGAGCTGACAGATACTAATCGATCGAGGACTTAACCAATTTGAATGTATGCTTACTGTTATCTAGTTTTGAGAGAACACTCTCAATGGTTTGGTGGCGATAGCGAAGAGGTCACACCCGTTCCCATGCCGAACACGGAAGTTAAGCTCTTCAGCGCCGATGGTAGTCGGGGGTTTCCCCCTGTGAGAGTAGGACGCCGCCAAGCTATCATTACGGTAAAGGCAGCTCATCATGAGCTGCCTTTTTTGTTTTTGAATAAAAACAAAACAAACACCGAAATACGGAAACGCCCATATACTAATTGCAAACTTCAAAAAGGTCCAAATTGTGTATACAATCAACAGCTTAAGGGAAGGCTATTCATACGGAGGTGGGCAAAATGAATGAAACGTCCAGCCATGAAGAAACATGTATTGTGTGTGAAACCAAAAAAAGCAGGGGAATCCATATTTATACGAAATTTATATGTTTAGAGTGTGAGAAGAAAGTAGTTTCCACTCCGACCTCTGATCCAAATTATGAATTTTTCGTTCGTAAACTGAAAAGCCTTCATACACCGACGTTATATTCTTAACCCTGAAAAGGGTCTTTTTTTTGCCTGAAATCAGAGGAGTTTTTACACTTTTTATAAAAGAACTGATACGATAAGAAGAGGAACTTGTTTAGACATGGAATGTAATAGATAATACTGATAAAAGTGAATAAATAGGAGTCGATCAAGTATGAAACCGTTTATTCAATATATGAAATGGACGCTTTGCGGCAGCACAGTTTTTGTATTAGCGGGGATAACCTTCTTTACGATAGGGCATCAGCCTTTTTTGTATTCGTTTTTATACGGGGCAGCCAGCGGAGCCGCTGCCAGTGCGGCCGGTCTGTGGAATGCGAAGCGTCTCTTTTTAAAAAAACACCGGCTGACAAGAAAAGAATATGCTTATATCAAGGAAAATCTTGAGGAAGCAAAGGGTAAAATCATCCGATTACGCAGGGCGCTTTTTCGCTCTAAAAGTATACAAATGCTGAAGCAGAATGCAGAGATACTGCGGATAACCCGGCGAATATATCTGCTCACAAAGCAAGAGCCGAAGCGTTTTTATCAGGCAGAGCGTTTCTATTATCAAACGCTTGATTCTGTTGTGGAACTGACGGAAAAGTATGCTCTGCTCTCATCACAGCCGCGAAAAAATAAAGATTTATCAATGTCTTTGAGTGAGACGAGGATGACTCTGGCAGAGCTTTCCAGAAGGCTGGAAGAGGATCTTCATGAACTGATGAAGGAGGACATCGACGACCTGCACTTTGAATTAGATGTGGCAAAGCATTCACTGAGAAAATAAGAAAGGAAGAAGGAAATGGCCAAAGACCGTTCCGACGACAGCATGGGCGCCCAAAATGACCAGACCCCTCTAAAGCTTGCAGATACGCTGCCGGAAGAAAAAAGAGAAGCGGCACTTCAGCTCGCTGAAAAACTGGACCCTGAGAACATGCAAAGCATTGTACTGTTTGGTTCACAGGCGCAGGCGAATCTTCTGGAATTTTCCCACACGATGATAGAGCACGTTCAAAGAAAAGATGCAGGAGAGATGGGACAGATACTGGCTGATTTGATGCTGAAGCTTGACCAGGTCAACCCTGATGATCTGCAGATGAAGAACAAAGGGTTTTTCGCCAGGCTGTTTAAAAGGGTGTCCGGTTCTGTACAGGAAGTGCTTTCGAAATATCAAAAGACAAGTGTGCAGATTGACCGTATCAGCAGAAGGCTGGAACATTCTAAAAATGTGCTGTTGAGTGACAATAAATTGTTAGATCAGCTGTACGCCCAAAATAAACAGTACTTTACTGATTTAACTATGTATATAGCAGCGGGGGAATTAAAATCAGATGAGCTGAAAACAAAGCTGATACCCGAAGCGGCAAGAAAAGCCGAATTACAAGAACACAATCAAATGGCCGCGCAGGAAGTGAATGATCTTCGCCAGTTTGCCGACCGTCTGGATAAGAGGGTGCATGATCTGCTGTTGAGCAGGCAGATTACGCTTCAGAGTGCGCCGCAAATCCGCCTGATTCAAAACACGAATCAGGCACTGGCAGAGAAAATTCAGTCCTCCATTGTTACGGCTATTCCTTTATGGAAGAATCAAGTCGCCATCGCGCTGACGCTTATGAGGCAGCGGAGTGCGGCAGATGTGCAGCAGAAGGCGGCAGATACGACAAATCAATTGCTGCTGAAAAACGCTGAACTTCTGAAAACAAGTACAGTCGAGACAGCGAAAGCCAATGAGCGCGGACTTGTTGAGGCAGAAACCCTCAAAAAAGTGCAGGAAAGCTTAGTCAGCACACTTGAAGAAATCATGTCTATTCAAGAAGAAGGCAGGATGAAACGCAGGCGTGCCGAGGAGGAGCTTGTTATCATGGAAGGCGATTTAAAAAAGAAGCTGCTTGATATGAGGTCCGGCCGGGATAACGGCTAGATGGCAAAAAGTCTTAGCTTTAAGTTGGCTCGCAGGCACGATATAATAAGAAAGACAGGCAAAGGATTTGTTTAAAAATGGACACACCTTTATATACAGCGCTGATGAAGCATGCGCACCGAAATACGTATTCTTTTCATGTTCCGGGACATCACAATGGAGATGTCTTTTTTGATGAAGCCAAATCTGTATATCAATCTCTTTTATCTATTGATATGACTGAGATCACGGGTCTTGATGACTTGCATCACCCGACGGGGGTCATTAAGGAAGCGCAGGATTTGGTGAGCAGATTTTACGGCTCTCAGGAAAGTTTCTTTCTCGTCAATGGAACGACCGCCGGCAATCTGGCGATGATTTTAGCTGTGTGTGAACCGGGTGAACCCATTCTGATCCAGCGTAATTGTCACAAGTCTGTTTTCCATGCGGTGGCATTGGCCGGAGCCAAGCCGGTTTATTTGGCGCCGGAAATCGATGAAAACATGCATGTGCCGGCACATGTATCCCTTTCAGTCATCGAAAAAGCGCTGGCGTCATATCCGAACGCGAAAGGACTTGTTCTGACCAATCCGACTTACTACGGACACGCCGCCGATTTGACCGCGGCAGTTAACAAAGCCCATTCATACGGCGTTCCTGTACTGGTGGATGAGGCACATGGGGCTCACTTTGTGTTAGGCCGGCCTTTCCCGCCTTCATCATTGGCTATGGGGGCAGACGCCGTTGTTCAATCGGCTCACAAAACGCTTCCGGCTATGACGATGGGGTCTTACTTTCATTTGAACAGCACCAGAATTGACAGAGATCGATTAACTTATTATGTAAGCAGTTTGCAAAGCAGCAGCCCGTCATACCCGATTATGGCATCTTTAGATACGGCGCGCGCTTATGTGCAGGATATTGCTGAAAAAGGGACACTTCCCGTTCATATGGAGCGCATTGAGAAAATCAAACGAAAGTTCGCATCAATTTCTTCTATTGAAATAATCGAGCCTTCCGGATATGGGCTGCGGGCGGACCCGTTAAAATTAATTCTTCGGTCAAAGCTCGGACATTCCGGCTATTCATTACAACGGATTTTGGAGAGTGAAGGCATTGTTGCCGAGCTGGCTGACGAGTACCAAGTATTGCTCGTACTGCCGATAGGCGGCCGGCGGATGATAGAACAGGCAACCGTAAGAAACATACAGCAGAAACTGGAGGATACACCGCCCGATAAATTGCCGGATGCCGTGAATTGGACATTTCCGTCCATTTCGACACTTGAATATCCGCAAAATGAGATGCGGAAGTTTACAAAAGAGCCTGCAGATATAAATAAGGCGGCCGGGCGCTTGCATGCGGGCAACATTATTCCTTATCCGCCGGGAATTCCGCTGATCATGGACGGAGAACGGATAACAGAAGAGATCGTACAAAAGCTTTCCCGTTTAATCGGCATGGACGCGCATATTCAAGGCTTGTTAAACGGGGAACAATTACTTGTCTATATAGAAGAGGAGAAATCATGAGCGGTTTATTTATAACATTTGAAGGTCCTGAAGGTGCAGGGAAAACGACTGTGCTTCAGGAAATGAAAGAGATTCTGTCGGCAGAGGGGCTCCCGGTGACAGCGACAAGAGAACCGGGCGGCATCGACATTGCGGAACAGATCAGAGAAGTGATCTTAAATAAAAACAATACACTGATGGATGCAAAAACGGAGGCGCTGCTTTACGCTGCGGCGAGAAGACAGCATTTAGTCGAAAAGGTGCAGCCTGCATTGAAAGAAGGCCGCATTGTGCTGTGCGATCGTTTCATCGACAGTTCGCTGGCTTACCAAGGCTATGCGAGAGGGCTCGGCATTGATGAAGTCCTTTCTATTAACCAGTTTGCAATCGGCGATACGATGCCTGATGTCACCATCTATTTTTCTATTGAGCCGGAAGAAGGGTTGAAACGGATTACGTCGAATGATTCAAGAGAGAAGAATCGTCTCGATCTTGAGGCCCTGCACTTTCACACGAAAGTACGGGAAGGATACCAAAAGGTAATGCAGCGTTTTCCGGAAAGATTCCATACAATCGACGCATCGAAAAAGAAGGAACTCGTCATTCAGGACGCACTTCAAGTGATAAATGAAGCATTGAAAAAAATTCAGTTGTGACCTGTTTCTCATAAGTTGCTATAATGAATGTAACGATAATGTTCTTTCCAACCTAAAGGGGGCCTAGAGAATGAAACTAATAGTGGCAGTGGTGCAGGATCAGGACAGCAACAGGCTTTTGAAAGTATTAACCGACCACAACTTCAGGGTGACGAAGCTTGCGACAACAGGCGGATTCCTTAAATCAGGCAATACGACGTTTATGATCGGGGTGGAAGATATCCGTGTCGATAAAGCGCTCAGCCTCATTAAAGAGAATGGCTGTAAACGTGATCAGATGATTGCCCCGGTATCCCCGATGGGCGGGAATGCGGATTCCTACGTTCCATATCCCGTCGAAGTGGAAGTCGGCGGAGCGACGGTCTTTGTCCTCCCGGTCGATGAATTTCATCAATTTTAAGGATTTGACGACGTGAAAATAAATTCTGACTTACGTACATTTATTGAGAAAAAGCAGCAGCCTGCTTATAAAGCGGCAGAGCTTTCCGGAACATTTAAAAGTTCAATGGACAGCCAAAGCAGCAAGCTGAAATTTGATCAGCTGAGCAGGTTCTTAACGGATATAGAAACGTTCGGGAAAAGGCTGACGAAGTCGAGAAACTTCAAAGACTTAGCGAAATTCAAAGGATTGGTAAAACGTTTTGTAAAAGAGGCCGTAGACAGCGGATTATCGCATGAGACGGAGAAAAGCTTTGACCTGTACGGCAGCAGCCGGACTCTGGGGCTTGTGAAAGAAATAGATGAAAAACTGCTTCAGCTGACGGAAGAAATGTTAGATCAGGAAAAACCGGCAATTGATTTGCTGGATCGAATCGGAGAAATAAAAGGTTTATTGATTAACCTTTACACATAGAGAGTGATACAATGGCAATATCATGGAAGGAAATGACCGGGCAGCAGCCCAGAGTGATGCGGCTTTTGCATAACAGCATTGAAAAGAAAAGGCTTTCTCACGCATATCTGTTTGAAGGCAAAAAAGGAACGGGCAAATTGGATGCCGCACTGCTTCTCGCAAAAAGCTTTTTTTGCCTTGAAGACGGGACTGAGCCTTGCGGGGAGTGCCGGAACTGTAAGCGTATTGAATCCGGAAACCATCCCGACCTGCATGTGGTTCAGCCCGACGGATTATCCATTAAAAAGGCTCAGATCCAATCGCTTCAGGAAGAGTTTTCCAAAACAGGACTGGAATCGCATAAAAAGCTGTACATTATATCCCATGCGGATCAAATGACGACAAATGCAGCAAACAGTCTGCTGAAATTTTTAGAGGAGCCGAGTCAAGATACCATCGCAATTCTTATTACTGAGCAGCTCCACCGAATACTGGATACCATCGTTTCGAGATGTCAGGTTCTTCCGTTCCAGCCGCTTCAGCCGAAAGCCATAGAAGAAAGACTGATTGAACAGGAAGTGAGCCCTCACATGGCCCGGCTCTTAGCAAATATGACAAATAATATTGCGGAAGCAGTCGAATTAAGTCGAAATGATGAGTTTGCAGAGTCCAGAGCGAAAGTGATAAAATTGTATGAAGTCTTACATCAGCGGAAAGGACATGCCTTTTTCTTCATTCAGGATCAGTGGGTGCCCTTTTTCAAAGAAAAAACCCATCAAGAAATGGGTCTTGATATGCTCTTATTGATATACCGTGATGTATTATCCATCCAAATTGGAAATGAAGATAAACTGATTTATCAAGACTTATTCCAATCAATAAAACAGCATGCGCTGCAATTTACACAACAAAGCGTTACGAACCAAATTCTCGCTGTTTTAGAAGCAAAAAAACGGCTTCATTCCAATGTGAATGTGCAGGGATTAATGGAGCACTTGGTGTTAACGTTGCAGGAGGGATAAGCTTGTACAACGTAATAGGCGTCCGCTTTAAAAAAGCGGGGAAAATTTATTATTTTGATCCGAACGGATTTGATATAGAACAAGACAGCTGCGTCATTGTTGAAACCGTAAGAGGTGTCGAATACGGGCAGGTTGTCATCGCAAATAAACAAGTGGACGAGCATGATGTTGTGCTTCCGCTTCGAAAGGTCATACGCGTTGCTGATGAACGCGATCTTCTCATTGTAGAAGAAAACAAACAGGAGGCCCTGTCCGCTTTTGAAGTCTGTCAGAAAAAAGTGGCTGACCACGGCTTAGATATGAAGCTGGTTGATGTTGAGTTTACATTTGACCGCAATAAAGTCATTTTTTACTTTACAGCAGACGGACGGGTTGATTTCAGGGAATTGGTCAAAGACTTGGCTTCTATCTTTAAAACGAGAATCGAATTGCGCCAAATCGGGGTGAGGGACGAGGCGAAAATGCTCGGCGGTATCGGACCATGCGGGAGAATGCTTTGCTGCTCCACGTTCCTCGGTGATTTTGAACCGGTGTCCATCAAAATGGCGAAGGATCAAAATTTATCGTTGAACCCAACGAAGATTTCCGGTCTGTGCGGCCGTTTGATGTGCTGTTTGAAGTACGAAAATGATGAGTATGAGACGGCAAAAGAACAGCTGCCGGATTTAGGCGAAATGATTACGACGGCAAACGGCCCCGCAAAGGTTGTCGGTCTTAATATTCTGGAACGGGTGCTTCAGGTGGAACTGAAGAATCGTGAAAAAGTGATAGAATATACTTGGGAAGAGCTCTTGGAAGAGGGCGTCGTATCCGCACAAACCACAGATTAACGAGGTGTGGAACCTTGGATAAAAAAGAGTTATTTGATACTGTCATAAACCTGGAGGAACAAATCGGTTCGCTGTACCGTCAGCTGGGTGACTTAAAGCAGCATATCGGCGAAATGATTGAAGAGAATCACCATCTTCAGCTTGAAAATAAGCATTTGCGTAAGCGGCTTGATGACACGACAGAGCAAATTGAAAAATTCAAAGCCGATCAGAAAGAAACAAAAACACAGAAGGCAGAGCAGAGTGATATAGGAGAAGGGTACGACAATCTGGCCCGGCTGTATCAAGAAGGCTTTCATATTTGCAACGTCCATTATGGGAGCGTCCGCAAGGGAGATTGCCTTTTTTGTCTGTCCTTCTTAAATAAAAAATAAGGAAAAGGCTTCCGCTGATGTCGGAAGCCTTTTTCAAAGAGTGCCGAAAGGAATAAGATTATGGTTTCATTACGTGATGATGAAAGATTGGATTACTTATTAGCAGAGGATATGAAAATAGTACAGAGTCCGACGGTTTTCGCTTTTTCATTAGATGCCGTGCTGCTGTCTAAGTTTGCATACGTTCCGATTCAAAAGGGAAACATCGTTGATTTATGCACGGGGAACGGCATTGTGCCGCTTTTGCTCAGCACAAGGTCAAAAGCCGATATCACCGGGGTTGAAATTCAGGAACGCTTGTATGATATGGCGCTCCGAAGCGTGGAATACAACGGGCTGGGCGGTCAGATCAGTCTCATTCATGATGATCTGAAAAATATGCCGGAAAGACTCGGACATAATAAATATGATGTTGTCACCTGCAATCCGCCTTATTTTAAAACACCGAAAGAGGCGGAGCAGAACCTGAACGAGCATCTCAGAATCGCAAGGCACGAAATCCTTTGCACGCTTGAAGATGTGATTTCCGTCAGCAGCAAACTGCTGAAGCAAGGCGGAAAAGCGGCTCTCGTTCATCGGCCGGGGAGGCTTTTGGAAATCTTTGAATTAATGAAAGCGTACCGAATAGAACCGAAACGGGTTCAGTTTATTTATCCGAAACAAGGTAAAGAAGCGAATACCATTTTGGTTGAAGGAATTAAAGGCGGCCGCCCTGATCTCAAAATTCTTCCCCCGCTGTTCGTATACAATGAACAAAATGAATATACGAAAGAGATCCGCACGATTTTATATGGAGACAAATAGTCATTTCTTTTATGTGCTGCTGTGCAATGACAACAGTCTGTATGCCGGTTATACAAATGATCTGCAAAAACGGCTGAAAACCCACAATGAGGGAAAGGGCGCGAAATATACAAGGGCGAGAAGGCCGGTTTCGTTATGCCATGCGGAATCATTTGAAACAAAACGGGAAGCGATGCAGGCGGAATACCGTTTTAAACAGCTGACCCGAAAGAAAAAAGAGCAATATATAGAAGAAAAACGACGCAGCAAGGAGGCTGTATATGTTAAGACGCCAGATGAGTTTTAACGGAAAATCTGAAATGGGAACTCTGTACCTTGTTCCTACACCGATCGGCAATTTGGAGGACATGACCTTTCGTGCAGTAGAGACGCTGAAATCGGCCGATGTCATAGCTGCCGAAGATACGAGACAGACGAAAAAGCTGTGCCATGTTTATGATATAGAAACATCTCTCATCAGCTATCATGAACATAATAAAGAAAGCAGCGGCCATAAAATCATTGAATGGCTGAAAAGCGGAAAGAATGTGGCATTGGTCAGTGATGCCGGCATGCCGACAATTTCCGACCCGGGGGCTGAGATTGTGAGAGATTTCACCCAAATCGGCGGATATGTCGTTCCGCTTCCGGGTGCAAATGCGGCATTAACCGCGCTGACCGCATCAGGCATCACCCCGCAGCCATTTTTCTTCTACGGATTTTTAAACAGACAGAAAAAAGAAAAGAAGAAAGAACTCGAAATCCTGAAAAAACGGCAGGAAACGATGATATTTTACGAAGCGCCGCACAGATTAAAAGAAACATTAACAGCAATGCATGACGTTTTGGGTAATCGAACCATCGCCGTCACGAGAGAATTAACGAAAAAGTACGAGGAATTCATCAGAGGAACCATCGCCGAGGTGATGGAATGGGCAAATGAAGATCAAATCCGCGGTGAGTTCTGTCTCGTTGTCGAAGGAAATCAAACCGCTGAACCGGAGGAAAAGGAAAAGCCTTGGTGGACGGAGCTTTCTGAGAACGAGCATGTGGAGCATTACATAAACGAAGGAGCATCTTCCAAACAGGCCATAAAACAAACAGCGGTAGATCGGGGCGTTCCGAAACGCGAGATTTATGACGCTTATCACATTCAATCATAAAAAAAACCGTTCTTGTATCGTAACAAGAACGGTTTTTGTATGAAATAGCTTATTTTTGGTTTTGAAGCTGGTTTTGAATTTCAGAGATGATTTGCTCAGCGCCTTCTTTGCTGAGTACCAATTTGCCGCCGGCAAGTTTAAGGTTATCATCAGAAACTTCACCAGTTACTTGGCAAGTCATGTTTGGTTTATATTTTTTAAGGATGATTTTTTCATCATCAACATAAATTTCAAGAGCGTCTTTTTCTGCGATGCCCAGTGTACGGCGAAGTTCGATAGGGATAACGACGCGTCCAAGTTCATCAACTTTACGTACGATACCAGTAGATTTCATTAACAGTCTCCTCCCGAGAGATAATTATTTTGTAGTTTATATTTTTCTTCGTCATTATTCGACAAAATTCCTTACATTCCTAGCATAACAAGGTTTCCAATAATCGTCAATCTTTTTGTTTACTATTGATTGTAAGAATTAGTTCTTATAGTAAGTAAAGCCTTGGAAATCCTGAAATAACAGGCTTTTTGACTGCTTTTTCGAACCTATTATCCTACTGAAAATCCTTTTAAATCAAGACTTTCGAACCAAGTTGTTTTATATTAGTAGATTATATACGACAAATTTCGACATGTTAAGACTTTTTTTAATTTCAATAAAAATTTTTAATTTTATTTACTCTTTTACGCGCAGTACGTATATATCCTTGATCTTAAAGGCTAAGATGGTATCATAGATAGAGGACAAATATCAATATTGTATATCAAATAAAACCGCTCTCGTCCTTTGGGCGTGAGCTTTTCGACATTCTGAATGGGAGGTTGCAACATGCCGCAAGACAATAATACTTTTTATATTACGACCCCGATATATTATCCGAGCGGAAAATTACATATCGGCCATGCTTATACTACCGTGGCCGGCGATGCGATGGCGCGTTACAAAAGATTAAAAGGATTTGACGTACGCTACTTAACCGGAACGGATGAGCACGGACAGAAAATCCAGCAGAAAGCGGAGGAAGAGAATATCACGCCTCAAGCTTATGTAGATCGTGCAGTTGCTGAAATCCAAAAACTATGGAAGCAGCTCGACATTTCTCACGATGATTTCATCCGGACGACGGAAAGCCGGCACAAAGAAATTATCGAGAAAGTGTTTCAAAAACTTCTTGATAATGGTGACATTTACCTGGATGAGTATGAGGGCTGGTACAGCATCCCTGATGAAACATTCTATACGGAAACACAGCTGGTGGATGTGGAAAGAAATGAGAAGGGTGAGGTTGTCGGCGGAAAAAGCCCGGACAGCGGCCATCCGGTCGAATTAATCAAAGAGGAGTCATACTTCTTCCGCATGAGCAAATACGCAGACCGCCTGCTGAAGTTTTATGAGGAAAATCCTTCTTTCATCCAGCCTGAATCACGCAAAAATGAAATGATTAACAACTTCATTAAA
Organism: Bacillus sp. hwrm1; assembly: GCF_040207805.1. Classification (NCBI taxonomy): domain Bacteria; kingdom Bacillati; phylum Bacillota; class Bacilli; order Caryophanales; family Bacillaceae; genus Bacillus; species Bacillus sp. hwrm1. Next base: position 4,097,246 of record NZ_CP157943.1, on the reverse strand, counting down.
CCTGGGCTTGAAGATTTGGCCGTTTCCAGAACGACGTTCGACTGGGGCGTAAAAGTGCCGGGAAATCCGAAGCATGTCGTGTATGTATGGATTGACGCACTGTTCAACTATATAACAGCGCTCGGTTACGATACGGAAAATGATGAGCTTTACAAAAAGTACTGGCCGGCTGACGTCCACCTTGTCGGTAAAGAAATTGTCCGTTTTCATACCATTTACTGGCCGATTATGCTGATGGCGCTTGATCTCCCGCTGCCTAAGCAAGTCTTCGCGCATGGCTGGTTATTGATGAAAGACGGAAAAATGTCGAAATCAAAAGGAAATGTCGTTGATCCGGTAACGTTAATTGAACGCTACGGCTTGGATGAACTTCGCTATTACCTGCTTCGCGAAGTACCGTTCGGTTCAGACGGTGTCTTTACGCCGGAAGGTTTCGTAGAACGGATTAATTATGACTTGGCGAACGACTTAGGAAACCTTCTGAATCGTACAGTTGCAATGATCCAAAAATATTTTGACGGCGAGATTGGTTCATATGAAGGAAATGTGACCGATTTTGATTCAGAGCTTTCTTCTGTAGCCGGTGAAACGGTTAAAGCTTATGAAAAGGCAATGGAAAACATGGAGTTTTCAGTCGCTTTATCAACGCTATGGCAATTAATCAGCCGTACGAACAAGTATATTGATGAAACTGCTCCGTGGGTGCTTGCTAAAGATCAGGAAAAAGAAAAAGAATTACGTTCTGTCATGTATCATTTAGCTGAATCTTTACGTATCTCAGCCGTATTGCTGCAGCCTTTCTTGACACAAACGCCTGAAAAAATGTTTGCCCAGCTCGGAGTTGAGGATCAGTCTCTTAAAGCATGGGACAGCATTCAGACATTCGGCCAATTGAAGAACGCGAAAGTGAAAAAAGGGGAACCGCTTTTCCCTCGTCTTGAAGCTGAAGAGGAAGTAGCTTACATCAAGCAAAAAATGCAAGGAACTGCTCCTGCTAAAGAAGAAAAGGCGGAAGAGCCGCAAGAAGCAGAGCGTCTTCCTGAAATTACGTTTGATCAATTTATGGATACAGAACTTCGCGTCGCAGAAGTCTTGTCCGCAGAGCCGGTGAAAAAAGCAGATCGGCTGCTGAAATTGCAAATTGATCTGGGCTTTGAACAGCGCCAAGTTGTATCAGGTATCGCGAAGCATTACACACCGGATCAGCTTGTGGGAATGAAGATCATTTGTGTAACGAATCTAAAACCGGTAAAACTGAGAGGCGAGCTTTCTCAAGGAATGATACTGGCAGGAGAATCGGACGGCGTACTTAAAGTTGTAGCTGTCGACCAGTCATTACCGAAAGGCACTCGAATTAAATAATAGATGCAAAAGGTGTTTCACGTGTAACATTCCGTCGAACACCTTTTGTTTTTCAACAAGAAAGGAGTTTTTATGATGCTTTTTGATACACATGCGCACTTAAATGCCGAGCAATTTGACACAGACTTAGAGGAAGTCATTGCGCGTGCAAAGGCTGAAAAAGTTGAACGGATCGTCGTTGTCGGATTCGACAAACCCACTATCACGCGTGCGATGGAGCTGATTGAGGAATATGACTTTATATACGCTGCGATCGGCTGGCATCCGGTAGACGCAATTGACATGACAGAGGAAGATTTATCATGGATTAAGGGACTGTCCTCTCACGAAAAAGTCGTGGCAATCGGAGAGATGGGCCTTGATTATCATTGGGATAAATCACCAAAAGACGTTCAGAAAGAAGTATTCCGGAAACAAATCGCTCTCGCCAAAGAAGTGAACCTTCCAATTATCATTCATAATCGTGATGCAACGGAAGATGTTGTCACGATTTTGAAAGAAGAGGGGGCGGAAGAAGTCGGCGGTATTATGCACTGCTTTACGGGGAGCGCGGAGGTTGCGCGGCAGTGTATGGATATGAATTTTTATATTTCATTCGGCGGACCGGTTACCTTCAAAAATGCGAAGAAACCAAAAGAAGTAGCAAAGGAAATTCCGAATGACCGTTTGCTGATTGAAACTGACTGTCCTTTCCTGACACCGCATCCTTTCCGCGGTAAACGAAATGAGCCAAGCTACGTAAAATATGTTGCTGAACAGCTCGCTGAATTAAAAGGGCTGACATATGAAGAAATTGCCTCAATTACAACCGAAAACGCAAAAAGACTTTTCCGCATAAACTGACAGAATGCGCTGTCGTAACGTGTAAAGGCTTGTCCGATTCAGTGGATATGTAAAACGGTTCTACAAGCTTCCTTCTCTTCATAAGATAGGTTGTCGATATGTCTCTCTTCCTTTTTTTGCTTTGTTTTTGCATAATGAGGGATACGCTGAAGGTTTTTCATCTTCGAGATGGGAGGGTTGACAGCATTTTAGATACTCTATATAATCTCTCCGAGGAGAAGGAGGCGTTTTTCATCACACAAAAAATGAAAAAACTGTTTTCCGTAAAGCTTGGTAAAAGCAAGGTTATTCTTATTGCAGCTATTATTCTGCTGGGCGGAACCGGGACTGCATACGGGGCACATGAGCTCTCAAAACAATCAGTTTCTGTTTCTATCAACGGCAAGAAAAAGCAAATACGCACTCATGCAAAAACGGTTGGGGAACTTCTGGAAGATTTACATATAGAGACGAGAAATGAAGACCGGATTACCCCGTCTAAGCAGACAGCATTGGCAGACAACATGAATGTCGTGTATGAAGCTGCAAAGCAGATCCGTGTGACAAGAGGCGGAGAAGAAAAGACTTTATGGTCAACGGCAAAAACAGTCGGCGCATTTCTGAATGAACAGCATACACCTGTGAATCAGCACGATAAAATAGATCCAGCAGCAGATACGAAAGTGACAAACGGCATGAAAGTCACGGTCGACCCGGCTTTTCAGGTCACTGTAAATGATGCGGGAAAGAAAAAGAAAATATGGACGACTTCGACTACGGTCGCTGACTTTTTAACGCAGCATAAGATGGACATGAAAGACGAAGATAAAGTAAAACCGGCATTACACGAAAAGCTCACAAAAAATCAGGCCGGCATACAAATCACTCGTATCGAAAAAGTCACCGATGTAGTTGAGGAAAAAATAGCGTATCAAGTGAAAGAAAAAGAAGATGCGTCTCTCGACAGCGGGAAAGAAAAGATCGTTCAAAAAGGAAAAGAAGGCAAACTTAAAAAGCATTTTCATGTTGTCAAAGAAAATGGAAAAGAAGTTTCAAGAAAGCTTGTTAAAGAAGAAACATCTGAAAAAAGCAAAGATCAAATCATTGCGGTCGGCACAAAGCGGCACAGTCCCAAGATTGAGCAGCTCAGTGCACCTGTGAAGGCATCTTCTGGCGAAACCGGATCTTCCGGTAAAGTGATTACCGTGTCTTCCACGGCTTATACCGCAAGCTGCAGCGGCTGTTCCGGCCATACGGCTACAGGCGTTAACCTGACAAGCAATCCGAATGCCAAAGTCATTGCGGTAGACCCAAGCGTCATTCCGCTCGGCACAAGAGTCCACGTAGACGGATACGGGGATGCCGTGGCCGCTGATACAGGCTCAGCCATTAAAGGAAGACGGATTGATGTCTTTTTCCCTGAAAAATCTTCAGCTTACCGCTGGGGAAAGAAACAGGTCAAAATAAAAATCTTAAATTAATTCCGATTCACTCAGAGGGTTTTGCGCCCTCTGTTTTTTTCGTTATAATAGGTAAAGTGTATTTTCAGTATATTAGACGTGACATGTAAGCAAAGGTTTCGTTTTGGATATAAAAAGTTTTTTTGGAGGAAGTAATGAAAATTAAAGAAATTATTGTAGTCGAGGGACGCGATGACACTGCGCGCATAAAACTTGCCGTTGATGCGGATACGATCGAGACAAACGGTTCCGCAATCGGAGACGAAGTCATCAGACAGATTCGGCTGGCGCAGGAAACGAGAGGGGTCATCGTGCTGACGGACCCGGATTTTCCGGGGGAAAAGATCCGGAAAACCATTTCTGAAGCAGTACCCGGCTGTAAACACGCATTTCTGCCCAAACATCTTGCCAAACCGAAAAACAAGCGCGGCATTGGCGTTGAGCACGCATCCATTGAAAGCATCAGAGCATGTCTGGAAAATGTGCATGAAGAGATGGAGGCAAAGCCGAGTGAGATTTCAGCTGAAGATGTCATACAGGCCGGTCTGATCGGCGGACCGGCTGCCAAAAGACGCCGCGAACGATTGGGCGACCTGCTGAAGATCGGCTATACAAACGGCAAGCAGCTTCAAAAACGGCTGCAAATGTTTCAAATCAAAAGAAGTGATTTTATTGATGCGCTCGATGCTATGAGGCAGGAGGAACAGGATGAACAATAAAGATATCGCGACACCTATCAGAACGAAGGAAATTCTGAAAAAGTACGGTTTCTCTTTTAAAAAGAGTCTGGGACAGAATTTCTTAATTGATACAAATATATTGGACAGAATTGTGGACCATGCGGAAATTACGGATCGGACCGGAGTCATTGAAATCGGGCCCGGAATCGGCGCGCTGACAGAGCAGCTTGCCAAACGGGCGAAAAAGGTCGTCGCGTTTGAAATTGATCAGCGCCTGCTGCCCATTCTCAATGATACACTGTCTCCGTATGACAATGTAACGATCATTCATCAAGATGTGCTGAAAGCAGACGTCAAATCCGTCATTGAAGAGCAGTTTCAGGATTGTGATGAAATTATGGTGACGGCGAATCTTCCATATTATGTGACGACGCCGATCATCATGAAGCTCTTGGAAGAACATCTTCCGTTAAAAGGGATTGTCGTGATGCTGCAAAAAGAGGTCGCTGAGCGGATGGCCGCTGATCCTTCCTCTAAGGAGTACGGATCGCTTTCCATTGCGGTTCAGTTCTATACGGAGGCCAAAACCGTCATGACAGTCCCGAAAACGGTGTTTGTGCCTCAGCCTAATGTCGATTCTGCCGTCATCCGTCTCTTGCTTCGTGACGGCCCGGCGGTTGACGTCGATAATGAACCGTTTTTCTTCCAGCTGATTAAAGCAAGCTTCGCACAGCGCCGGAAAACCTTGCTTAACAACCTTGTGAACAATCTTCCGGGCGGAAAAGAGAAAAAAGCTCAAATTGAAGAAGTTCTTCAAGAAACGAATATTGACGGAAAGCGGCGCGGTGAATCCCTGTCCATAGAAGAATTCGCGCTCCTGTCCAACGGATTGCATAAAGCCCTTTTCTAAGAGGGCTTTTTGTTTTGCGTCACCACTTGGACTGCCGCTACATAGGCTAGAGGAGAACCTTATTCATTCAACTGCAAGAAAAGCTTGAAACATCAAGCGCCGCAGCGGAAAGAGGTGTATTTGCCAAGACTTCTTTCATGATGAGGCTTAGTCTATTTGTGGAGTGGGTAACGTGCAATTTCAAATAGGAGATATGGTAGCCAGGAAATCCTATCAAATGGATGTTTTATTTCGCATTATCGGTATAGAGCAAACAAGCAACGGAAATTCAATTGCCATCCTGCATGGTGACGAAGTCAGATTGATTGCGGATGCTGATTTTTCTGATTTGGAGCCTGTCAGAAAAGACGAACAGGCCATGAGAAAGAAAAGAGATGAAAGCAGGATGAATGAATCTCTCGAGCTGCTCCGCCAGGATTATAAGCTGCTTCGGGAAAAACAGGAATATTATGCGACAAATCAATATCAGCATCAGGAGCACTACTTTCATATGCCCGGAAAGGTATTGCATCTGGACGGCGATGAGGCCTATTTGAAAAAGTGCCTGAACTTTTATGAAAAAATCGGTGTGCCGGTATACGGAATTCATTGCCATGAGAAAAAAATGCCGGCATCAATTGACGAGCTGCTTGATAAATACAGGCCGGATATTTTAGTCATCACCGGCCATGATGCATATTCCAAGCATAAGGGAGGCGTGAACGATTTAAGCGCCTACAGGCATTCCAAACACTTTGTCGAAACCGTTCAAAGAGCGAGGCGTAAAGTCCCTCATTTGGATCAGCTGGTCATATTCGCGGGTGCCTGCCAATCTCATTTCGAGTCTTTAATCAGAGCGGGCGCGAATTTCGCAAGTTCTCCGTCACGCGTCAATATCCACGCGCTTGACCCGGTATATATTGTCGCGAAAATCAGCTTCACTCCGTTTATGGAGCGGATCAATGTATGGGATGTCCTGAGAAATACGCTGACGAGAGAGAAAGGGCTGGGAGGAATTGAAACGAAGGGTGTGCTGCGTGTCGGTATGCCGTATAAATCAAATGGATGAGTGATAAAACCCGCATATATTTCGCTATGCGGGTTAATTATTTTACAAATTGATACATAAATTTCCGGAACTTGTGAAAAATAACGCAGAAATCAATAGAATTTTGTCAAAATAATTTTGTTGACAATGACTTATTAACGTTGATATAATTTAAATTTTATTTGACAAAATTGGGCTCTTGTTGTACAATAAATGTAGTGAGGTGGATGCAATGGCGAAGACGTTGTCCGATATAAAAAGATCGCTTGATGGGAATTTAGGTAAACGGCTTACGTTAAAAGCAAACGGCGGCCGCCGAAAAACGATTGAGCGTTCGGGCATTTTAGCTGAGACGTACCCTTCTGTTTTTGTGATACAACTAGATCAAGACGAGAATTCGTTTGAAAGAGTTTCATACAGTTATGCTGATATTCTGACTGAGACTGTTGAATTGACATTCAATGACGATGCGGCAAGCTCAGTAGCATTTTAATGGGCAGTGAACCTTTTGTTTACTGCTTTTTGTTTTGCCTTCTAAAGCTCTTCTAATTATTCCCTCGAAAGTTTCAGCCGATTAAACGGAAGCTATAAGTGTCACATGTTTTATCGTGGCGTGCACGAATGGTGATCAATTCTATAAAAGGGGTTGTTTCGTTTGGGCAGACGTCGTGGAGTTATGTCAGATGAGTTCAAATATGAGCTGGCGAAGGACCTTGGTTTTTACGATACGGTGAAAAACGAGGGCTGGGGAGGCATTCGGGCGCGTGACGCCGGGAATATGGTAAAACGCGCGATTGAGATTGCCGAACAGCAGATGGCGGCTCAGAACCAAAATAACCGATAATGCAGTGGCCCGGGGGACAATCCGTTCCCCGGTTTTTTCTATCGGCTGTCAAAACAGGCGTCAATTTCGGATAAGTACCTCCGGGTCTCCAAATGTGATACAATGTTCATACTTATGTTTAGATGGAGAAGTAGGTGAAAGCTATGCGTATTTTAGAAAAAGCGCCGGCCAAAATCAATCTGTCCCTCGATGTGACAAGTAAACGCCCGGATGGTTATCACGAAGTGGAGATGATCATGACGACAATTGATTTGGCAGATCGGATTGAACTGACAGAACTGCCCGAAAACGTTATCAGAGTGGCGTCGCATAATCGCTTTGTTCCGGATGATCAAAGGAATCTGGCTTATCAGGCAGCCAAACTGCTTAAAGAACGATTTCAAGTCAAAAAAGGCGTTTCCATTATGATTACAAAAGTGATCCCTGTAGCGGCAGGGCTTGCCGGCGGAAGCAGCGATGCGGCAGCCACGCTCAGAGGGCTGAACAGGCTTTGGGATTTAAAGCTTTCTGTCGAAGAGCTCGCGGAGCTTGGAGCTGAAATCGGTTCAGACGTGTCCTTCTGTGTATACGGAGGCACTGCCCTGGCAACCGGACGCGGTGAGAAGATCAGGCACATCAGTGCTCCGCCTCATTGCTGGGTCGTGCTTGCCAAACCGACGATCGGGGTATCAACTGCCGAAGTGTACCGCCGGCTGAACTTACAGCAGGTTCGGCATCCTGATGTGCAGGCGATGATTGACGCGATTGAAGAAAAAAGCTTCCAAAAGGTATGCGGACAATTAGGAAACGTATTGGAGTCAGTTACGCTCAGCCTCCATCCCGAGGTGGCGATGATTAAAAATCAAATGAAACGCTTCGGCGCTGATGCGGTGTTAATGAGCGGAAGCGGACCGACTGTATTCGGTTTGGTTCAATACGAATCGAAGGTGCAGCGGATTTATAACGGGTTAAGAGGTTTCTGTGATCAAGTGTACGCGGTGCGGATGATCGGCGAACAGAATGCTCTTGATTAAATCCGTATGTTAAGTTATATTATTTTTAAATTATTCGGATTTTGGGGGTAAGTTCATGAAGTTTCGTCGCAGCGGCAGATTGGTGGACTTAACAAATTATTTGTTAACCCATCCGCATGAATTAATACCGTTAACGTTTTTCTCAGAACGGTATCAATCAGCAAAGTCATCAATCAGTGAAGATTTAACGATTATTAAACAGACCTTTGAACAGCAAGGCATTGGGACGCTGCTTACAGTGCCGGGAGCTGCCGGAGGCGTCAAATACATTCCGAAAGTGAAACAGGCTGAAGCAGAAGCGTTTATACAGGAGCTGGGACAGTCTTTAGTAAATCCTGAGCGTATCCTTCCGGGCGGTTATGTATATTTAACGGATATCTTAGGAAAACCATCTGTCCTCTCTCATGTAGGCAGGCTTTTTGCTTCCGTTTTTGCGGAGCGGGAGATTGATGTGGTGATGACCGTTGCGACAAAAGGAATCCCTCTTGCTTACGCAGCGGCCAGTTATCTGAACGTTCCGGTTGTCATCGTGCGAAAAGACAATAAGGTGACGGAAGGCTCCACGGTGAGCATCAATTATGTATCAGGGTCGTCTAACCGCATTCAAACGATGTCGCTTGCGAAAAGAAGTTTGGCTACGGGTTCGAACGTTTTGATTATTGACGATTTTATGAAAGCCGGCGGCACCATTAACGGCATGATCAGCCTGCTTGATGAGTTTAACGCAAACGTTGCGGGAATAGGCGTCTTGGTTGAAGCCGAGGGAGTGAATGAACGGCTTGTCGATGAATACATGTCACTGCTCACGCTTTCAACCATCAATATGAAAGACAAAACGATTGAGATTCAAAACGGCAATTTTCTGCGATTTTTTAAAGAACAGCATTTAAAGAATGGGGAGACAGAAAAATGACAAAAGCAATCCATACAAAACACGCGCCGGCAGCGATCGGGCCATATTCACAGGGAATCATCGTAAACAACATGTTTTACAGCTCAGGCCAGATTCCTCTTACTGCTGAAGGAGAAATGGTAAACGGTGATATCACAGAGCAAACGCATCAGGTGTTCAGCAATTTAAAAGCTGTGCTGAAAGAAGCGGGCGCTTCTCTCGAGACGGTTGTCAAAGCAACGGTGTTTATTGCTGATATGGAGCAGTTTGCGGAAGTGAATGAAGTGTACGGACAATACTTTGATGTACATAAGCCGGCAAGGTCTTGTGTGGAAGTGGCGAGACTGCCGAAAGACGCTCTCGTGGAAATTGAAGTCATTGCGCTGGTGAAATCTTAAATCTCAGAAAAGTGGTTCCGGTCTCCGGGATCACTTTTTTTATGCAGTATATGATCCCCAAATATGGTTTACCACCTAATTGTGTATGTATATCCTATATTTTCAAAAAAACTTTTTGAAACGTGCAGGAATTTAAAAAGAATCGTGGAATTGTTAGACTAATGCTTTTATATAGGGAAAAGGTGGTGAACTACTGTGGAAGTTACTGACGTAAGATTACGCCGCGTGAATACCGATGGTCGCATGAGAGCGATTGCATCCATCACGCTGGATCACGAATTTGTCGTACATGATATTCGTGTGATTGATGGAAACAATGGTCTTTTCGTTGCGATGCCGAGTAAACGCACCCCTGATGGAGAATTCCGCGATATTGCTCATCCTATTAATTCCAGCACGCGGGGCAAGATCCAGGATGCTGTTTTAAATGAGTATCATCGTTTGGGTGATTCTGAAGCATTAGAATATGAAGAAGCCGGGGCTTCTTAAACATAACAAAATGTAAGGACTGCTGATAAAGGCTGACACAAGGCCTTTTCCGGCAGTCCTTTTTTAAATCTGATTTTTCAGTAATAAAGCGATTACATAGAAAATTCTTGCACTTTTTGATGTCTTCTTGAAATCAACAGCTATTTAGGATATATTTTTCTATGGATAAAAGGGATATTGGAGGCCATTAAATGGATAAGCGGTTTGCAGTGATTTTAGCTGCCGGAAAAGGAACGAGAATGAAATCGAAGCTTTACAAGGTCCTTCATCCGGTATGCGGAAAGCCTATGGTAGAGCACGTCGCAGACGAAGCTCTGAAATTATCTTTAGCGAAGCTTGTCACCATCGTAGGACACGGCGCCGAAGATGTGAAGAAGCAGCTCGGACAGAAAAGCGATTACGCTCTCCAAGCAGAACAGCTCGGTACGGCTCATGCGGTCAAACAGGCAAAACCATTTCTTCACGGAGAAAAGGGTGTCACGATCGTTATTTGCGGCGATACACCGCTTCTGACGGCGGAGACGATGGAAGCCATGCTGAATGAACATACAGACAAAGGTGCAAAAGCCACGGTGTTAACGGCCGTTGCCGACGATCCCGCCGGATACGGAAGAATCATCCGCAGTGAAGACGGCGCCGTTCAAAAAATCGTGGAGCACAAGGATGCTTCGGAGCAAGAACGTCTTGTGAAAGAAATTAACACGGGAACGTACTGTTTTGATAACGAGGCTCTTTTTCGTGTCATCGAACAGGTTTCGAATGAAAATGCCCAAGGCGAGTATTATCTGCCGGATGTGATCGAAATCCTCAAAGACGAAGGCGAAACTGTTGCCGCTTACCAGACTGGTAACTTCCAAGAGACGCTCGGAGTGAATGATAGAGTCGCTCTTTCTCAGGCTGAAATGTATATGAAAGAGCGTATTAACAAACGGCATATGCAGAACGGAGTCACTTTAATCGATCCGATGAATACGTACATCTCACCTGACGCACGTATCGGACAAGATACAGTTATTTATCCCGGAACTGTGTTAAAGGGACAAGCTGAAATCGGCGACGAATGTGTCATCGGCCCTCACACTGAGATAGAGGACAGCTCAATCGGCAGCCGCACTGTGATTAAACAATCCGTTGTCAATCGCAGCAAAGTTGGGAATGATGTAAATATCGGTCCTTTTGCTCACATCAGACCCGATTCCGCAATCGGCAATGAAGTGAAGATCGGAAACTTTGTTGAAATCAAGAAAACACAATTCGGCGACCGGAGCAAAGCATCTCATTTAAGCTATATCGGTGATGCCGAAGTGGGCACGGATGTGAATCTGGGCTGCGGCTCCATCACGGTCAATTATGATGGGAAGAAAAAGTATTTAACCAAAATTGAAGACGGCGCCTTTATTGGCTGCAACTCCAATCTGGTCGCTCCTGTTACAGTGGGAGAAGGCGCGTACGTCGCTGCGGGTTCAACCGTAACTGAAGATGTGCCGGGCGAAGCGCTTGCCATTGCCAGAGCAAGACAAGTAAATAAAGAAGATTATGTGAAAAACATTCATAAAAAATAATCCTAAAATCGGAGGTTTACCATGTCTAACGAATACGGAGATAAGAATTTAAAGATTTTTTCTTTGAATTCAAATCCAGAACTTGCAAAAGAAATCGCGGATAATGTAGGGGTTCAATTAGGAAAGTGCTCTGTTACAAGATTCAGTGACGGAGAGGTCCAGATCAACATAGAAGAAAGTATTCGCGGCTGTGATTGCTATATCATTCAGTCTACAAGTGCGCCGGTCAACGAGCACATCATGGAATTGCTGATTATGGTTGACGCTTTAAAGCGCGCTTCCGCGAAAACAATCAACATTGTCATTCCGTACTACGGTTATGCGCGCCAGGACAGAAAAGCAAGATCACGTGAACCGATTACGGCAAAACTTTTTGCAAACCTGCTTGAAACAGCGGGTGCGACACGCGTGATCGCGCTTGATTTACACGCGCCGCAAATTCAAGGTTTCTTTGATATTCCGATTGACCACTTAATGGGTGTTCCGATTTTAGGCCATTACTTTGAAGGTAAAGACTTGAAAGATATCGTTATTGTTTCTCCTGACCACGGCGGTGTGACGCGCGCCCGCAAACTTGCGGACCGTCTGAAAGCGCCGATCGCGATTATCGACAAACGCCGTCCTAGACCGAATGAGGTAGAAGTGATGAACATCGTTGGTAACGTGGAAGGTAAAACAGCGATTCTGATCGATGATATTATTGATACGGCCGGCACCATCACACTTGCCGCTAACGCGCTGGTTGAAAACGGAGCTGCAGAAGTGTATGCATGCTGTACGCACCCTGTACTGTCAGGTCCTGCCGTTGAGCGGATCAATAACTCTAAAATCAAGGAGCTTGTCGTAACGAACAGCATTAAGCTTCCTGATGAGAAAAAAATCGAACGCTTTAAGCAGCTTTCTGTCGGACCGCTTCTGGCTGAAGCGATTATCCGCGTTCACGAGAAACAATCTGTCAGCTATTTATTCAGCTAAACCGAAATTTTAAGGTTTAAATCCCAGTTATTGTGGGTATTGTTCTAATAGGACGATAAAACGATAATTAGGATGGTGCTGAATATGGCAACTTTAAAAGCAAATGAAAGAACAGATTTTAAACGTTCGACGCTTCGGAAAATCCGTCATTCAGGACATGTTCCAGGGATTATATACGGTAAAGAAATAACGAATACGCCTGTCTCTTTAGACAGTGTCGAATTGCTTAAAACATTGCGGGACGAAGGAAAAAACACGATTATCACAATTGATGTCAACGGAAATCAGCAATCGGTTATGGTGACTGATCTTCAGACAGACCCGCTCAAAAACGAATTGACGCACGCCGATTTTCAAGTCGTGAATATGAGTGAGGAGCTGGAGGCCGAGGTGCCGATTCAGCTGACGGGAGAGGCGAAGGGAGTCAAAGACGGAGGCGTCATCCAGCAGCCGCTGCATGAGCTTTCGATTAAGGCTAAGCCGAAGGACATCCCTCAGACAATCAATGTTGATATTTCCGGGCTTGAAATGAATGATGTGCTGACCATCGCAGATCTGACTGCTGACGGCAATTATACATTTACAAACGACCCGGAAGAAGTCGTGGCTTCCATCCTTCCTCCTAAGCAGGAAGCATTCGAAGAAGATGCAGAACCGTCTCCTGGGGAAGAGCCCGAAGGAGAAAATCAATAAGCGCTTTAAGACGTAACCCGCCCGAGGTTACGTCTTTTGTGCTAGAATGAGAAGAATTACAGCGATGTTGAGGGAGGATTTACGATGCTTGTGATTGCCGGTCTGGGTAACCCGGGAAAAACCTACGAGAACACGAGACATAATGTCGGCTTTATGGCCATTGACGAGCTTTCTAAAGAATGGAATATTGAATTGAATAAAACGAAATTCAACGGACTTTACGGAATGGGGTTTGTTTCCGGAAAAAAAGTTCTACTTGTTAAACCGCTTACATATATGAATTTATCAGGGGAATGTTTGCGGCCGCTACTGGATTATTATGATGCCGATCATGAAGATCTGAAAGTCATATACGATGACCTTGATCTTCCGACGGGGAAAATCAGGCTCCGGACGAAGGGGAGCGCAGGCGGACATAACGGAATTAAATCGCTTATACAGCACCTCGGAACCCCTGAATTTGACCGGGTCAGAATCGGAATCGGCCGCCCCGTCAACGGAATGAAAGTCGTTGACTATGTACTGGGAGCTTTTACGAAGGAAGAAGCGCCGCATATCAATGATGCCGTCTCAAAAACCGTAAAAGCCTGCGAAGCTTCCTTAACGAAACCATTTTTAGAAGTCATGAACGAATTTAATGCAAATGTATAAGATAAATAATGGGAGACCATACTAGGGAAAAATGATTTTTTCACATCAGGAGGTCCAACGTATGGCTTTGCATTATTTCTGCCGCCACTGCGGCTTTAAGGTAGGGAGCCTGGAATATTCGACGGTGCCGACACAGTCACTTGGATTTCAGCACTTAACAAATGAGGAAAGAAACGATATGATTTCATATAAAGACAATGGAGATGTCCATGTTCTTACAATTTGTGAAGACTGCCAAGAGGCGCTGGAGCGCAATCCGCACTACCATGAACACAACACATTTATTCAATAAGAAGCTTTGGTGTAGATTCTAGACCAAAGCGTTTTTCTGTTCTTGCAGAAAATAGAGAGGAGGGCCCATATGGACAACATTCAAACCTTTATTAAAGAAAGCGATGATTTTAAATCCATTGTCAACGGTTTACATGAGGGGCTGAAGGAACAGCTGCTTGCGGGTCTGTCGGGTTCCGCGCGTTCTGTTTTTACCTCCGCCCTTGCACAGGAAACGAAAAGGCCGATTTTCTTTATCACCCATAATTTATATCAGGCCCAAAAAGTGACGGAAGATCTGACGGCGCTTCTCGGGGATCAATCTGTTTTTTTATACCCCGTGAATGAATTGATTTCTTCAGAAATTGCGGTAGCGAGCCCTGAACTGCGCGCTCAGCGGCTTGATGTCATTAATAGATTAACAAACGGAGAAGCGCCGGTCGTTGTGGCGCCCGTTGCGGCAGTGAGAAGAATGCTTCCGCCGAAGGAGCTGTGGAAAAGCAGCCAGCTCGTCATTTCACTCGGAGACGAAATAGAACCGGATCAGCTGTCCGCGCGCCTTGTAGAGGTGGGGTATGAGCGTTCCGATATGGTTTCTGCACCCGGTGAATTCAGTATTCGCGGCGGAATTATCGACATTTATCCGCTGACGTCGGAGCATCCGGTGCGAATTGAACTGTTTGATACGGAGGTCGATTCCATCAGAAGCTTCAATTCTGATGACCAGAGATCAATTGAGACGCTCAAACATGTGGCGATCGGACCGGCGAAGGAATTGATCATCAGGGCGGAAGAAAAAGCCCGGGCGATGGAAAGGCTCGATAAAGGGCTTGCCGACAGTCTGAAAAAGCTGAAGCAGGACAAACAAAAGGAAATGCTTCATATCAATATCTCACATGATAAAGAACGGTTATCAACGGGACAGACTGATCAGGAACTTGTGAAGTATCTCTCGTACTTTTACGAAAAACCTGCTAGTTTGCTAGATTATACACCGGCAGACACGTTGTTACTGTTAGACGAGGTCAGCCGCATTCATGAAATGGAGGATCAGCTGCAAAAAGAAGAGGCCGAATTTATGACAAGTCTGCTCGAGGAAGGGAAAATTCTGCATGACATTCATTTATCCTTCAGCTTTCAGGAGCTTATGAGCGAAAAGCGGCGCCCGGCTATTTATTATTCATTATTTTTGCGTCATGTCCAGCATACAAGCCCTCAGAATATCGTGAATGTGACAAGCCGGCAGATGCAGAGTTTTCACGGGCAGATGAATGTGCTCGCAGGTGAAATGGAGCGCTTTAAGAAATCAAACTTCACCGTTGTCTTTTTAGGCGCAAATAAGGACAGAACTGACAGATTGGCATCCGTGCTGGCTGATTACGAAATTGAAGCCGCAAAAACGGACAGCTCCAAAGCGCTTGTGCAAGGACAGGTCTATGTCATGGAAGGCGAGCTGCAATCCGGTTTTGAACTGCCGCTGATGAAGCTGGCCGTCATTACGGAGGAAGAGCTGTTCAAAAACCGAATTAAGAAAAAGCCGAGAAAGCAGAAGCTGACAAATGCCGAACGGATCAAAAGCTATTCCGAGCTTCAGGTCGGCGACTATGTCGTCCACGTCAACCACGGGATCGGTAAGTATTTGGGGATCGAAACACTAGAAATCAAAGGCATTCATAAAGATTACCTCAACATTCATTATCAGGGCAGCGATAAGCTGTACGTCCCTGTAGAACAAATCGACCAGGTGCAGAAGTACGTCGGCTCTGAAGGAAAAGAACCGAAGCTTTATAAACTGGGCGGCAGTGAATGGAAACGGGTGAAGAAAAAAGTTGAAAACTCCGTTCAGGATATTGCCGATGATCTGATTAAGCTTTATGCGGAACGGGAAGCAAGCAAGGGCTATGCGTTCTCGCCGGATCATGAAATGCAGCGGCAGTTCGAATCTGCTTTCCCTTATCAGGAAACAGAGGACCAGCTCCGTTCCATTCAGGAGATTAAAAAGGATATGGAAAGAGAGCGCCCGATGGACCGTTTGCTTTGCGGTGATGTGGGTTACGGGAAGACGGAGGTAGCCATCCGAGCGGCCTTTAAAGCGATCGCAGACGGAAAGCAGGTCGCGCTTCTTGTGCCGACGACAATACTCGCGCAGCAGCATTATGAAACCATTATGGAGCGTTTCCAGGACTATCCGATTAACATCGGTCTTCTCAGCCGATTCAGAACGAGAAAAGAATCCAATGAAACGATTAAAGGCCTGAAAAACGGAACGGTAGACATCGTAATCGGAACCCACAGGCTCTTATCTAAAGACGTCGTCTATAAAGATCTCGGCTTGCTCATCATTGATGAAGAGCAGCGCTTCGGCGTAACGCATAAGGAAAAAATCAAACAGATCAAAGCCAATGTCGATGTGCTGACTCTTACAGCGACGCCGATACCGCGTACGCTTCATATGTCCATGCTCGGTGTGCGGGACTTATCTGTTATTGAAACGCCGCCGGAAAACCGTTTCCCTGTTCAGACATATGTCGTGGAATACAACGGCGCGCTTGTGCGGGAAGCCATCGAAAGAGAACTGGCGCGCGGAGGACAGGTATATTTCTTGTACAACCGCGTGGATGACATCGAGCGGAAGGCTGATGAAATTTCCATGCTTGTTCCCGATGCGAAAGTGGCATATGCCCACGGAAAAATGACTGAAAATGAATTGGAAAGCGTCATGCTCAATTTTCTGGAAGGGGAATCAGACGTCCTTGTCAGCACGACCATTATTGAGACAGGCGTAGATATACCAAATGTCAACACCTTGATTGTGTTCGACGGAGACAAAATGGGGCTGTCTCAGCTGTATCAGCTGAGAGGACGGGTCGGCCGTTCCAACCGCGTCGCTTATGCGTATTTTACGTACCGCAGAGACAAAGTGCTCACTGAGGTGGCGGAAAAACGGCTGCAGGCGATTAAAGAATTTACCGAGCTGGGATCAGGCTTTAAAATCGCCATGCGTGACTTGACGATCAGGGGAGCGGGGAACCTTCTCGGCGCCCAGCAGCACGGCTTTATCGACTCAGTCGGTTTTGACCTGTACTCGCAAATGCTCAAGGAAGCGATTGAAGAGCGGAAAGGCGATATTCCGAAAAGCGAACAGTTTGAGACAGAAATCGATATCGAGCTTGACGCGTATATTCCTGAAAACTATATACAAGACGGCAAGCAAAAAATCGACATGTACAAACGGTTCAGGTCAATCGCCACAATTGAGGAGAAAAATGAGCTTCAAGATGAAATCATCGACAGGTTCGGCAGCTACCCTAAAGAGGTTGAATGGCTGTTTACGGTTGCTGAGATGAAGGTATACGGAAAATATGAACGCATCGAACTCATCAAGCAGGATAAAGACGCGATCAGATTTACCATTTCTGAAGAGGCCAGCGCACAGATTGACGGCCAGAAATTGTTCGAACTCGGCAATAAATACGGCCGGCAGATCGGACTGGGAATGGAAGGGAAAAAGCTGAAAATCTCAGTACAGACGAAAGGCCGCAAAACGGAAGAGTGGCTGGAAACCGTGCTCGGCATGCTGAAAGGCCTTCAGGATGTGAAGAAAGAAACAATCGCGTCTTCATAAAAATTGTTACTCTCTGGTGTATATTACATTTGATGTGACGGATACTAATTTCAAGCGAGTGGCGGAAGCTACATAAAGTAAAGAGCTTTAGTACTTTCCCTTAAATATCATCACATGAAAGAGAGGCACCAGAGAGATGAAAGCTACAGGTATCGTACGTCGTATTGATGATCTAGGACGGGTCGTCATTCCTAAAGAAATTCGGAGAACACTGCGAATCAGGGAAGGAGACCCGCTTGAAATATTCGTTGACCGCGACGGAGAAGTTATATTGAAAAAGTATTCTCCTATCAGTGAGCTTGGCGATTTTGCGAAGGAATATGCAGATGCTTTGTATGACAGTCTCGGCCATTCCGTCTTGATTTGCGACCGTGACGCGTATATTGCCGTTTCAGGCAGTTCGAAAAAAGAATTTCTGAACAAAGCCATCAGCGATTTGCTCGAAAAAACGATGGATCAGCGCAGCTCAGTGGTAGAAAACGACGTGAAGTCCGCGCAGCTTGTTAATGACATTGATGAAGATATGAGCTCCTATACAATAGCTCCGATCGTGGCAAATGGCGATCCTATCGGTGCCGTGGTCATCTTTTCCAAGGAACAGGCACTTGGAGAAGTAGAACATAAAGCGGTAGAAACGGCAGCCAGTTTTTTGGCGAGACAAATGGAGCAGTAGGTCTTATTACCATTATTGAAATAAGAAAACGGAGAAAGAGCAGCTCTTATACAAGTGCTGTTCTTTTTCATATTCATATGTGCTCTCTATCGGTTCGGCCGTTAGGATTGTGATATAATAAGCTCGTTTTATAGACGTAATTTTCTAGCGGCTGGAAGGAGCTTTTGGATGAACGATTCAGTTGGCGCCAAGCGGCAATCGGCATGGAAAGGTGCTTTTGTGCTCGTCGTTGCGGGTATCGTGACGAAGATATTAAGCGCCGTGTACAGGGTTCCTTTTCAGAATATTGTCGGTGACGTCGGATTTTACATTTATCAGCAGGTGTATCCGTTTTTAGGGATCGCGGTCATGCTGTCAACATCCGGTTTTCCGGTAATCATCTCAAAATTAATGAACGATTATAGCGATCATAAACAAAAAATAATGAAAATTTCCGCCCTTTATGTCACGGCGGCCGGACTTGTTCTGTTTGCGCTCATGTATGCCGGCGCGGCGCCGTTGGCCGGTTTTATGGGTGACGCCCGCCTTGTGATGCTGATAAGGGTCGCGGCGTTCGCTTTCATACTGTTTCCGTTTACGGCGGTTTTCCGGGGGTATTTCCAAGGCGTGCATGATATGATGCCGTCAGCCTTATCCCAGATTACGGAACAGCTTCTTCGCGTGGCGGTGCTTCTCGGTTTATCCTTCTGGCTTTTGAAAAGCGGCCGTTCATTATACGCGGCTGGTGCGGGGGCGGCTTCGGGATCAATTGCCGGAAGCTTGGCGGCCCTTTGTGTATTGGCTGTTTTCTGGTATAAGCGGGAAGAAACAAAGAAAGACGGCGGACATATCGAAACGGCCGTCATTGTAAAAAAGCTGCTGCTTTATTCAGTCACCATCTGTATCAGCAGTGTACTCATGCTTTTGATTCAGCTTGTAGACGCCTTAAACTTATATTCACTGCTTTCAGACGGGACGGAGAGCCATGCCGCGAAACAGCTGAAAGGCATATATGACCGCGGACAGCCGCTCCTTCAGCTGGGAACCGTGTTTGCCGTCAGTATCGCCGCGTCATTGGTTCCTTCAATTTCAAAAGCGGTGCATGAGAATAAGCCGTTTATCATAAAAGAGAAAGCGACATCAGCCGTCAAGCTCTGCCTTGCGGTAGGGATCGGTGCATCAGCCGGGCTTTTTTGCATTTTAGAGCCGGTGAATATCATGCTTTTCCAAAACAGTGAGGGGACGCAGACCTTACAAATATTCAGCTTATCTATCTTTTTTGCCTCAATTGCGCTTACGGCAGCCGCGATTCTGCAAGGAGCGGGACATACCGTTTTCCCCGCCGTATCCGTTTTGGCGGGAGGGGCGCTGAAATGGGTGCTGAACGTTTGGCTGGTCCCCGGCTGGGGTATTACAGGAGCGGCACTGGCGACCGTCTTGGCATTTGCCGCAGTTGCGTGCCTGAATCTCCGGAGAATTTGGTCGAAGGGCTGGCTGACGAATATCGGAGGCGTGATTGCCCGTCTGTGCTGGTGCAGTCTGCTGATGGTCTTCTTTCTGCTCGTATATATGAAGCTATGGCAGTTATTTGTTCCCGCCAGCAGGGCCGGAGCTGTATGTGAGAGTCTGTCTGCGTCGGTCATCGGAGGGCTATTGTTTATTTATTGTATGATAAGAATGAAGATTTTCACGGACGAAGAGCTGAGCGGCCTTCCTTTCGGCAGTGCTCTAAGCAAATTGAAAAAGAGGAGAGAAAAACATGGCAGGTAACATTACGGTCGTCGGCCTCGGCGCCGGAGACATGGATCAGTTGACAGTGGGCGTACATAAGCTGCTGACTCAGGCGAAGCATTTATATATAAGAACGAAAGACCACCCTTTGATTCCGGAATTAGAGCAAGAGACGGAAGCGGACATCCGGTATTTTGATAATATTTATGAAAAACATGATCAGTTTGAAGCGGTCTATGAAGAGATCGCGGACATTCTGTTTGAAAAAGCGAAGCAAGAGGATGTCGTCTACGCTGTGCCCGGGCATCCGTTTGTCGCTGAGAAAACCGTTCAGCTGTTATTTGAACTCCGGGAAGAACAACAGGTAGCTGTTCATACTGCCGGAGGGCAAAGCTTTTTGGATGCCACTTTTAATGCATTGCGAATTGATCCGATTGAAGGGTTTCAATTTACGGATGCGCAAACAATGACGCCGGATGAGCTCGAACTCCGCCATCACCTGATCATTTGCCAGGTTTATGACCAAATGACGGCCTCTGAGGTGAAGCTGACGCTTATGGAGAAATTGCCTGACGACTATGAAGTGGTCATCGTCACGGCAGCCGGAAGCAAGGGAGAAAAGATGACCAAGGTGCCTTTGTTTGAGCTTGACCGCAATGTAGAAATAAATAACTTAACAAGCGTGTATGTTCCGCCGATTAAAAAAGAAGAACTCCTTTACCAGGAATTTTCTGCATTCCGAAGTATTATTCGCGAGCTTCGCGGGCCGAACGGCTGTCCGTGGGACCAAAAGCAGACACACCAGTCATTAAAGAAATATATGATTGAGGAATGCTACGAACTGCTTGAGGCCATTGACGAAGAGGACACGGATCACATGATAGAAGAACTCGGGGACGTCATGCTTCAGGTTATGCTGCACGCCCAGATCGGAGAAGACGAGGGGTATTTCTCAATTGATGATGTCATCAGAGACATCAGTGCGAAGATGGTCAGACGGCACCCGCATGTGTTTAAGGATGTTAAGGTTCAGGATGAACATGATGTCGTCGCCAACTGGGAAGAAATCAAAAAGGCGGAAAAGCAAACAACATCCACTTCATTGCTGGATGCCGTGCCGAAAACACTGCCTTCTCTTGCAAAAGCGGCCAAGCTTCAGAAAAAAGCCGCAAAAACCGGCTTTGACTGGGATGACGTTCAGGATATATGGGATAAAGTAAATGAAGAGCTGAAGGAATTTTCTGCAGAGGCTTCCGCCGAATCAGCAGATGAAATCAGCTTAAAAGCTGAATTCGGCGATGTTTTATTTGCATTGGTCAATATCGGCCGATACTATAAAATTGAGCCTGAGGAAGCGCTCGCCATGACAAATGACAAATTTCGCAGACGCTTTGCTTATATTGAGAAAGAAGCGGCAGCAAAGGGCCTTGAATTGACCGCAATGTCACTTGAGGAAATGGACAAATTGTGGGATGAAGCAAAAGAAATGGAGAGGAGATTCTGATATGAGACTTGATAAGTTTTTAAAAGTATCCAGATTGATTAAACGCCGCACATTGGCGAAAGAGGTCGCCGATCAAGGGAGAATCACAGTTAACGGGAATCAGGCGAAAGCCAGCTCAGACGTAAAAGCCGGTGATGAACTGACGGTCCGCTTCGGCCAGAAACTTGTCACCGTGAAGGTAAACGAATTGAAAGAAACAACGAAAAAAGAAGAAGCTGCGGGCATGTATACAATCGTCAAGGAAGAAAAACTCGGCGAATAGGCTTGTTCTAAACAAGGCTCCCGCCTCATACAATGCAGTAATAATGCTAAAAGTATCGAGGATATGGGGGCTGAATAGATGAATTCATATTATGAGCAAAAAGGTTCTTCTTCTGTTCCGGAACAGCATGATGTAACGATGAAAGGGAGAAAGCATTTAGACATTTCGGGCGTCAAGCATGTAGAAAGTTTTGACAATGAAGAGTTTTTGCTGGAAACGGTTATGGGAATGCTTTCCGTCAGAGGCGAGAACCTGCAGATGAAAAATCTTGATGTGGAAAAAGGGATTGTATCTATAAAAGGCAGGGTGTTTGACCTTGTATATTTAGACGAGCAGCAAGGGGATAAAGCTAAAGGGTTTTTTAGCAAGTTGTTTAAATGACGCTGACCACCCAATTTTATACGATGCTGGCAATGACCGGTATGGGCGCCTGGCTCGGAGCGTCGCTTGATACATACAGGCTGTTTGTCAGCCGCGCCAAAACGGCCAGATGGCTGTTATTCATTCATGACATTCTCTTTTGGATTGTACAAGGTCTGCTGTTTTTCTATGTGCTGCTCAACGTGAATGAAGGAGAACTCAGGGTATACATTTTCTTGGCTGTCTTACTGGGGATTGCGACGTACCAAAGCCTGTTTAAACGAATGTATATAAAAATACTGAAATTTGCCATTCATCTTGCGGTGTCTCTTTACCAATTCGCAAAAAAGCTCATTCAGCACGTGCTGTTCCGTCCGGTGCTTCTGCTCTTTAAGCTGCTCATCGGGCTGATCACGGTTGTTTCTTTATACTCCTATCGGGTGAGTGCCTTTTTTGCGAAGTGTCTTTTTAAGATCGTAACGTTTTTGCTGTATCCGCTGATTTTTCTGTTGAAACAATTATTGAAACTTCTTCCTGAAAAGTGGCGTCTTACTTTCAAACGATATTTTCAAAAAAGTGCAGGATTTTTACAAAAGAGCAAGAAACTAATCATAACAATCAGATCGACCATGATACGTATTTTGAAAAGGTGAAAGGAGGACCGTCTGGTTTGAATCTATCTAGAGAACGTACAATAACTGAAATCCAAAACGACTATAAAGAGCAGGTTGAACGGCAATCCCAGCTTATGAAAAGAAGGCGGAAAGGGCTTTTCAGACGGTTGATCGTATTCGGCGCCCTTGTGTTGTTGACGGCTATTGTCTTAGCGGGTTCTCTGTGGTCACAGACCTCTTCCCTTAGCGCAAACGAAGAAAAGAAAGCTCAGCTGGAAAAACAAGTGAAAGAATTGAACGCGAAACAGGCTGATTTAAAAGATGAAATTTCCAAATTAAAGGATGAGGATTACGTCACAGAGCTTGCCAGAAGAGACTTGTTTATGTCAGGAAATGGTGAGATTCTCTTCAATGTAGAAAAGAAGAGCAAGTAGCCTTGTTGACACTTAAATTTTTATTTAGGTATAATTAAACAAACGATCTTTTTATAAGCCTAAGGAGGAGCACTTTTTTTATGTCGATTGAAGTTGGCAGCAAGTTGCAAGGGAAAATAACAGGTATTACAAATTTCGGAGCATTTGTTGAATTGCCTGGAGGCTCAACCGGTCTCGTTCATATCAGTGAGGTAGCCGATAATTATGTTAAAGACATTAACGAGCATTTAAAAGTCGGCGATCAAGTTGAAGTGAAAGTCATCAACGTTGAAAAAGACGGGAAAATTGGTTTATCAATTAAAAAAGCTAAAGACCGTCCGCAAGCCAGACCTAGAAATGATTTCCGTCCGAAAGAATCTTTTGAACAGAAAATGAACAAGTTTCTTAAAGATAGCGAAGACCGCTTATCATCTTTAAAACGAAACACGGAATCAAAACGTGGAGGGCGCGGAGCAAGAAGAGGATAACTTGCTGCTTTCTATAAATACATGGAGCATCCGTCTATCCCAGCGGGTGCTTTTTTTGTATGCGCCATTATAGTCAGAAAATTAAAACTTCAAAGTTTCTGTTGACGGAATGAAGAAACCTTTGTATTATATAACTTGTGCTTATAAGCACCTATATGGCGGTGTAGCTCAGCTGGCTAGAGCGTACGGTTCATACCCGTGAGGTCGGGGGTTCGATCCCCTCCGCCGCTACCATATATATCTGGCCCGTTGGTCAAGCGGTTAAGACACCGCCCTTTCACGGCGGTAACACGGGTTCGAATCCCGTACGGGTCATCAAGCGAATCGGCTTCTGTTGCAGAAGCCGATTTTTTCATATTTAGACAACTTTTTGAGAAATGTCGGAGGAAATACGAAAGGAAAGGGGAACAAGGGAGAAAGCGTCGAAGAGTTCTTTGGAATTGTTACCTTCTTTTGACAAAATCCTATCTGGGCTTTCATTTATAATGACAAGCAACGAATAAAACAGGTGGGGGATGAGAGCAATGGAAAAAGCGGAAAGAAGAGTGAACGGGCCGATGGCGGGACAAGCTCTGGAAAAACTGCAATCGTTTTTTGAAAAGGCGGCAAAGCTTACAGTCCATCAAGCGCATTCACTTTTTTTCTATAAGGGTTTCATTTATGTCGTGATCGGTTTTTTACTTGGACGGGCTTTCATATTATCTGAGGTTCTTCCGTTTGCGCTGCCGTTTTTCGGAGCGATGCTTTTGATCAGAAGAGATAAAGCCTTCTATGCTTGTCTGTCTTTACTTGCGGGCGCTTTAACCATTTCGCCGAAACACTCTTTATTGATTCTCACAGCTTTGGCCGTCTTCACTCTATTTTCAAAAATCGGTACATATATCGTGCAGGACCGGGTGAAGATGCTGCCGATCGTGGTGTTTTTCTCTATGGCTGCGGCGAGAATCGGATTTGTTTATTTTGAGAGCGGCGCTTTTACCACCTATGATTATGTGATGGCTGTTGTCGAGGCGGGCCTGGCCTTTATTTTGACGCTGATCTTTTTGCAAAGTCTGCCGATCTTCACGATCAAAAAAGTGAAGCAATCGTTAAAAATAGAAGAAATCATCTGTTTTATGATCTTGATCGCATCCGTTTTAACCGGGCTTGCCGGTGTTTCATTTCAGGGAATGCAGGCTGAACATATCCTGGCCCGCTATGTCGTGCTGAGTTTTTCCTTTGTCGGCGGGGCAAGCATCGGCTGTACGGTCGGTGTGGTGACCGGACTGATCCTCGGGCTTGCGAATATCGGGAACCTCTATCAAATGAGTCTGCTTGCGTTTTCCGGGCTTCTTGGCGGGCTGCTGAAAGAAGGAAAGAAAGCCGGAGCCGCAGTCGGGTTAGTGATCGGCTCACTGCTGATTTCATTATATGGAGAAGGGTCTGCCGGATTAATGACCACTCTTTATGAATCTTTGATTGCCGTTGTTTTGTTTTTGATTACGCCCCAATCGATTACGAAAAAGGTGGCGCGATACATACCGGGCACTGCTGAGCACAGTCAGGAACAGCAGCAGTACGCGAGGAAAATCAGAGATGTCACCGCCCAGAAAGTAGACCAGTTCTCCAATGTGTTTCATGCCTTGTCGGAGAGCTTCGCCACCTTTCATCAGACGTCTTCCGATGAGCAGGCGGAAGAAGGGGAAGTGGATCTCTTTTTAAGCAAAATCACCGAGCATTCGTGCCAATCCTGCTATAAGAAAAGCAAATGCTGGGTTCAAAACTTTGATAAAACATATGACTTAATGAAACAAGTTATGCATGAAACAGAAGAAAAACAGTATGCCTCAAACCGCAGATTAAAAAAGGAGTTTCAACAGCACTGTTCCAAATCCAGACAGGTGGAAGAGCTGATTGAGGACGAACTTGCCCACCATCACGCCCATCTGACACTGAAGAGAAAAGTTCAGGACAGCAGAAGGCTTGTTGCCGAGCAGCTGTTGGGGGTTTCTGAGGTCATGGCGGACTTTTCTCGGGAAATAAAACGGGAGAGGGAGCAGCATTTTATTCAGGAAGAACAAATGATAGAGGCGCTTCAGCATTTTGGAATCGAGATTCAGCATGTCGAGATATACAGCTTGGAGCAGGGCAATATTGATATCGAAATGACAATCCCGTTCAGCGGAGGACACGGCGAGAGTGAGAAAATTATCGCCCCGATGCTGTCTGACATTCTTGAGGAGCAGATACTTGTCAAAAGCGAACAGCACTCGACTCATCCGAATGGCTACAGCCATGTCGCGTTCGGTTCGACCAAGTCGTACCGGGTATCGACAGGCGCGGCTCATGCGGCAAAAGGCGGCGGCCTTGTCTCCGGCGACAGCTACAGCATGATGGAACTGGGGGCGAGAAAGTATGCGGCCGCGATCAGTGACGGCATGGGCAATGGGGCGAGGGCCCATTATGAGAGCAATGAAACGATTAAGCTGCTCGAAAAAATTCTCGAATCAGGTATTGATGAAAAAATAGCGATAAAAACGATCAACAGTATTCTGTCTTTACGGACGACAGACGAAATCTACTCAACTCTCGATCTTTCTATCATTGATCTTCAGGATGCAAGCTGCAAATTCTTGAAGGTCGGTTCAACGCCGAGTTTTATCAAGCGGGGAGATCAAGTCATGAAAGTGCAGGCCAGCAATCTGCCGATCGGCATCATCAATGAATTTGATGTGGAGGTTGTAAGTGAACAGTTAAAAGCGGGAGATCTGCTCGTCATGATGAGTGACGGTATTTTTGAAGGGCCGAAGCACGTTGAAAACCACGACCTGTGGATGAAACGGAAAATGAAAGGGCTGAAAACCGAAGACCCGCAGGAAATCGCTGATATATTAATGGAAGAGGTCATCAGAACGCGTTCCGGCCAAATCGAAGACGATATGACAGTGGTTGTTGTCCGGATTGATCACAACACGCCGAAATGGGCTTCCATACCGGTACCGGCGGTTTTCCAAAATAAAAAGGAGATTTCTTAATCCATTCGTATAAATCACTTTCCTTCTGGCGAAGATGGGACTAATCGTATCACCGGGAGGAATGTATGTGAATAAGGGACATTTAAATCAAGTTCTGCTGATTACAGATGGCTGCTCCAATCATGGTGAAGACCCGATCGCAATGGCGGCTTTCGCCAAGGAGCAGGGGATTACGGTGAATGTTATAGGAATTATGGAAGAAAACGCGATTGACCAAGAAGCAATGAAGGAAGTTGAAGGCATCGCCATGGCCGGAGGCGGCGTCCATCAAGTTGTGTATGCGTCACAATTGTCTCAGACGGTTCAAATGGTGACGAAAAAAGCAATGACCCAGACGCTGCAAGGTGTCGTCAATCAAGAGCTTAAACAAATCTTAGGGAAAAACGTTGAAATGGAAGAGCTTTCTCCTGAAAAACGCGGCGAAGTGATGGAAGTGGTTGATGAACTCGGCGAAACGGTTCATCTGCAAGTGCTTGTGCTGGTTGATACGAGTGCGAGTATGGCGCCGAAACTGCCGACGGTGAAAGAAGCGCTGATCGATCTTTCCATCAGTTTAAATTCCCGGGCCGGGCAAAATGAATTTGCAATGTGTATATTTCCCGGGAAAAGCCAGGAAGTTGAGCTTGTGCTGAATTGGACGCCGAAGCTTGAATCCCTTTCTGCACTCTTTGCGAAGCTGTCGACCGGCGGTATCACCCCTACGGGCCCCGCTATCCGGGAAGCGACGCAGCAGTTTGAGAGAATCCGCTCAAGAAGGAGCATGTTGGCAGATGATGAACGACGCTTTAACGAGTTTGGCATGTAGTCTGGCACCGGGGACGGCAATTCAGGGCAAATGGAACGGCAAATCCTACAGATTGCTCAAACAGCTTGGAAAAGGGGCTAACGGTATTGTATATCTGGCAGAAGCATCAGGCGGACAGGTCGCTTTGAAAATAAGCAGCGACAGCATGTCTGTTACCTCTGAAGTGAATGTCTTAAAATCCTTTTCAAAGGCCCGGTCGCAAACGATGGGGCCTTCTTTTTTTGATGCGGACGACGCGTTTATTCCGCAGCTGAATAAAAATGTCTCTTTTTACGTGATGGAGTACATAGAAGGGCCGCTTCTTCCGCAATATATCAGCAGTAAGGGAACAGAGTGGATTCCGGTGCTGATGGTGCAGCTTCTTTCCAGCCTGTCAGTCCTTCATCAGCAAGGGTGGGTTTTTGGCGACCTCAAACCGGACAATCTCATTGTAACCGGACCACCGGCTGCCATTCGCTGCATTGATGTAGGGGGAACGACAAAACAGGGCCGCGCGATTAAAGAGTATACGGAGTTTTACGACAGGGGCTATTGGGGGTATGGAACAAGAAAAGCAGAACCATCCTATGACCTGTTTGCTGTCGCAATGATCATGATCCACTGTGCCCAGAAGAAAGAGTGCAAAAAGTCAGGACAGCCGAAAGAACAGCTTCGTTCTATCATTGAAGGCCACCCGTTTCTGAATAAGTATAAGAAGGTTCTGTTTTCTGCTTTTAACGGCCAATATCCGTCTGCGGAAGCCATGAAGCATGACATCCTGACGGCGGGGCAGAGTGCAGGGAGTAAAAGGAAAGCCGCCGCCAAGCCTAAGCCGCCGCAATCAAAACCGCGGCAGGGCACTGTATCTCAAACGCGGTATAAACCTAAACAAAAACCCGCAAAGCACAATGGTTTGTTTGAAACAACACTTATTTTAATCAGCGTTCTCGCCCTTTATTTCGCTTACATCGTCTTTTTTCTCATCTAGTGCCGGCCGGACGCCTGCGCTCATGCTTCTTCTTTGCTTGGAGGGAATGAAAGTGATAGGATATGTATATCTTTAAAAAACCTGCTCATTGTGAGGGGGACATTGTGAAAAGCGTGGAAGATTTTTTCAAAACATATCATCTTCAGGCGGAGGGAGAAACGATTATTGCCGGGGTCTCCGGAGGCCCTGATTCAATGGCGCTTCTCAGTATGCTGAATAAGCACTTCGGGCATTCCTCCGTTATCATAGCGGCGCATGTCGACCATCAGTTCAGGGGTCCTGAATCTGAAGAAGATATGAAGTTTGTGCAGTCATATTGCGAAGCGGAACACATCCTCTGCGAAACGGTACAGATTGATGTTTCTGCATACGCAAAGAAGAATAAGCTGAACAAGCAGGCTGCCGCGCGTGATTGCAGATATCAGTTTTTCGAAGATCTGATGACAAAACACCAAGCGAAGTTTTTGGCACTGGCTCATCATGGCGATGACCAGGTTGAAACAATGCTCATGAGGCTTGCGAAAGGTACGCTCGGGGCAGGGCTTGCGGGAATGCAGCCCGTCCGCGAATTTGCATCCGGCTGGCTGATCAGGCCTTTCCTCTATGCGGCAAAGGATGAAATCCTTGAATACTGCCGTCAAGAAGGGCTCAGCTACAGAACGGATGAGAGCAATGCAAAAGACGATTATGCAAGAAACAGATTCAGAAAGACCGTGCTTCCTTTTTTAAAACATGAATCACCTGACGTTCATAAAATGTTTCAAAAGGTGAGTGAAGCACTGACAGAAGACGAACAATACCTGCAGTCATTAACGAAAGAACGAATGAATAAGGTTATTACAAGCAAGTCAGACACATCGGTTGAAGTCAATTCCTCTCAATTGCTTGCCCTTCCGATACCTTTACAAAGAAGAGGAGTTCAACTAATATTAAACTATCTTTATGAAAACGTTCCATCGTCGTTTTCCGCCCGCCACATACAGCAGTTTCTCGAATGGGCGGAAAATGGAAGCGCCTCGGGAGTGCTTGATTTTCCGAAAGGGCTGAAGGTGGTCAAATCATATCAGACATGTTTGTTTACATTTGAACAATGGCAATGTGAAAAAGTTCCCTTTGAGCTGCAGCTGCAAGGAGCGAAAGGCGAGACTGCTGTTCTCCCCAACGGCTTTATGATAGAGGTGGCCGATCAGGCTGACCCTCATATCAAAAATGGGAATGCTGTTTTTATGACAAGCAGAAACAAGGTGCAATTTCCTTTAACAATCCGGACGAGAAAAATCGGCGACCGGATCAAACTTAAAGGGATGAATGGCTCGAAAAAGGTGAAAGATATATTTATTGATCATAAACTGCCTCTGCGGGATCGGGACGAATGGCCGATTGTAACGGATGCGAGCGGTGAAATTATCTGGCTGCCTGGCTTGAAAAAATCCATCTTTGACGATCTTGTGATTTCAAACAGTGACCGCATTGTATTACAATATAGACAGCATGAAAAGTGTAGGGGGCAAGCATTAACATGAAACAGGATATCGAAAAAGTGCTGATCTCAGAAGATGAGATCCAGCAGAAAGTAAAACAGCTTGGAGAACAATTAACAAGCGAGTACAGCGACACGTTTCCGTTGGCAATCGGTGTGTTAAAGGGAGCGCTTCCTTTTATGGCTGATCTTATAAAGCATATTGATACATATTTGGAAATGGACTTCATGGATGTATCAAGCTACGGAAATTCCACGGTTTCTTCCGGAGAAGTCAAAATCATCAAAGATTTGGATACATCTGTAGAAGGCCGGGACATCTTAATCATTGAAGATATTATCGACAGTGGGTTAACCTTGAGCTATCTCGTAGAACTCTTCCGATATCGTAAAGCGAAATCAATTAAGATTGTTACCCTGTTGGATAAACCAAGCGGAAGAAAAGCGGACATTAAAGCAGACTTCGTAGGCTTTGAAGTTCCTGACGCGTTTGTTGTGGGTTACGGACTTGATTATGCCGAACGCTATCGCAATCTGCCTTACATCGGAGTATTAAAACCGGCGATTTATGAAAGCTGATCGGCTGCCTGCTTCCGAGATGGTTATCGGTTGTATTGGAATGATTTTCTATGGTACTATTGAACATAGTTGTGCTTACTGTGGGAGGAGGTAAGGAATGAATCGGGTCTTCCGTAATACCATTTTTTATTTACTTATTTTATTAGTAGTAATCGGGGTTGTGAGTTACTTCCAGACTTCAAACCCGAAGACAGAAAATATGTCGTACAGTACGTTTATCAAGAACCTCGATGAGGGGAAAGTTGATAGCGTATCGGTTCAGCCTGTCAGAGGTGTTTATGAGGTAAAAGGACAGCTGAAAAAATACGACAAAGACCAGTACTTTTTAACACATGTTCCTGAAGGAAAGGGAGCAGACCAGATATTTGATGCAATTAAAAAGACGGACGTAAAAGTTGATCCCGCACAGGAAACAAGCGGGTGGGTGACGTTCTTAACGACGATCATTCCGTTTGTCATCATCTTTATTCTGTTTTTCTTCCTGCTCAATCAGGCTCAGGGCGGCGGCAGCCGTGTCATGAACTTCGGAAAGAGCAAAGCGAAGCTGTATACGGAAGAAAAGAAACGCGTGAAGTTTAAAGATGTAGCCGGCGCGGATGAGGAGAAGCAGGAGCTTGTTGAGGTTGTTGAGTTTCTGAAAGATCCTCGCAAATTCGCCGAGCTTGGCGCCAGAATCCCTAAAGGCGTGCTGTTGGTCGGACCTCCGGGAACCGGTAAGACGCTGCTTGCGAGAGCCTCAGCCGGTGAAGCAGGCGTTCCTTTCTTCAGCATCAGCGGATCTGACTTCGTTGAAATGTTTGTCGGTGTCGGTGCTTCCCGTGTGCGTGATTTATTCGAAAATGCGAAAAAGAATGCGCCTTGTCTGATTTTCATTGATGAGATCGACGCGGTGGGACGTCAGCGCGGCGCAGGTCTTGGCGGCGGGCATGATGAACGCGAACAGACGCTGAACCAGCTGCTTGTAGAGATGGACGGTTTCAGTGCGAATGAAGGAATCATTATTATCGCTGCGACAAACCGTGCGGACATTCTTGACCCTGCATTGCTTCGTCCGGGACGTTTTGACCGTCAGATTACGGTAGACCGTCCGGATGTCATCGGCCGTGAAGCCGTATTACAGGTCCATGCGAGAAACAAACCGCTTGATGAAACGGTGAACTTAAAAGCAATCGCTTCAAGAACACCCGGTTTCTCAGGCGCCGATTTAGAAAACCTTCTTAACGAAGCGGCACTTGTTGCTGCCCGTCAAAACAAGAAGAAAATTGATATGCGCGACATTGATGAAGCGACGGACCGTGTCATTGCGGGTCCTGCGAAGAAGAGCCGCGTCATATCGAAAAAAGAACGCAATATCGTGGCGTACCACGAGGGCGGTCACACCGTTATCGGACTTGTGCTGGATGAAGCCGATATGGTTCATAAAGTAACGATCGTTCCGAGGGGGCAGGCGGGCGGATACGCGGTCATGCTTCCGAGAGAAGACCGTTACTTCCAGACAAAACCTGAACTTCTCGATAAAATTGTCGGTCTTCTGGGCGGACGGGTTGCCGAGGAAATTATCTTCGGCGAAGTCAGCACGGGGGCTCACAATGACTTCCAGCGGGCAACGAGCATTGCCAGAAGAATGGTGACAGAGTTCGGTATGTCAGAAAAACTCGGACCGCTTCAGTTCGGTCAATCTCAAGGCGGTCAAGTATTCCTGGGCCGGGATTTCAACAACGAGCAGAACTACAGTGATCAGATCGCTTACGAAATCGATCAGGAAATTCAGCGCATCATTAAAGAATGTTATGAGCGTGCGAAAACCATCCTGACTGAAAATCGCGATAAGCTTGAATTGATTGCTCAGACATTGCTTGATGTGGAAACATTAGATGCGGAACAAATCAAGCATCTCGTGGATCACGGAAAACTCCCTGAGCGCAATTTCTCAGATGACCATCTTCAAAAAGACGATGTGAAAGTAAACATCCTGTCTAAAACAGAAGACGAAAAGAAAGACGAGCCGAAAGAATAGTTCGCTTTCTGATATGAAAACCGCCGGCGTATACCGGCGGTTTTTTTACTGGTTCCGTTTTGTTTACAAAAGAGCCGCAGATCGTGTATGGTATTGTAGAATGTTGAAAATGTTATGATTAGAAACTATTCAAAAGTGGTGATAGAGGTTGTTACTGGTTATAGATGTGGGGAACACCAACACCGTGATTGGTGTATATCATGATGGGGAATTAGAATATCATTGGCGCATAGAAACGAGCAGGCACAAAACAGAAGACGAATTCGGCATGCTGCTCCGCTCCTTATTTGAACATTCCGGACTCATGTTTGAACAGATTGAAGGGATTATCATCTCATCCGTGGTGCCGCCGATTATGTTCTCTTTAGAAAGAATGTGCACAAAATACTTTCACATCGAGCCGCAAGTTGTCGGCCCGGGAATGAAAACAGGTTTAAATATAAAGTATGACAATCCGAAAGAAGTGGGAGCTGACAGGATCGTCAATGCCGTTGCGGCGATCCAGCAGTATGGCGCCCCCTTAATTGTTGTTGATTTCGGAACGGCGACGACGTATTGCTACATTGATGAAAACAAACAATACATGGGCGGCGCGATTGCTCCCGGCATTACGATTTCAACGGAAGCGCTGTACTCACGTGCGGCGAAGCTTCCGAGAATTGAAATTGCCCGTCCGGACAATATCATCGGCAAAAACACGGTAAGCGCCATGCAGTCCGGCATCCTTTTCGGTTATGTCGGACAAGTTGAAGGTATAGTGAAGCGGATGAAATGGCAGGCAACACAGGAACCGAAAGTCATTGCGACAGGCGGGCTTGCGTCATTAATCGCAAACGAATCAGACTGTATTGATATTGTTGACCCGTTTCTCACTCTGAAAGGGCTGGAAATCATTTATGAGCGAAATCGCGTGGGTCACGTATAGGAGGTAAACGATGGATTATTTAATTAAAGCAATTGCATATGACGGTAAAGTGCGGGCTTATGCAGCCAGAACGACAGATATGGTTAATGAAGCGCAAAGAAGGCATGACACGTGGCCGACGGCATCAGCCGCAATCGGCCGGACGATGACAGCTTCTCTGATGCTAGGAGCGATGCTTAAGGGTGAAGATAAGCTGACAGTCAAAATAGAAGGCGGCGGCCCGATCGGAGCCATTGTCGCAGATGCGAACGCAAAGGGTGAGGTAAGAGCATACGTATCAAACCCGCACGTTCATTTTGATCTCAATGAACAAGGGAAACTGGATGTCAGACGGGCGGTCGGAACTGACGGAACACTCAGTGTCGTAAAAGATTTGGGCTTACGTGATTATTTTACGGGACAAGTAGAGATTGTCTCGGGTGAACTCGGTGACGACTTCACATATTATCTTGTTTCTTCTGAACAAGTCCCTTCATCTGTCGGCGTAGGTGTTCTAGTAAATCCTGATAACACCATTCTCGCTGCGGGCGGGTTCATCATTCAGCTTCTTCCGGGGACTGATGAAGAAACCATTTCAACAATTGAAAAGCAATTATCTCAAATCGAACCGATTTCAAAATTGATTCAAAAAGGCCTGACACCGGAAGAAATCTTAGAAGAAGTTCTAGGTCAAAAACCGGACGTTCTCGAAACAATGCCGGTCAAATTTCACTGTTCTTGTTCAAAAGATCGATTCGAAACGGCCATTTTAGGACTAGGCAAAAAAGAAATACAAGATATGATAGAAGAAGACGGAAAAGCCGAAGCGGTTTGCCATTTTTGTAATGAGAAATATTTATTTACAAAAGAAGAACTGGAAGAGCTTCGTGACGAAACAACCCGCTAGCTCTTTAGCGGGTTGTTCTATTTTATAAAAGGGATGGGGTAGATTTTGAAATCGAGAACACTTTTGACGATTATTGTAGCGGCGCTGTTAGTATGCAGTGTGACAGTGGCGTATAAGTTAACAAAATCCCAAGCCGCGGGGTCATCTGAAGAATCCATCGCGACAATCGGTGATAAACATATCACACGGCAAGACTGGATGAAAAAGATGGAAGACCAGTACGGAAAATCAACTCTGGAAGACATGATTAATGCAGAAGTAGTGGAAGAGCTTGCGAAAAAGAATAAACTCACAGTTTCAAACAGCGAATTGGAGCGGGAGTTTCTTTTAATCAAAGCGGTAGATAATTCATTTTATGAAGACAGCCATATTACCGAAAAAGAATGGAGAGACCAGATCCGCTACAATATTCTTCTTGAAGAACTCCTGACGAAGGACATCGATATATCGGATAAGGAAATGCAATCATTTTATAATAAAAATAAAGAATTGTACCATTTCGATGATTCCTACAGAATCCGGCACATTGTCGTCAAAAACAAAGATGAGGCGGACAGGGTGCTTGCTGATTTGAAAGGCGGTTCCAGCTTTGAAGCCGTCGCCGCTGAGCGTTCCACGGACAGATACACGTCTCAGTATGGCGGAGACCTCGGCTTTGTGACAGAAAATCAGGAAAATATCCCGCAGGCATATATCACAGAAGCTAAAAATCTTAAAGAAGATGAATGGTCCGCTGAACCGATTAAAGTTTCTTCAGGATACGCCGTCATTCAGCTGAAAGAAAAGCTTAAATCGAGAACTTTCTCATACAATGAAGTGAAGAGCCAAATCAGACGCCAGATCGCGATGGATCAATTAGGTGACAAGGCGACAGTCAAAACGCTGTGGAAAGAGGCGGGGGTCTCTTGGTTCTACGGGGAAAAAAGAACTAAATGATTGACAAAAAATTTTGAAATTGATAACTTATATTTATAATACCAATAAATTTAGTCGGAAATTGAGGTGTCCAACATGGTGCGTATTGCAAATTCTATTACTGAACTAATCGGAAATACTCCTATTGTGAAATTGAATCGCCTGACGGATGAAAACAGTGCAGATGTATATCTGAAGCTTGAATACATGAATCCGGGCAGCAGCGTAAAAGACCGGATCGGAGTGGCGATGATTGAAGCGGCTGAAAAAGAAGGAAAATTAAAAGCCGGCGACACAATCATTGAACCGACAAGCGGAAATACAGGAATCGGTCTTGCGATGGTGGCAGCGGCTAAAGGTCTCAGAGCCATTCTCGTTATGCCTGATACAATGAGTATGGAGCGACGCAATCTGCTGCGCGCATACGGAGCGGAGCTTGTGCTGACTCCCGGCGCAGAAGGAATGAAGGGCGCCATTAAAAAGGCGGAAGAACTTGCCGAGGAACACGGATACTTTGTGCCTCAGCAATTCAACAATGCGGCAAACCCGGAAATTCACCGCCAAACGACAGGGAAAGAAATCGTAGAACAGTTTGGTGACGACCAGCTTGATGCGTTCGTGGCCGGAATCGGTACCGGCGGAACCATCACGGGAGCGGGCGAAGTGCTGAAAGAAGCATATCCATCCATCAAAATCTATGCGGTAGAGCCGGCGGATTCTCCAGTTCTTTCCGGCGGAAAACCGGGCCCGCATAAAATTCAGGGTATCGGAGCGGGATTTGTCCCTGAAACATTGAATACGGACATCTATGATCAGATCATTCCCGTCAAAAACGAGGATGCATTTGAATATGCCCGTAAAACGGCAAAAGAAGAAGGGATTCTTGGCGGCATTTCTTCCGGAGCGGCCATTTACGCGGCACTGGAAATCGCGAAAAAATTGGGGAAAGGCAAGAAAGTGCTTGCGATCATCCCTAGTAACGGAGAACGTTACTTAAGCACACCGCTTTATCAGTTTGAATAGAGACATACACACGGCTCCCGGCTGTATCCGGGAGTTTTTTTTGTGCCTGAAGCATCGGAAATCCAAAAAACGTTTCGAATTTTATGGTTGGAAGTGAAATTCACTTTTTTCACCAGTGTGATTGCTTTAAAATAAAACTACAGTAAAACGAAGCAGAGGATTGATATGATGGCACAACGCAGACCGGCAGGAAGAAAAATACCTTTTACGAAACAAGCATTTTTACAGCGATATGAAAACCTTTCGAAATCGAGAAAACGGCATGTTCTGCTCGAAAGCGCGAGAGGGGGAAGATTCAGTATAGCCGGTCTAGATCCGATTGCGTCCGTCAGAGGAAAAGACGGAATTACAACGATCAAGCATGAGGGGGAAACACTGTTTAAAGAAGGAGACCCGCTGCGGGCCTTTCATGAATGGTTTGGAACGCTCGGAACGGAAACAAACGTTGAGTTTCCGGACTTTCAGGGCGGTGCGATTGGTTTTATCAGTTACGACTACGCCCGATATATTGAGAATTTTAAGATGCTGTCGTTAGATGATCTGGAAACACCTGATATTTACTTTCTGGTTTTTGATGATGTGGCTGTTTATGACCATGAGGAAGAGGCGTTATGGCTCATTACCCATACTGAAGCGGAAGAAGCGGATCTTGCGGAAGAAAAGCTGTCCGGCTTAGAGGACATGTGGTGTTCCCTCCAAACGGCGGACGAGCCTTTTTCACCGCTGAATCGGAATGGGGACGGATCGTACGCCGCTCCGTTCACCGAGGAAGGATTTTCACAGGCTGTAGAACAAATTAAACAATATATCGCGAGCGGCGATGTGTTCCAGGTTAATTTGTCCATCAGGCAGTCTCAGTCCTTATCCGTTCATCCGTATGAGGTGTATAAACACTTGAGAAACGTCAATCCGTCTCCTTACATGGCCTATCTCGAGACACCGGGGTTTCAAGTGATATGCGGGTCGCCGGAGCTATTGGTGACAAAGAAGGGGAAGAAGCTTGAGACGAGACCCATCGCGGGTACGCGTTCAAGAGGAAAAGACGATGCTGAAGACAAGGCTTTGGCTGATGAATTAATTCACAACGAAAAAGAACGTGCGGAACACGTCATGCTTGTTGATCTTGAGCGCAATGATCTCGGGCGCGTATCGCGCTACGGCTCCGTGCGGGTTAACGAATTTATGGCGATCGAAAAGTATTCCCACGTCATGCATATCGTGTCAAACGTACAGGGAGAGCTGCAGGACGGATATGACGCGACAGACATTATTCATGCGGTGTTCCCGGGGGGCACCATCACGGGAGCGCCCAAAGTGAGAACGATGGAAATTATAGAAGAGCTTGAGCCGACAAGACGGGGGCTTTATACTGGATCTATAGGCTGGTTCGGATTTAACGGAGATTTGCAGTTTAACATTGTGATCCGGACGATCTATGCAGCCGGCGGACATGCTTTCATGCAGTCCGGAGCAGGAGTAGTCATTGATTCGGTTCCGAAGCATGAATACAAGGAATCGTTCAAAAAAGCTTTTGCAATGAAAAAGGCGTTAGAGCTGAGCGAAGAAGAGACAAAAAATTAGACGAGGTGAGCAGAGATGATTTTAATGATTGACAATTATGATTCATTTACGTACAACTTGGTTCAATATTTGGGTGAACTCGGGGAGGAACTGATCGTCAGACGGAATGACGAGATTACGATTGAGCAGATTGAAGAGCTGGGTCCGGACTTCTTAATGATTTCACCCGGGCCGTGCAGTCCTGATGAAGCGGGGATCAGCCTCGAAGCCATCAAACATTTTGCCGGCAGTATTCCTATTTTCGGCGTATGTCTCGGGCATCAGTCGATTGCGCAAGTATTCGGCGGCGACGTCGTCAGAGCGGAGCGGCTCATGCACGGCAAAACGTCAGAAGTTATGCATGACGGACAGACGATTTTTAAAGGCCTGCAAAATCCGCTTGTCGCCACCCGGTACCATTCACTTATTGTCAAAGCGGACACGCTGCCGGATTGTTTTACGGTATCCGCTCAAACCAAAGAAGGAGAAATTATGGCAATCCGCCATAATGAGCTGCCTGTTGAAGGTGTTCAGTTCCATCCGGAATCCATCATGACCTCCTTCGGCAAAGAGATGCTCAGAAACTTTATAGAGACACACCGCAAAAAGGAAGTGACGGTGTGATTATATATTTGAATGGTCAATATATAGAGGAGAAAGAAGCGGCGCTTTCTCCTTTTGACCATGGTTATCTGTACGGGATCGGCGCGTTCGAGACGTTCAGGCTTTACAGCGGCCGGCCGTTTCTGCCGGATGCGCATGTCGCCAGGCTCAACAGGGCGCTTCGGGATCTGCAGATTGCATATGAGGTGAACAAACAGGAGCTGCTTGATATGCTTCTAAGACTGTTGCTCCTCAATGACATCAAGGACGGCAGCGCACGTGTCCGGCTTAACATCTCGGCAGGCGTCAGC
Organism: Bacillus sp. hwrm1; assembly: GCF_040207805.1. Lineage (NCBI taxonomy): Bacteria > Bacillati > Bacillota > Bacilli > Caryophanales > Bacillaceae > Bacillus > Bacillus sp. hwrm1. The sequence goes on along the minus strand of NZ_CP157943.1, from coordinate 4,058,464 downwards.
GATAAGGGATTTGCCGCGCAGACTTATGAAAAGCCGACCGTCCTTTGTTTCGTCAACCGGCTCAATCCGGAAACTCTGCCTGTTCAAAAAGAAGGCAGGCTTCTCTCTGTCCGGAGAAATACGCCTGAAGGATCTTTTCGGTTAAAATCCCATCACTATTTAAACAACATGTATGCTAAACGGGAGATCGGGAATGATCCCAATCTTGAAGGCATTTTCCTGACCGGTGAAGGAGATGTCGCGGAAGGCATTGTCTCCAACGTGTTTTGGCGAAAAGGAGACAAGGTCTTTACACCATCCTTGGATACAGGCATTCTCGACGGCGTAACGAGACAGTTTGTTATTGATGAATTGAAACGGCAGGGGACAGAAGTCACCGAAGGCCGATTCCGTTTTCAATCAATGCTTGAAGCGGATGAAGCATGGTTGACAAACTCCGTGCTTGAAATCATCCCGTTTTCTAAAATAGAGGAAGTGCCGCTGCCCGGAGTGAGCGGAAAAACGGTGCAATTGCTCCGTAAGCAGTATCAGCAGGAAATAAACAAAATGAATGTACAGGAGGAGGAACAAAATGGCGCAGCAAACAATTGAACAGCCTAAACTGATTCATACAAAAAAAGGCGCTCTGTCCTATAAAGAGAAGACGCTCGTTATGGGGATATTAAATGTAACGCCAGACTCCTTCTCTGACGGCGGTAAATACGACAGTACGGAAAGGGCGCTTCTGCATGCGGCGAAGATGGCTGAAGAAGGGGCGCATATCATAGATATCGGCGGCGAATCGACAAGACCCGGCGCATCACTCGTGTCGGCTGATGAGGAAATGTCACGAGTCATCCCCGTCATAGAGCGGATCACAAGCGAGCTGGACATTCCGCTTTCAATCGATACGTACAAAGCGTCCGTGGCAGACGAAGCGGTCAAAGCGGGAGCCTCTATCCTTAATGACATCTGGGGGGCGAAAGGTGATCCTGACATGGCGTCAGTAGCCGCCGCACACGGGGTTCCGATTATCTTAATGCATAATCGCATGGAAAGAAACTACAACGATCTTATTCCTGATATGCTTGCAGACTTGATGGAAAGCGTAAAAATTGCCGCAGAAGCCGGCGTCACAGATGAAAACATGATTCTGGATCCGGGGATCGGCTTTGCGAAAAACTATGAGGACAATCTGGCTGTCATGAACAAGCTGGAGGTGTTCAGCGGGTTAGGTTATCCGCTGCTCCTGGCGACATCGAGAAAAAGGTTCATCGGCCGTGTGCTTGACCTTCCCCCTGAAGAACGTGCCGAGGGAACGGGAGCGACAGTATGCCTTGGCGTCCAAAAAGGCTGCGACATTGTGAGGGTGCACGATGTCAAAGAGATCGCAAGAATGACGAAGATGATGGATGCTATGTTGAACAAAGGAGGCGTACATTATGGATAAAGTATATGTGGAAGGTATGGAGTTTTACGGATATCACGGCGTGTTCGAAGAAGAAAACAAACTCGGCCAGCGCTTCAAAGTAGACCTGACTGCCGAACTGGATTTGAGCAAAGCGGGAAAAACGGATGACCTCTCTTATACCATTAACTATGCGGAATTGTACAGTGTCTGCCGCGGCATCGTTGAGGGCGAGCCCGTTAATTTGGTCGAGACCCTTGCGGAACGGATCGCAGACACCGTCCTTGAGAAATTTGAACCGGTGCAGCAATGTACGGTAAAGGTTGTTAAGCCTGACCCGCCGATTCCCGGCCATTATAAATCAGTGGCCATAGAAATGACGAGAAAGAAATCATGAACAATACGGCATATATCGGCCTCGGCTCCAATATGGGCGACCGTGAACATTATTTGCGTCAGGCAGTGGCCATGCTCAGCCGGCATCATGGCGTGACGGTGTCAAAGGTGTCCTCCATATATGAAACAGATCCCGTCGGCTATGAGGATCAAGATCAGTTTCTCAATATGGCGGTTGAAGTGAAAACGTCGTTATCTCCTTTTGAACTTCTTGATGTAACGCAGAGCATTGAAGCTGAATTAGGCAGAACGAGAGAGATTCGCTGGGGACCGCGGACGGCAGACCTTGACATTTTGCTGTATAATCGTGAAAATATTGAAACAGAGCGGCTGATTGTTCCGCATCCGAGAATGTATGAGCGCTTATTTGTCCTTGCGCCGTTAAAAGAAATATGTTCGCAGGCGGATCATATCACGATAAGCGCTGAAACAAACCAAGAAGGTGTAAGAGTATGGAAGCAGAAATCTGGGGTAGGCGAATTCGTGCATTCAGAAAGCTGAAAGGTTATACTCAAGAAGGATTTGCAAAAGCATTAGGTATATCAGTTTCTATTGTCGGTGAAATTGAACGCGGAAACCGATTGCCGTCAGATGCCATCATTCAAGATGCGGCAGATGTTTTAAATATAAGTGCGGACGAATTGGCCCCGCCTGAAAAATAGACAAATGAAAGGAGGGGAAAAATGTTTAAAATCGGTGATATTCAATTGAAAAACCGGGTTGTGCTTGCCCCTATGGCCGGTGTCTGCAACTCAGCGTTCAGATTGACTGTAAAGGAATTCGGAGCCGGATTGGTATGCGCTGAAATGGTCAGTGACAAAGCGATTCTTTACAACAATGCCAGAACAATGGGGATGCTTTACATTGATGAACGTGAAAAACCGCTCAGCCTTCAGATTTTTGGAGGAAAAAAGGAAACCCTTGTGGAAGCGGCGAAGTTTGTAGATCAAAACACGACTGCTGATATTATTGATATTAACATGGGATGTCCCGTACCCAAGATTACAAAATGTGACGCGGGCGCCAAATGGCTTCTCGATCCCGATAAGATTTATGAAATGGTATCCGCAGTAGTAGATGCTGTTGATAAGCCGGTTACAGTGAAGATGAGAATGGGTTGGGATGAAGAGCACATTTATGCGGTGAAAAATGCCCAAGCCGTTGAACGTGCCGGCGGAAAAGCCGTTGCCCTGCACGGCCGCACAAGAGTGCAAATGTATGAAGGCACTGCGAACTGGGATATCATTAAAGAAGTGAAGCAATCCGTCTCCATTCCCGTCATCGGAAACGGTGATGTCAAAACGCCTCAGGACGCGAAACGCATGCTTGAGGAAACAGGAGTTGACGGCGTCATGATCGGCCGGGCCGCACTCGGCAACCCGTGGATGATTTACCGTACGGTGCACTACCTTGAAACCGGCGAGTTAAAAGACGAACCGAAAGTCCGTGAAAAAATGTCGGTATGCAAACTGCACTTAGACCGCCTGATTAAGTTAAAAGGCGAAAATGTGGCAGTCAGAGAAATGAGAAAACACGCTGCCTGGTATCTGAAAGGTGTCAGAGGCAATGCGAATGTACGCAACGAAATTAACCAATGTGAGACGCGTGAAGAAGTTGTGCAGCTTTTAGATGCATTTACCGCCGAAGCAGAGGCAAAAGAGCTTCAAGATGCAAAAGTAGGTTAATATACACCCTCTATTGCTGCTCACTGCCAGCTTACCGCTGGCAGTTTTTCTGCTTTTTCGTGAAATCAAAATGTAACGGAGTGATACCAATGAGTCAAGAAGAGCAAAATCATGAGGAATTGAACGACCAGCTGCAAGTCAGACGAGATAAAATGAACCAGCTGAGAGAAAACGGCATTGACCCTTTCGGCGAACGTTTCGAGAGAACGCATCAATCTCAACAGATCATTGACGCCTACCAGGAGCTTTCTAAAGAAGAACTGGAAGAAAAAGCGGTCGAAGTGACCATTGCAGGCCGTATGATGACAAAGCGCGGAAAAGGGAAAGCCGGCTTTGCGCATCTGCAGGACTTAGAAGGTCAAATTCAAATTTACGTAAGAAAAGACAGTGTCGGCGAAGAACAATATGAAATCTTTAAATCTTCAGACCTCGGAGACGTTATCGGCATCACGGGGAAAGTTTTCAAAACAAACGTAGGCGAGCTTTCTGTCAAAGCGACATCTTTCGAACTGCTGACAAAAGCACTGCGTCCTCTTCCTGATAAATATCATGGGTTAAAAGACGTTGAACAGCGTTACCGCCAGCGCTATCTCGATCTCATCGTAAACCCTGACAGCAAACAAACGTTTATCACACGCAGCAAAATCATCCAAGCGATGAGAAGATACTTAGATGACCATGGATACTTAGAAGTTGAAACACCTACGATGCACAGCATACCGGGAGGAGCGTCTGCACGCCCGTTCATCACGCACCATAACGCACTCGACATGCCTCTTTATATGCGTATTGCGATTGAACTGCACCTGAAACGCCTGATTGTCGGCGGATTGGAAAAAGTCTACGAAATCGGCCGCGTGTTCCGTAACGAAGGTGTTTCTACACGCCACAACCCTGAATTCACGATGATCGAGCTGTATGAAGCGTACGCCGATTATAAAGATATTATGAGTCTTACGGAAAACCTCGTAGCACATATTGCGCAGGAAGTGCTTGGAAGCACCACAATCCAGTACGGCGAAGAGCAGATTGATTTGAAACCTGAGTGGAAACGACTCCACATGGTAGATGCGGTCAAAGAAGCGACAGGTGTAGATTTCTGGAATGAGATGACTGTTGAAGAAGCGCGCGGTCATGCAAAAGAGCATGGTGTCGAGATCACAAACTCAATGACGGTGGGTCATATCATCAATGAATTCTTCGAACAAAAAATTGAAGAAACACTCATTCAGCCTACATTTATTTACGGCCACCCTGTAGAGATTTCTCCTCTTGCTAAGAAAAATCCCGAGGACCCTCGCTTTACAGACCGTTTTGAACTGTTTATCGTCGGCCGTGAGCACGCTAATGCGTTTACGGAGCTGAATGACCCTATTGACCAGAGGGAACGCTTTGAAGCGCAGTTAAAAGAAAGAGAAGAAGGAAACGATGAAGCGCATATGATGGATGAAGACTTCGTTGAAGCTCTTGAATACGGCATGCCGCCGACCGGGGGATTGGGTATCGGTATCGACCGCCTTGTCATGCTGTTAACAAATGCTCCGTCTATCAGAGACGTTTTATTATTCCCTCAAATGAGACAACGCTAATAAAAGGGAAGGCGCCGTTTCTGCTTATCGCAGTACGGCGCTTTTTTAGAAACAAGCCGCTCGTAAAACTTTTTTGATTTTCTTTTAAAAAACTATTGCACTATTATTTGTGAGGTGGTATATTATTATTCGTTGCCGCTAAACAAGGCGCTGACGAAAAAAGAAATTTAAAAAGTTGTTGACTTCAAGAGATTGATAAGATATAATAATAAAGTCGCTTGAACGAAAGACAAAATGATCTTTGAAAACTAAACAAGACAAAACGTACCTGTTAATTCAAAGTTTTAAATAAATCGCACAGCGATGTGCGTAGTCAGTCAAACTACTTTATCGGAGAGTTTGATCCTGGCTCAGGACGAACGCTGGCGGCGTGCCTAATACATGCAAGTCGAGCGGACAGATGGGAGCTTGCTCCCTGATGTTAGCGGCGGACGGGTGAGTAACACGTGGGTAACCTGCCTGTAAGACTGGGATAACTCCGGGAAACCGGGGCTAATACCGGATGGTTGTCTGAACCGCATGGTTCAGACATAAAAGGTGGCTTCGGCTACCACTTACAGATGGACCCGCGGCGCATTAGCTAGTTGGTGAGGTAACGGCTCACCAAGGCGACGATGCGTAGCCGACCTGAGAGGGTGATCGGCCACACTGGGACTGAGACACGGCCCAGACTCCTACGGGAGGCAGCAGTAGGGAATCTTCCGCAATGGACGAAAGTCTGACGGAGCAACGCCGCGTGAGTGATGAAGGTTTTCGGATCGTAAAGCTCTGTTGTTAGGGAAGAACAAGTGCCGTTCAAATAGGGCGGCACCTTGACGGTACCTAACCAGAAAGCCACGGCTAACTACGTGCCAGCAGCCGCGGTAATACGTAGGTGGCAAGCGTTGTCCGGAATTATTGGGCGTAAAGGGCTCGCAGGCGGTTTCTTAAGTCTGATGTGAAAGCCCCCGGCTCAACCGGGGAGGGTCATTGGAAACTGGGGAACTTGAGTGCAGAAGAGGAGAGTGGAATTCCACGTGTAGCGGTGAAATGCGTAGAGATGTGGAGGAACACCAGTGGCGAAGGCGACTCTCTGGTCTGTAACTGACGCTGAGGAGCGAAAGCGTGGGGAGCGAACAGGATTAGATACCCTGGTAGTCCACGCCGTAAACGATGAGTGCTAAGTGTTAGGGGGTTTCCGCCCCTTAGTGCTGCAGCTAACGCATTAAGCACTCCGCCTGGGGAGTACGGTCGCAAGACTGAAACTCAAAGGAATTGACGGGGGCCCGCACAAGCGGTGGAGCATGTGGTTTAATTCGAAGCAACGCGAAGAACCTTACCAGGTCTTGACATCCTCTGACAATCCTAGAGATAGGACGTCCCCTTCGGGGGCAGAGTGACAGGTGGTGCATGGTTGTCGTCAGCTCGTGTCGTGAGATGTTGGGTTAAGTCCCGCAACGAGCGCAACCCTTGATCTTAGTTGCCAGCATTCAGTTGGGCACTCTAAGGTGACTGCCGGTGACAAACCGGAGGAAGGTGGGGATGACGTCAAATCATCATGCCCCTTATGACCTGGGCTACACACGTGCTACAATGGACAGAACAAAGGGCAGCGAAACCGCGAGGTTAAGCCAATCCCACAAATCTGTTCTCAGTTCGGATCGCAGTCTGCAACTCGACTGCGTGAAGCTGGAATCGCTAGTAATCGCGGATCAGCATGCCGCGGTGAATACGTTCCCGGGCCTTGTACACACCGCCCGTCACACCACGAGAGTTTGTAACACCCGAAGTCGGTGAGGTAACCTTTTAGGAGCCAGCCGCCGAAGGTGGGACAGATGATTGGGGTGAAGTCGTAACAAGGTAGCCGTATCGGAAGGTGCGGCTGGATCACCTCCTTTCTAAGGATTTTAACGGAATATAAGACCTTGGGTCTTATAAACAGAACGTTCCCTGTCTTGTTTAGTTTTGAAGGATCATTCCTTCAAAACATAGGAACATCTGCTAAATGCGCCACTTCCTGTGGCAACGCATGTGTTAGCATGTCCTATGCGTTGTTCTTTGAAAACTAGATAACAGAAGTAATTCACATTCAATTAGTAATGCAAGATATCACGTAGTGATTCTTTTTAACGGTTAAGTTAGAAAGGGCGCACGGTGGATGCCTTGGCACTAGGAGCCGATGAAGGACGGGACGAACACCGATATGCTTCGGGGAGCTGTAAGCAAGCTTTGATCCGGAGATTTCCGAATGGGGAAACCCACCACTCGTAATGGAGTGGTATCCATATCTGAATACATAGGATATGAGAAGGCAGACCCGGGGAACTGAAACATCTAAGTACCCGGAGGAAGAGAAAGCAAATGCGATTCCCTGAGTAGCGGCGAGCGAAACGGGACCAGCCCAAACCAAGAGGCTTGCCTCTTGGGGTTGTAGGACACTCTGTACGGAGTTACAAAGGAACGAGGTAGATGAAGAGGTCTGGAAAGGCCCGCCATAGGAGGTAACAGCCCTGTAGTCAAAACTTCGTTCTCTCCTGAGTGGATCCTGAGTACGGCGGAACACGTGAAATTCCGTCGGAATCCGGGAGGACCATCTCCCAAGGCTAAATACTCCCTAGTGACCGATAGTGAACCAGTACCGTGAGGGAAAGGTGAAAAGCACCCCGGAAGGGGAGTGAAAGAGATCCTGAAACCGTGTGCCTACAAGTAGTCAGAGCCCGTTAACGGGTGATGGCGTGCCTTTTGTAGAATGAACCGGCGAGTTACGATCCCGTGCAAGGTTAAGCAGAAGATGCGGAGCCGCAGCGAAAGCGAGTCTGAATAGGGCGAATTGAGTACGTGGTCGTAGACCCGAAACCAGGTGATCTACCCATGTCCAGGGTGAAGTTCAGGTAACACTGAATGGAGGCCCGAACCCACGCACGTTGAAAAGTGCGGGGATGAGGTGTGGGTAGGGGTGAAATGCCAATCGAACCTGGAGATAGCTGGTTCTCTCCGAAATAGCTTTAGGGCTAGCCTCAAGGTAAGAGTCTCGGAGGTAGAGCACTGATTGGACTAGGGGCCCCTACCGGGTTACCGAATTCAGTCAAACTCCGAATGCCGATGACTTATCCTTGGGAGTCAGACTGCGAGTGATAAGATCCGTAGTCAAAAGGGAAACAGCCCAGACCGCCAGCTAAGGTCCCAAAGTATACGTTAAGTGGAAAAGGATGTGGAGTTGCTTAGACAACCAGGATGTTGGCTTAGAAGCAGCCACCATTTAAAGAGTGCGTAATAGCTCACTGGTCGAGTGACTCTGCGCCGAAAATGTACCGGGGCTAAACGTATCACCGAAGCTGCGGACTGTTCTTCGAACAGTGGTAGGAGAGCGTTCTAAGGGCTGTGAAGCAAGACCGGAAGGACTTGTGGAGCGCTTAGAAGTGAGAATGCCGGTATGAGTAGCGAAAGAGGGGTGAGAATCCCCTCCACCGAATGCCTAAGGTTTCCTGAGGAAGGCTCGTCCGCTCAGGGTTAGTCGGGACCTAAGCCGAGGCCGAAAGGCGTAGGCGATGGATAACAGGTTGATATTCCTGTACCACCTCCTCACCATTTGAGCAATGGGGGGACGCAGGAGGATAGGGTAAGCGCGGTATTGGATATCCGCGTCCAAGCAGTTAGGCTGGGAAATAGGCAAATCCGTTTCCCGTGAAGGCTGAGCTGTGATGGCGAGCGAATTATAGTAGCGAAGTTCCTGATTCCACACTGCCAAGAAAAGCCTCTAGCGAGGTGAGAGGTGCCCGTACCGCAAACCGACACAGGTAGGCGAGGAGAGAATCCTAAGGTGATCGAGAGAACTCTCGTTAAGGAACTCGGCAAAATGACCCCGTAACTTCGGGAGAAGGGGTGCTCTGTTAGGGTGCAAGCCCGAGAGAGCCGCAGTGAATAGGCCCAGGCGACTGTTTAGCAAAAACACAGGTCTCTGCGAAGCCGTAAGGCGAAGTATAGGGGCTGACGCCTGCCCGGTGCTGGAAGGTTAAGAGGAGCGCTTAGCGTAAGCGAAGGTGCGAATTGAAGCCCCAGTAAACGGCGGCCGTAACTATAACGGTCCTAAGGTAGCGAAATTCCTTGTCGGGTAAGTTCCGACCCGCACGAAAGGCGCAACGATCTGGGCACTGTCTCAACGAGAGACTCGGTGAAATTATAGTACCTGTGAAGATGCAGGTTACCCGCGACAGGACGGAAAGACCCCGTGGAGCTTTACTGCAGCCTGATATTGAATGTTGGTACAGCTTGTACAGGATAGGTAGGAGCCTTGGAAACCGGAGCGCCAGCTTCGGTGGAGGCATCGGTGGGATACTACCCTGGCTGTATTGACCTTCTAACCCGCCGCCCTTATCGGGCGGGGAGACAGTGTCAGGTGGGCAGTTTGACTGGGGCGGTCGCCTCCTAAAAGGTAACGGAGGCGCCCAAAGGTTCCCTCAGAATGGTTGGAAATCATTCGCAGAGTGTAAAGGCACAAGGGAGCTTGACTGCGAGACCTACAAGTCGAGCAGGGACGAAAGTCGGGCTTAGTGATCCGGTGGTTCCGCATGGAAGGGCCATCGCTCAACGGATAAAAGCTACCCCGGGGATAACAGGCTTATCTCCCCCAAGAGTCCACATCGACGGGGAGGTTTGGCACCTCGATGTCGGCTCATCGCATCCTGGGGCTGTAGTCGGTCCCAAGGGTTGGGCTGTTCGCCCATTAAAGCGGTACGCGAGCTGGGTTCAGAACGTCGTGAGACAGTTCGGTCCCTATCCGTCGCGGGCGCAGGAAATTTGAGAGGAGCTGTCCTTAGTACGAGAGGACCGGGATGGACGCACCGCTGGTGTACCAGTTGTTCTGCCAAGGGCATCGCTGGGTAGCTATGTGCGGACGGGATAAGTGCTGAAAGCATCTAAGCATGAAGCCCCCCTCAAGATGAGATTTCCCATTCCGCAAGGAAGTAAGATCCCTGAAAGATGATCAGGTTGATAGGTCTGAGGTGGAAGTGTGGCGACATATGGAGCTGACAGATACTAATCGATCGAGGACTTAACCAAAGAATGTATGCTTACTGTTATCTAGTTTTGAGAGAACACTCTCAATGGTTTGGTGGCGATAGCGAAGAGGTCACACCCGTTCCCATGCCGAACACGGAAGTTAAGCTCTTCAGCGCCGATGGTAGTCGGGGGTTTCCCCCTGTGAGAGTAGGACGCCGCCAAGCTATTACACGTAAGTGTAATATATGGAGGATTAGCTCAGCTGGGAGAGCATCTGCCTTACAAGCAGAGGGTCGGCGGTTCGAGCCCGTCATCCTCCACCATATTTGCCGGCCTAGCTCAATTGGTAGAGCAACTGACTTGTAATCAGTAGGTTGGGGGTTCAAGTCCTCTGGCCGGCACCATTTTTGGACAAGATAATAACATAAGTCTTTTAAAAAGAGCCATTAGCTCAGTTGGTAGAGCATCTGACTTTTAATCAGAGGGTCGAAGGTTCGAGTCCTTCATGGCTCACCATGTTACGCGGGTGTGGCGGAATTGGCAGACGCGCTAGACTTAGGATCTAGTGTCTTATGACGTGGGGGTTCAAGTCCCTTCACCCGCATTATGCAGGATAGTTATCCTGTATGCGGAAGTAGTTCAGTGGTAGAACACCACCTTGCCAAGGTGGGGGTCGCGGGTTCGAATCCCGTCTTCCGCTCCAACTATACCATCCACGCCGGGGTGGTGGAATTGGCAGACACACAGGACTTAAAATCCTGCGGTAGGTGACTACCGTGCCGGTTCAAGTCCGGCCCTCGGCATTCATTATTATGCGCCCGTAGCTCAATTGGATAGAGCGTTTGACTACGGATCAAAAGGTTAGGGGTTCGACTCCTCTCGGGCGCGCCATAATATTTTTAAAAATCGGGAAGTAGCTCAGCTTGGTAGAGCACATGGTTTGGGACCATGGGGTCGCAGGTTCGAATCCTGTCTTCCCGACCACTTCGGGGCCTTAGCTCAGCTGGGAGAGCGCCTGCTTTGCACGCAGGAGGTCAGCGGTTCGATCCCGCTAGGCTCCACCATTTCTAAAAAATATGTTGACTTTAAAAGAAACTTATTATATACTTGAAAAGTTGCTTGAGAAAGTGAACAAAATGATCTTTGAAAACTAAACAAGACAAAACGTACCTGTTAATTCAAAGTTTAAATAAATCGCACAGCGATGTGCGTAGTCAGTCAAACTACTTTATCGGAGAGTTTGATCCTGGCTCAGGACGAACGCTGGCGGCGTGCCTAATACATGCAAGTCGAGCGGACAGATGGGAGCTTGCTCCCTGATGTTAGCGGCGGACGGGTGAGTAACACGTGGGTAACCTGCCTGTAAGACTGGGATAACTCCGGGAAACCGGGGCTAATACCGGATGGTTGTCTGAACCGCATGGTTCAGACATAAAAGGTGGCTTCGGCTACCACTTACAGATGGACCCGCGGCGCATTAGCTAGTTGGTGAGGTAACGGCTCACCAAGGCGACGATGCGTAGCCGACCTGAGAGGGTGATCGGCCACACTGGGACTGAGACACGGCCCAGACTCCTACGGGAGGCAGCAGTAGGGAATCTTCCGCAATGGACGAAAGTCTGACGGAGCAACGCCGCGTGAGTGATGAAGGTTTTCGGATCGTAAAGCTCTGTTGTTAGGGAAGAACAAGTGCCGTTCAAATAGGGCGGCACCTTGACGGTACCTAACCAGAAAGCCACGGCTAACTACGTGCCAGCAGCCGCGGTAATACGTAGGTGGCAAGCGTTGTCCGGAATTATTGGGCGTAAAGGGCTCGCAGGCGGTTTCTTAAGTCTGATGTGAAAGCCCCCGGCTCAACCGGGGAGGGTCATTGGAAACTGGGGAACTTGAGTGCAGAAGAGGAGAGTGGAATTCCACGTGTAGCGGTGAAATGCGTAGAGATGTGGAGGAACACCAGTGGCGAAGGCGACTCTCTGGTCTGTAACTGACGCTGAGGAGCGAAAGCGTGGGGAGCGAACAGGATTAGATACCCTGGTAGTCCACGCCGTAAACGATGAGTGCTAAGTGTTAGGGGGTTTCCGCCCCTTAGTGCTGCAGCTAACGCATTAAGCACTCCGCCTGGGGAGTACGGTCGCAAGACTGAAACTCAAAGGAATTGACGGGGGCCCGCACAAGCGGTGGAGCATGTGGTTTAATTCGAAGCAACGCGAAGAACCTTACCAGGTCTTGACATCCTCTGACAATCCTAGAGATAGGACGTCCCCTTCGGGGGCAGAGTGACAGGTGGTGCATGGTTGTCGTCAGCTCGTGTCGTGAGATGTTGGGTTAAGTCCCGCAACGAGCGCAACCCTTGATCTTAGTTGCCAGCATTCAGTTGGGCACTCTAAGGTGACTGCCGGTGACAAACCGGAGGAAGGTGGGGATGACGTCAAATCATCATGCCCCTTATGACCTGGGCTACACACGTGCTACAATGGACAGAACAAAGGGCAGCGAAACCGCGAGGTTAAGCCAATCCCACAAATCTGTTCTCAGTTCGGATCGCAGTCTGCAACTCGACTGCGTGAAGCTGGAATCGCTAGTAATCGCGGATCAGCATGCCGCGGTGAATACGTTCCCGGGCCTTGTACACACCGCCCGTCACACCACGAGAGTTTGTAACACCCGAAGTCGGTGAGGTAACCTTTTAGGAGCCAGCCGCCGAAGGTGGGACAGATGATTGGGGTGAAGTCGTAACAAGGTAGCCGTATCGGAAGGTGCGGCTGGATCACCTCCTTTCTAAGGATTTTAACGGAATATAAGACCTTGGGTCTTATAAACAGAACGTTCCCTGTCTTGTTTAGTTTTGAAGGATCATTCCTTCAAAACATAGGAACATCTGCTAAATGCGCCACTTCCTGTGGCAACGCATGTGTTAGCATGTCCTATGCGTTGTTCTTTGAAAACTAGATAACAGAAGTAATTCACATTCAATTAGTAATGCAAGATATCACGTAGTGATTCTTTTTAACGGTTAAGTTAGAAAGGGCGCACGGTGGATGCCTTGGCACTAGGAGCCGATGAAGGACGGGACGAACACCGATATGCTTCGGGGAGCTGTAAGCAAGCTTTGATCCGGAGATTTCCGAATGGGGAAACCCACCACTCGTAATGGAGTGGTATCCATATCTGAATACATAGGATATGAGAAGGCAGACCCGGGGAACTGAAACATCTAAGTACCCGGAGGAAGAGAAAGCAAATGCGATTCCCTGAGTAGCGGCGAGCGAAACGGGACCAGCCCAAACCAAGAGGCTTGCCTCTTGGGGTTGTAGGACACTCTGTACGGAGTTACAAAGGAACGAGGTAGATGAAGAGGTCTGGAAAGGCCCGCCATAGGAGGTAACAGCCCTGTAGTCAAAACTTCGTTCTCTCCTGAGTGGATCCT
>NZ_CP157943.1:3502500-4042500 GCF_040207805.1 Bacillus sp. hwrm1 | reverse complement strand
GAGGACTTAACCAATTTGAATGTATGCTTACTGTTATCTAGTTTTGAGAGAACACTCTCAATGGTTTGGTGGCGATAGCGAAGAGGTCACACCCGTTCCCATGCCGAACACGGAAGTTAAGCTCTTCAGCGCCGATGGTAGTCGGGGGTTTCCCCCTGTGAGAGTAGGACGCCGCCAAGCTATCATTACGGTAAAGGCAGCTCATCATGAGCTGCCTTTTTTGTGTTTTTCTGCATACGTTATATAATATGAGAAACGTAACGATATGCCTTTTTGCAAAAGCAGGTTTTATGCTTGTGCAAAGTGGAAATAATAGAGATAGAGCGATACAGTTGAAAAATTTTGCGAAACACCTTATAGTAAGGTTAAAGTCAAATATAGTCAAAGTCAATGAAGGAGGGGGTTGAGTGGGACATAATATTTCTGACATCATTGAACAGTACTTGAAACAAGTATTAGATCAAAATGGCAAAGAAATTTTAGAGATCAAACGCAGTGAAATCGCTGATAAATTTCAATGTGTTCCTTCCCAAATAAATTATGTCATCAACACCAGATTTACAAGTGAAAGAGGATATATTGTTGAAAGTAAACGGGGAGGCGGCGGTTATATTCGTATTATCAAAATTAAAATGAATAACGAAGTCGTCCTCATCAATAATATTATTTCGCAGATTCATACCCACTTGTCCCAGGCAGCCTCTGATGACATTATTCTCAGACTGTTAGAGGACGGAGTTATTTCGGAAAGAGAAGCTAAAATGATGGTGAGTGTAATGGATCGTTCAGTTCTATATATTGATTTGCCCGAACGGGATGAACTAAGAGCCAGAATGATGAAAGCAATGCTCACATCTTTAAAACTAAAGTAAGCGGGTGAAAAGATTGATTTGTCAAGAATGCAATGAGAGACCGGCCACTTTTCACTTTACGAAAGTTGTTAATGGAGAAAAACAAGAAGTTCATATTTGTGAACAATGTGCAAAAGAAAATAGCGATTCATACAGTATAAGTGGAAACCAAGGGTTCTCGATCCATAATTTATTATCAGGGCTGCTGAATATGGAGTCTTCATTTCAAAACACCGGTTCTCAAATGTTCAGCTACTCAGAGCAAGGCACAGCTTGTAAGAAATGCGGTATGACGTTTCAGCAGCTGAGAAAAACAGGGCGTTTCGGCTGTGCGGAATGTTACGATACGTTCTACAGCCAAATTACGCCGATCTTGCGAAAAGTTCACAGCGGGAATACGGTGCATGCCGGGAAAATTCCAAAACGAATAGGCGGAAACCTGCATGTAAGACGGCAAATGGAAATGTTAAAAAAAGAACTTGAATCTTTAATACACCACGAAGAGTTTGAAAGAGCAGCGGAGGTCAGGGATCAGATCCGATCGTTAGAGCAGAAATTAAAAAGTAAAGACAGTGAGGGGGAACAAGGGTAATGTCGCTCAAGCATTTTATTCAGGACGCACTAAGCAATTGGATGAAGCAAAAGGGACCTGAAAGTGACATTGTACTCAGCAGCCGTATACGGTTGGCCCGAAACTTTGAAAATATAAAGTTTCCCGCCCGGTATACGAATGAAGAAGCCTCATCCATCATTCAGCAATTCGAAGATCATTTTTCAGGAAAAGAACTGCCTGATATCGGTCAATTTCATTTAATCAGAATGAGTGAAGCTCAGCCTTTGGAAAAACGGGTGCTGATGGAGAAACATCTGATCAGTCCTAATTTAACGGAATCTCCTTTTGGCGGCTGTTTGCTTTCTGAAAATGAAGAAGTCAGCATTATGTTAAATGAAGAAGATCATATCAGAATTCAATGCCTCTTCCCCGGCTTCCAGCTTCTCAATGCCATAAAAGCGGCAAACCAGGTTGATGACTGGATTGAGGAGAAAGTGGATTACGCCTTTGGAGAGAAGAGAGGGTACTTAACAAGCTGTCCTACAAATGTAGGGACGGGACTAAGGGCTTCAGTCATGATGCATTTGCCGGGCCTTGTATTAACTAGGCAAATGAATCGAATTATACCGGCAATTAACCAATTAGGTTTAGTTGTTAGAGGAATTTACGGTGAAGGCAGCGAAGCATTAGGAAATATCTTTCAAATTTCAAATCAAATCACACTCGGAAAATCAGAACAGGACATTGTAGATGATTTAAACAGTGTGGCTGCCCAGCTGATTGAGCAGGAACGTTCAGCCCGAGAAGCGCTTTACCAAACCTCGAAAATTGAATTGGAGGACCGGGTATTCAGGTCTTACGGTGTTTTATCCAACTGCCGTATGATTGAATCAAAGGAAACGGCGAAATGCCTTTCTGACGTTCGGCTGGGGATAGACCTGGGGATCATTAAAGGGCTATCAAGCAATATACTTAATGAACTGATGATTTTGACACAGCCGGGTTTTCTCCAGCAATATTCGGGCGGTGCATTACGGCCGAACGAAAGAGACGCGAGAAGAGCGGCTCTTATCAGGGAAAGGCTGCATTTAGAAATGAGTGCAAATAGACAGGAGGATGATTCGATATGATGTTTGGAAGGTTTACAGAGCGAGCTCAAAAGGTATTGGCACTGGCACAGGAAGAAGCACTGCGCTTAGGCCATAACAATATTGGAACTGAACATATCTTATTAGGTCTGGTTCGTGAAGGAGAAGGGATTGCGGCTAAAGCACTCCAAGCACTCGGACTCGGTTCGGATAAAATTCAGAAAGAAGTGGAGAGCTTAATCGGACGGGGACAGGAAATGTCTCAAACGATTCATTATACGCCAAGAGCAAAAAAAGTCATTGAGCTCAGCATGGATGAAGCCAGAAAGCTAGGACATTCTTATGTGGGAACAGAACACATACTTCTCGGACTGATTCGTGAAGGAGAAGGCGTGGCCGCGAGAGTTCTGAATAATCTCGGTGTCAGCTTGAATAAGGCGAGACAGCAAGTGCTGCAGCTTCTGGGAAGCAATGAGACGGGGTCTTCTGCATCCGGTACGAACAGCAATGCAAACACGCCGACGCTTGACAGCTTGGCGCGTGATTTAACTGCGATTGCGAAGGAAGACAGTCTTGATCCGGTTATCGGCCGAAGCAAAGAAATTCAGCGTGTTATTGAGGTATTAAGCCGCAGAACGAAGAATAACCCCGTTCTTATCGGAGAACCGGGTGTAGGTAAAACTGCGATTGCTGAAGGCCTCGCACAGCAGATCATCAATAATGAAGTGCCGGAAATTTTACGTGATAAACGCGTAATGACATTAGACATGGGTACGGTTGTAGCCGGTACGAAATACCGCGGAGAATTTGAAGACCGCTTGAAAAAAGTAATGGATGAAATACGTCAGGCCGGCAATATTATTTTATTCATTGACGAACTGCATACACTGATTGGAGCGGGGGGAGCAGAAGGTGCGATTGACGCATCGAATATCTTAAAACCTTCACTGGCCCGCGGAGAGCTCCAATGCATCGGTGCAACAACGCTTGATGAATACCGTAAATATATCGAAAAAGACGCCGCTCTGGAGCGCCGTTTCCAGCCGATTCAGGTGGATCAGCCGTCAGCCGATGAAAGCATTCAAATTTTAAAAGGGCTCCGTGACCGCTATGAAGCGCATCACCGCGTATCCATTACCGATGAAGCGATTGAAGCGGCGGTAAAATTGTCCGACCGTTATATTTCTGACCGCTTCCTTCCGGATAAAGCGATCGATTTAATTGATGAAGCGGGTTCAAAAGTGCGTCTCCGTTCTTTCACAACGCCTCCGAACTTAAAAGAGCTTGAGCAGAAACTCGATGAAGTTCGCAAGGAAAAAGACGCTGCCGTTCAGAGCCAGGAGTTTGAAAAAGCGGCTTCTCTTCGTGATACGGAGCAGCGCCTGAGAGAACAGGTGGAAGACACGAAAAAAACGTGGAAAGAAAAACAAGGCCAGGAGAACTCCGAAGTTTCTGTAGAGGATATCGCAATGGTTGTATCCAGCTGGACCGGGGTGCCTGTATCTAAAATTGCTCAAACGGAAACAGATAAGCTTCTCAATATGGAAAGCATTCTGCACTCCCGCGTCATCGGCCAGGATGAAGCTGTTGTAGCCGTTGCAAAGGCTGTCAGACGTGCAAGAGCCGGTCTGAAGGACCCGAAACGCCCGATTGGTTCATTCATCTTCTTAGGCCCTACAGGCGTTGGGAAGACAGAGCTGGCACGAGCGCTGGCGGAATCCATTTTCGGTGATGAAGAAGCGATGATCAGAGTGGATATGTCCGAATACATGGAGAAACATTCGACTTCACGTCTTGTCGGTTCTCCTCCGGGATATGTCGGCTATGATGAAGGCGGCCAGCTGACAGAAAAAGTGAGAAGAAAACCTTACTCTGTCGTACTGCTTGATGAAATTGAAAAAGCGCACCCTGATGTGTTTAACATACTCCTGCAAGTGCTTGAAGACGGACGCTTGACTGATTCAAAAGGACGCACTGTGGATTTCCGCAACACGATCCTGATTATGACGTCAAACGTCGGAGCGAGCGAGCTGAAACGCAACAAATATGTGGGCTTCAATGTGCAGGATGAATCACAAAACCATAAAGACATGAAAGACAAAGTCATGGGAGAGCTGAAGCGTGCCTTCAGACCTGAGTTTATCAACCGGATTGACGAAATTATCGTCTTCCACTCCCTTGAGAAAAAACACCTTACAGACATAGTGTCGCTTATGTCTGATCAGTTAACAAAACGTCTGAAAGAACAAGATCTCTCTATCGAGCTGACGGATGCTGCAAAAGCAAAAGTGGCAGAAGAGGGCGTCGATTTGGAATACGGCGCACGTCCGTTAAGAAGAGCGATTCAAAAGCATGTGGAGGACCGGTTATCAGAAGAACTCCTCAGAGGCAATATTGATAAAGGCCAGCACATTGTTCTTGATGTTGAGGACGGCGAATTTGTCGTAAAAACAACTGCTAAAACGAACTAATATAGTGACAAACATGAGGCATACGTAAGTAAGTGTATGCCTCACTTTGTTATATAGAGAAATATTCGATAAGGAAGAGGTCTTACAACATATATGGCTAAATCAAAAACAAAATTCATCTGCCACTCATGCGGATATGAATCCGCAAAATGGATGGGAAAGTGCCCGGGCTGCGGGGCTTGGAATACAATGGTGGAAGAAACCATAAAAAAAGCGCCGGCGAATCGGCGGGCGGCTTTCTCCCACTCCGTTCAAACCGTCCAGAAACCATCACCCATTTCATCAATTGAAACATCGGAAGAACCCCGCGTCCAAACAAAGCTCGAAGAATTCAACAGAGTGCTTGGCGGCGGCGTTGTGAAAGGCTCGTTAGTATTAATCGGCGGCGATCCCGGGATCGGAAAATCAACGCTCCTTCTCCAAGTATCCGCACAATTAGCAGATACGGCTGGCAGCGTGCTTTACATTTCAGGGGAAGAATCCGTGAAGCAAACGAAGCTGCGCGCCGACAGACTTGGAATCAACAGCCAAATGTTACATGTTTTATCTGAAACCGATATGGAGTATATTTCGTCTGCTATACAAGAGATGAAACCCGCATTTGTTGTCGTAGACTCCATTCAGACCGTTTACCAAAGTGATATCACCTCAGCTCCCGGCAGTGTATCACAAGTAAGAGAGTGTACGGCCGAATTGATGAAAATCGCGAAAACAAACGGCATACCTATTTTTATCGTCGGGCACGTCACAAAAGAAGGATCGATCGCAGGGCCGAGATTGCTTGAGCACATGGTCGATACCGTTCTATACTTTGAAGGAGAGCGGCACCATACATTCCGTATTTTGCGGGCCGTAAAAAACCGTTTCGGCTCCACAAATGAAATGGGCATCTTTGAAATGCGGGAAGAGGGGCTTACGGAAGTGCTGAACCCTTCTGAAATTTTCTTGGAAGAGCGTTCTGCCGGGGCATCGGGTTCGAGTATCGTTGCGTCAATGGAAGGAACGAGACCGATCCTGGTTGAAATCCAGGCGCTCATATCACCGACCAGTTTTGGAAACCCGCGCCGCATGGCTACAGGCATTGACCACAACAGGGTATCGTTAATTATGGCTGTGCTTGAGAAGCGGGTGGGTCTTTTGCTTCAAAATCAAGATGCGTATTTAAAGGTCGCCGGCGGGGTCAAACTGGATGAACCGGCGATTGATTTGGCAGTAGCCGTCAGCATTGCCTCAAGCTTCAGAGATACACCGCCGAATCCCGCAGATTGCTTTATCGGTGAAGTGGGTCTGACAGGAGAAGTCCGCAGGGTGTCAAGAATCGAACAGCGCGTAAAAGAAGCGGCAAAACTCGGCTTCAAGCGCATGATTATACCTGAGGCGAATGCAGACGGGTGGACAATACCAAAAGGGATTGAGGTTGTCGGAGTAGCAAATGTTGCAGAAGCGCTTCGTACTTCATTAGGAGGATCATAATAGATGGAAAAAGAGAAAAAAGGGGCGAAACAAGAGCTTGACCTGTCTGCAATTCTGCAGTTCGTTGCACCGGGCACCCCGCTCAGAGCCGGGATAGAGAATGTACTTCGGGCAAATACAGGCGGCCTGATTGTTGTCGGATACAATGATAAGGTAAAGCAAGTCGTGGATGGCGGTTTTCATATTAATACATCATTTGCGCCCGCTCACTTATACGAGCTGGCCAAAATGGACGGTGCCATTATTTTAAGTGATTCCGGCCAGAAAATTCTTTATGCGAATACGCAGCTTATGCCGGAGGCGACCATTTCTTCTTCAGAAACGGGAATGAGGCACCGTACGGCGGAACGGGTGGCGAAGCAGACCGGCTGTCTCGTCATCGCCATTTCTGAGCGCAGAAATGTCATTACGTTATATCAGGACAGCATGAAGTACACACTAAAGGACATAGGTTTTATTTTAACAAAGGCAAATCAGGCCATTCAAACGCTTGAGAAGTATAAAACCATTTTAGACAAAACGATTACGGCTTTAAACGCATTAGAGTTTGAGGAGCTTGTGACATTCAGTGACGTGCTGTCCGTCATGCATCGATATGAAATGGTGCTCCGAATAAAAAATGAAATCAATATGTATATTAAAGAACTCGGAACGGAAGGCCACTTAATCCGTCTGCAGGTGATTGAACTGATTACGGACATGGAAGAAGAGGCGGCACTTTTCATCAAAGACTATGTCAAAGAAAAAATCAAAGATCCGTTCGTGCTGTTAAAAGAGCTTCAGGATATGTCCAGCTATGATCTGCTTGATGATTCCATTCTGTTTAAGCTGCTTGGATATCCGGCTTCTACCAATCTTGATGATTATGTGCTCCCGAGAGGATACAGGCTGCTGAACAAAATTCCGCGTCTGCCGATGCCGATTGTTGAAAATGTGGTTGAGGCGTTCGGATTTTTGCCAAGCATAACGGAAGCCACTGTAGAAGAGCTTGATGATGTTGAGGGTATCGGCGAAGTGCGCGCCAAAAAAATCAAAAAAGGCTTAAAACGCCTTCAGGAAAAACACTATATAGATAGACAGCTTTAAGAATCGCTTAAACCTGTCGGAATCCGGGTATATTATTGTTAGTTTTTGTTTATTCTGAATTTGTAGGCTCTGACAGTCTGCTGAAAAAATGCTACTTAAAAGGAGGTGGAGGTATGTTAAAACGAATAGTTCAGGCGTTCTTCATTATTGTGGGCGGCGTTGTCGGTATCTTTTTAATACCTGAATTGTTTGTGCTGTCAAATATACAGGACATACCTTTAATAACAAACGCATATACGTCTGCTGCAATTGGTGCTATTATCTTTTTTCTCATCAGTATATGGACGACAGAATATGTGATTAATTGGGTAAAATGGATTGAAGATTCTTTGCTGAGAGCTCCGGTGCCGGATCTGTTATTCGGGAGTCTCGGATTGGTTTTTGGACTTATCATCGCATATCTCATTGTAAACGTGATTCCGCTGGACAATATTCCGTACCGTATATTCAGCACCATCATTCCGGTCTTTCTGGCTTTCTTTCTCGGTTACCTGGGCTTCCAAGTCGGATTTAAGAAAAAGGATGAACTGATCAGTCTTTTCTCCATTTCTGCAAGAATGCAGAAGAAAAAGGGAAGTGCTGATGAGGAGCAGGAGGAACAGGATAAAAGGCTGAAAATCTTGGATACAAGTGTTATTATTGATGGGAGAATTGCAGATATTTGTCAGACGGGCTTTTTAGAAGGCGTCATTGTCATTCCTCAATTTGTGCTGGAGGAATTACAGCATATCGCTGATTCTTCAGATGTTTTAAAACGTAACAGAGGGCGCCGCGGACTGGATATCTTGAATCGCATTCAAAAGGAACTGGATATTACGGTTGAAATTTATGAAGGCGACTTCGAAGACATTCAGGAGGTTGACAGCAAGCTTGTCAAACTTGCGAAGCTGACATCCGGCGTCGTTGTGACGAATGATTTTAATTTAAATAAAGTATGTGAGCTTCAGAAGGTTGCGGTACTGAATATTAATGACCTTGCAAACGCGGTGAAGCCGGTTGTGCTTCCGGGCGAAGAGATGAATGTGCAGGTGATTAAGGACGGGAAAGAGCATAATCAAGGTGTGGCTTACTTGGATGACGGGACGATGATTGTTGTGGAAGAAGGCCGCAATTATATAGGGAAACATATTGATGTGCTCGTAACCAGCGTACTGCAGACAGCGGCGGGACGAATGATTTTTGCCAAGCCCAAGCTGCTTGAGAAAGCTCTTTAAGAGGGAGTTCATATGGAGTATGTTGTCGTTATTCCGGCTGCCGGACAAGGAAAACGGATGAAGGCCGGGAAAAATAAGCTGTTCATCAGCTTAAAAGGTGCACCTGTTATTATACACACACTGCGGGTTTTTGAAAGCCACGCACCCTGTCAGAAAATAATCCTGGTGATAAACGAGAGTGAACGGGAAGATTTTCGACAGCTGCTGGCCCAATTTCCGATTCAGACGGAAATTGAGCTTGTTACCGGGGGTGCGGAGCGTCAGCACAGTGTATACGAAGGACTGAAAGTGATTGATAAGGAATCGGTCGTCCTTGTTCATGACGGAGCGCGCCCGTTTGTCAAACATCAGCATATCGATAAGCTCGTGGAAACAGCAGAGGAGGCGGGAGCGGCTGTCCTGGCTGTTCCTGTGAAAGACACGATAAAACGGGCGGAAGGCTCCCGGGTTGCGGAGACCTTTGATCGTTCAAGCTTGTGGGCCGTTCAAACGCCGCAGGCTTTTCGTCTTTCTTTATTGAAGACGGCGCATATGGAAGCGGAAAACAAAGGCTTCTTAGGGACGGATGACGCCAGCCTCGTCGAGCGTCTTGATGGATATCAGGTGAGTATCGTTGAAGGCAGCTATACCAATATTAAGCTGACAACGCCGGATGACCTGATATTTGCGGAAGCAATCATGAAAGCGGAAAGTGGGAATCATAATGTTTAGAATCGGACAAGGATTTGATGTGCATCAATTAACGGAAGGCCGTCCTCTCATCATCGGCGGAATTGAAATTCCTTATGAAAAGGGGCTGCTCGGACATTCAGATGCTGATGTATTGCTGCATACAGTCGCAGACGCGTGTCTCGGAGCGGCAGGTGAAGGAGATATCGGCAAGCATTTCCCGGATACTGATCCGGAATTCAAGGATGCGGACTCTTTTAAGCTGCTTCAGCATGTCTGGAACATTGTAAAAGAAAAAGGGTACGTACTCGGAAATATAGACTGCACGATTATTGCGCAAAAGCCGAAAATGGCGCCGCATATTGATGCTATGAGAAAACGGATAGCGGAAGGCCTTGAGGCGGACGTCTCTCAAGTAAACGTAAAAGCGACGACGACAGAAAAGCTCGGGTTTACCGGAAGAGCCGAAGGAATTGCCGCTCAGGCGACCGTTCTGATCCAAAAAGCCTGATCATTGTTTTGATGCCCGGTCTATTTGGTGGTAGAATAGATACATATATTCGGCTAGAGGCTACAGACGAGATGAAAGGAAGTATTTGAACATGGGAAATGAAGTACGCGTTCGTTATGCACCGAGTCCGACCGGACATTTGCATATCGGTAACGCCAGAACGGCGCTTTTTAACTATTTATTTGCCCGCAGCCAAGGCGGAAAGTTTATTATCCGGATTGAGGATACGGACAAAAAGCGAAATATTGAAGGCGGAGAGCAAAGCCAGCTCAACTATTTGAAATGGCTCGGCATGGACTGGGATGAAAGTGTGGATATCGGCGGAGAATACGGCCCGTACCGCCAGTCTGAGCGTAACGACATTTACAAAAAGTACTATGAAGAGCTTCTTGAAAAAGGGCTTGCTTATAAATGTTTCTGTACGGAAGAAGAACTTGAGAAAGAACGTGAAGAGCAAATCGCCCGCGGTGAAATGCCGCGCTATTCCGGCAAACACAGAAACCTGACTCAGGAAGAGCAGGAGCAGTTTTTAGCCGAAGGCAGACAGCCGAGCATCCGTTTCCGCGTGCCGGAAGGGAAAATCATCGCATTTAACGATATCGTAAAAGGCGAGATTTCTTTTGAATCAGACGGCATCGGCGACTTTGTCATCGTCAAAAAAGACGGAACACCGACGTATAACTTTGCCGTCGCGATTGACGATTACTTAATGAAAATGACGCACGTGCTCCGCGGTGAGGATCACATTTCAAATACACCGAAACAGATCATGATTTTCCAGGCATTCGGCTGGGATGTTCCTGTCTTCGGACATATGACGCTTATCGTAAACGAAAGCCGCAAAAAATTAAGTAAACGTGATGAATCAATTATCCAGTTTATTGAGCAGTATGATGAGCTGGGTTACCTGCCTGAAGCGCTGTTTAACTTTATCGGACTTCTCGGCTGGTCTCCCGTCGGTGAAGAAGAGCTTTTCACAAGAGAACAATTCATTGAAATTTTTGATGTAAATCGTTTGTCTAAGTCACCGGCTCTGTTTGATATGCATAAACTGAAATGGGTCAACAACCAATACGTCAAAGCGCTGGATCTTGATCAAGTGGTTGAGCTGACCCTGCCGCACCTGCAAAAAGCAGGAAAAGTCGGCACTGAGCTTTCTGCCGAGGAGCAGGAATGGGTTCGTAAATTAATTTCTCTTTACCATGAGCAATTGAGCTACGGCGCTGAAATTGTCGAGCTGACTGATTTGTTCTTTAAAGATGAGATCGAGTATAATCAAGAGGCAAAAGCCGTTCTGGAAGAGGAACAGGTGCCTGAAGTGCTCAGCGTATTTGCTGCGAAGCTTGAAAAGCTTGAAGAATTTACGCCTGAGCTGATCAAAGCCTCAATCAAAGCTGTTCAGAAAGAAACAGGTCATAAAGGCAAAAAGCTGTTCATGCCGATTCGTGTAGCGGTTACCGGTCAGACACACGGTCCTGAGCTTCCGCAGGCCATTGAGCTGATCGGCAGAGAAACAGCCGTCAGACGCCTGAAAAGCATTTAAATATACGATTGTTGACAGGGAAGAGTATAAAACAATGACCATTACAGAAAGAATCTTCATCGGCTGAGAGAGATTCATGCGTCATGTTTTAGAAGTGCGCCCTTAAGACCTTTGAAGAACATTTCTGCGGAAATCAGTATTTAAAGGCGGCCGCCGCCGTTACCGGCTTTTAAGTTGGGAAAACAGTGACTTGTTTTTCAAACAGAGTGGAACCGCGCGGTAAAAGCGTCTCTGTCATGTTTACATGCAGAGGCGCTTTTTTTATAGGCGGAAAAACAGACTGGAGCGGGGAGAGAATGGGGGGAAGCATGTGTTTTTTAAAATGCTAAAAGAAGACATAGATACAGTGTTCGATCAAGATCCGGCAGCAAGAAGCTATTTCGAAGTTGTTTTAACTTATTCTGGTTTACATGCTATATGGGCGCATCGGATTGCACATGCTTTATATAAACGGAGATTTTTCTTCCTGGCGCGCCTGATATCACAGATTGCCCGTTTCTTTACCGGAATTGAAATCCATCCCGGCGCGACCATCGGGAGAAGGTTTTTCATTGACCACGGTATGGGGGTCGTCATAGGGGAAACATGTGAAATCGGCAATAACGTGACGGTATTCCAAGGTGTCACTCTCGGGGGAACGGGAAAAGAAAAGGGGAAGCGGCATCCGACCATAAAAGATGATGCTTTAATTGCAACCGGAGCGAAGGTGCTCGGCTCTATTACGGTCGGGCAGGGTTCTAAAGTAGGGGCCGGCTCCGTTGTGCTTCGTGATGTTCCCGACTTTTCGACCGTTGTCGGCATACCGGGGAAAGTCGTCATTCAGAACGGAAGAAAAATCAAACGCGATCTCAATCACCAAGACTTGCCCGATCCGGTTGCTGACCGGTTTAGAGCATTGGAGCAGCAGATTTTTGAACTGCAGGCTGAACTGGAAGATAAAAAAGAAAGGATCAACCAAAAATGACCATTACACTTTATAATACATTGACACGGAAAAAGGAAACATTCGTTCCTCTTGAGGAAGGCAAAGTAAAAATGTACGTGTGCGGACCGACTGTATACAACTATATTCATATCGGAAACGCCCGTCCGGCGATTGTGTATGATACCGTACGCAACTATTTAGAGTATAAAGGATACGATGTTCAATACGTATCGAATTTCACCGATGTTGACGACAAACTGATTAAGGCGGCCAACGAGCTCGGTGAGGACGTCCCGACCGTTTCTGAACGGTTCATTAAAGCGTATTTTGAAGACGTGGGGGCCCTCGGATGCCGGAAAGCGGATCTTCACCCCCGGGTCATGGAAAATATGGACGCCATTATTGAATTTGTCAGCGAGCTGATTAAAAAAGGCTACGCTTATGAATCAGAAGGCGACGTCTATTTCAAAACAAGAGCCTTCGAAGGCTACGGAAAGCTATCTCAGCAATCAATTGATGAACTCAGATCAGGCGCGCGTATCCGTGTCGGCGAGAAGAAAGAGGATGCGCTGGACTTTGCTCTTTGGAAAGCTGCTAAGGACGGAGAAATTTCATGGGATAGCCCTTGGGGAAAAGGCCGCCCGGGCTGGCATATTGAATGCTCCGCAATGGTGAAAAAGTATTTGGGTGACGAAATCGATATTCATGCCGGCGGTCAGGACCTGACATTCCCGCACCATGAAAACGAAATCGCCCAATCTGAAGCATTAACAGGCAAGACATTCGCAAAATACTGGCTTCACAACGGATATATCAATATCGATAATGAGAAAATGTCAAAATCGCTCGGCAACTTTGTTTTGGTGCACGATATCATTAAGCAATATGACCCGCAGCTTTTGAGATTTTTCATGCTGTCCGTTCATTACCGCCACCCGATCAACTATTCGGAAGAGCTGCTTGAGAAAACAAAAAACGCGTTTAACCGCCTGAAGACGGCCTACAGTAATTTAAACCATCGTTTGATTAGCAGCACGAATCTGACTGACAATGATGAGGAATGGCTCGCTAAAATCGAAGAGCACCGCACTGCGTTTGAAGAAGCAATGGATGATGATTTTAATACGGCGAATGCGATTTCCGTTTGGTTTGATCTGGCGAAGCTCGCCAATTACTACATGCAGGAAGACAATACGGCGGATCACGTCATTAAAGCCTTTATCAGCATGTTTGACAGAATCGGATCTGTTCTCGGACTTACGCTCGGCGAAGAAGAGCTTGTCGACGAAGAGATTGAAGAGTTGATTGAGAAGAGAAATGAAGCCCGCCGCAATCGCGATTTTGCTTTGTCAGACCAGATTCGCGATCAGCTGAAAAGCATGAATATCATTCTTGAAGATACGGCCCAGGGAACTCGCTGGAAGCGGGGAGAGTAAGCGGATGCTTCAATTTGAACAAATCAAAGATTCAAAGCAGTTAAACGGTCTTGCGCTCGCTTATATGGGTGATGCCATTTTTGAAATATACGTCCGGCATCACCTGCTTAAGCAGGGCTTTACGAAACCGAATGACCTTCATAAGAAGGCGAGCCGGATTGTATCGGCAAAATCACAGGCAGACATATTGTTCCGCCTTCAGGACGAATCCTTTTTCACGGAGGAAGAGGAAGCCGTGCTGAGAAGAGGCAGAAACGCGAAATCAGGGACGACGCCTAAAAACACAGATGTACAGACGTACCGCCATAGTACAGCTTTTGAGGCTTTACTCGGATACCTTTTTCTTGAGAAAAGAGAAGAAAGACTGAATCAGCTGATTGCTGAGGCTATACAAGTCGGGACGTCAGGGAGGAAAACAAATGAGTCAGCAACATGATTACGTCATAGGAAAAAACGCTGTGATTGAGACGTTAAAGTCAGATCGCAAGCTGTATAAGTTATGGATGGCGGAAAACACAGTAAAAGGACAGGCGCAGCAAGTTATGGAGCTTGCTAAAAAGCGCGGCGTCACCATTCAATTTGTACCGAGGAAAAAACTCGATCAGATGGTGGAGGGGCAGCATCAGGGTGTTGTCGCCCAGGTGGCGGCATATGAATATGCACAATTAGACGAATTATATAAAAGAGCGGAAGAGAGAAACGAACAGCCTTTCTTTCTCATATTGGACGAGCTGGAAGACCCTCATAATCTCGGTTCCATCATGAGAACGGCTGACGCTGTCGGTGCACACGGCATCGTGATTCCGAAACGCAGAGCGGTCGGACTGACTTCGACGGTCGCAAAAGCTTCGACCGGTGCGATTGAACACATTCCCGTCGTGAAGGTGACCAACCTTGCCCGGACACTTGATGAAATGAAGGAGCGGGGGATTTGGGTCGTCGGAACGGATGCATCCGCCCGGGAAGACTACCGCTCTATGGACGGCAAGATGCCTTTGGCGCTCGTTATCGGAAGCGAAGGCAGAGGAATGGGCCGGCTTGTGAAAGAGAAATGTGATTTTCTCATTAAGCTTCCGATGGCCGGAAAAGTCACGTCTCTGAATGCGTCGGTAGCGGCCGGCCTTCTCATGTATGAAGTCTACCGGAAGCGCAATCCTTTAGGGGAATGAAGACAGATGGACATCCTGTTAGTAGACGGATACAACATGATTGGAGCTTGGCCGCAGCTAAAGGATTTAAAAGCGAACAGTTTTGAAGAAGCGAGAGATGTACTGATCCAGAAGATGGCGGAATATCAGTCCTACACGGGAATCAGAGTCATTGTGGTGTTTGACGCACACCTGGTAAAAGGCATAGAGAAAAAACAAACGAATCACAGAGTCGAAGTGATTTTCACACGGGAGAATGAAACGGCGGATGAGCGGATCGAGAAGCTTGCCCAGGCACTGAATAATATTGCGACACAGATTCATGTCGCAACCTCCGATTATACGGAGCAGTGGGCGATTTTCGGACAAGGGGCTCTCCGTAAATCCGCCCGGGAGCTCCTGAGGGAAGTGGATACGATAGAACGCCGGATTCAAAGGCGGGTTTCAAAGATCACTTCTGAAAAACCACCGGGTAAAATAGAGCTGTCCGAAGAGGTTTTGAAAACGTTTGAAAAGTGGCGCCGAGGCGGTCTGGATTAGGTTGACGCTTTTTCGCCCATTAATGTATAATATTTCTATCTACGTGCGCCGGGGGGATCGCAGTGAATCTACAGAACAGCAAGGGAAAGTTCAACAAAGTGCAATTTTGCCAGTTGGAGGACGAGCAGGTCATTGAAAAGGTTCATGTTGGGGATAGTGATGCGTTAGATTACTTGATTACGAAGTACCGTAATTTTGTACGGGCGAAAGCAAGGTCTTATTTTTTAATAGGGGCCGACAGAGAAGATATTGTACAGGAAGGGATGATAGGCTTATATAAGTCTATCCGAGACTTTAGAGAGGACAAGCTTACTTCATTTAAAGCTTTTGCAGAATTATGCATTACCCGCCAGATTATTACCGCAATAAAGACAGCTACCCGTCAGAAACACATTCCTTTAAATTCCTATGTTTCTTTAGACAAACCTATTTTTGATGAAGAATCTGACAGAACACTGCTTGATGTCATTTCAGGCGCTAAAACGTTAAATCCTGAAGAGATGATTATTAATCAGGAAGAATTTGATGATATCGAAATGAAAATGGGAGAACTGCTGAGCGATCTGGAGAGAAAGGTGCTTGTTTTGTACTTGGACGGAAGAAGTTACCAAGAGATTTCAGATGACTTAAACCGACACGTAAAATCAATCGATAATGCCCTGCAGCGCGTGAAGCGCAAGCTTGAAAAGTATTTAGAAATAAGAGAGATCAGCCTGTAGCAGGTTTCTGTGTCATATTGACAGAATTTTTCTGACTGTGCTATTTTATTAAGATAAATGAATGTTTAGGAAAAGGTGTAACGACATGAGAAAAAAGATTACGCTGGCATGCAAAACATGCGGAAATCGTAATTATACGACAATGAAAAGCTCTGCATCAGCGGCTGAGCGGTTAGAAGTTAAGAAGTACTGCAGCACTTGCAATTCACATACAGCTCATTTAGAAACAAAATAGTGTTCGCTTTTTAAATTGTGGAGGTCTTTTACATGCGCATGATGAGTTTCTTTAAAGATGTTGGGAAAGAAATGAAAAAGGTTAGCTGGCCTAAAGGCAAAGAGTTAACGCGCTATACGATCACGGTGATTTCAACGGTTATCTTTTTTGTTATCTTTTTTGCCCTCCTTGATACAGGAATTTCTCAATTAATTCGTTTAATAGTTGAATAATGATCAGCAATACGTGCTATAATAGATCATAATATCGTTTGCCAAAACCCGTTCAGCGGGTTTTTTATTGTGTTGTTGAAAAAAGGATTCATAGGCCCTGAGCCTATTTTTTGTTTTACACTTCATTTTTAAATGCGGGGAGGGAAGGACTGCAGAGTCCTGATAGAATGGAAAAGAATTGGTATGTTGTTCATACGTATTCCGGTTATGAAAACAAAGTAAAAGCGAACCTTGAAAAACGTGTGGAATCAATGGGAATGCAGGATAAAATTTTCCGCGTTGTCGTCCCTGAAGAAGAAGAGACTGATATTAAGAACGGCAAGAAAAAAGTAGTCAAAAAGAAAGTGTTCCCGGGTTATGTGCTTGTTGAAATCGTCATGACTGATGATTCCTGGTATGTGGTCCGCAACACGCCGGGCGTTACCGGATTCGTCGGATCAGCCGGTTCAGGCTCAAAGCCGACTCCGCTTCTTCCTGGCGAAGCGGAAACCATCTTAAAACGCATGGGCATGGATGAGCGGAAAACCGACATTGATTTTGAATTGAATGAGACAGTCAAAGTCATAGACGGACCTTTCGCCAACTTTACAGGATCAATTGAAGAGATTGATTATGATAAGAGCAAAGTGAAAGTATTCGTTAACATGTTCGGCCGTGAAACGCCGGTTGAACTGGAATTTACCCAGATCGACAAATTGTAATGTGAAAAAACTTGAAATTGCTATATATTAATGATAATATAGCAAAGGTACGTCTTGGACTAATCCAAGGCAGCTAGCTTGATATTTCGTCATTCATATAAAGAATGAAACCTTGAGTGGGAGGGTTTACCCTATTACCACATCACGGACTTAAGGAGGTGTGTCTCGTGGCTAAAAAAGTAGTAAAAGTTGTAAAATTGCAAATTCCTGCTGGAAAAGCTAACCCAGCGCCGCCAGTTGGACCTGCACTAGGTCAAGCCGGTGTAAATATCATGGGATTCTGTAAGGAGTTTAACGCTCGTACAGCTGACCAAGCTGGTTTAATCATTCCTGTTGAAATTTCGGTTTACGAAGACCGTTCATTTACATTTATTACAAAAACTCCGCCTGCTGCAGTATTGCTTAAAAAAGCAGCTGGAATTGAGTCTGGTTCTGGTGAACCAAACCGTAATAAAGTGGCAACCGTTAAGCGCGATAAGGTTCGCGAAATCGCTGAAACGAAAATGCCTGACTTAAACGCAGCAGACGTTGAAGCGGCAATGCGCATGGTTGAAGGTACTGCCCGCAGTATGGGTATCGTTATCGAGGATTAATTTGTTTCTTGTCGGGTTGCGAGTTTTCACAAGTTCGCAACCCTTATTCGTGGGAGGTTATTCCGCTATAACCACATAAGGAGGAAATTTTAAAATGGCTAAAAAAGGTAAAAAGTACGTTGAAGCTGCGAAGCTTGTAGACCGTGCGAAAGCTTACGACGTCGCTGAAGCAGTGGCGCTTACTAAAAAAACAAACACAGCTAAATTCGACGCTACAGTTGAAGTTGCTTTTCGTTTAGGGGTTGACCCTCGTAAAAACGATCAGCAAATCCGCGGTGCAGTTGTACTTCCTAACGGAACTGGTAAAACTCAGCGCGTGCTAGTATTCGCTAAAGGCGAAAAAGCAAAAGAAGCTGAAGCTGCCGGTGCAGACTACGTTGGCGATTCTGATTACATCGCGAAAATCCAGCAAGGCTGGTTCGAATTCGATGTAATCGTTGCGACTCCTGACATGATGGGTGAAGTCGGTAAAATCGGCCGTGTGCTTGGACCAAAAGGTCTTATGCCAAATCCTAAAACAGGCACTGTTACATTCGAAGTAGAAAAAGCAATCGGCGAAATCAAAGCTGGTAAAGTAGAATACCGCGTTGACAAAGCTGGTAACATCCATGTTCCGATCGGAAAAGTTTCTTTCGAGGATGAAAAACTTGTTGAGAACTTCACAACAATGTATGATACAATCCTGAAAGCAAAACCGGCTGCGGCTAAAGGTGTTTACGTGAAAAACGTTGCCGTTACTTCTACTATGGGCCCTGGTGTCAAAGTAGACGCTTCTACTTTCAACGTAAAATAATATTTGACTTTAGATCAGCATTCTGATATGATTCAAAATGTTGTAAAATATAATATGTCATTTATACCGTAGACAGCAGGGGCCGTTGAGGCTTAATATCCTGCCGAGGTGTATATATATCACAGCTATTACGTTACGTATGCTTGTATATACAGCCTCCATGTCCACATGGAGGCTTTTTATATGAAATCGTCGTCACAGTCGTGATCACCTAGCGGTATAAGTGTTACACAAAATCTACAGGAGGTGTAACCATGAGCAGCGCAATTGATACAAAAAAAGTTGTTGTTGAAGAGATTGCTTCTAAACTGAAAGAAAGCAAATCAACGATCATCGTTGACTACCGCGGACTTAACGTTTCTGAAGTAACTGAACTCCGTAAACAGCTTCGCGAAGCTAACGTAGAGTTCAAAGTGTACAAAAACACAATGACTCGCCGTGCGGTTGAACAAGCTGAACTTGATGGTTTGAATGATGTCTTAACTGGACCGAATGCGATCGCATTCAGTACTGAAGATGTTATCGCTCCGGCAAAAGTTCTTAACGAGTTCGCGAAAAATCACGAAGCTCTGGAAATCAAAGCGGGCGTTATCGAAGGAAAAGTATCTTCTGTTGAAGAAGTGAAAGCTCTTGCTGAACTTCCTTCACGCGATGGCTTACTTTCTATGTTGCTTAGCGTACTTCAAGCTCCAGTTCGCAACCTTGCACTTGCAGCTAAAGCAGTTGCAGACCAAAAGGAAGAACAAGGCGCTTAATCTGATTTTACCCTAAAATAAAACAAATGGAGGAATTTCAAATGGCTTTAAATATCGAAGAAATCATTGCTTCCGTTAAAGAAGCAACTGTACTTGAATTGAACGACCTAGTAAAAGCAATCGAAGAAGAATTTGGCGTAACTGCTGCTGCTCCTGTAGCTGTAGCTGGTGGAGCTGCTGCTGGCGGCGCTGCTGAAGAGCAAAGCGAATTCGACCTTATCCTTGCTGGTGCAGGTTCTCAGAAAATCAAAGTTATCAAAGTTGTTCGTGAAATCACTGGTCTTGGCTTGAAAGAAGCTAAAGAACTTGTTGACAACACTCCAAAACCACTTAAAGAAGGTATTGCGAAAGAAGAAGCTGAAGAGCTTAAAGCTAAACTTGAAGAAGTTGGCGCTTCTGTAGAAGTTAAGTAATCTTCACTTGCCTGTAGGGGAAGCTCGCTTTTATGAGGCGGGCTTTTTCTTTGCTTTTCTTTAAGTGCCATTATAAAAGGAGGTTCTAATAATGAGTGATCACTATTATTCAGAAAAACCTTCAGTTAAAAGCGATAAACAGACATGGTCATTTACACTGCGGAACAGATCTTATACATTCACAAGTGACAGCGGCGTTTTCTCGAAAAAGGAAGTTGATTTCGGTTCGCGTGTCTTAATTGAAGCGTTTGAAGAGCCGGAGATCGATGGTGACTTCCTGGATGCAGGCTGCGGTTACGGCCCGATTGGTCTGTCACTCGCCGGTGCATTTACAGACCGGACCGTGCACATGATTGACGTGAATGAAAGAGCCGTAGAGCTGTCAAATGAAAATGCAGAAAAAAACGGAATAAAAAACGTTCGAATTTATCAGAGTGATTTATTTTCAAATATTGATTCTGCTCAAACATTTGCTTCTATTATTACAAACCCCCCAATCCGCGCCGGAAAAAAAGTTGTCCATGCCATTTTTGAAAAAAGCGCTGAGCATTTAAGGGCTTCAGGTGAATTGTGGATCGTTATACAGAAAAAACAGGGCGGGCCTTCTGCCGTTGAAAAACTGAAGGAGCTTTTTGACGAAGTTTCTGTGATTCAAAAAAAGAAAGGCTATTATATCATAAAAGCAAAAAAAGTTTGACTTGAATTTTCAGCTATGTTAATATTGTAAAATGCCAATGTATATATTTTGCATGATATGCTGAAATAATCATAGTGCATGTATAAATTATACAAACATGGAAATGCTAATAAAATCGGTATTTGTTTTTGGATGTGGTTTTCTTAATTAGAAACCCTTTTTTCTTTTGTCTTGTAAAAGTATTTCTTTATCGTAAGAGATGCTTATTACACATATAATACGCATGATTTGAGGGGTGAATCAGTTGACAGGTCAACTAGTTCAGTATGGACGACACCGCCAGCGCAGAAGCTATGCTCGCATTAGCGAAGTGTTAGAATTACCAAATCTCATTGAAATTCAAACCTCTTCTTATCAGTGGTTTCTTGATGAGGGTCTTAGAGAGATGTTTCAAGACATATCACCAATTGAGGATTTCACTGGTAACCTCTCTCTAGAGTTCATTGACTACAGTTTAGGAGATCCTAAGTATCCCGTTGAAGAGTCAAAAGAACGTGATGTGACTTACTCAGCTCCGCTGAGAGTGAAGGTTCGTTTAATTAACAAAGAAACTGGAGAGGTAAAAGACCAGGATGTCTTCATGGGTGATTTCCCTATTATGACAGATACCGGTACTTTTATCATCAACGGTGCAGAACGTGTTATCGTATCTCAGCTTGTTCGGTCTCCAAGTGTATATTTCAGTGGTAAAGTAGACAAGAACGGTAAAAAAGGTTTTACCGCGACTGTCATTCCAAACCGTGGCGCATGGTTAGAATACGAAACTGATGCGAAAGATGTTGTGTATGTCCGCATTGATCGCACACGTAAGTTGCCGGTTACGGTTCTTTTGCGTGCTCTCGGCTTCGGTTCCGACCAAGAGATTCTCGATCTCATTGGTGAGAACGAATATCTCCGCAATACACTGGATAAGGACAACACTGAAAACAGTGACAAAGCGCTTCTTGAAATCTATGAGCGCCTTCGTCCCGGAGAGCCGCCTACAGTAGAAAACGCAAAAAGCTTGCTGGATTCCCGTTTCTTCGATCCGAAGCGATACGACCTTGCGAATGTAGGACGCTATAAAATTAATAAAAAGCTTCATATCAAGAACCGCCTGTTTAACCAGCGCCTTGCAGAAACACTGGTGGATCCGGAAACCGGTGAAATTCTCGCTGAAAAAGGGCAGATTCTTGACAGAAGAACACTTGATAAAGTACTGCCATACTTAGAAAATGGAATCGGCTTCAGAAAGCTTTATCCTAACGGCGGCGTTGTCGAGGATGAAGTGATGCTTCAATCCATTAAAATCTATGCTCCTACCGATGCAGAAGGAGAGCAGACGATCAATGTGATCGGCAATGCTTACATCGAAGAGGCGATTAAAAACATTACGCCTGCTGATATTATTTCTTCTATCAGCTACTTCTTCAACCTCCTGCACGGAGTGGGCGACACTGATGATATCGACCATCTCGGAAACCGCCGTCTGCGTTCTGTAGGTGAGCTCCTGCAAAACCAATTCCGTATCGGTTTAAGCCGGATGGAACGTGTCGTACGTGAAAGAATGTCTATTCAAGACACGAATACAATTACGCCGCAGCAGCTGATTAACATCAGACCTGTTATTGCGTCTATTAAAGAGTTCTTCGGAAGCTCACAGCTTTCTCAATTCATGGATCAGACGAACCCGCTTGCTGAATTGACGCACAAACGCCGTCTGTCAGCTCTCGGACCGGGCGGTTTGACACGTGAGCGCGCAGGTATGGAAGTACGTGACGTTCACTACTCTCACTATGGCCGTATGTGTCCGATTGAAACGCCTGAGGGCCCGAACATCGGTTTGATCAACTCATTGTCATCATTTGCGAAAGTAAACCGCTTTGGTTTCATTGAGACGCCATACCGCCGCGTTGATCCTGAAACAGGAAAAGTAACGCCTAGAATCGACTACCTGACTGCTGATGAAGAGGATAACTATGTCGTAGCCCAAGCGAATGCTAAGCTGAGCGATGACGGTTCTTTCTTGGATGACAGCATCGTAGCGCGTTTCAGAGGGGAAAACACCGTTGTAGCCCGCAACCGCGTGGATTACATGGACGTATCTCCTAAACAGGTTGTATCTGCTGCGACAGCATGTATTCCGTTCTTGGAAAACGATGACTCGAACCGTGCCCTCATGGGAGCGAACATGCAGCGTCAGGCTGTGCCTTTGATGCAGCCGGAAGCTCCGATCGTCGGAACGGGTATGGAATACGTATCCGGTAAAGACTCCGGTGCAGCCGTTATTTGTAAACACCCTGGTATCGTTGAACGGGTGGAAGCGAAAAACGTATGGGTGCGCCGCTATGAAGAAATTGACGGCCAAAAAGTAAAAGGCAACCTGGATAAGTACAGCTTGCTGAAATTTGTCCGCTCCAACCAAGGTACGTGCTACAACCAGCGTCCGATCGTCAGTGTCGGCGATGAAGTAGTCAAAGGAGAAATCCTTGCTGACGGACCTTCAATGGAGCTTGGTGAACTTGCTCTCGGCCGCAACGTAATGGTCGGCTTCATGACATGGGATGGTTACAACTATGAGGATGCCATCATCATGAGTGAACGCCTTGTGAAAGATGATGTATACACATCTATTCACATTGAAGAATATGAATCAGAAGCACGTGATACAAAGCTTGGGCCGGAAGAGATCACCCGCGATATTCCAAACGTAGGGGAAGACGCGCTTCGCAATCTTGATGACCGCGGAATTATCCGTATCGGTGCGGAAGTCAACGACGGAGACCTTCTCGTAGGTAAAGTAACGCCTAAAGGTGTAACTGAGCTTACGGCTGAAGAACGCCTTCTGCATGCGATCTTTGGAGAAAAAGCGCGTGAAGTCCGTGATACTTCTCTCCGTGTGCCTCACGGCGGCGGCGGAATTATCCACGACGTAAAAGTCTTCAACCGTGAAGACGGCGACGAACTTCCTCCGGGAGTGAACCAGCTTGTACGCGTATATATCGTTCAGAAACGTAAGATTTCTGAAGGTGATAAAATGGCCGGACGTCACGGAAACAAAGGGGTTATCTCGAAGATTCTTCCTGAAGAAGATATGCCTTACCTTCCTGACGGCACGCCGATCGATATCATGCTTAACCCGCTGGGTGTACCATCACGTATGAATATCGGTCAGGTATTAGAACTTCACATGGGTATGGCTGCCCGCTACCTCGGCATTCACATCGCGTCACCTGTATTTGACGGCGCGCGTGAAGAAGATGTGTGGGAAACACTTGAAGAAGCAGGCATGTCAAGAGACGCTAAAACAGTTCTTTATGACGGCCGTACGGGTGAACCGTTTGACAACCGTGTATCTGTCGGAATCATGTACATGATCAAACTGGCACACATGGTTGATGATAAACTTCATGCCCGTTCTACAGGTCCTTACTCACTTGTTACGCAGCAGCCTCTCGGCGGTAAAGCCCAATTCGGCGGACAGCGTTTCGGTGAGATGGAGGTTTGGGCGCTTGAAGCTTACGGCGCAGCTTACACGCTTCAAGAAATCCTGACTGTGAAGTCCGATGACGTGGTCGGACGTGTGAAAACATATGAAGCCATCGTCAAAGGCGACAATGTTCCAGAGCCTGGTGTTCCGGAATCATTCAAAGTATTGATCAAAGAGCTTCAAAGCTTAGGTATGGACGTGAAAATCCTTTCAGGCGATGAAGAAGAAATAGAAATGAGAGATCTAGAAGACGAGGAAGATGCGAAACAAGCTGACGGCCTTGCATTATCAGGTGATGAAGCGCCGGAAGAAACAGCATCTCCAGACGTTGAACGTGACGCAGTAACGAAAGAGTAGTCTCTGATTGATAAAGGCAAGTGACATCGGTTAATCCGAAGATAAAAAGGGAGGTAGGCCCCTTGCTAGATGTGAACAATTTTGAGTATATGAACATCGGTCTTGCTTCACCGGATAAAATCCGTTCATGGTCTTTTGGTGAAGTGAAAAAGCCTGAAACGATAAACTATCGTACATTGAAACCTGAAAAGGACGGCCTGTTCTGCGAACGCATTTTCGGACCGACTAAGGACTGGGAATGTCATTGCGGCAAGTACAAGCGGGTTCGTTATAAAGGCGTAGTTTGTGACCGTTGCGGAGTTGAAGTAACGCGGGCTAAAGTCCGTCGTGAGAGAATGGGGCATATTGAACTGGCTGCCCCGGTTTCTCACATTTGGTATTTCAAAGGTATTCCGAGCCGTATGGGTCTTGTATTGGATATGTCACCGCGTGCGCTGGAAGAAGTTATTTACTTTGCTTCTTACGTCGTAACTGACCCGGCCAATACACCGCTCGAAAAGAAACAGCTTTTATCTGAAAAGGAATACCGTGCGTATCTGGATAAGTACGGAAACAAATTCCAAGCCTCTATGGGTGCGGAAGCCATTAATAAACTTCTGCAGGACATCGACCTTGTCAAAGAAGTTGATATGTTAAAAGAAGAGCTGAAGACTTCTCAAGGACAGCGCCGTACACGTGCGATCAAACGCCTTGAAGTGCTTGAAGCCTTCCGTAATTCAGGAAACAAGCCGTCTTGGATGATCCTCGACGTGCTTCCGGTTATTCCGCCTGAATTAAGACCGATGGTTCAGCTTGACGGCGGACGTTTCGCAACGTCTGACCTGAACGACCTTTACCGTCGTGTCATCAACCGTAATAACCGTTTAAAACGTCTGTTAGACCTCGGCGCGCCAAGCATCATCGTTCAGAACGAAAAACGTATGCTTCAGGAAGCAGTCGATGCTCTGATTGACAACGGACGCCGCGGCCGTCCGGTTACCGGACCGGGTAACCGTCCGCTTAAATCTCTTTCTCACATGCTGAAAGGGAAACAAGGGCGTTTCCGTCAGAACCTTCTCGGTAAACGTGTAGACTACTCAGGACGTTCCGTTATCGTCGTAGGTCCGCATCTGAAAATGTATCAGTGCGGTTTGCCGAAGGAAATGGCGCTTGAGCTCTTCAAGCCTTTCGTCATGAAAGAGCTTGTTGAAAAAGGCCTTGCTCACAATATCAAGAGCGCAAAACGCAAAATCGAACGCGTGCAGCCTGAAGTATGGGATGTACTTGAATCTGTCATTAAGGAGCATCCGGTCTTACTGAACCGTGCCCCTACTCTTCACAGATTAGGTATCCAGGCTTTCGAACCGACGCTTGTTGAAGGACGCGCCATCCGTCTTCACCCGTTAGTATGTACAGCTTATAACGCTGACTTTGACGGTGACCAAATGGCGGTTCACGTACCTTTATCAGCTGAGGCTCAAGCTGAGGCGCGCATTCTGATGCTTGCGGCCCAAAACATCTTGAACCCTAAAGATGGTAAACCGGTTGTTACGCCGTCTCAGGATATGGTATTAGGAAACTACTACCTGACGCTTGAGCGCGCCGGAGCAGTCGGCGAGGGTATGGTTTTCAAAAATACGGACGAAGCGCTTCTTGCTTATCAAAACGGTTATGTTCACCTTCATACGAGAGTTGCTGTTGCAGCGAACTCCCTTAAGAATG
Organism: Bacillus sp. hwrm1; assembly: GCF_040207805.1. Taxonomy (NCBI): domain Bacteria; kingdom Bacillati; phylum Bacillota; class Bacilli; order Caryophanales; family Bacillaceae; genus Bacillus; species Bacillus sp. hwrm1. The sequence continues at coordinate 4,016,347 of NZ_CP157943.1, read as the reverse complement.
TGACATTTACTGAAGAACAGCGTTCAAAATTGTTAATTACAACTGTCGGTAAGCTCGTCTTCAATGAAATTCTTCCGGAATCATTCCCTTACATGAATGAACCAACGAAGAGCAACATTGAAGAGAAGACACCTGACCGTTTCTTCTTAGATAAAGGTGCTGACGTAAAAGCTGTGATTGCTGAGCAGCCGATCAACGCACCGTTTAAAAAAGGCATTCTCGGTAAAATCATCGCGGAAATCTTTAAACGATTCCATATCACGGAAACGTCTAAAATGCTTGACCGCATGAAAAACCTAGGTTTCAGATATTCAACGAAAGCCGGCATCACAGTAGGGGTTTCTGATATCGTCGTTCTCGATGACAAACAGGAAATCCTTGAAGAAGCACAAAGCAAAGTTGATAATGTCCTGAAACAGTTCAGACGCGGTTTAATCACCGAAGAAGAACGTTATGAAAGAGTCATTTCAATTTGGAGTTCAGCGAAAGATGTTATCCAAGGCAAACTGATGAAATCATTAGACGAAGTCAACCCGATCTACATGATGAGTGACTCAGGAGCCCGTGGTAACGCATCTAACTTTACACAGCTTGCGGGTATGCGCGGTCTGATGGCCAACCCGGCTGGACGAATCATTGAATTGCCGATTAAATCAAGTTTCCGTGAAGGTCTGACAGTATTGGAGTACTTTATCTCCACTCACGGTGCGCGTAAAGGTCTTGCCGATACCGCCCTGAAAACAGCTGACTCAGGTTACCTTACACGCCGTCTTGTTGATGTTGCGCAGGATGTTATCATTCGTGAAACTGATTGCGGAACAGACCGCGGTATTCTTGCAAAACCGCTCAAAGAAGGCACGGAAATCATCGAGCGTCTGGAAGAGCGTCTGATCGGACGTTTCGCCAGAAAACAGATCAAACATCCTGAAACGGGTGCTGTGCTCATTAACGAAAATGAATTGATCGATGAAGATAAAGCGCTGGAAATCGTTGAAGCCGGAATCGAAGAAGTGTGGATCCGTTCCGCGTTCACATGTAACACTCCTCATGGTGTATGTAAACGATGCTACGGACGTAACCTTGCAACCGGAACTGATGTTGAAGTCGGCGAAGCAGTAGGTATTATCGCCGCTCAATCTATCGGTGAGCCTGGAACACAGTTAACAATGCGTACGTTCCACACAGGCGGGGTTGCCGGAGACGATATCACACAAGGTCTTCCGCGTATCCAAGAGCTTTTCGAAGCGCGTAATCCGAAAGGTCAAGCGACGATTTCTGAGATTGACGGTACAATTGCCGAAATCAATGAAGTCCGCGACAAACAGCAGGAGATTGTTGTTCAGGGCGCTGTTGAGACACGTTCATACACGGCACCTTACAACTCACGCCTGAAAGTGGCTGAGGGTGATCAGATTACCCGCGGTCAAGTGCTGACAGAAGGTTCAATCGATCCGAAAGAACTTCTTAAAGTCACTGACCTGACAACGGTTCAGGAATATCTTCTGCATGAGGTTCAGAAAGTTTACCGTATGCAGGGGGTTGAAATCGGCGATAAACACGTAGAAGTAATGGTTCGCCAGATGCTTCGCAAAGTCCGTGTGATCGATGCCGGAGATACTGATGTTCTCCCTGGCACATTGCTTGATATTCACCAATTCACAGAAGCGAACAAAAAAGTGCTGCTTGAAGGCAATCGACCTGCTACAGGACGTCCTGTTCTTCTCGGTATCACAAAAGCTTCACTCGAGACGGATTCATTCTTGTCTGCCGCATCATTCCAAGAAACAACACGCGTTCTTACAGATGCTGCGATTAAAGGCAAGCGCGATGAACTTCTCGGCCTGAAAGAGAATGTTATCATCGGTAAGCTGGTTCCGGCCGGTACCGGTATGATGAATTACAGAAAAGTAAAACCTGTTTCAAACGTTCAGCCTTCGGAAGATATGGTTCCGGCTGAATAATAGAAACTGCTGCAGGAAAGGCTGTTTCGACAGCTTTTCCTCAGTATTAGAATTATTCTGGCGGTGGCCTGCACTAAAAAATGTCATACGTTGTTGACATCCGTCCCGCAGAGTGATAATATAACCAAGGTGCTCGAAATAAAACCTGTTACTTTGGAGGATATGTTTATGTCTTATGATAAAGTATCACAGGCCAAATCAATTATTATTGGTACGAAGCAAACAGTGAAAGCTCTAAAACGAGGTTCAGTGAAGGAAGTCGTCGTGGCAAAAGACGCGGATTCAGTTCTTACAGCTGGCGTTATCCAGCTTGCAAAGAACCAAAATACCGCTGTCTGTATGGTGGATTCCATGAAAAAGCTCGGCAAAGCCTGCGGAATTGAAGTGGGAGCAGCAGCTGTTGCCATTATGTTATAGCGTACTTTTTGTTTTTATATAAGATATCAATCTTGTGTAAAGACATTGTTTTTTGCCTAATGATGAACCACCTGGGTATGTGGGTTATAAAACGTAATGAAGGGAGGAACACAACATGCCTACAATTAATCAGCTAATTCGCAAGGGACGCGTGAGCAAAGTTGAAAACTCTAAGTCACCTGCACTAAACAAAGGATACAACAGCTTTAAAAAAGAGCACACTAACGTATCTTCTCCACAAAAACGCGGGGTATGTACTCGTGTGGGTACAATGACACCGAAAAAACCGAACTCAGCACTTCGTAAATATGCTCGTGTTCGTTTGACTAACGGAATCGAGGTTACTGCCTACATTCCTGGTATCGGTCACAACCTGCAAGAGCACAGCGTTGTACTGATCCGCGGCGGACGTGTAAAAGACTTACCGGGGGTACGCTACCACATCGTTCGTGGCGCGCTTGATACTGCCGGAGTTGAAAACCGTGCGCAAGGCCGTTCTAAATACGGTACGAAACGTCCTAAAGCAAAGTAATCAAATAAATCATTAAAACTATGAAGGGAGGATATTCAGATGCCACGTAAAGGTCCTGTAGCAAAAAGAGATGTTTTACCTGATCCGCTTTACAACTCTAAGCTGGTATCCCGCCTGATCAACAAAATGATGATCGACGGTAAAAAAGGTAAATCTCAAACAATCCTATACAAGTCATTCGATATCATTAAAGAACGCACTGGCAATGATGCAATGGAGGTTTTCGAACAAGCATTGAAAAACATCATGCCTGTACTTGAAGTAAAAGCACGCCGTGTAGGTGGAGCTAACTACCAAGTGCCTGTAGAAGTTCGTCCTGAACGCCGTACAACTCTTGGTCTTCGCTGGTTGGTTAACTATGCGCGTCTTCGCGGAGAAAAAACAATGGAAGAGCGCCTGGCTAACGAAATTCTTGATGCAGCTAACAACACTGGTGCTGCCGTTAAGAAACGTGAAGACACTCACAAGATGGCAGAAGCGAACAAAGCATTTGCTCACTACCGCTGGTAGGATTCATATAATCAAAATAATAATTCCCTAATAAGGAAGGAGAAATTACCCAATGGCAAGAGAGTTCTCCTTAGAAAAAACTCGTAATATCGGGATCATGGCTCACATCGATGCCGGTAAAACGACTACTACAGAACGGATCTTGTTCTACACAGGCCGTATCCACAAAATTGGCGAAACTCACGAAGGTGCTTCGCAAATGGACTGGATGGAGCAGGAACAAGAACGCGGTATCACAATCACTTCTGCAGCAACGACTGCACAGTGGAAAGGTTACCGTGTAAACATCATCGATACACCGGGACACGTAGACTTCACAGTTGAAGTTGAACGTTCACTCCGTGTACTTGATGGTGCGGTTGCCGTACTTGATGCTCAATCAGGTGTTGAGCCTCAGACAGAAACAGTATGGCGCCAAGCAACAACTTACGGAGTACCGCGCGTTGTATTTGTCAACAAAATGGACAAAATCGGCGCAGACTTCCTTTACTCTGTAGGCACTTTAAGAGACCGTCTTCAAGCTAACGCTCACGCAATTCAATTGCCGATCGGCGCTGAAGACAACTTCGAAGGTATCATTGACTTAGTAGAAAACGTTGCGTATTTCTACGAAGATGACCTTGGAACTCGTTCAGATGCGAAAGAAATCCCTGAAGAGTACAAAGAGCAAGCTGAAGAGCTTCGCAGCAGCCTGATTGAAGCTGTAGCTGAGCTTGATGAAGAGCTTATGGAAAAGTACCTTGAAGGTGAAGAAATCACTATCCCTGAACTGAAAGCTGCTATCCGTAAAGGTACACTGAATGTTGAATTCTACCCTGTACTTGTTGGATCTGCTTTCAAAAACAAAGGTGTTCAGCTTGTACTTGATGCTGTTCTTGACTACCTTCCTGCGCCAACTGATGTTGCTGCAATCAAAGGTGTACGTCCTGACACAGATGAAGAGATTGTTCGTCATTCTTCTGATGAAGAGCCGTTCTCTGCACTTGCATTTAAAGTTATGACTGACCCTTATGTCGGTAAGCTGACATTCTTCCGCGTATATTCCGGTACACTTGATTCCGGTTCATATGTAAAGAACTCTACAAAAGGCAAGCGTGAGCGCGTAGGACGTATCCTTCAAATGCACGCTAACAGCCGTGAAGAGATCTCTACTGTTTACGCTGGAGACATCGCAGCTGCTGTAGGTCTAAAAGATACTTCTACTGGAGATACTCTATGTGATGAGAAGGATCTTGTAATCCTTGAATCAATGGAATTCCCAGAGCCTGTTATCGACGTAGCGATTGAGCCTAAATCAAAAGCTGACCAAGATAAAATGGGTATCGCTTTAGCGAAACTTGCTGAAGAAGATCCTACATTCCGTACACAAACAAACCCTGAAACGGGTCAAACAATCATCTCTGGTATGGGTGAGCTTCACCTTGATATCATTGTTGATCGTATGAAGCGTGAGTTCAAAGTTGAAGCTAACGTTGGTGCTCCTCAAGTTGCGTACCGTGAGACATTCCGTACCGGTGCAAAAGTTGAAGGTAAATTCGTACGTCAATCAGGCGGACGCGGTCAGTTCGGTCACGTTTGGATCGAATTTGAACCGAACGAAGAAGGCGCTGGCTTTGAATTCGAAAACGCAATCGTCGGTGGTGTTGTTCCTCGTGAATACATCCCAGCCGTACAAGCAGGTCTTGAAGACTCTCTTGAAAATGGTGTCCTAGCCGGATTCCCGCTAATCGACATCAAGGCGAAACTTTTTGATGGATCTTACCATGATGTTGACTCAAACGAAATGGCGTTTAAAGTCGCTGCTTCTATGGCATTGAAAAATGCAGTCAGCAAATGTAACCCAGTTCTTCTTGAACCAATCATGAAAGTTGAAGTTGTTATTCCTGAAGAATACATGGGAGACATCATGGGTGATGTTACTTCTCGTCGCGGACGCGTAGAAGGTATGGAAGCTCGCGGTAACGCTCAAGTTGTGCGTGCGATGGTACCTCTTGCTGAAATGTTCGGTTACGCTACTGCCCTTCGTTCTAACACGCAAGGACGCGGTACGTTCACAATGTTCATGGATCACTACGAAGAAGTGCCGAAGAGCATCGCTGAAGAAATTATCAAAAAAAATAAAGGCGAATAATTGATTTTGCCACTTAACTCAAGTATAACTACTATTGTAAGATGAGGAAGTGAGAGCTTGCTTTCACTTTCTATCACTCTATACATTACTAATTAAAAGCTCTTAAGGAGGATTTTAGAATGGCTAAAGAAAAATTCGACCGTTCCAAATCACATGCCAATATCGGTACAATTGGACACGTTGACCATGGTAAAACAACATTAACTGCTGCTATCTCAACAGTACTTCATAAGAAATCTGGTAAAGGTACAGCTATGGCGTACGATCAAATTGATGGTGCTCCAGAAGAACGTGAGCGCGGTATCACAATCTCTACTGCACACGTTGAGTACGAAACTGACACTCGTCACTATGCACACGTTGACTGCCCAGGACACGCTGACTATGTTAAAAACATGATCACTGGTGCTGCGCAAATGGACGGAGCTATCCTTGTAGTATCTGCTGCTGATGGCCCAATGCCACAAACTCGTGAGCACATCCTTCTTTCTAAAAACGTTGGTGTACCATACATCGTAGTATTCCTTAACAAATGCGACATGGTAGACGACGAAGAGCTTCTTGAGCTTGTTGAAATGGAAGTTCGCGATCTTCTTAGCGAATACGACTTCCCTGGTGATGATGTACCAGTTGTTAAAGGTTCTGCTCTTAAAGCTCTTGAAGGTGACGCTGAGTACGAAGAAAAAATTCTTGAACTTATGGCTGCAGTTGACGAGTACATCCCAACTCCAGAACGCGACACTGACAAACCATTCATGATGCCAGTTGAGGACGTATTCTCAATCACTGGTCGTGGTACAGTTGCTACTGGCCGTGTAGAACGCGGACAAGTTAAAGTCGGTGACGAAGTTGAAATCATCGGTCTTCAAGAAGAAAACAGCAAAACAACTGTTACAGGTGTTGAAATGTTCCGTAAGCTTCTTGACTATGCTGAAGCTGGAGACAACATCGGTGCACTTCTTCGCGGTGTAGCTCGTGAAGACATCCAACGTGGACAAGTACTTGCTAAACCAGGTACAATCACTCCACACAGCAAATTCAAAGCTGAAGTTTACGTTCTTTCTAAAGAAGAGGGTGGACGTCATACTCCATTCTTCTCTAACTACCGTCCTCAGTTCTACTTCCGTACAACTGACGTAACTGGTATCATCAATCTTCCAGAAGGCGTAGAAATGGTTATGCCTGGAGATAACACTGAAATGATCGTTGAACTTATCTCTACAATCGCTATCGAAGAAGGAACTCGTTTCTCTATTCGTGAAGGCGGACGTACAGTTGGTTCAGGCGTTGTTTCTACAATCACTGAGTAATCGACTCGTTCATTAATGCGGGGTCCCTTATGGGGCCTCGTTTTTTTGTTTCCCCGCTGATTCCATGTATAATAGAACGTATACAAATTTTAGGAGCAGACCGATGAACGATAACTTCAAGAAAACCAATCGTATTTCAATGCTTCAGCAATTGCTGATTAATGGCAGTGAACAAACCATTATGATTAATGGTGATGACAGGAGTAATCCGCTGCTTTTGTTTTTGCACGGCGGTCCCGGCACGCCCCAAATCGGCTATGCGAGAAAATACCAGAATAAGCTGGAAAAGCATTTCACCGTTGTGAACTGGGATCAGAGAGGGGCGGGTCTCTCTTATTCAAAGGAAATTCCGGGTTCATCTATGACCTTGGATCAGCTGACAGCCGATACCATTCATTTGACCGAACGCCTATGCAAGCAATTCAGCAGGCAAAAAATATATATCGCCGGCTATTCGTGGGGTTCAGTTCTGGCGCTTCATGTTCTTCAAGAGAGGCCTGATTTGTATTATGCGTATATCGGTATCAGTCAGGTGGTTAATATTCAAAAGGAAGAAACGGAAGCTTACCGGCTGATGATGGAATGGAGCAGGCAACGCAAACATTTCCTGCTGGAAAAGACGCTGAGCTTTATCGGAGCGCCTCCATGGGAGAAACAGCTGCAGCGAACGTTGTTTCTGCTTTGTATCGAGATGAGGGGAGGGGGCTTTACCCATCATCCGATCGGTGCTCTTAAAGCAGGGGGGCGAATGCTGTTTGGTGAACCGTACGGTGTGAGAGGGAGTTTCTTAGCCGCGCGGGGACAAATGTTCAGCCTGAAACACCTGTGGGAGGATCTCATTTTCTTTGATGCCGGAGAATCAGTTTCTTCTATTATAATACCGTGCTGTTTTATGTCAGGGAGATACGATTTGACGGTCCCGGGGACGACGTCTTATGAATATTATCAGAAGGTTGATGCGCCGTATAAAGAATGGCATTGGTTTGAGAACTCAGCCCATTCGCCTCACTTGGAGGAACCGGATCGCTTTGCCGAAGTTGTCAGCCGGTTCGCATCGTTCCATCTCTGAAAGAAAACAGGCATATCCTTGATTAATCATGGTATCACCTGTATAATAATCAAAGTGTGAAAACCACAAGGTTCTTTAAATAAACCTTGCAACATGCGTCTATTTTCTGTATAATAGTGTATGTTGGTCTTTGACTGCGATGAAGTGAGAGGTTGCTGACACACCCGGCCGCTTTGCCATGGCAAGGTGATCAGGTTTTTCTCGCGGAGAACTGTCTAACGTGATGTAGGCGAAAAGGAGGGAAAATAATGGCAAAACAAAAAATTCGTATTCGTTTAAAAGCATATGATCATAGAATCCTTGATCAATCTGCAGAGAAGATTGTTGAAACGGCAAAACGTTCTGGTGCCAGCGTATCTGGTCCGATTCCGTTGCCAACTGAAAAATCAGTTTACACAATCCTTCGTGCGGTGCACAAATACAAAGATTCTCGTGAGCAATTTGAAATGCGTACACATAAACGTTTAATCGACATTGTGAACCCAACACCACAAACTGTTGATGCTCTCATGCGATTAGACTTACCATCTGGTGTCGATATCGAAATCAAACTTTAATTCTAAAATATAGAATGATCTTAATAGGAGGTGTGACGAATGACCAAAGGAATCTTAGGAAGAAAAATTGGTATGACGCAAGTATTCGCAGAGAACGGTGATCTTATCCCGGTAACTGTTATTGAAGCAGCTCCAAACGTTGTTCTTCAAAAGAAAACAGCTGAAAATGATGGCTATGAAGCGATCCAGCTTGGTTTTGACGATAAGCGTGAAAAGCTTTCAAACAAACCGGAAAAAGGACACGTTGCAAAAGCGGAAACTGCTCCTAAGCGCTTCGTTAAAGAATTACGCGGCGTGGATATGGATGCGTATGAAATTGGTCAGGAAGTCAAGGTTGAAATTTTCTCTGCAGGAGAAATCGTAGATGTAACAGGAGTATCTAAAGGTAAAGGTTTCCAAGGTGCAATCAAGCGCCACGGACAATCTCGCGGACCTATGTCTCACGGTTCACGCTACCACCGTCGTCCTGGTTCAATGGGACCTGTAGATCCTAACCGTGTATTCAAAGGTAAACTATTACCTGGACGCATGGGCGGAGATCAAATCACTGTCCAAAACCTTGAAATCGTAAAAGTAGATGCTGAGCGCAATCTTCTTTTGATTAAAGGTAACGTACCTGGTGCGAGAAAAACTTTAATCACTGTTAAAAGTGCTGTTAAATCTAAATAAGTCTCTTAGGAAAGGAGGAAATTGATCATGCCAAAAGTAGCATTATACAACCAAAACGGTTCTACTGCTGGTGATATCGAATTAAACGCGTCTGTATTTGGAATTGAGCCAAATGAGAGCGTAGTATTCGACGCTATTCTTATGCAAAGAGCTTCCTTACGTCAAGGATCTCACAAAGTAAAAAATCGTTCTGAAGTACGCGGCGGAGGTCGCAAACCATGGCGTCAAAAAGGTACAGGTCGTGCCCGTCAAGGTTCAATCCGTTCACCGCAATGGCGCGGAGGTGGTGTCGTATTCGGCCCAACACCACGCAGCTATTCTTACAAATTACCTAAAAAAGTTCGCCGCTTGGCAATCAAATCAGTATTGTCTTCTAAAGTGAACGACAACAACATTATTGTTCTTGAAGATCTTACTCTTGATACGGTTAAAACAAAAGAAATGGCAGCTATCCTTAAAGGATTATCTGTTGAGAAAAAAGCTTTAATCGTAACTGCGGATGCAAACGAAGCAGTATCTCTTTCTGCACGCAACATCCCTGGAGTTACAGTTGTTCAAGCTAACGGAATCAACGTGTTAGACGTTGTCAACCACGAGAAGCTTCTGATTACAAAAGCTGCGGTTGAAAAAGTAGAGGAGGTGCTTGCATAATGAAAGATCCTCGTGATGTTCTTAAGCGCCCCGTCATTACTGAACGTTCTGCTGATTTAATGACTGAAAAAAAATATACTTTTGAAGTTGATGTAAGAGCTAACAAAACAGAAGTGAAAGATGCAGTTGAAAGTATCTTTGGAGTGAAAGTTGACAAAGTCAACATCATGAACTACAAAGGGAAATCAAAACGTGTCGGCCGCTACACTGGTATGACTAGCCGTCGCAGAAAAGCGATCGTAAAACTTACTGCAGACAGCAAAGAAATCGAAATTTTTGAAGCTTAATTATCTGTAAAAAGAAGGAGGGAAATTCAAAATGGCGATTAAAAAGTATAAACCGACCTCTAACGGACGTCGTGGCATGACAACTTCAGATTTTGCTGAAATCACGACTGACCAGCCGGAAAAATCCTTGCTTGCGCCCCTTCACAAAAAAGGCGGACGTAACAACCAAGGTAAATTGACTGTACGTCACCAAGGTGGCGGACACAAACGCCAATACCGTGTTATCGACTTCAAACGCGATAAAGATGGTATACCTGGACGCGTTGCTACAGTTGAGTACGATCCAAACCGTTCAGCTAACATTGCACTAATCAACTATGTAGACGGAGAAAAACGTTACATTCTTGCACCAAAAGGAATTCAAGTAGGTACTGAAATCATGTCCGGCCCTGAAGCTGACATCAAAGTAGGTAACGCACTTCCGCTTATCAACATTCCTGTTGGTACAGTTGTGCATAACATTGAATTAAAACCTGGTAAAGGTGGACAGCTTGTACGTTCAGCTGGTACATCTGCTCAGGTTCTTGGTAAAGAAGGCAAATACGTTCTTGTACGTCTTAACTCTGGTGAAGTTCGCATGATCCTTTCTGCTTGCCGCGCTTCTATCGGTCAAGTAGGTAACGAGCAGCACGAACTTATCAACGTTGGTAAAGCAGGACGCTCTCGCTGGAAAGGCATCCGCCCTACAGTCCGCGGTTCTGTAATGAACCCTAACGATCACCCGCATGGTGGTGGTGAAGGTCGCGCGCCAATCGGACGTAAATCACCAATGTCTCCTTGGGGCAAACCGACTCTTGGATTCAAGACACGTAAGAAAAAGAACAAATCTGATAAATTTATCGTACGTCGTCGTAAAAATAAATAACGGGGTTGTCTACGGTTCATTTCGGACCGTAGTGCAATCACGAAGGGAGGTTCCAAAATGGCTCGCAGCTTGAAAAAAGGACCATTTGTCGATGGACACTTGATGACAAAAATCGAGAAATTAAATGAAACGGACAAGAAACAAGTTGTAAAAACTTGGTCTCGCCGTTCAACTATTTTCCCACAATTTATCGGTCACACTATCGCAGTATATGACGGACGTAAACACGTGCCTGTATTCATTTCTGAAGACATGGTAGGCCACAAGTTGGGCGAATTCGCACCGACTCGTACTTACAAAGGCCACGCCAGTGACGATAAAAAAACAAGACGCTAAGAGAGGAGGCTTTTAAATGCAAGCTAAAGCTGTTGCAAGAACAGTCCGTATTGCTCCTCGTAAAGCACGTCTAGTAATGGACCTGATTCGAGGTAAGCAAGTAGGCGAAGCAGTATCTATCCTGAACTTAACTCCGAGAGCTGCTTCTCCGATCATCGAAAAAGTTTTAAAATCTGCTATCGCAAATGCTGAGCACAACTACGAGATGGACGCTAACAATCTGGTTATTTCTCAGGCATTTGTTGACGAAGGCCCAACGTTAAAAAGATTCCGCCCGCGTGCTATGGGACGTGCGAGCCAAATCAACAAACGTACGAGCCACATTACAATCGTTGTATCAGAAAAGAAGGAGGGATAAGTAGTGGGTCAAAAGGTAAATCCAGTCGGTCTTCGTATCGGAGTCATTCGTGATTGGGAATCTAAGTGGTACGCTGGTAAAGATTACGCTGACTTCCTGCACGAAGATTTAAAAATTCGTGAATTCATTAGCAAACGCCTTTCTGACGCTTCTGTTTCTAAAGTAGAAATCGAGCGCGCAGCAAACCGCGTTAACATTACGATCCACACTGCTAAGCCTGGTATGGTAATCGGTAAAGGCGGATCTGAAGTTGAAGCACTTCGTAAAGCCCTTAACAGCCTTACTGGCAAGCGTGTACACATTAACATTCTTGAAATCAAAAGAGCAGATCTTGATGCTCAGCTTGTAGCTGACAACATCGCTCGTCAACTAGAAAACCGTATTTCTTTCCGCCGTGCGCAGAAACAACAAATCCAACGCACTATGCGTGCTGGAGCACAAGGTGTGAAAACAATGGTTTCCGGCCGTCTTGGCGGAGCTGACATTGCTCGTTCTGAATACTACAGTGAAGGAACTGTTCCATTGCACACTTTACGTGCTGACATCGACTATGCAACATCTGAAGCTGACACAACTTACGGTAAGCTTGGTGTAAAAGTCTGGATCTATCGTGGAGAGGTTCTTCCTACTAAGAAGAAAACTGAGGAAGGAGGAAAATAATATGTTATTACCAAAACGCGTTAAATATCGCAGAGAGCATCGCGGAAAAATGCGCGGTCGCGCTAAAGGCGGTACTGAAGTACATTTTGGTGAGTACGGTATCCAGGCTCTTGAAGCTTCTTGGATCACAAACCGCCAAATCGAAGCTGCACGTATTGCGATGACTCGTTACATGAAACGTGGCGGTAAAGTTTGGATTAAAATTTTCCCTTCAAAACCTTACACTGCTAAACCGCTTGAGGTACGGATGGGTTCCGGTAAAGGGGCTCCTGAAGGCTGGGTAGCTGTTGTAAAACCGGGCAAAGTTTTATTTGAAATTTCTGGTGTGTCTGAAGAGGTAGCTCGTGAAGCTCTTCGTCTTGCATCTCACAAATTGCCAATTAAAACGAAGTTCGTAAAACGTGAAGAAATTGGTGGTGAATCAAATGAAAGCTAATGAAATTCGTGACCTTACCACTGCTGAAATTGAACAAAAAGTAAAGTCTCTTAAAGAAGAACTTTTCAATCTTCGCTTTCAATTAGCGACAGGACAACTTGAAAATACTGCTCGCATTCGTGAAGTGCGCAAAGCTATCGCGCGCATGAAAACTGTGATTCGTGAAAGAGAAATTGCTGCCAACAAATAATCACTGAGGGGAGGTCGTGAGCATGAGCGAACGTAACCAACGCAAAGTTTACCAAGGCCGTGTTGTTTCTGACAAAATGGATAAAACCATCACTGTTGTTGTTGAAACATACAAAAAGGATCCTATTTACGGTAAACGCGTAAAATACTCAAAGAAATTCAAAGCACATGATGAAAATAACCAAGCTAAAATCGGAGACATCGTAAAGATCATGGAAACTCGTCCATTATCTGCAACTAAGCGTTTTCGTCTAGTAGAAGTTGTCGAAGAAGCTGTTATTATCTAATAAAGTTCGGAATTCTTTTTCCGAAGGGAGGTAACAAATAATGATTCAACAAGAGACTCGTTTAAAAGTTGCTGACAACTCCGGTGCGCGTGAGGTACTTACTATTAAAGTTCTTGGCGGTTCTGGACGTAAAACGGCTAACATTGGTGATGTAATTGTTTGCACGGTTAAACAAGCAACACCAGGAGGCGTTGTCAAAAAAGGTGAAGTCGTAAGAGCTGTTATCGTTCGCACAAAAAGCGGAGCACGCAGAACTGACGGATCATACATCAGCTTCGATGAGAATGCATGTGTTATCATCCGTGACGACAAGAGCCCGCGTGGAACTCGTATCTTCGGACCGGTTGCCCGTGAATTACGTGAAAACAACTTCATGAAAATTGTTTCTCTGGCTCCAGAAGTTATCTAATGAAATAAATGCCTTACTCAAGGAGGTGCGATCAGGATGCATGTGAAAAAAGGCGATAAAGTAATGGTTATCTCTGGTAAAGATAAAGGCAAACAAGGTACGATCCTTGCTGCTTTCCCTAAAAAGGACCGCGTTCTAGTTGAGGGCGTAAACATGGTGAAGAAGCACTCTAAACCAACTCAAGCAAACCCTCAAGGCGGTATTTCTAATCAAGAGGCGCCAATTCATGTATCAAACGTTATGCCGCTCGATCCTAAAACAGGTGAAGTGACTCGCGTAGGATACAAAGTGGAAGATGGCAAAAAAGTTCGTGTTGCAAAAAAATCTGGGCAAGTCTTAGATAAATAGTATTTAAAGGAAGGGAGGTCTATCTCATGAACCGCCTTAAAGAAAAGTACAATAAAGAAATTTCACCTGCTTTAATGACGAAGTTCAACTACGACTCTGTTATGCAGGTGCCAAAAATCGAAAAAATCGTAATCAACATGGGTGTCGGTGATGCTGTTCAAAACGCAAAAGCAATCGACAGTGCTGTTGAAGAATTAACGTTTATCGCAGGTCAAAAACCTGTCGTTACTCGTGCGAAGAAATCAATTGCTGGATTCCGTCTTCGTGAGGGAATGCCTATCGGTGCGAAAGTAACTCTTCGCGGAGAGCGCATGTATGATTTCCTTGATAAACTTATTTCTGTATCTTTACCGCGTGTACGTGACTTCCGCGGGATTTCTAAGAAATCTTTTGACGGTCGCGGAAACTACACTCTTGGTATCAAAGAACAGTTAATCTTCCCTGAAATTGACTACGATAAAGTAACAAAGGTTCGCGGAATGGACATCGTTATCGTAACGACTGCTAACTCTGACGAAGAGGCTCGTGAGCTATTAACTCAAGTAGGTATGCCGTTCCAGAAATAATCAATGAAAGGGAGGCGAAATCGTGGCTAAAAAGTCAATGATTGCGAAACAACAACGTACACCAAAGTTTAAAGTGCAAGAGTACACTCGCTGTGAACGCTGCGGACGTCCGCACTCAGTCATTCGTAAATTTAAACTTTGCCGTATTTGTTTCCGTGAGCTTGCATATAAAGGACAAATTCCTGGCGTGAAAAAAGCCAGCTGGTAATCCCCAAGAATGGGAAGGAGGTAATTATATAATGGTTATGACAGATCCAATTGCAGATATGCTGACTCGTATTCGCAATGCAAACATGGTACGTCATGAGAAGCTTGAAATTCCTGCTTCTAAATTGAAAAGAGAAATTGCTGACATTTTAAAGCGTGAAGGTTTCATTCGTGACGTTGAGTTCGTAGAAGACAGCAAACAAGGTATCATCCGCGTTTTCTTGAAATACGGACAAAACAACGAGCGCGTTATCACTGGTCTTAAAAGAATCAGCAAACCAGGTTTGCGTGTATACGCTAAATCAAATGAAGTACCTCGCGTACTTAACGGTCTTGGAATCGCGATTATTTCTACATCACAAGGTGTTTTAACGGACAAAGAAGCCCGTGCAAAACAAGCTGGTGGAGAAGTTCTAGCATACGTTTGGTAAGAAGTTTAACAAGAATGGAGGTGTTTTAGTATGTCTCGTGTAGGAAAAAAACTGCTTGAGATCCCTTCTGGAGTTACAGTAACGCTGAACGAAGGCAACACTGTAGCTGTAAAAGGACCAAAAGGAGAATTAACTCGTACTTTCCATCCTGATATGGAAATCAAAATTGAGGACAACGTGCTTACAGTTACTCGTCCTTCTGATCACAAAGAGCACCGTGCGCTGCATGGTACGACTCGCAGTCTGCTTGGAAACATGGTTGAAGGCGTATCTAAAGGATTTGAAAGAGGTTTGGAATTAGTCGGTGTCGGTTATCGTGCGGCTAAATCCGGAAACAAACTTGTTTTAAACGTTGGATACTCTCACCCTGTTGAGATCGTTCCTGAAGAGGGCATCGAAATCGAAGTTCCTTCTCAAACTAAAGTAGTTGTAAAAGGTACAGACAAAGAGCGTGTAGGAGCTATCGCTGCTAACATCCGCGCTGTACGTTCTCCAGAGCCTTACAAAGGTAAAGGAATTCGCTACGAAGGTGAAGTTGTTCGCCGTAAAGAAGGTAAATCTGCTAAGTAAGACCGCTTAAAGTGAAGAAAGGAGTGACCTAAGGATGATTACGAAAACTAGCAAAAATGCTGCTCGTCAAAAAAGACATGCCCGTGTTCGTGCTAAACTTTCAGGCACAGCTGAAAGACCTCGTCTGAATGTGTTCCGTTCAAACAAACACATTTATGCTCAAATCATCGATGATGTAAATGGCGTTACACTTGCTAGTGCCTCTACTCTCGATAAAGATTTGAACGTGGAAAGCACTGGTGACAGCGCTGCTGCTGCTAAAGTCGGTGAACTCGTTGCGAAACGCGCTTCTGAGAAAGGTGTTTCTGACGTAGTATTTGACCGCGGTGGATACTTATACCATGGACGTGTAAAAGCTCTGGCCGATGCAGCTCGTGAAGCCGGACTGAAATTTTAATAAAAAAAGGAGGGACACATGATTATGCGTCGTATTGACCCAAGCAAATTAGAGTTAGAAGAACGCTTAGTTACGGTTAACCGCGTAGCGAAAGTTGTTAAAGGTGGTCGTCGTTTCCGTTTCGCAGCTCTAGTCGTTGTCGGTGACAAAAACGGTCACGTAGGTTTCGGTACTGGTAAAGCACAAGAAGTACCTGAAGCAATCCGCAAAGCTGTTGAAGATGCGAAAAAGAATTTGATTGAAGTACCAATGGTTGGAACTACGATTCCACACGAAATCATCGGACGTTTCGGTGCAGGCAATATCTTGTTGAAACCTGCTTCTGAAGGTACTGGAGTTATCGCTGGAGGCCCTGTACGTGCGGTACTTGAGCTTGCTGGCGTTGCTGATATCCTTTCTAAGTCTTTAGGTTCTAACACACCGATCAACATGATCCGTGCAACACTTCAAGGTTTAAGTGAGCTTAAACGTGCCGAAGAGGTTGCGAAGCTTCGTGGAAAATCTGTAGAAGAACTGTTAGGATAAGGAGGGAACATTAATGGCTAAATTAGAAATTACCCTCAAACGCAGTGTAATCGGTCGCCCGGAAGATCAGCGCGTTACTGTAAGAACACTTGGTTTAAAGAAAACAAACCAAACTGTCGTTCATGAAGATAACGCTGCGATCCGCGGTATGATTAATAAAGTATCTCATCTAGTTTCTGTTAAAGAACAATAAAAATAAATTATAGGCTAAGGAGGTGTCCTAATGAAACTTCATGAATTAAAGCCTTCAGAAGGTTCACGTAAAGTACGCAATCGCGTAGGTCGTGGTATTGGTTCTGGTAACGGTAAAACAGCTGGTAAAGGTCACAAAGGTCAAAACGCTCGTTCTGGCGGCGGTGTACGCCCTGGATTCGAGGGGGGACAAATGCCTTTATTCCAACGTCTTCCTAAACGCGGTTTTACAAACATCAACCGTAAGGATTACGCTATTGTGAACGTAGACAAATTGAACGGTTTTGCGGAAGGAACGGAAGTCACTCCTGAACTTCTTCTTGAGACTGGTGTTATTAGCAAACTTAATGCAGGAGTAAAGATTCTTGGCAACGGTAAATTAGAGAAAAAATTAACTGTAAAAGCCAATAAATTCTCTGCTTCTGCGAAAGAAGCTGTTGAAGCTGCTGGCGGTACAGCTGAGGTGATCTAACTTGTTTAAGACAATCTCCAACTTTATGCGTGTGAGTGATATTCGGAATAAAATCATTTTTACATTACTCATGCTTATCGTCTTTCGCATAGGTGCATTTATCCCTGTGCCATATGTAAATGCTCAGGCGTTGCAGACACAAAGTTCGATGGGGGTTTTTGATCTCCTTAATACATTTGGCGGCGGTGCGCTTTATCAGTTCTCCATTTTTGCGATGGGAATTACGCCTTACATCACTGCTTCAATCATCATTCAGCTGCTTCAGATGGATGTTGTGCCGAAGTTTACCGAGTGGTCTAAGCAAGGTGAAGTCGGCCGCCGTAAATTAGCTCAGTTCACGAGATATTTTACGATTGTGCTTGGTTTTATCCAGGCATTAGGTATGTCTTACGGGTTTAACAACCTGGCAAACGGTATGCTGATTGAAAAATCCGGCATATCGACATATCTGATTATTGCTTTAGTACTCACTGGAGGAACTGCTTTTTTAATGTGGCTGGGAGAACAAATTACTTCCAATGGAGTAGGTAACGGAATTTCGATCATCATCTTCGCGGGGATTGTGGCTAGTATTCCGAAAACTGTTGGGCAGATTTATGAGACTCAATTTGTCGGCAGCAGCGATCAGCTGTTTATTCATATTGTAAAAATCGCTTTACTGGTGATTGCGATTTTGGCCGTTATTGTTGGTGTTATTTTCATTCAGCAGGCCGTACGCAAAATCGCGATTCAATATGCAAAAGGGCAAGGTCGTTCACCTGTTGGCGGAGGCCAGTCAACTCACCTTCCGCTTAAAGTGAATCCGGCAGGGGTTATTCCGGTAATCTTTGCGGTTGCGTTTCTTATTACGCCGCGTACTATCGCGTCATTTTTCGGAGAAAACAATGTGACAAAGTGGATTCAAGCCAACTTTGACAATACACATCCGGTGGGCATGGCGGTTTATGTCGCATTAATTATCGCCTTTACGTACTTCTATGCTTTTGTGCAGGTAAACCCTGAACAAATGGCTGATAACCTAAAAAAACAGGGTGGCTATATCCCGGGGGTTCGTCCAGGGAAAATGACTCAAGATAGAATTACGAGCATTTTGTATCGACTTACGTTTGTGGGTTCTATATTCTTAGCCGTGATTTCCATTCTTCCTATCTTTTTCATTCAATTCGCTGGATTGCCTCAAAGTGCACAGATTGGCGGAACATCATTGTTAATTGTCGTCGGGGTAGCCTTGGAGACAATGAAGCAGCTGGAGAGCCAGTTAGTGAAACGTAATTACCGAGGATTTATGAAAAATTAGAGGACTGGTTTTAACCATTCCTCTAAATAAGAGAGGACGGGGGAAATCCGAATGAACTTAGTCTTAATGGGACTTCCTGGAGCCGGTAAAGGCACACAGGGAGAACGAATTGTTGAGGATTATGGGATACCTCATATCTCAACGGGAGATATGTTCCGTGCTGCTATGAAAGAAGAAACACCACTCGGACTCGAAGCAAAGTCTTATATTGATAAAGGCGAGCTCGTACCGGACGAAGTCACAATCGGCATTGTCAAAGAAAGACTCGGCAAAGATGATTGTGAAAGAGGTTTTCTTCTGGACGGATTTCCGCGAACAGTCGCTCAGGCTGAAGCTCTTGAAAACATTCTTGAGGAATACGGCAAGCCGATTGATTATGTCATTAACATTAAAGTAGACAAAGACTCTTTAATGGAACGTTTGACTGGACGCAGAATTTGCAGTGTTTGCGGCACAACCTATCATTTGGTTTTCAATCCGCCGAAAACGCCGGGTGTTTGTGATAAAGACGGAGGAGACCTTTATCAACGGGCAGATGATAATGAGGAAACCGTCTCAAAACGGCTTGAGGTCAACATGAAGCAGACTCAGCCTTTACTCGATTTTTATTCTGAGAAAGGGTATCTTGTCAACGTCAATGGCCAGCAGGACATTAACGACGTGTACCAAGATGTGAAAGAGCTTCTTGGAGGATTGAGCAAATGATTATCTGTAAGACCCCTCGTGAGCTTGGCATCATGCGGGAAGCAGGGCGAATCGTGGCTTTGACTCATGAAGAGATGAAAAAGCACATTAAACCAGGAATCTCGACAAAAGAATTGGATCAAATTGCCGAACGTTTTATTGAGAAGCAGGGTGCAATCCCATCTTTTAAGGGGTATAATGGGTTTCGCGGGAGCATCTGTGTATCAGTTAATGAAGAACTCGTTCACGGAATACCCGGTAAAAGGGTTTTGCGTGACGGTGACATTATCAGCATTGATATCGGTGCTAAATTAAATGGTTATCATGGTGACTCTGCTTGGACATATCCGGTAGGAAACATCAGTGATGATGATAAACGACTGCTGGAAGTAACAGAGGAGTCTTTATATAAAGGCTTGAAGGAAGCAAAACCAGGTGAACGTTTGTCGAATATTTCCCACGCAATACAAACGTATGTCGAAAATGAGCAGTTTTCAGTTGTTAGGGAGTATGTCGGACATGGTGTTGGTCAAGACTTGCATGAGGATCCGCAAATTCCTCATTACGGTCCGCCAAACAAAGGACCTAGGCTGAAGCCTGGTATGGTTCTCGCTATAGAACCGATGGTTAACGCTGGCAGCCGATATGTGAAAACATTGGCTGATAACTGGACGGTTGTAACGGTAGATGGGAAAAAGTGTGCTCATTTTGAACATACGATTGCGATTACGGAAACGGGTTTTGATATACTGACAAAAGTCTAGATGATGAAATGAATTCCATGACATATGTTTTTCATTCCGCACCTGGGCAGATTGTAGGTTTACAATTGGTCGGAAGAAAAACCGGCTAGCTGCTGTCACCGGAATGAAGATTCATCATCGTGTACTAAAGCAGACGGAGAAAAGCGTACATTTCATTCTCCTTAGAAAAAGAATATCAATCATTCACCCTTTATGATTGCGTATCTCCGGAAGTTCAGAACAGTATAAACGAAACAGGGCGTGTGACAAACGGATAACTGAGATTTTCTCTTTTGAAATTTGTCAGAGAGCAAGTTACTGATTTGAAGAAGGGAGAACACTTGAATGGCGAAAGACGATGTAATTGAAGTGGAAGGTACGATTGTCGAAACACTGCCAAACGCGATGTTCAAAGTTGAACTCGAAAATGGCCATACGGTTTTGGCTCACGTATCTGGTAAAATCCGCATGCACTTCATTCGCATTTTACCTGGAGACAAAGTTACGGTAGAATTATCTCCATATGACTTAACTCGTGGCAGGATTACGTACCGTTACAAATAAAGCACTCCGGAAACTGAAGGAGGTTGGAAACACATGAAAGTGAGACCATCAGTTAAACCAATCTGCGAGAAATGTAAAGTTATTCGCAGAAAAGGAAAAGTAATGGTGATCTGTGAAAATCCAAAGCATAAACAAAAACAAGGATAATTAATAAGGAGGTGCCCAGAGAATGGCTCGTATTGCTGGTGTAGATATCCCACGTGACAAACGTGTTGTTATTTCTTTAACATATGTCTTCGGAATTGGCCGCACAACGGCTCAGCAAGTCTTGAAAGAGGCTGGTGTTTCTGAAGATACTCGTGTGCGTGATCTTACTGAAGAAGAACTTGGTAAAATCCGTGATGTTATTGACAAACTGAAAGTAGAAGGTGACCTTCGCCGTGAAGTTTCTCTTAACATCAAGCGTCTGATCGAAATCGGAAGCTACCGCGGAATCCGCCATCGCAGAGGTTTGCCTGTTCGCGGACAAAACTCTAAAAACAATGCGCGTACTCGTAAAGGTCCGCGTCGTACTGTAGCTAACAAGAAAAAATAAGTAAGGGAGGTACCTAAACAATGGCTGCTGCTCGTAAACAAAACACGCGTAAACGTCGCGTGAAAAAGAATATTGAGTCAGGAATCGCTCATATTCGTTCAACTTTCAACAACACGATCGTTACGATCACTGATACTCATGGTAATGCTCTTTCTTGGTCAAGTGCCGGAGCTCTAGGATTCAGAGGTTCTCGTAAATCTACTCCTTTTGCTGCGCAAATGGCTGCTGAAACAGCTGCTAAAGGTTCAATCGAACACGGACTTAAAACTCTTGAAGTAACTGTTAAAGGACCAGGTTCTGGCCGTGAAGCTGCAATCCGTGCTTTACAAGCTGCCGGACTTGAAGTTACAGCTATCAGAGACGTAACTCCTGTTCCTCATAATGGATGCCGTCCACCAAAACGTCGCCGCGTGTAATTTGTTTGTATAGATTTTGTGTCCCTGTCAATAATGGGTTATGATACAGTTATTTATGAAACGAATGCACCGACTCGTTGCCTGAGCACATACGGGACTAAACAATGGGGAATTTCGGATGGAATCTCATATGATTCTATTCGAGGTTTCGACGTTTTGAAGGAGGGTTTTAAGTAATGATCGAGATTGAAAAACCAAAAATCGAAACGGTTGAAATCAGCGACGATGCCAAATTTGGTAAGTTTGTCGTAGAGCCGCTTGAGCGTGGATATGGTACAACTCTGGGTAACTCCTTACGTCGTATCCTCTTATCCTCACTCCCTGGTGCCGCTGTAACATCGATCCAGATAGATGGTGTACTGCACGAATTCTCGACAATCGAAGGCGTTGTGGAAGATGTTACAACGATAATCTTGCACATTAAAAAGCTTGCATTGAAAATCTACTCTGATGAAGAGAAGACGCTTGAAATTGATGTACAGGGCGAAGGAACTGTCACAGCAGCTGATATTACACACGACAGCGATGTTGAAATCCTTAATCCGGATCTTCATATCGCGACTCTTGGTGAGAATGCGAGTTTCCGAGTTCGCCTTACTGCACAAAGAGGACGTGGGTATACACCTGCTGATTCGAACAAAAGAGACGATCAGCCAATCGGCGTGATTCCGATCGATTCAATCTTTACGCCAGTTTCTCGTTTATCTTATCAGGTAGAAAACACTCGTGTAGGCCAGGTTGCAAACTATGACAAACTTACACTTGATGTTTGGACTGACGGAAGCACTGGACCGAAGGAAGCAATTGCTCTCGGTTCAAAGATTTTAACTGAACACCTTAATATATTCGTCGGTTTAACTGACGAAGCTCAGCATGCTGAAATCATGGTTGAAAAAGAAGAGGATCAAAAAGAAAAAGTTCTTGAAATGACGATTGAGGAACTTGACCTTTCTGTCCGTTCTTACAACTGCTTGAAGCGTGCGGGCATTAACACGGTTCAAGAACTTGCGAACAAGACGGAAGAAGATATGATGAAAGTTCGCAACCTGGGACGCAAATCACTTGAAGAAGTGAAAGCGAAACTAGAAGAACTTGGACTCGGCCTTCGCAAAGACGATTGATCTAGTTTCCATGTGAACTAGGATTTTCGTGTGTTTTTTATTTAGAAACAGCATTCCATTAAAGGAGGGGACATCACATGTCATACAGAAAACTAGGACGTACGAGTTCACAGCGTAAAGCTATGCTTCGTGATCTTACAACAGATTTGATCATCAACGAAAGAATTGAAACAACTGAAACACGTGCGAAAGAACTTCGCTCTGTTGTTGAAAAGATGATCACTCTTGGTAAGCGCGGTGACTTGCATGCTCGTCGTCAAGCTGCTGCATACATTCGCAACGAGGTTGCTAATGAAGAAAATAACCAAGATGCACTTCAAAAATTGTTCTCTGACATTGCAACTCGTTACGAGGAGCGCCAAGGCGGATACACACGTATTATGAAGCTTGGTCCTCGCCGTGGTGACGGTGCACCAATGGCAATCATCGAATTGGTTTAATCACATATTTTTGTGTATCTAAAGAAGGGCGGGACAGTTTCTAACTGGATCTATGCCCTTTTTTTAGATATCAGAACTTTTTATCATGAGACAGAAAAGCAGAGCTATAGCTGAGAGGAGGTCAGGCGCCCGTGGATCAAAAACAGCTTATATCCGTAAAAGACATTCTATTCCGCTACCGCAAAGATGCAGAAAGACCGGCGCTGGACGGTGTGAGTCTGGAGGTATACGAAGGAGAATGGCTTGCTATCGTAGGCCACAACGGTTCAGGGAAGTCGACTTTGGCCAGAGCGCTGAACGGACTGATTTTGCCTGAGGCCGGAGAAATTGAAGTCGGCGGCATCAAACTGACTGAGGATACCGTGTGGGATGTGCGAAAAAAAATAGGGATGGTCTTTCAGAATCCCGATAACCAATTTGTCGGAACGACTGTTCGCGATGATGTGGCTTTTGGTTTAGAAAACAATGGTGTTCCGCGCGAAGAAATGATTGAGAGAGTAGATTGGGCTGTCACACAAGTCAATATGCAGGATTTTCTTGATCAAGAGCCGCACCATCTCTCCGGAGGTCAAAAACAAAGAGTGGCGATCGCGGGGATTATTGCCGCGCGTCCTGATATTATGATTTTGGATGAAGCGACATCCATGCTTGACCCGATTGGGAGAGAAGAAGTCCTTGATACTGTCAGACGCTTAAAAGATCAGGGCATGGCCACCGTCATTTCGATAACACATGACCTGGAAGAAGCCGCAAGGGCGGACAGGATCATTGTGATGAACGGCGGCAGGAAATATGCAGAGGGCACGCCTGAAGAGATTTTTAAATTAAACGAAGACTTGGTTCGCATCGGTCTTGATTTGCCTTTCTCATTCCAGCTCAGCCTGCTTTTGAAAGAAAGCGGACTGGCGTTAACGAAAAACCATCTGACTCAGGAAGGGCTGGTGAATGAGCTGTGGACATTAAAATCAAAGATGTAGAACACCGCTATCAAATGAAGACACCGTTTGAACGGCTGGCTCTGTATGATATCAATGCCGTGATAAAAGAGGGCAGCTACGTTGCCGTCATCGGGCATACAGGGTCGGGCAAATCGACGCTCCTGCAGCATTTAAACGGTTTGCTGAAACCGACTAAAGGACAGCTTGAACTCGGGAGCACGATTCTGGCAGCCGGTAAAAAGAATAAAGACCTTAAGACTTTGCGAAAAAAAGTCGGAATCGTTTTCCAATTTCCCGAACATCAGCTGTTTGAAGAGACTGTGCTGAAGGACATCGCATTCGGACCGATGAATTTCGGTGTAAAAAAAGAAGACGCTGAACGGAAAGCAAAAGAAATGCTGGGGCTTGTGGGCCTTCCGGAAGACATTTTGAATCGTTCACCATTTGAGCTCAGCGGCGGCCAGATGCGCAGAGTGGCGATTGCCGGCGTTCTCGCGATGGAGCCGGAAGTGCTGGTTTTGGATGAACCGACGGCCGGTCTTGATCCGAGAGGGCGCCAGGACATTATGGACATGTTCTATGCGCTTCATCAGCGGGGAAACCTGACTACCGTTCTCGTCACCCATAGCATGGAGGACGCCGCCCGCTATGCTGACGAAATGATCGTCATGCACAAAGGAACCATTAAAGCGACGGGGAGTCCGCGTGACTTGTTTGTAAAAGGTGAAGAGATGGCCGAAATGGGACTGGATCTTCCTGAATCGGTGAAGTTTCAGAGACGGCTTGAGAAGGCTCTCGAAGTCAAGTATGAAAAACCCATGCTGACCCTGCAGGATGCCGCCAGTGAAATTAAGGCTTTCTTTCAGGAGGAAAAGGACCAATGATGGACAGCATGATTATCGGAAAGTATGTTCCGGGATCATCGCTTATTCACCGATTGGACCCGCGAACAAAACTTGTCAGCATTTTTCTTTTTGTATGTATCGTCTTTTTGGCAAACAACGTACAGACGTATGCTTTGCTCGGTTTGTTTACATTCGGGGTGATCGCCTTGACTCGCGTGCCGTTCAGCTTTTTGCTGAAGGGGCTTAAGCCGATTATCTGGATTGTGGCGTTTACCTTTTTATTACACATTTTCATGACGCATGAAGGATCTGTCATCTTTCAGCTTGGCTGGTTTAAAGTGTATGAGGGCGGACTTATACAGGGGATTTTTATCTCTCTCCGTTTCGTTTACCTTATCTTTATGACGACGCTGCTGACGCTGACAACAACGCCGATTGAAATAACGGATGGAATGGAGCAGATCCTGAATCCTTTTAAAAAGGTGAAGCTGCCCGTACACGAACTCGCATTGATGATGTCGATATCATTGCGATTTATCCCGACATTGATGGAAGAGACAGATAAAATCATGAAGGCGCAAATGGCGAGGGGTGCGGACTTTACAAGCGGCCCGGTGAAAGACAGAATCAAAGCGGTTGTTCCGCTGCTTGTCCCGCTGTTTGTCAGCGCCTTTAAACGCGCGGAAGAGCTCGCGGTCGCCATGGAGGCGAGAGGCTACCAGGGCGGTGAGGGGAGAACGAAATACAGAAAGCTCGTCTGGACCGGAAAGGATACCGGAGCTATTCTGCTCATCATCGTATTAGCCGTGTTATTGTTTTTCTTAAGAAGTTAGAGGTGCTGCTGAATGAGAGTGAAATGTACCATTGCTTATGACGGGCATTTATTTAACGGATATCAGGTTCAGCCTGGAAAACGGACCGTTCAAAGTGAATTGGAAAAAGCGCTGGCCGTCATCCATAAAACGGACGGCAGAGTGCCTGTGTACTCATCCGGCCGCACGGACAGCGATGTTCATGCTGCCGGGCAGGTCATTCATTTTGATACGCCGCTGTCCATCCCGGCTGAGAAATGGCCGTTTGCGCTCAATGCCCTGCTGCCTGATGATATTGCCGTCAAAACAGCAGAGATTGCGGATGATGGGTTCCATGCACGATTTAGCGCGGTCCAAAAGGAATATCGCTACTTTGTATATACGGAGAAACACCCGGACGTATTTAAACGACATTACGCTTACCATTTTGCATATCAGCTTAATGTGCAGAAAATGAGGGAAGCTTCAAGGCACCTCATCGGGACACATGATTTCACAAGCTTTTGTGCGGCTGATACCGCGGTTCAGGATAAAGTCAGAACGATTTACGAGCTGGATTGGACTGAGACCGGAGACGGCCTGCAGATGCGGATCACCGGTAACGGTTTTCTCTATAATATGGTCAGAATCATTGCCGGAACATTATTGGATACAGGAGCTGGAAAATTTTCTCCCGATGATGTAAAAGCAATGCTCGAAGCGAAGGATCGCGAAGCCGCGGGGCGCACCGCACCGGGGCACGGGCTGTATTTATGGAGCGTTTGCTATGACAACTAAACCAGGTGTAACATTTTCTTGACAGAGTCTGCATAAAGTTATAAGATATCATATGGTATGTATTTCAACCCCACGATAAGCCCCGGAACTTATTGTGTTGTGAAATAGAACGTAATCGAAGATTATTGAAAATGACAGATCATTTAGGAGGGAAATTCAATGCGTACAACACCTATGGCTAACGCAAGTACTATTGAACGCAAGTGGTTAGTTGTTGATGCAGCAGGCAAGACTTTAGGACGTCTTTCTACAGAAGTTGCATCTATCCTTCGCGGGAAACACAAACCGACTTACACACCGCACGTTGATACTGGAGATCATGTGATCATCATCAACGCTGAAAAAATCGAGTTAACTGGTAAAAAGTTAACTGACAAAATCTACTACCGTCACACTCAACATCCAGGCGGATTAAAATCAAGAACTGCTCTTGAAATGCGTACAAACTACCCTGAGAAAATGCTTGAGCTTGCTATCAAAGGCATGCTTCCAAAAGGTTCTCTAGGTCGTCAAATGTTCAAGAAATTGAACGTATACCGTGGTTCTGAGCATCCACATGAAGCACAAAAACCTGAAGTTTACGAACTTCGCGGTTAATTAAAAAGGAGGTTACCAATTTGGCACAGGTTCAATATTACGGTACTGGCCGTCGTAAAAGTTCTGTAGCGCGTGTGCGCTTAGTTCCAGGTGAAGGTCGTATCGTCGTTAATAATCGTGAAATCAGCGAGCACATTCCATCTCCAGCTCTAATCGAAGATATCAAACAACCATTAACTTTAACTGAAACAGCTGGTACTTATGATGTTTTAGTAAACGTACATGGAGGCGGCTTATCTGGTCAAGCTGGAGCAATCCGTCATGGTATCGCTCGTGCTTTGCTTGAAGCAGATCCAGAATACCGTGCAACACTTAAACGTGCTGGTCTTCTGACTCGTGACGCTCGTATGAAAGAACGTAAAAAATACGGTCTTAAAGGCGCTCGTCGTGCACCTCAGTTCTCAAAACGTTAATCGTTTTGGATGGCAAAAACCACAACTTCTTGGTTGTGGTTTTTTTGTATTTTTTTCTCATATTCAAGAGGTTATCCGATGTTTTTCTAGAATTGTTTGTTATACTCTATTCATTACCAATAAGGAGCGCAGTTATAATGAATAAGTTAGTCATACATAACAGCAAGGCATGGGATAAAAAAGTCGAAACAGGCAATGAATGGACGGTTGCGGTTGATTCTCATACGATTGGTGAAGCGAAAAAAGGCAATTGGAGCATCAGAATGACCCCCGGAAAAGATGTGCCGGCGGATTGGTTTCCGCCCATAGACGGTCTGAAGGTTCTTTGTCTCGCTTCAGGAGGAGGACAGCAAGGGCCGGTCCTTGCTGCTGCAGGAGCGGACGTGACCATCTTTGACAATTCGGAAAAACAGCTTGCGCAAGACAGAATGGTTGCCGAGCGGGACGATCTTACGCTTCGGACTGTCAAAGGCAGCATGAATGATCTGAGCTGTTTTGATGATGAGTCATTTGATTTTATCGTGCACCCGGTATCGAATTGCTTTGTTGATACGGTTCTTCCGGTATGGAAAGAAGCTCATCGTGTATTGAAAAAAGGCGGGTCTTTAGTCTCCGGTTTTGTAAATCCCGTCGTGTTCTTATTTGATATGGATTTAGAGCAGGAAGGCGTACTAAAAGTAAAGTATTCCATTCCGTTTTCGGATGAAAAAGATCTGAGTAAGAAAAAGGTAAAGGAACTTATTGATAATCATGAAGCACTTGAATTCGGCCATACGCTGGAGGATCAAATTAAAGGTCAGATTGACGCAGGCTTCATGGTTGCCGGTTTTTACGAGGACAAAGGCGGCCTCGTGCTGGATGAATACATTAATACATACTCCGTAACAAGAAGCATTAAAATATAAAAACGGCATCCCGTCAGAGGTGCTGTTTTTTTGCGGCTTTTTCCTGCGGTCGGCTGATCACATTAGCCGAAACCGGTTCTACTCCAATGTCTCTGGCCCAAACCGACAGTTGTCCCATATGGTGAATCTCATGCGCAAGGATGTGGCGGAGAATATCTTCTTTAGGAAAGGTTTGGTCCATCCAGCCCGGCTTAACAAGATCCGGTCCTTTGAGGGAGACCGCATGAATGACATCCTCCCGATACTGTTCAGACAGTTTTCTGAGATCCTGAATGCTTGTATAGTCAGACTCAGCAGGTAAAACATCATCTTTACCTAAAATGGCACGAGCCCAGCTGATCTCGACATCAATGATATGAAATAAAGTCCGCAAGATGCTCTTCATTCCGCCCGTCCGGGTTTTCGCCAGATCCTCCCGGCTCAGCTTTTCACATATCATAAACCACTCGTCACGCACCGTCCAATTGTATTGAAACAGCTTTTTCATCACGTCACCTCAGCTCTTTATTCTTCCAGTTAACATAAAACTCCTTCATTTGGGAGGATTTCCACTATCAACAAAGCATGCTTTTTCCCTTTTCCTTTCAAAATAACAGTAAAAAGGAGCGTGGCTGGCAATGGCAGAAGTATTATCTTTTTCAGACGTGAAACGGCAGAAGGATTTTGAGCTTGAGAAGAGTTTACTAAAGGAGCTGTCACTGACGCAGATCATTCAGTCCGTAAAAGCATGTCTTACCCCTTTGTTTCCCTTTCTTCAAGACGAAAACGGCATTCTGAGTGAAGGATGCATAGATTTTGCAATTGAAGCGTATTTATTAGGCGGCCGGTTCGGCGTCTTTGGCTATTATGGTGAGTCTTTGCAGAGGGCAAACGCCCGTTCGGCTGAGGAAGAGGAAGAACTGACGGTCGATTTTTTTGAATATCTTTGCAATTGGACGCATGAGCAATATTCTTCCGTTAAACAAAAAGAAATCTATGAAGCGTCCTGCCGGTTTATCAACAGCTGGTGGACGGAAGGATTTCTGCAAAGAGAAAAACAATGTAAGCTCCGCATGAGGTAATCATAATTTCTTCCCTTGTCCCATACTTATTAATAACGGGGACAAGCGGGAGGGAAAGGTATGACAAAAAAGCTGAAATGGCTCGGTTTTTTACTTGGCTTTATCATATTATTGTGTTTATTCCGGTTTCAATTCCATAATGATGATTCCTGGCGGCCGTGGAGTCTGCCGCTGAGCGGGAAAATCATCTATCTCGATCCGGGACACGGCGGGCCGGACGGAGGCGCCACGGGAGGCAGTCACCTTGAAAAGGACATTACTCTCGAAGTGGCCTCCAGGGTCAGAGACTATTTGCAGGAGCAGGGGGCTTTGGTCATTATGACGCGGGAGACGGATACTGATTTAGCTCCTGAAGGGACGAAAGGCTACAGCAGACGCAAAGCGGAAGATCTGAGAAAGCGCGTGGAAATCATCAACCGTTCAGAGGCGGAGCTTTATATCAGCATTCATCTGAACGCCATACCGTCACCGAGATGGAGCGGCGCCCAAAGCTTCTACTATGGAAAATACGAAGAAAATGAAAAAGTGGCAAAATATATACAGGACGAATTGAGAATCAATTTGGAGAATACAACGAGAAAGGCGAAACGGATACACGGCATTTACTTAATGCAGAATGTAACCAAACCGGGCGCGCTGGTGGAAATCGGTTTTCTGTCCAATCCCGCGGAAGCGAAAAGGCTCGGCCAGCCCAAATATCAGGACAAAATCGCTTCTTCCGTGTATAAGGGCGTATTGAGATACTTCACAGAGAAAGGAGACCCTCCCGAGTAAGGAGGGTTTTTCGCCGATTCTATGTTTAATATATGGTATAATACCATTTGTAAACGAATACACAAAGGGTGAGGGTTCGATGATAAGAGAAGATGAAGTAAGAAATATAGTCGGAAACATGCGCGAACCTTTTCTTCATAGACCGCTGGGAGAATTGGATGCCATTAAAGAAGTAAAGATCAAGCCGGAAAAACGGCATGTCAGTGTGAAAATTGCATTGGCAAAAACGGGGACGGCTGAACAGATGGGTATTCAGCAGGAAATCGTATCCGTTCTGAAAGAAGCGGGTGCGGAAACTGTGGGACTGCGGTTTGAAGAGCTGCCGGAAGAAACATTGGCGAAATTCAGCCGGCCGGCTGCTGAAAGCGAAACCCTGCTGAATAGGAAACATCCGCCGGTCTTTCTTGCGGTGGCAAGCGGAAAAGGCGGTGTCGGCAAATCAACGGTTTCCGTCAACCTGGCCATTTCTCTTGCGCGGCTCGGAAAAAAAGTCGGCTTGATCGACGCGGATATATACGGATTCAGCGTGCCGGACATGATGGGTATTACAGTTCGCCCGACAGTAGAAGGAGAAAAACTGCTTCCTGTCGAAAGATTTGGAGTAAAGGTTATGTCGATGGGCTTTTTCGTCGAAGAAAACGCTCCGGTTGTGTGGAGAGGGCCGATGCTGGGCAAGATGCTGAATAACTTCTTCCATGAAGTTGACTGGGGAGAGGTTGACTATATCGTTCTTGATCTGCCGCCCGGCACGGGTGATGTGGCGCTCGATGTACACACGATGCTTCCGAGCTGCAAAGAGATTATCGTATCAACGCCGCACCCTACAGCCGCATTTGTAGCGGCGAGAGCGGGTTCTATGGCGATTAAGACCGATCATGAAGTTGTAGGGGTCATTGAAAATATGGCTTACTATGAAAGTGCAAAAACCGGCGAGAGAGAATATGTGTTCGGCCAAGGCGGGGGAGATAAGCTTGCAGAGGAATTGCAAGTGCCGCTGCTTGGCAGAATTCCTTTAAAACAGCCTGATTGGGACAAGGATCAGTTTGCGCCTTCTGTCTATGACAGAAGTCATCCGATCGGGGAAATTTATATGGGGATCGCCCAAAAAGTCATTGAAAAAACAGCTGAATAAAAAAAGGGCCGGGATCAACACGGCCCGGCCTTTTATTGGCTTTCTTTTTCAGAGCTTGAAGCTGCTTTTTTCAATTCATCCTCGAATTGCTTTTTGAAAAGCGGGCTGGAAAGTGTCTCTGTAATTACATCTTCTAAGTAACTGCGGAACTTTTGGCTTTTCACCAGCTCATAGTATTTTTTATCCATGCCCGGGTCCTGCATGATCTGCATAAAACTTTTCTGATAATCAGGGTCTTTCATCAGTTTTTTTATGATTTTTTCATGCTCGGGCTGAAGAGTTTTTGCAAAGCTCTCGGCGAATTTTGAGTCTTCAAAGATGGTTTTCCAGAACTCCGCCCCTTTTTTAGAGGTGAGGGTTTTCTCTATTGTGCCTTTAATGGCATTTTGATCAATCACCAATGCCTCATTCATCGCATCATCATTTAATATTTCCTTAATTGCCTTTTTTCCATCATCGGTCTTTAATATATCAACAACCATTTTTTTAGTCTGGTCATAATCCATATCCGCTGCTTGGTCTTTTGGAGCACAAGCTGTTACAGATAATAAAACAAAACAGCTTATCAATAGCGTTTTGGCTTTTGACATGCATAAGCTCCTTCCTTACTTGTACTTATTTTTAATATGATTCATCGGAATGGATTTATACATAACAAAATATCGCTGAACGCGATTGTCAGGGGGATGAATAAGAGATGAAAAGCCGCGGGCTTGTTCGATTTTTCTTTTCGATTTTAGCTGTGGGCGCTCTTATTACAAGCGTCGTGGGATTTGCTCTGAAGTGGGGGGAGTACAAGGGGTTCTTTCTGAATTTTGAGGCCGGTCAGATTTTCTCCGTTCTGATCTGGTTTATCGGGGTAGGCATGATTTTCAGTGTGATCAGCCAGATGGGATTCTTCGTTTTTCTGACGGTGCACCGGTTTGCCCTTGAAATTCTCAGATCAAGCTCGCTTTGGAATCTGCTTCAGCTGTTTATCATTCTGTTTGTCGCTTTTGATTTAATGTACGTCAGATTTTTGTTTTTCGGAGAGCGGGATGACTCGATTGCAGGGTTTGTCTGGCTGCCGCTGGCTTTGCTTGCCGTCGGCCTGTTGACGGCGTATATAAAACAAAAGCAGTCCTCAAAAAATACGTTCGTTTCATCATTATTTTTAATGGTTGTTATTACAGCGCTTGAATGGGTTCCTGCGCTACGAGTGAATAATGAGGACTGGCTTTATTTGATGCTGATTCCGCTGATGGGCTGCAATGCGTTTCAGCTGCTAATGCTGCCGAAGTTTGCCCAGAGGTAATTATTTCACTTCTGATGACTTGACGTCAGTATTTGCGATCAGGTCGCCGACGGTCACGTTTTTCAGTCCTTTTTGCTTTAAATTGTGAATGATGGCGGGGAGCGCTTCTTCAGTCTGTGTTGCTGAATCAGAGGCGTGCAGCAGGACAATGTCGCCGCCTTTTATATGACTGTTTACATTTTCAATGATTTTATCAGGGCCGGGATTTGTCCAATCCTGCGAGTTAACGCTGTAATGAACCACTGAATAGTGGTACTGCTGTGCAATGGTAAGAACCTTTTTATTAAATTGTCCGGTCGGCGGGCGGAGTAAATGAACATTCTTCACACCCAGCTTTTTAAATGCGGTCTGGGCCCGGAGGATATCTTTTTTTATTTCATTGTCCTCTAGGTTGGTATAATTCTTATACGCATATCCCATGCTGCCGATTTGATGTCCGTCTTTTACCATACGTTCAACTGTGTCCGGGTGCCGTTCCGCCCAAGAAGCTGATAGAAAAAAAGTAGCGTTTTTAATACCGTTTGCTTTTAGCGCGTTCAGAATCGGAACCGCCTTTTCATCACCCCAGCTGATATCGAATGTTAATGCGACTTCCCCCGCTCTCGTCTCCCCTTTTGAAATAGCCTTTGGGCCGCTATCAGTTAAAAATACAGGAAGGGGGACGGCTCTCTGTATATAAAAAAAGCTGGCTGCTGCAAATGCGGCAATGATAATAATAAGCAGCTGTTTTATCCTTCTGATGTGCCATACGTAGAAGTGATTCACTGATGACGCCTCCTTATCTTGTCCATGCTTGATTACATCGTATGCCGCGGCGGAGATGAATATAACGAAATACGTTTTAAAAAAATGAAAAAAACACTTGCTAAATTTAAAGAATGCATGGTATATTATTAAACGTCGCTGATGAACAGCAGACAACAACGAAAAGCTTCGGAAACAACTTAAAAAAAGTTGTTGACATAAAAGAAGCTGAGTGGTAAGCTAATAAAGCTGCTTCAACAAGCGGTAATGATCTTTGAAAACTAAACAAGACAAAACGTACCTGTTAATTCAAAGTTTTAAATAAATCGCACAGCGATGTGCGTAGTCAGTCAAACTACTTTATCGGAGAGTTTGATCCTGGCTCAGGACGAACGCTGGCGGCGTGCCTAATACATGCAAGTCGAGCGGACAGATGGGAGCTTGCTCCCTGATGTTAGCGGCGGACGGGTGAGTAACACGTGGGTAACCTGCCTGTAAGACTGGGATAACTCCGGGAAACCGGGGCTAATACCGGATGGTTGTCTGAACCGCATGGTTCAGACATAAAAGGTGGCTTCGGCTACCACTTACAGATGGACCCGCGGCGCATTAGCTAGTTGGTGAGGTAACGGCTCACCAAGGCGACGATGCGTAGCCGACCTGAGAGGGTGATCGGCCACACTGGGACTGAGACACGGCCCAGACTCCTACGGGAGGCAGCAGTAGGGAATCTTCCGCAATGGACGAAAGTCTGACGGAGCAACGCCGCGTGAGTGATGAAGGTTTTCGGATCGTAAAGCTCTGTTGTTAGGGAAGAACAAGTGCCGTTCAAATAGGGCGGCACCTTGACGGTACCTAACCAGAAAGCCACGGCTAACTACGTGCCAGCAGCCGCGGTAATACGTAGGTGGCAAGCGTTGTCCGGAATTATTGGGCGTAAAGGGCTCGCAGGCGGTTTCTTAAGTCTGATGTGAAAGCCCCCGGCTCAACCGGGGAGGGTCATTGGAAACTGGGGAACTTGAGTGCAGAAGAGGAGAGTGGAATTCCACGTGTAGCGGTGAAATGCGTAGAGATGTGGAGGAACACCAGTGGCGAAGGCGACTCTCTGGTCTGTAACTGACGCTGAGGAGCGAAAGCGTGGGGAGCGAACAGGATTAGATACCCTGGTAGTCCACGCCGTAAACGATGAGTGCTAAGTGTTAGGGGGTTTCCGCCCCTTAGTGCTGCAGCTAACGCATTAAGCACTCCGCCTGGGGAGTACGGTCGCAAGACTGAAACTCAAAGGAATTGACGGGGGCCCGCACAAGCGGTGGAGCATGTGGTTTAATTCGAAGCAACGCGAAGAACCTTACCAGGTCTTGACATCCTCTGACAATCCTAGAGATAGGACGTCCCCTTCGGGGGCAGAGTGACAGGTGGTGCATGGTTGTCGTCAGCTCGTGTCGTGAGATGTTGGGTTAAGTCCCGCAACGAGCGCAACCCTTGATCTTAGTTGCCAGCATTCAGTTGGGCACTCTAAGGTGACTGCCGGTGACAAACCGGAGGAAGGTGGGGATGACGTCAAATCATCATGCCCCTTATGACCTGGGCTACACACGTGCTACAATGGACAGAACAAAGGGCAGCGAAACCGCGAGGTTAAGCCAATCCCACAAATCTGTTCTCAGTTCGGATCGCAGTCTGCAACTCGACTGCGTGAAGCTGGAATCGCTAGTAATCGCGGATCAGCATGCCGCGGTGAATACGTTCCCGGGCCTTGTACACACCGCCCGTCACACCACGAGAGTTTGTAACACCCGAAGTCGGTGAGGTAACCTTTTAGGAGCCAGCCGCCGAAGGTGGGACAGATGATTGGGGTGAAGTCGTAACAAGGTAGCCGTATCGGAAGGTGCGGCTGGATCACCTCCTTTCTAAGGATTTTAACGGAATATAAGACCTTGGGTCTTATAAACAGAACGTTCCCTGTCTTGTTTAGTTTTGAAGGATCATTCGATTCTTCGAGATGTTGTTCTTTGAAAACTAGATAACAGAAGTAATTCACATTCAATTAGTAATGCAAGATATCACGTAGTGATTCTTTTTAACGGTTAAGTTAGAAAGGGCGCACGGTGGATGCCTTGGCACTAGGAGCCGATGAAGGACGGGACGAACACCGATATGCTTCGGGGAGCTGTAAGCAAGCTTTGATCCGGAGATTTCCGAATGGGGAAACCCACCACTCGTAATGGAGTGGTATCCATATCTGAATACATAGGATATGAGAAGGCAGACCCGGGGAACTGAAACATCTAAGTACCCGGAGGAAGAGAAAGCAAATGCGATTCCCTGAGTAGCGGCGAGCGAAACGGGACCAGCCCAAACCAAGAGGCTTGCCTCTTGGGGTTGTAGGACACTCTGTACGGAGTTACAAAGGAACGAGGTAGATGAAGAGGTCTGGAAAGGCCCGCCATAGGAGGTAACAGCCCTGTAGTCAAAACTTCGTTCTCTCCTGAGTGGATCCTGAGTACGGCGGAACACGTGAAATTCCGTCGGAATCCGGGAGGACCATCTCCCAAGGCTAAATACTCCCTAGTGACCGATAGTGAACCAGTACCGTGAGGGAAAGGTGAAAAGCACCCCGGAAGGGGAGTGAAAGAGATCCTGAAACCGTGTGCCTACAAGTAGTCAGAGCCCGTTAATGGGTGATGGCGTGCCTTTTGTAGAATGAACCGGCGAGTTACGATCCCGTGCAAGGTTAAGCAGAAGATGCGGAGCCGCAGCGAAAGCGAGTCTGAATAGGGCGAATTGAGTACGTGGTCGTAGACCCGAAACCAGGTGATCTACCCATGTCCAGGGTGAAGTTCAGGTAACACTGAATGGAGGCCCGAACCCACGCACGTTGAAAAGTGCGGGGATGAGGTGTGGGTAGGGGTGAAATGCCAATCGAACCTGGAGATAGCTGGTTCTCTCCGAAATAGCTTTAGGGCTAGCCTCAAGGTAAGAGTCTCGGAGGTAGAGCACTGATTGGACTAGGGGCCCCTACCGGGTTACCGAATTCAGTCAAACTCCGAATGCCGATGACTTATCCTTGGGAGTCAGACTGCGAGTGATAAGATCCGTAGTCGAAAGGGAAACAGCCCAGACCGCCAGCTAAGGTCCCAAAGTATACGTTAAGTGGAAAAGGATGTGGAGTTGCTTAGACAACCAGGATGTTGGCTTAGAAGCAGCCACCATTTAAAGAGTGCGTAATAGCTCACTGGTCGAGTGACTCTGCGCCGAAAATGTACCGGGGCTAAACGTATCACCGAAGCTGCGGACTGTTCTTCGAACAGTGGTAGGAGAGCGTTCTAAGGGCTGTGAAGCAAGACCGGAAGGACTTGTGGAGCGCTTAGAAGTGAGAATGCCGGTATGAGTAGCGAAAGAGGGGTGAGAATCCCCTCCACCGAATGCCTAAGGTTTCCTGAGGAAGGCTCGTCCGCTCAGGGTTAGTCGGGACCTAAGCCGAGGCCGAAAGGCGTAGGCGATGGATAACAGGTTGATATTCCTGTACCACCTCCTCACCATTTGAGCAATGGGGGGACGCAGGAGGATAGGGTAAGCGCGGTATTGGATATCCGCGTCCAAGCAGTTAGGCTGGGAAATAGGCAAATCCGTTTCCCGTGAAGGCTGAGCTGTGATGGCGAGCGAATTATAGTAGCGAAGTTCCTGATTCCACACTGCCAAGAAAAGCCTCTAGCGAGGTGAGAGGTGCCCGTACCGCAAACCGACACAGGTAGGCGAGGAGAGAATCCTAAGGTGATCGAGAGAACTCTCGTTAAGGAACTCGGCAAAATGACCCCGTAACTTCGGGAGAAGGGGTGCTCTGTTAGGGTGCAAGCCCGAGAGAGCCGCAGTGAATAGGCCCAGGCGACTGTTTAGCAAAAACACAGGTCTCTGCGAAGCCGTAAGGCGAAGTATAGGGGCTGACGCCTGCCCGGTGCTGGAAGGTTAAGAGGAGCGCTTAGCGTAAGCGAAGGTGCGAATTGAAGCCCCAGTAAACGGCGGCCGTAACTATAACGGTCCTAAGGTAGCGAAATTCCTTGTCGGGTAAGTTCCGACCCGCACGAAAGGCGCAACGATCTGGGCACTGTCTCAACGAGAGACTCGGTGAAATTATAGTACCTGTGAAGATGCAGGTTACCCGCGACAGGACGGAAAGACCCCGTGGAGCTTTACTGCAGCCTGATATTGAATGTTGGTACAGCTTGTACAGGATAGGTAGGAGCCTTGGAAACCGGAGCGCCAGCTTCGGTGGAGGCATCGGTGGGATACTACCCTGGCTGTATTGACCTTCTAACCCGCCGCCCTTATCGGGCGGGGAGACAGTGTCAGGTGGGCAGTTTGACTGGGGCGGTCGCCTCCTAAAAGGTAACGGAGGCGCCCAAAGGTTCCCTCAGAATGGTTGGAAATCATTCGCAGAGTGTAAAGGCACAAGGGAGCTTGACTGCGAGACCTACAAGTCGAGCAGGGACGAAAGTCGGGCTTAGTGATCCGGTGGTTCCGCATGGAAGGGCCATCGCTCAACGGATAAAAGCTACCCCGGGGATAACAGGCTTATCTCCCCCAAGAGTCCACATCGACGGGGAGGTTTGGCACCTCGATGTCGGCTCATCGCATCCTGGGGCTGTAGTCGGTCCCAAGGGTTGGGCTGTTCGCCCATTAAAGCGGTACGCGAGCTGGGTTCAGAACGTCGTGAGACAGTTCGGTCCCTATCCGTCGCGGGCGCAGGAAATTTGAGAGGAGCTGTCCTTAGTACGAGAGGACCGGGATGGACGCACCGCTGGTGTACCAGTTGTTCTGCCAAGGGCATCGCTGGGTAGCTATGTGCGGACGGGATAAGTGCTGAAAGCATCTAAGCATGAAGCCCCCCTCAAGATGAGATTTCCCATTCCGTAAGGAAGTAAGATCCCTGAAAGATGATCAGGTTGATAGGTCTGAGGTGGAAGTGTGGCGACACATGGAGCTGACAGATACTAATCGATCGAGGACTTAACCAATTTGAATGTATGCTTACTGTTATCTAGTTTTGAGAGAACACTCTCAATAGTTTGGTGGCGATAGCGAAGAGGTCACACCCGTTCCCATGCCGAACACGGAAGTTAAGCTCTTCAGCGCCGATGGTAGTCGGGGGTTTCCCCCTGTGAGAGTAGGACGCCGCCAAGCTTTTTTATTTTATCTACCATGTTTTTGTTTATGAAGCTTATAATATTCCGCAGTAGCTCAGTGGTAGAGCTATCGGCTGTTAACCGATCGGTCGTAGGTTCGAGTCCTACCTGCGGAGCCATTGCTTCCATAGCTCAGCAGGTAGAGCACTTCCATGGTAAGGAAGAGGTCAGCGGTTCGAGCCCGCTTGGAAGCTTATCTAAATACGTTGATCTGAAGCAGTTTCCGCATGTTATGGAACTGTTATTTTTTTGTTCAGTTCAGTAAAAATCTGTTACTGATTGTACCAGTTAAGGTATAGGTGTTTAGCGCGTCTTCTGATGAACCCTTTCTTCAAGGATGCAAAAGAGATTAACATAATTAATTGTTAAACGGTATTGACTTTTATCAAAACCTTGATATAATTACTTTTGTCATAATGAACAGTATGCTTTAGATTAATCTGCGGGTTATACCGTTTGGAGTTTTACTGAATAAATAACAATACAGTTTTGGGGTTATCTGATGCTGTATTCTGGCTGTACATTACATTTTTACTTGCGGAAGTAGTTCAGTGGTAGAACATCACCTTGCCAAGGTGGGGGTCGCGGGTTCGAATCCCGTCTTCCGCTCCATTTTATCCCAACGGGATATTGTGAAATTGATTGCGCCCGTAGCTCAATTGGATAGAGCGTTTGACTACGGATCAAAAGGTTAGGGGTTCGACTCCTCTCGGGCGCGCCATAATATATTTAAAAATCGGGAAGTAGCTCAGCTTGGTAGAGCACATGGTTTGGGACCATGGGGTCGCAGGTTCGAATCCTGTCTTCCCGACCATTCTCAAACTTTAAAGATAATATACTGATTTTCTTTTTTTCTCCTTTTTAAAAAAAATGCTTGATTTATAGAGAGACACCGTGGTATATTATTAAACGTCGCTGATGAACAGCAGACAACAACAAAAAGCTTCGGAAACAACTTAAAAAAAGTTGTTGACATAAAAGAAGCTGAGTGGTAAGATAATAAAGCTGCTTCAACAAGCGGTAATGATCTTTGAAAACTAAACAAGACAAAACGTACCTGTTAATTCAAAGTTTTAAATAAATCGCACAGCGATGTGCGTAGTCAGTCAAACTACTTTATCGGAGAGTTTGATCCTGGCTCAGGACGAACGCTGGCGGCGTGCCTAATACATGCAAGTCGAGCGGACAGATGGGAGCTTGCTCCCTGATGTTAGCGGCGGACGGGTGAGTAACACGTGGGTAACCTGCCTGTAAGACTGGGATAACTCCGGGAAACCGGGGCTAATACCGGATGGTTGTCTGAACCGCATGGTTCAGACATAAAAGGTGGCTTCGGCTACCACTTACAGATGGACCCGCGGCGCATTAGCTAGTTGGTGAGGTAACGGCTCACCAAGGCGACGATGCGTAGCCGACCTGAGAGGGTGATCGGCCACACTGGGACTGAGACACGGCCCAGACTCCTACGGGAGGCAGCAGTAGGGAATCTTCCGCAATGGACGAAAGTCTGACGGAGCAACGCCGCGTGAGTGATGAAGGTTTTCGGATCGTAAAGCTCTGTTGTTAGGGAAGAACAAGTGCCGTTCAAATAGGGCGGCACCTTGACGGTACCTAACCAGAAAGCCACGGCTAACTACGTGCCAGCAGCCGCGGTAATACGTAGGTGGCAAGCGTTGTCCGGAATTATTGGGCGTAAAGGGCTCGCAGGCGGTTTCTTAAGTCTGATGTGAAAGCCCCCGGCTCAACCGGGGAGGGTCATTGGAAACTGGGGAACTTGAGTGCAGAAGAGGAGAGTGGAATTCCACGTGTAGCGGTGAAATGCGTAGAGATGTGGAGGAACACCAGTGGCGAAGGCGACTCTCTGGTCTGTAACTGACGCTGAGGAGCGAAAGCGTGGGGAGCGAACAGGATTAGATACCCTGGTAGTCCACGCCGTAAACGATGAGTGCTAAGTGTTAGGGGGTTTCCGCCCCTTAGTGCTGCAGCTAACGCATTAAGCACTCCGCCTGG
Organism: Bacillus sp. hwrm1; assembly: GCF_040207805.1. Classification (NCBI taxonomy): domain Bacteria; kingdom Bacillati; phylum Bacillota; class Bacilli; order Caryophanales; family Bacillaceae; genus Bacillus; species Bacillus sp. hwrm1. The sequence continues at coordinate 3,975,720 of NZ_CP157943.1, read as the reverse complement.
GGAGTACGGTCGCAAGACTGAAACTCAAAGGAATTGACGGGGGCCCGCACAAGCGGTGGAGCATGTGGTTTAATTCGAAGCAACGCGAAGAACCTTACCAGGTCTTGACATCCTCTGACAATCCTAGAGATAGGACGTCCCCTTCGGGGGCAGAGTGACAGGTGGTGCATGGTTGTCGTCAGCTCGTGTCGTGAGATGTTGGGTTAAGTCCCGCAACGAGCGCAACCCTTGATCTTAGTTGCCAGCATTCAGTTGGGCACTCTAAGGTGACTGCCGGTGACAAACCGGAGGAAGGTGGGGATGACGTCAAATCATCATGCCCCTTATGACCTGGGCTACACACGTGCTACAATGGACAGAACAAAGGGCAGCGAAACCGCGAGGTTAAGCCAATCCCACAAATCTGTTCTCAGTTCGGATCGCAGTCTGCAACTCGACTGCGTGAAGCTGGAATCGCTAGTAATCGCGGATCAGCATGCCGCGGTGAATACGTTCCCGGGCCTTGTACACACCGCCCGTCACACCACGAGAGTTTGTAACACCCGAAGTCGGTGAGGTAACCTTTTAGGAGCCAGCCGCCGAAGGTGGGACAGATGATTGGGGTGAAGTCGTAACAAGGTAGCCGTATCGGAAGGTGCGGCTGGATCACCTCCTTTCTAAGGATTTTAACGGAATATAAGACCTTGGGTCTTATAAACAGAACGTTCCCTGTCTTGTTTAGTTTTGAAGGATCATTCGATTCTTCGAGATGTTGTTCTTTGAAAACTAGATAACAGAAGTAATTCACATTCAATTAGTAATGCAAGATATCACGTAGTGATTCTTTTTAACGGTTAAGTTAGAAAGGGCGCACGGTGGATGCCTTGGCACTAGGAGCCGATGAAGGACGGGACGAACACCGATATGCTTCGGGGAGCTGTAAGCAAGCTTTGATCCGGAGATTTCCGAATGGGGAAACCCACCACTCGTAATGGAGTGGTATCCATATCTGAATACATAGGATATGAGAAGGCAGACCCGGGGAACTGAAACATCTAAGTACCCGGAGGAAGAGAAAGCAAATGCGATTCCCTGAGTAGCGGCGAGCGAAACGGGACCAGCCCAAACCAAGAGGCTTGCCTCTTGGGGTTGTAGGACACTCTGTACGGAGTTACAAAGGAACGAGGTAGATGAAGAGGTCTGGAAAGGCCCGCCATAGGAGGTAACAGCCCTGTAGTCAAAACTTCGTTCTCTCCTGAGTGGATCCTGAGTACGGCGGAACACGTGAAATTCCGTCGGAATCCGGGAGGACCATCTCCCAAGGCTAAATACTCCCTAGTGACCGATAGTGAACCAGTACCGTGAGGGAAAGGTGAAAAGCACCCCGGAAGGGGAGTGAAAGAGATCCTGAAACCGTGTGCCTACAAGTAGTCAGAGCCCGTTAATGGGTGATGGCGTGCCTTTTGTAGAATGAACCGGCGAGTTACGATCCCGTGCAAGGTTAAGCAGAAGATGCGGAGCCGCAGCGAAAGCGAGTCTGAATAGGGCGAATTGAGTACGTGGTCGTAGACCCGAAACCAGGTGATCTACCCATGTCCAGGGTGAAGTTCAGGTAACACTGAATGGAGGCCCGAACCCACGCACGTTGAAAAGTGCGGGGATGAGGTGTGGGTAGGGGTGAAATGCCAATCGAACCTGGAGATAGCTGGTTCTCTCCGAAATAGCTTTAGGGCTAGCCTCAAGGTAAGAGTCTCGGAGGTAGAGCACTGATTGGACTAGGGGCCCCTACCGGGTTACCGAATTCAGTCAAACTCCGAATGCCGATGACTTATCCTTGGGAGTCAGACTGCGAGTGATAAGATCCGTAGTCGAAAGGGAAACAGCCCAGACCGCCAGCTAAGGTCCCAAAGTATACGTTAAGTGGAAAAGGATGTGGAGTTGCTTAGACAACCAGGATGTTGGCTTAGAAGCAGCCACCATTTAAAGAGTGCGTAATAGCTCACTGGTCGAGTGACTCTGCGCCGAAAATGTACCGGGGCTAAACGTATCACCGAAGCTGCGGACTGTTCTTCGAACAGTGGTAGGAGAGCGTTCTAAGGGCTGTGAAGCAAGACCGGAAGGACTTGTGGAGCGCTTAGAAGTGAGAATGCCGGTATGAGTAGCGAAAGAGGGGTGAGAATCCCCTCCACCGAATGCCTAAGGTTTCCTGAGGAAGGCTCGTCCGCTCAGGGTTAGTCGGGACCTAAGCCGAGGCCGAAAGGCGTAGGCGATGGATAACAGGTTGATATTCCTGTACCACCTCCTCACCATTTGAGCAATGGGGGGACGCAGGAGGATAGGGTAAGCGCGGTATTGGATATCCGCGTCCAAGCAGTTAGGCTGGGAAATAGGCAAATCCGTTTCCCGTGAAGGCTGAGCTGTGATGGCGAGCGAATTATAGTAGCGAAGTTCCTGATTCCACACTGCCAAGAAAAGCCTCTAGCGAGGTGAGAGGTGCCCGTACCGCAAACCGACACAGGTAGGCGAGGAGAGAATCCTAAGGTGATCGAGAGAACTCTCGTTAAGGAACTCGGCAAAATGACCCCGTAACTTCGGGAGAAGGGGTGCTCTGTTAGGGTGCAAGCCCGAGAGAGCCGCAGTGAATAGGCCCAGGCGACTGTTTAGCAAAAACACAGGTCTCTGCGAAGCCGTAAGGCGAAGTATAGGGGCTGACGCCTGCCCGGTGCTGGAAGGTTAAGAGGAGCGCTTAGCGTAAGCGAAGGTGCGAATTGAAGCCCCAGTAAACGGCGGCCGTAACTATAACGGTCCTAAGGTAGCGAAATTCCTTGTCGGGTAAGTTCCGACCCGCACGAAAGGCGCAACGATCTGGGCACTGTCTCAACGAGAGACTCGGTGAAATTATAGTACCTGTGAAGATGCAGGTTACCCGCGACAGGACGGAAAGACCCCGTGGAGCTTTACTGCAGCCTGATATTGAATGTTGGTACAGCTTGTACAGGATAGGTAGGAGCCTTGGAAACCGGAGCGCCAGCTTCGGTGGAGGCATCGGTGGGATACTACCCTGGCTGTATTGACCTTCTAACCCGCCGCCCTTATCGGGCGGGGAGACAGTGTCAGGTGGGCAGTTTGACTGGGGCGGTCGCCTCCTAAAAGGTAACGGAGGCGCCCAAAGGTTCCCTCAGAATGGTTGGAAATCATTCGCAGAGTGTAAAGGCACAAGGGAGCTTGACTGCGAGACCTACAAGTCGAGCAGGGACGAAAGTCGGGCTTAGTGATCCGGTGGTTCCGCATGGAAGGGCCATCGCTCAACGGATAAAAGCTACCCCGGGGATAACAGGCTTATCTCCCCCAAGAGTCCACATCGACGGGGAGGTTTGGCACCTCGATGTCGGCTCATCGCATCCTGGGGCTGTAGTCGGTCCCAAGGGTTGGGCTGTTCGCCCATTAAAGCGGTACGCGAGCTGGGTTCAGAACGTCGTGAGACAGTTCGGTCCCTATCCGTCGCGGGCGCAGGAAATTTGAGAGGAGCTGTCCTTAGTACGAGAGGACCGGGATGGACGCACCGCTGGTGTACCAGTTGTTCTGCCAAGGGCATCGCTGGGTAGCTATGTGCGGACGGGATAAGTGCTGAAAGCATCTAAGCATGAAGCCCCCCTCAAGATGAGATTTCCCATTCCGCAAGGAAGTAAGATCCCTGAAAGATGATCAGGTTGATAGGTCTGAGGTGGAAGTGTGGCGACACATGGAGCTGACAGATACTAATCGATCGAGGACTTAACCAATTTGAATGTATGCTTACTGTTATCTAGTTTTGAGAGAACACTCTCAATGGTTTGGTGGCGATAGCGAAGAGGTCACACCCGTTCCCATGCCGAACACGGAAGTTAAGCTCTTCAGCGCCGATGGTAGTCGGGGGTTTCCCCCTGTGAGAGTAGGACGCCGCCAAGCTGTCTTAACCCAGTTCATGATGAACTGGGTTTTTTATATGAAAGATCGTATAGATATATAAAGCTAATGCCTTTGAAAGGCATTAGCTTTTTTGTTTACATTGATTTTGCTTTGCTGTTGTGATGTTGAAGATTGTTTGACTTTATTGTCTCGAGCATTCTTAAACTGAACACAATCAGCAGCATAAGGAGCATCAGTGCAGTAAACAGCCAGAACGCAGTTTGTACGGGATATTCATCTAAGCTCCAGCCGACGGCGATCGGAAGGAGTGAACCTCCTAATCCGTTTGAAGCGAGCAGAATACTGGTAGTTGTTTCTGTCTTTCCGGGATAAAAATGATTCGTGATGATTAGGGCTATTGCAAACATGCCTGCCATGAACAGCCCTAAAAAGAAGCAAAGGGCAAAACCGAACCATACGTTTTTGCTTAATGCTAATACGGTAAGTGCAGCCAGACCGCCAATGCTTATGAGACGGAGATAACGGTGATATGTCAGCTTTTCTGATACCGGGCCTGTTAATAACCTACCGATAATCATCCCCGTCCAATACACTGTAACTGTTATCGTTGCCAAAGAGTTGGGGATATCCCATTTCTCAGCGAAGATGGAGGGGATAAAATGTACAATGGAAACTTCACTGCCGCCGTAAAAGAAGAAATAAGCACCCGCCAAGGCAATAAACAGCAATCCGTGTGACCGATAACCGGTGCTTTCTTTTTTAGTGTCATCGGAAGAGACCTCTTTGCGGATGAGAAGCTGATCAATACTGCCGAAACTCATCTGCTTCCATGCGATTAAGAGTGCAAAACTGGATAACCCTAATACTAAAAAAGCAATTGTCCACATGTGGTTGTTGATAAGAAAGCCTGAGAGCAGAGGCATGAACAGCGCACCTAATCCGTAGGCCACTTCCATCTTGCTCATGGCCACAGCCTGTCTTTCTTTAATAGCGGTGAGGATGATCGTGCCTACACAGGATTCCACCAATCCGGCGCCAAGCCCCGCGATGCTGACGAGAAGAAAGAGCAGCGGCCAGGGCGGCAGGAAGGTGATGAACATTTCACAGCTGATGAGTGCCAGGCCAAAGATAACGACGTTTTTGCGCCCAAGCTTTTTCACCATGTATGGCATGCCAATAACTCCGATGAGAAAGCCCATGAACTGAGAGAATACTAATACACCGCCATTACTGTAGCTTTGTGAATAATGTGTGAGTAACTCAGGCAGTACGGCTCCCAGAATAACAAGTGTAAAAGCAATCGATCCATAAGAAAAACAGCTTATCCACAGCAGACGAGTTTTCATCATTTTATCTCCTTATTGGTAAAATCATATTTCTCTCTACTCGTATGACATGATGTTTTTACAAAAAATCCAAGTATTGTTACTATATCACATAACTTTTTCTCGTACATCCATTATGGTAACGTTAACAAATTGTTAACATTTTTTACAAGAAAGATCGTTGACATTATTTTCAATAATTTATACGATAAAAAGCGAAATTCTAATAATTTCATAGGGGTGGTATTTGTGGGAACGAAGGAAATCACGAATCCAGACAGCTTGTATTACAGTGTTGACGATGTAGTAATGGAGCGCGGAGAAGGGATTTACCTGTACGATCAAGAGGGAAATGAGTACATTGATTGCGCCTCTGCCACGTTTAACTTGAATTTAGGATACGGTAACAAAGAGGTCATTGATACGGTTAAAGAACAAGCCGATAAGCTCATCCATGTAACATCATCTTTTCAAACAGACGCCGTAAATAAACTGGCAGAAAAACTAGTAGAAATCGCCCCCGATAATCTCACAAAAGTACACCCTAAAGTCAGCAGCGGTTCCGGTGCAAATGAAGGAGCTATTAAAATGGCTCAGTATTACTCCGGAAAAACCGATGTCATCTCCTTATTTCGAAGCCACCTCGGACAAACGTATATGACTTCCGCTTTGTCCGGCAACTCATTCAGAAAAGAACCTTTCCCGCCGCAAATTTCTTTTGGCCTGCAAGTCCCCGATCCCTATTGCAGCCGCTGTTTTTATAATCAGAAACCTGATTCATGCGGTATGCTGTGCGTAGAAAGAATTAATGATTTTATTGAGTATGCGAGCAATGGAAAAATTGCCGCCATGATTATTGAACCGATATCCGGAAACGGTGGAAACGTCGTTCCGCCTAAAGAGTATTTTAAACAGTTGAGAAAGCTTTGTGATGAACATGATATCGCTCTGATTTTTGATGAAATTCAGACCGGGTTCGGACGGACGGGTAAAATGTTTGCCGCGGACCACTTCGATGTGAAACCTAATATGATGACGGTAGCAAAGGGGCTCGGGGGCACAGGCTTTCAAGTCGCCGCCACTCTGACGGAGGACAAGTATACCGGGCTTCCGGGGTATACGCACTCCTTCACATACGGCTCAAATGTGATGGCCGCCGCTGCCGCTTGTAAAACCATAGATATCATGCAGCGACCGGGATTTTTGGAAAATGTAACGACGGTCGGTCATTATATTATGGATCGCTTAGAAACGATGAAAGAGGATTTCGCTTTTATTTCTGAGGTAAGAGGCGTCGGTCTTATGATCGGTGTGGAGATTGTTAAAGAGAACAATGAACCGGATGTGGAGCTGACCAATTATATTGCTAAACGGGCAATGGATTACGGGCTGATTCTCCGGACATCCCGTTACGGATTCGGAAATGTATTTAAAATCCGTCCGCCTTTAACCATAACACTTAGTGAAGCCGAAGTGCTCTGCTACAGACTTCGCAAGCTATTGGAGGAAATCAAGTGAGAGACTATATCATTGAGCTTGGACAATTTGTTTATCAAAAGGTGAAAAATCAAAAAGGCACGCTGAAAAACCGGCTCGTAAACGGCTATTCTCCGGGAGGCGACGCCCAATTTAACATAGACGCCGCTGCTGAGGAGGCGGTGCTGGATTATATTCAAGAAAAGGGCCATCCGGTTGCTTTTTACACGGAGGATGGCGGCCTGAAGCTGATTGGAGAAGATCCGCAATATATTTTAATTGTAGATCCGATAGACGGAACGCGCCCGGCCGCCGCGGGACTTGAAATGTCGTGTATTTCGATTGCGCTTGCTTCGTATAAGCCAAACGCAAAGATTAAGGATATCGAGTTTGCTTTTTTACTTGAATTGAAATCAGGCGCTTATATGTACGGTGATGTATACAGCGATGCCATTCATTTTGAAGGGTATCATGGAGAATTGCCGAATTTGAGCGAAGTGCGGGATATTAAAAATATGTTTTGGAGCCTTGAATTTAACGGGCATCCGGCGCAGCTGATGACGGACGCATACGGCCATCTGATTGACCAGTCGGCCAATAATGGCGGGGTTTTTGTTTTCAACAGCGCTTCTTATTCGATTTCACGAATTATCACGGGGCAGATGGATGCTTATGTGGATATCGGCAATCGTCTGCTGAAAGATGATCCGAAGCTGCTTTCAGATTTTCAGCAGGTCGGGAACGGACAGGTGCTGCATTTGTTTCCTTATGATATTGCCGCAAGCGTCTTTTTGGCGAAGAAGGCGGGAGTGGTCATCACGGATGCGTACGGCCGGTCTTTGGACGAAACGCTTCTGACAGATTTAAGTTATCAGAATCAGCAATCATGTATTGCGGCATCAACGAAGGAGCTTCATCAAACATTGTTAGACCAAATCCGCTGGGGCAGAAAGGAAGAGAAATATGAAGGCGTTGGTCTGGACTCCTAATGATAAGCTTGAATACCAAGAGGTGGACGAGCCTCAAATTCGGAAATCCAATGATGTGAAAGTGAAAATTTTCGGCACCGGTATCTGCGGAACGGACTTAAATGTGCTGAAAGGAAAAATGAATGCAACCCATCATATGATTATGGGGCATGAATCGGTGGGAGCGGTCGTGGAAATCGGACCGGACGTGACAAATGTAAAAGTCGGAGACCGCGTCGTGATAGATCCTACGCAGTTTTGCGGGAAATGTCATTATTGCCGGAGAGGGCTGACGTGTTATTGCGAAACCTTCGAGGATTGGCAGCTCGGAATCGGGGCGCACGGAACGTTTGCGGAATATTACGTGGGGGAAGACAGGTTCATGTACAGAATTCCGGATTCAATGGAATGGGAGCGGGCCACATTGGTTGAGCCTCTCTCCTGTGTGCTGAATGTTGTGGACAAGGCTTCGATTCAGCCGGAGGACTCGGTCTTGGTTTTGGGATCCGGACCGATCGGACTGCTTGTGCAAATGATGGTGAAAAAAATGGCGCGATTGACGGTTGCGACTGAAATAGGCAGTTTCCGAAGCGAGGCGGCAAGCCGGATATCTGATTATGTCTACCACCCTGAAGCATTAACCGTGGATGAAGTGAAACGGATTAATCAAGGAAGAAAATTTGATGTGATTTTTGACGCGATCGGCAACCAGCTTGATTGGGCTTATCCTTTTATTGAAAAGGGAGGAAGAATCGTGCCGATGGGCTTTGATGATACGTATGAGATGACGGTCAGGCCGTACCAGCTGCTGTCAAACGGCGTAACGATTGTGGGCACAGGTGAAGCCCGCCAGATCATGGAAGCCGCGTTAGCATGCGCGTCCGACCTTCCGCAGCTCTATGATTTTATTACGGAAAAGACGGAACTGAAGAATTATGAAGAAGCCATTGATCATCTCATGGGCATCGACCCGGTGACAAAAGAAAGAAAGGATATCAGCGCAATAAAAACGATTCTTGTGTCTGATCCGGAACTTTTATAAAAGCGGAAACGGCTCCAGTGAGAGTCGTTTTCTTTTCTTATTTATACGGTCTTGCACATTTCTTTAAAGTTTAATATGATACTCTTTGTTCACAATTCCTTTCCTCAACGACATTATACTCTGAGCGTGTCCTCTTTTTCCCCGTAAGCTTGCCTCATATTCCCCAGATGAAAATCAATGTTTCCAACTGATAGGGTGCGGATTTTTATAGTGAAAAGGAGTCGTTATCATTTGAAAGATTATACGTTACAGCAGCAATGGTTCGGGAATGTCCGTAAAGACATTCTGGCCGGTATTCTGGTTGCCCTCGCTCTGATCCCTGAGGCGATCGGATTTTCAATTATTGCAGGTGTCGATCCGATGGTCGGCCTTTATGCATCATTTTGTATCGCGATTATTATTTCTATCTTCGGCGGCAGACCGGGAATGATTTCAGCCGCTACGGGTTCAATGGCGGTTGTCATGGTGACATTGGTGGCTGATTACGGGCTGCAGTATTTGTTTGCGGCAACCATTTTGACAGGTATTATTCAATTTATTCTTGGTGTCAGTAAGATAGCGAAATTGATGAAATTTATTCCGCGTTCGGTCATGATCGGATTTGTGAATGCTTTGGCGATCTTGATTTTTTCTGCGCAGCTGCCCCAGTTCAAAGGAGCTTCATGGGTCATGTACGCCATGCTTGCCGGATCACTGGCTATCATATATCTATTGCCGAAGGTTACGACGGCTGTGCCGTCTCCGCTGGTGGCGATTTTTGTCATGACGATCATTGCGGTGGTCTTCCATGCGGATGTCCGCACGGTCGGTGATATGGGCGGGATCACAAGTTCACTTCCGCATTTCTTGATACCGGATGTTCCGTGGACGTTTGAGACATTGCGGATTATTTTCCCGTATTCTCTGGCGCTTGCTTTCGTCGGATTGCTTGAGTCATTGCTGACAGCCCAGATCATTGATGAAATGACGGATACGGATAGTGATAAGAACAAAGAAAGCCGCGGACAAGGCATCGCCAATATTGTGAACGGATTTTTCGGAGGCATGGCCGGATGCGCCATGATCGGCCAGTCTGTCATTAATACGAAAGCCGGCGGACGCGGCCGGTTATCGGCTTTTACCGCCGGCGCGTTTTTAATGTTTTTAATTGCCGTATTAAGCGGTATCGTCGTGAAAATTCCGATGGCTGCGCTGGTGGCCGTGATGGTTATGGTGTCTATCGGCACGTTCGACTGGTCATCGATTAAAGGTTTGCGGAAAGCGCCCCTTACTGATTCGATCGTTATGGTTATTACCGTCGTGACGGTCGTCCTGACAAATGATTTATCAAAGGGTGTCTTCGCGGGTGTGCTATTAAGCGCGATCTTCTTTACGGCTAAAATTTCTAAGCTGAAGATTGTGTCACATTCCGAACAGAAAGATGTCAGAACTTATAAGGTAACGGGACAGATCTTTTTTGCTTCCGTGTCTGAACTGATGAATGCCATCGTTTATGATGAAGACGTGAAACGGATTGTCATTGATTTGACCGACGCCCACGTGTGGGATGATTCGGGAGCGGCGGCTCTTGAGAAAATTGTCGCCAAATGTAAAGAATACGGAATTGAGGCTGAATTAAAGGGATTAAATCAGAAAAGCCGAGATTTAATGAAACAAATGGCATAGAATTTGTGAAGTCCGGATGAATATATCCGGGCTTTTTTTCGGTTAAATTTGCCGGGGTGCATTGTTATAATGAATGAGACTTGAAAACCGTATATAGGAGACTTGCATATGATGTGGCTTCAGAAGTTGAACCAAGTGTTGGGGAGAATCATGCCGCTTTTGACTCCGTCAAGTGTGGCGGCGGGTGTGCTGTTATCTCAGCATATCAGCTGGATGGCCGGCGCTGTGCCGTGGATATTTGCATTTATTACATTTACGGGCAGTCTGAGTGCCAATTTTCATTCGCTGAAGCGCAGTATTGAGAAGCCGCTACCGATGATCATGGCATTGTTTGTTCTGCATATTTTCATGCCTGTTTTTGCATGGGGAAGCGGTCATCTGATTTTCAGCGGTGACCCTTTAACTGTGACGGGGCTGATTATGGGTGTGGTGATTCCGACCGGAATTACGAGTTTGATTTGGGCTGCGATGTATAAGGGGAATGTCGGATTGACGCTGTCTATTATCCTGGTTGATACCGTGCTTTCTCCTTTTATCGTACCGTTAAGCCTGTCTGTCCTGGCCGGGGCGAATGTTCAGATGGATGTGTGGGGAATGATGAAAGGGCTGGCGGAGATGGTGGTGATTCCATCCATCGCAGGGATGATAGTCAACCAGTTTTCCCCGCCGGTAAGGACTCAGGCAATAAGCCGGTCGCTGTCTCCTTTTTCAAAAATCTGTCTGATGATTGTCATTGCCATTAACAGTTCGGAAATCGCGCCGTATGTCACGCACGTGGATATCAAATTTGCGGGCATCGCAGGCATGGTATTTTTTATTGCCATGACGGGTTATGCCGTGGCATGGCTGATCGGAAGGCTGATGAAGCGGAGCCAGGATGAAATTGTGTCTCTGATTTATACGGGGGGCATGCGCAATATCAGCGCTGGAGCCGTTCTCGCCGTGTCTTTTTTTCCGTCTCAAGTGGCGGTTCCGGTCGTCATCGGGATGCTTTTTCAGCAAATCCTTGCAGCTTTGTTCGGCTATTTGCTGAGACGCTTTGAACTTAAGCCGGTCGTGATGAAGTATGAAAAAAACCGCTCAGCTACGTGAGCGGTTTTTTCCGTACAGCCAGCTTAGTGCTGCATTGAATTGTCGTTTGAATGCTTCTTGATGGTGCACGGCGTCCTCTTCAACAGTGAAAGAGAGCTGAGATTGAGAAAAGCCTTTTTCCCTCAGGCTTTCATGCACGTCTTTATTTTGTCGGATCATGTTGTTTTGGATGTTGTTTTTATGCTCAGCTTCGCGGCTGCCGACAGACATATAGATACGCCGCCGTGCCGGACGCAAAGATGCGGAGCGGACATAATCTGCTGATTTTTCATACCAGAAGGAACCGGAAATACAACCGATTCTGCCGAATATTTCAGGCTTTTGTAGCATCGCGTATATCGAAAACAGTCCGCCTAATGACGCGCCGATCAGTCCTCTCGTTTCCGGATGTGCAGAAATGTGATGCATATCTTCAACAGTGGGAATGATGACATTTGTCAGCTCCTCGAGAAAGAGCCTCCCTTTGCCGCCGAAATCATGAAACGCAGGGCTCAGGGAAGGCGCGGGCCACGGCGTGTACTCATCGAGCCTGTCAGCCGGTTTGATGCCGATGAAAATCAATTCGGGAAGTGTTCCGTTCGCAAATTGGGATTCAAGCTTATCCATCTGTTCTAAAAACAAAGAACCCCCGTCCAGTACGTACACACAGGGTAAAGCCCCTGTTTGAACCGAATAGGAGGGAGGAAGATACACAGTGCATTCCTTTCCGTTTATCCGGTGTTCTGTAAGGGTGCCTCTCATGCATCCAGCCCCTTCTTTTGCTTAAACAGAAGAAAAAAGAAATAAGGAACGCCGAGAATCGCAAGAATAATTCCCGCCGGCACTTCTGAAGGCTGAAAGAACAATTTGCCCGCAAAGTCGGCGGATATGACGAGGAGCATACCGACCAATCCGCTGACCGGTAATGAGTATCTGTGCTCAATCCCGGCGAGCCTGCGGGAAATATGGGGCGCGATCAGTCCGACAAATGCCATGCTGCCCGCTGCGGTTACACATGCGCTGATCAAAGCGATGCAGGCAATGAGTAAAATCGTTTTTTCTTTATTGGTTGAAACACCGAGGCTTTTCACCGTGTCCTCATCGAAACGAATGGTATCCAGCAATGACGTTTTCGCCATAAGCAGAGGAATGAACACGATCAGCCACGGAAGGATCGCCGTAATGGTCATCCAGTTTGCCGACCAGATGCTGCCGTTTTTCCAAACCATCGCCATCTCATAATCCTGCGGGTCCATTTTTAATGAAAGAAATAAAGACAGCGCGCTGAATCCGGAATTCATGGCGATCCCGACGAGAATAATTCTGCCCGATTCCAGATGCCCCCGGTGCCAGGCGAAAATATAGATCAGCACGGCCGCCATCAATCCTCCGATGAGGCCGAAGACAGGCATACCCATCGCAGAGGCAAGTGCCGTCGCTTCAGATTGTCCCTGAAACAGAAGCATAAACGTGACGATTCCGGCTCCGGCTCCTGCATTAATGCCCAAAATACCGGGATCGGCAAGACCGTTTTTGGTAATGGCCTGAATAACGGCTCCGGCTATCCCCAATCCGAGCCCGATGGCAGCAGCCATGACAATGCGCGGCAGCCTCAGCTGAAACAGCAAAATGTCATATTGCGGATTCGGATGGATGCGGAAAAGGGTACTGAGCAGTTCACCCGGCTTTGCGGAAAAAGAACCGCTTGTCATGCTGAAATAGCTTACGAGCAATATGAGAGCAATCAGAATGATATAAATTCCGGCCATTTTACGCACCACGCTGATCCCCTCCTTTTCTTTTAATCAAATAAAGAAAGAAAGGAACACCGATGATAGAAGTGACAACTTCAATAGGCGTCTCAAACGGATAATTGATGAATCGGCTGGCAAGATCGCAAAGGGTCAGGAAGACGCCGCCGATGATGCACGCGCATGGGATCAGCCTGCTGTAGTCCGATCCGACGAGAAAACGTGTGATGTGCGGAACGACCAAACCGACAAATGCAATTTTTCCGGCGAGTGCCACCGAGCTTCCGGTCAATATGACAACGGCCGCCATCGCCATGAGTTTGATGGTTCTTTTCTGCTGTCCCAGACTTTTTGAAATGTCGTCTCCTAATGATACGGCAGTGACCTTTTTGCTGAGAATCATGGCCGTGATGATTCCGATCGCAAAAAACGGGACGGCCAGTTTCAAAAAATCAGGGTTCATTTGATGCAGTCTCGCACTGTACCAAAAACTGAGATCCTGCGAAATTTGAAAATAAATCGAAAGCGCAGCCGACAGACTGCTGAGAAGCATACTGGTCACCGTTCCGATGATGGCAAGCTGCACCGGGGTAAAACCGCCGGGAAGAATGGAGGCCAGCCCGAAAACAAGAGCGGCGCCGAATGCGGAACCGATAAACGAGTATATGATCATTTCAATGGATGTCGATTGAGGGAGCAATACCATGCAAAGGGTGATGATAAAAGCGGAGCCGTCCGACACACCCATGATCGAAGGCGAGGCCAGATAGTTCCGTGTGATTCCCTGCATGAGCGCTCCGGAAACAGCAAGGGCGGCGCCGATAAACATAGCGCCGGCAGCCCTCGGGATTCTTGAATGCCATATGATCTGATGGTCGGTATTCTCCGGATTAAAGTGCAGCAATGCGGAGAACACGGTATGGATGTCAAGCTGCTTTGCGCCGTATAAAACGGAAAGCAGCAGTGACAGAACAATGGCAATCGGTGAAGCAATGATAATCATGTGTGTCCGCCGTTTTGCATACATGTGAAAAACCTACTCTTTATTAGTCTTGAGTCAATTTGTCAGCCGCAACCTGTAAGAAGCTGATTTTACTCCACGCGGTTCCGCCTTGGGCTAATGGATCAATCGTATTGACGTATACATGGTCTTTTTTGACTGCCTTCAGGCTCTTCCAGATCGGATTTTTCTCTAAGTCTTTCAAAGCGCCCGGCTTATCTGCGTTTTCGTCATCAGAGTATTGTACGAAGATGTGGTCAGGGTTCATTTCGCTTAATTTTTCAAGAGAAATCAGTTCCTGCGCTTTCGCCGCTTTGACTTCGTCCGGCGCCTTCAGGCCTAAATCACCGTAAAGCGTGGAGTTGAAATATACTTGTTCAGGATAAATATAAATATTGCCTTGTCTGATTCTGATGACCAGCGCGTTTGACTGTTTCGCTTTGCTGTTGATCTTTGTTTTTGTCTTTTTCAGGTCCTGTTCGTAATCTGCGATGATTTTTTTCGCTTTTTTCTCTTTATCTGTAAGCTGGGCGAGCAGCATCATGTTTTCTTTCCAGTTTGATGAGATATGAGAGACAGGGATCGTTTCAGCGGTGCCGCTCAATTTTTTCAACGTTTTTTCCGGGAATTTGGTTGATGCCAGAATGACGTCCGGCTGCAGCTCAAGAATTTTTTCCATATTCGGCTGCATTTTTTCTCCCGTAGATACGGATTTATCTGTAATATCTTTAAACAGTTCCGGGAATTTGCCGGAGAAAGAAATTGCTCCTGCCGGATGAACGTCAAGCAATTTGGCGTCTTCCATTGATTCTACGCTGCCTGTAATGGCGATTTTGTCAGTCGGCGCTTTGACTTCATATGTTTTTCCGAGATATTCGATTTTCTTTTTATCTGAAGAAGCGTCCTTTCCTTTACTTGCTGTATCAGATGTTTCTGAGCTTCCGCAAGCCGCGGCCGTGAAAGCCAAAAGCAAAATCATGAAAGCGAATGCCAATTTCTTCATCTATTGTTCCTCCTGTTCAATTGATAACTATTATCAATTGGAATTATAGAGAATGAACAGGGATAAGACCATGGATAATTTCCGGCATTACCATGGACGATCTTCGGATAAAATGGAAATGCTTTGCTCGATCATCCGCTGATGTCCGCTTGGAGAATATTCAATCCACGGGTCAGATGATATGGGAAACACGCGTTTATTGCTGACGGCTCTAAGGTTCTGCCATATTCCGGTCTGCTGAATCCGCTGAAAATAACGAAGCGTTTCCGGTTCTTTACAAGTGAAAAGCATGATGCAGTCAGCCTGGCAATCCGCAAGCATTTCTAAGGAAATCTTTTCGTCAGGAGCAAAAGATTCCGGTTTTGCGGAGGCAAAGCCTAAATCACCGAAGAAGACATCCTCAATACTGTTGTTATGGGCGATGTACATATTTTCTTTATATACACGGACAAATAAGAACCGCTGATGCCGCACGTGTTTCAGAGCATCTTTCGCTGAATGGGCGAGACTTTGATAAGCTTTAAGCCAGTGCCGCGCTTCCTGCTCTTCATTCAAATATGCGGCGGTGCGAAGAAACTGGTCTCTCCAATTCTCTTGAGCCGGAAGGTAAAAAACGTCAGTGATGTCATTCAGGCGCTGTTTTTCTTCTTCACTGACAGAATCAAGACTGAAAATGATGTCCGGGGCAGCTTGGGAAAGCGTGTGCAGGTTCTCTTCCCAATTTGCATTATAGCGGAAAGCACTCAGGTGAACCGGAATATCGGAAGAGAATTGTTTGTAATAATAGGCCGTCCATTTCGGGTGCAGCGCCGCAGCATAAGGCACGTGATGCAGAGGAATCAGATGCCCCATCGTTTCTTTTCCGTACGCGGCCATTTTTGTGCGCCTTTTTTTCATATAGCTTGTAGGTGAGCTGCCGGTATGTTTTTTAAAGATGCGGCTGAAATAAAATTCGTCTTGGTAGCCGATTTGATGAGCGATTTCCCGCAGTTTGCAGTTTGCTTTGGCCATCAGTTTTTTCGCATTGGTTATGCGGATGTCTGTGATATATTCAGTTACGCTCTGCCCGTATAGTTTTTTAAAGGTTTCACTGTAATGCTTGGGACTGATTCCCGCCATATGAGCGAGCTGGGTGAGCGTGATTTTTGTGTCGGACTGAGCATGTATGAATTGTTTTGTCTGTTCGATCGCCGCTTTCGTATTATTTTGATGGCATACTTTTGCGGCATATAGGTCGTACATCAGCTGCTGAAAGTCGGCTGTATATTTCATTTTCTGCAATGCATCTGCCGATCGCACGTTTTCAGAAAGTGACTGAAGCCGGCTTGTCAAATGATCAACCGTTTGTAAATTCATTTGCTGAAGTCCGTGGAAGATGTCTTCCCCGTTATCCGGAAGCATCGCTTCATCATCTGATGAATAGGAGAAAACACGGAGTCTGACGATATATAAATGGATGCCGCCTGACGGTATAGGGGCAATATTGAATGTCTCATCACAAGGACAGATGTAGAGCGTTTCCTTCTGCAGCGGAAAGCTGTCTGTTCCGATATCAATTTGTCCCTCGCCTTTCACATGAAAGATCAATACGGGGGAATCAGTGAGCTGATGCTCTGACAGAAGGTCGGCTGTTTTTTTTACGGAGATGATATCAATGGGCTGAAAGAATAATATGTTTTTCATGAGAAACCACCTTTTAGGAAACATTCATTTAAATGATAACTGTTATCATTTAAATTGTACCAAATAAATGAATGTTTTCCTATAAAAAGCGGAAATGTGAAATGCGTCAAAATGTTACACGTGTAACACGAATGTTGTCAGTATATGAGGTATTGTTTTCTTATAGTTTTGAATTGGTCCAGCCGGCGTTGATATGTGCCGGTGATGTCTTCAATGGAAGTGCCTTTTTCTATTTTTTTGCGTACCCAGCCGTTACCGATCAGCTTGTCAAAAGAGCCTGTCGGCAAGAATGAAAAGTCATTCGGATATAAGTCATGCATGGTTTTCAGAATGGAAAGCCCTGTTTTTGCCGCTTCAAATGTGTTTCTGTTTGTTACGTAGACTTGTACGCCGTGGCACAGTTTGCCCTGGTGCTTGGAGAAGCTGGGGATAAATGATGCGGCTCTGAAGGTGACGCCCGGAAGCTTGAGACTGTTCAGGCGTTCTTCGAGCTCGGTGCTTTTCATATAAGGCGCGCCGATCAGTTCAAACGGCTTTGTCGTGCCCCTTCCTTCGGATACGTTTGTGCCTTCGATTAGTCCTGTCGCCGAATATGCGAATATGCTGTCCGGGGTCGGGATATTAGGCGAAGGGAGGACGAACGGCAGACCGGTATTTTCAATCGTCATCGTCCGCTTCCAGCGCTTCATTTTTACGACGGTTAGGTCGGCGCCGATATGAAACTCTTTATTGAATAAAAGAGCAAGCTCACCGATCGTCATGCCGTGCTTCAGCGGGATCGGATACAGTCCGACAAATGAAGCGTAATCCGGTTCAAGAACCGGGCCGTCCGGATTTCGTCCGCCTTGCGGATTCGGCCGGTCCAATACATAAAAAGGAATGCCTTTTTCTTTTGCCGCTTCCATGGCATAGGCCATTGTATAAATGTAGGTGTAGTATCGCGTTCCGACATCCTGAATATCGAAAATCAGCACATCTGTATCTTTCAGCATGTCAGGCGTCGGTTTCCTCGTTTCCCCGTACAGGCTGTAGACGGGAAGCCCTGTTTTTTCGTCTATATAGGATGTGACTTTGTCTCCGGCCTGAGCATCGCCGCGGACACCGTGCTCCGGTCCGAATAATGCCGTCAAGTGGATGTCTGGTGCCTCATACAGCACGTCAACGCTGCTTTTCAATGAATTGTTCACACCGGTCGGGTTGGTGATCAGCCCGACCCTTTTTCCCTTCAGTTCCTGTTTATAATCTTTCAGCAGGCGGTCGATGCCTGTTTGGATGCTTGGTTTCTTGGCGGTATGAAGGTTTCTGTCAGAAGCCGCCGAGACTGCCGTCATAGCACTGATGACGACTAATCCGGCAATAAGCGCAGCCGTTTGTGTTTTCATGATCAGTCCTCCTGTTTAAAGCGGTTTTCCGGTCTTCAGATTGATACCGAAACCATAAGGATACAGTGTCGTTCCCGGATGCGTGACGGAAGGAATGTCAGCGGGCAGCCTGCCTTGCGGTTTTGTCTGTCCGAATATCGCTTCAACGCCTGCCGGAATGTTTGGCTGGAGAAATTGTCCGTCTGTATATCCTTTAAAGCCGTAGACTGCGATAAGGGCTTCAGCTTCTTCAAAGTTCGCAGCGTCATATGGATTACGCAGGCTCATCAGCACAAAGGGTTTTTGGTTCGATTGTGCGGCTTTCATGACGGCCCGCGGAAATGCAGTCGTCCACTTGCCGGGATCTGTGACGGAATCGTCAATCACGCCGTCGTTTACGACAGGATCATTTTTCACAACATATGAGCCTGTAATCACGTAATCAGCGTCAGATATCTGCTTTTTGTGTTCATCATGAAATGTACGCTCGGCGAAGTTCATTTTACTGATGGTTACCGGCCGGATTTTTTTCTTTTTGATGAGCTGCCGAATGGTTTGTTCCATTGACGCTGTTTGATCTTCATATGGAGCGGCAATGAGAACGCGGCTGTTCTTTTTCGGTTTGAATGGGAGCGTGCGGTTTTTGTTTTGTAAGACGGTGACGGACCTTTCCGCGATTTGTTTTTCCGCTTTCAGGTGATTTTTGCTGCCGACGGTTTTCTTTGCTTTTGCAATCTTCTTTTTCAGATTTTTCTCTTTCGGGGAGGGATATATCCCTCTTTTTATTTTCAGGGAAATGATGCGTTCCGCTGATTTGTTAATTTGCTGCAGCGGAATTTCCCCTTTTTGTACCGCCTTTTTTAAAGCGGAATGAACCCGGGCAAAGCGGTTTTCCGTTTGCAGCGATGTCACTTGGGCCGGCATCAGGGCAATATCGACTCCTGCTTTTACGGCCATGACGACCGCCTCTTCCTGGCCGAAATGATCGGCAATGGCTTTCATATTTAATGCATCCGTAACGATGACGCCGTTAAATCCCATTTCTCCACGGAGAAGATGAGTCATCACTTTTTTCGAGAGTGTGGCGGGTACGAGGATGTCTGAACCGTCCAGCTTGCTTTTATAGGTTGTATCGTCAAACGCGGGAAATTGCACATGGGCTGTCATGATCATATCAGCTCCGGCCTGAATGGCCTTCCGGAACGGATAAAGTTCAATCTGACGCAGCCTTTCTTGATTGTGGGTGACAAGCGGAAGGCCGTAGTGGCTGTCGACATCCGTGTCGCCGTGTCCCGGGAAATGTTTGACGGCGGCAGCGACATCCTGCTTTTGCTGAGCCTTCATTGAGGCAAGGCCGAGTGAAGCTGTCAGATCTCGGTCTGAACTGAACGACCTGACGCCGATGACAGGGTTTCCGGGATTATTATTGATATCGAGAACGGGAGCGAAATTCGTATTAATGCCCAGTGCTTTCAGTTCTTTCCCGATAATGGCGCCGGTCTGGGACGCGTAGGCTGTTTTTCTAGCGGCTCCGAGCGCCATATTGCCTGGGAAATGAGTGCCCTCACCAAGTCTAGTTACGATGCCGCCCTCCTGATCAATGCTTAATAATAGCGGAATGTCAGGGCTCGCCTTTTGAAAGGCATCTGTCAGGCGTACCGTTTGTTCAGTGTTTTTTACATTTTCTGCAAATAAGATAACGCCGCCGAACCGGTACTTTTGAATAAGCCCTGCGACTTCGTCATTCATTTGGGTAAGAGCCTCAGGTGATGACTGCCCCTTTTTTTGCCAATTGCGAAAATCAGGCATGAGCATCTGCCCTAATTTTTCATCTAATGTCATACGGGATACCGCTTGTTCCGCCTGTGACGGAATGTCCGGTTTTGTCGATACATGATGCGTGCCGAAAACAATGAACAACAGTAATACAGCTGAGATGACAAGTTTCATGATGGTGCCCTCCTGCCTTCATAGTTTGGACAAAAGACATGGGTTGTCATTCAATGGCTTCATAAATCGTTTTTATGACGCTGCCGTAGCTTCCGGTCGGAAAAAGATCCCCTTCAAAAACATTCGGGTTTTCACCGGGACTGACGACGGGGGAATGCTTTTTATTGGTTAAAAGTGCGATCCCCAGCTTATAAGCGGGATCAATAATCGTGACGGTGCCGGTCCATCCCGTATGGCCATATGCCTGCCTGCTTGCATAAGGGCCGAACATCCACTCCATATCCGGGCTGCCGTTTTTCCGCCAGCCGAGAGCGAAAGTCGGATCAGAGGATGCCGCCGTTGTGAACAAATCGGCCGTTCTTTTATTGAAGAGAGAAACGTGTTTATAACTGCCTCCGTTCAGCATGACTTGAAGAAGGACGGCCATATCATCAGCTCTGGAAAACAGCCCGGCGTGACCGGACACCCCTCCCATTGAGTAAAATGCTTTTTCATCGTGAACTTCCCCCTGCAGCGTATACGTCCTGATGTGAGGAAAATGGATGACTCCGTCACGTGTGTTGCCTAAACGTTCAGTAGCTGCGAATGCTTTTTCTTTAAAGCCTTTTTGCAGCGGGTTGAACAGTGTGTGCGTCAGTTTCAGCGGTTTGTACAATTCTTGTTCCGCATAGGCATCAAGGGTTTTTCCGGTTATGTTTTCAATGATGCAGCCGAGAAGCATGTAACCGATATCGCTGTATACGTGTTTTGTTCCCGGTTTGTATTCAAGCGGGATTTGGGTGAGAAAACGGATCGTTTTATCCCGTTCTTGTGAATACAAAGGGCCTGCGGTGTCCGGCTGATAGAAATAAAAGCTTGCCGGCAAACCGGATTGATGCTGGAGCACATCGATGACGCGAATGCGGTCTTTTTCTTGAATCGGATCGCTTTTTCTGTCTTTGAAATCAGGAAGGTAAGCCGAGACTTTTTGATACACATCAAGCTTTCCCTGGCTGACGAGTCGCTGTAATGCAAAATTCGCCGCGTACATTTTTGTATTGGAAGCTAGATCAAACATGGTTGATGTTTTCATTTTTTTCGGACGGGATAAAAGGGTGTTCCCGTCATATTTTTTGCTGTAGCCGTATGCTTTCTTTTTGATCACCCGTCCGTCCTTTACGACGACGAGGACGGCTCCGGGGAATCCTGCTGCGATGTCTTTTTCAATCATTTGATCAACCTTTCTGAGCTTTGCTGCGTCGTATAATTTGGATTGGGCTTCGGCTTTGTGCTGCGGCAGAAAAGAGAGGCTGATGACCATTGTGAGTATGGCGGCTGTCAGTGTTTTCATATTCTGATCCCTCCCGGTTTATTCAAATTCAGCAGCCATGTCATCCTTAAATCCGAACGCATAAGTGAAGACAAAGCCCGCCGCGTAAGAGATGAAGAGACCGATGATATACAAAACGATTTGAGCCGGCTGTACGAGAAACGAGAGCGGAAGGCCGGAGACACCGATTGAAAAAGTAGCCACCTGAAAATGGGCTTGAAAGGCGCCGCCGATTCCCGCCCCTAAACACGCCGTCAAAAACGGCCGGCCGAGCGGGAGCGTGACGCCGAAGATGAGCGGCTCTCCGATTCCGAGCAGACCGGATGGAAGTCCTCCGCCGATCGCTCTTTTCAATGAGGCTTTTTTTGTTTTCATAAAGATGGCGAAGGCCGCCCCTACTTGACCCGCGCCTCCCATCGCGAGAATCGGAAGAAGCGGGTCATCTCCGATTGATCGGATTAATTCCAAATGTACGGGAGTCAAGCCCTGATGCAGGCCGGTGACGACAAGCGGCAGGAAGGCGGCTCCCAGTACAAACCCTGAGAGCACTCCCCCGACATTCAGCAGCGACAATAAACCTGATGTAATCAGATCAGAAATAAAACCGCCTGCAGGGATAAAAACGACATATGTCACCAGCCCGGTGATAAGTAAAGACAATGTAGGCGTGACGATAATGTCGATGGATTGATGGACGTACTTTCTGATAAACCGTTCGGTATAAGCGATAAAAACCGCAGCGAAAAGAACGCCGATTAATCCTCCCCTGCCAGGGAGCAGATTCTCTCCGAACAAACTGATATTGGCGATCTCAGGGTTAAGGATCAATATGCCCGCAAGGCCGCCCATCGCGGGTGTCCCGCCGAATTCCTTCGCCGCATTGATGCCGACAAGGACGCCGAGGTAAGCGAATAAGCCTGAACCGATAACCGTTAAAATAAGTGCGATTTGGGATTCTTTCGGGAGCCAGCCGGCCTGAATGACGGCTTTCGTAATACCGGTGATTAAACCTGATGCAATGAGTGCGGGAATAAGGGGAATGAAGATGCTTGATATTTTTCTCAGAAACAGTGTGATGGGTGTGGTGTTTTTTCTGTTGAGATCGGCTTTTTTCCGTGAGGCGGCTTCTTTTAAATCAATGTTTTTTCCGGATGACATAAGTTTTGCGAAAGCGTCGGCGACATGATTGACGACACCCGTACCGAGAATGATCTGCAGTGTTTCGGCTTCGACGACGCCTATTACCCCGTCAAGCCGTTTCAGCGCTTCAATATCCGTTTTGTCCTGATCTAAAGGTGTAATCCTCAGGCGTGTCATACAGTGGGTAAAGCCTGAAATATTCGATGAACCGCCGCAATTGTCCAGGATGTCTTTGGCCAGTGACTGATAAAATGCCTCTTTGCTCATGGAGATCCTCCTTTGTCCGTACGATTTTTCCCGGGGAGCTGTGCCTGAAACGCGTCCTAAAAGCGCCTGCGCCGATCATGAAAACGGCGCGGGCTCGTAAAAGCACATTATTTTTCACCAAAGAACGATCAGCGTTCTTTTTCTTTTGAAACGTGCTGTTCAATGGCTTTGTCAATGAAGCCGTCTGCTTCTTTGAGCAGTGCCTTCGCGTGTGTTTCGTCTGAATTTGTCTTCAGCATGACGATTGCCGTTTTGACATGGCTGCCTGCGGCCTCAAGCGTTTCTTTTGCCTTGTCGTACGGAACGCCCGTGATGCTTTGAATAATGCCGATTGCGCGTTCTTTCAATTTTTCGTTGCTGACATGAACGTCCACCATTAAATTTTCGTACACTTTGCCGCTTTTGATCATCACGGCCGTGGAAATCATGTTCAGAATCATTTTATGTGCCGTCGCCGCTTTCATTCGTGTTGACCCTGTAATCACTTCGGGGCCGACGACGACTTCAATGCTGTGATCGGCATAAGTGCTGATCAATGAGTGTTTATTGCATGTGAGCGCGACGGTTTTGGCGCCGATTGTTTTTGCGTATTTCAGCGCACCGGCCGCATACGGCGTGCGCCCGCTTGCCGCGATGGCGATTACGCTGTCTTCTGCGGTAAGCCCAATCGTTTTGAGATCGAGAGCGCCGGTTTCCTCGCTGTCTTCTATACCTTCAGCCGCTTGCAAAAAGGCGTCTGCTCCGCCGGCCATCAGACCGATGACGGTGTCGGGACTTACGCTGTATGTAGGCGGGCATTCAACCGCATCCAGTACACCGAGTCTGCCGCTTGTGCCCGCTCCCGCATAAATCAGCCTGCCGTTTCGCCGTAATGATTGATGGGCGAATTGAACGGCAATCTGAATATCGGGCAGCACCTGCTGAACGGCTTCAGCCACTTTGAAATCCTCTTCGTTAATGATGCGGAGAATTTCTATCGTGTCTGCTTGATGGATTGAAGCGGTCTGCGGATTTCTGGTTTCTGTGGTCAATCTGTGAATGTTAAGCCGGTCTATCATGATTGTACCCTCCCAAGTCGTTAATACTTGAAGTATATGGGCTTCTGAATAGATGTTTCAAGAAAAATCGGCAGGGATGAGATGAATAATCAAGCGCTTTCACAAAAAATGATGCAGAATGTGCTGTTCACCGATGGGGCCGATCCTGCGACGACCTTTATCAATAAAACCGGAAGACCGGTACAGGTTCTTTGCACGATGATTGCGATGGTTTACAGCAAGCACGATTTCATCACACCAAGGAAAGTAATTTGCGACAAAAGCGGGGAGCTGCAGCATCGCTTGTTTGGCATAACCTTTTCCCTGATGCGGCGCATGTAAGGACAGCGCACTCAGCAAAATGGCAGACACATTATTCGAATACGGGGCAATGGTTTCTTTTGAGGTATGTAAAATAAAAAAACCGACGGGGCGGTCTTCATTTAAAATGACTGTCGGGTAGCGATCCCGGATGACAAGAGCCTGCGGCAGTACATCCTTCGGGAGAGCTGTGAACTTTTTATCTTCTTCACTCAGCACAAACCCGTTCAGCCCGTCTGCATGCTCCGGTTTATAAAAGGACAGGGCTACATCCATGATATCTACTCTCCTTTTTTATAATTGATCCAATTCATCTTCTGATAGAACACGGCAGCCTGCCCGTTTTAAAAGAGCGGAAGTGATGCCGTCTCCGATTATTTTTTTTCCTGAGAAAGTGCCGTCATAGATAAAGCTGCTGCCGCAGGACGGACTGTTTTCTTTAAGGATGACCGTGGCGGCGCCTATTTCTTTTGCGTATGCTAATGTTTTTTCCGCGCCGTCCATATATAAAGCCGTAACGTCTTCGCCTGATGCCGTTACGATTCTTGCTGTTCCGTTCAGCACGTCTTCGCCCGTGCCGCCGATGATTTCCGCCGGTTCGCGGGGAGTGGTGAAGCCGCCCAAAAGTTCGGGGCAGACCATAACAGCTTTCTTTTCTTCTACGAGTCTGCGGATTTTTTCCGAAGCGGCGTGAGAGCCGTTATACCTGCATTCGATACCGCCGAGACAAGAGCTGACTAAGATCATCTGTGTCCATTCCCTTCAATATTTTGATACTTTCATCATAAATGAAATAAGAGAGGAGGGATGAGTTTTTCAGTTAAAAAACGGGTAAAAAAGTTTGAAAATAAAAAAAATAATTTTCCTCTTTACAAATGGGGTACAACCTGTATATAATAACTTTTGTCAGCTCGACGCGGACATAACGGCCCGTTGGTCAAGCGGTTAAGACACCGCCCTTTCACGGCGGTAACACGGGTTCGAATCCCGTACGGGTCATATGGAGGATTAGCTCAGCTGGGAGAGCATCTGCCTTACAAGCAGAGGGTCGGCGGTTCGAGCCCGTCATCCTCCACCATATTTGCCGGCCTAGCTCAATTGGTAGAGCAACTGACTTGTAATCAGTAGGTTGGGGGTTCAAGTCCTCTGGCCGGCACTGTTTTTCAAAAAAATACGGAGGGGTAGCGAAGTGGCTAAACGCGGCGGACTGTAAATCCGCTCCCTCAGGGTTCGGCAGTTCGAATCTGCCCCCCTCCACCATTTTTGGGCTATAGCCAAGCGGTAAGGCAACGGACTTTGACTCCGTCATGCGTTGGTTCGAATCCAGCTAGCCCAGTCTTAGACACCTTTTGCATAAAGGTGTCTTTTTTTTATCAGCATTTTGTTTCGATTTCTGATTGTTCATCAGATATACTATTTTTAAGCTGCTGTTAAGGCAGTATATTCTGTATTTTCCATCTACACCCTGCCTGAAATTTGGTAAAATAAATGTATAAAAAAAATGAAACCTTTTAAAACAATCAACGTATAGATACAGACCGGTGAAGGGCAGAGGTAAGATAAAACATGGAAAACCTGATTAAAAAAAGAATCAAGCAAGTCAAAAAAGGCGATCAAAATGCGTTTGCAGAAATCGTTGACCTTTATAAAGATAAGATTTACCAGCTTTGCTACCGCATGCTCGGCAATGTTCACGAAGCGGAAGATATTGCGCAGGAAGCTTTTATCAGAGCGTATGTCAATATCGACAGTTTCGATATCAACAGAAAGTTTTCAACGTGGCTTTACAGAATTGCGACCAACCTGACCATTGACCGCATCCGCAAGAAAAAGCCTGATTACTATCTGGACGCAGAAGTAGCGGGAGCAGAAGGGCTGACGATGTATTCGCAGATCGCCGCGGACGGGGTTCTCCCTGAAGACGCCGTATTGTCATTGGAGCTGTCGGACACAATTCAGAAAAAGATTTTAAAGCTGCCTGACAAGTACAGAACGGTTATTGTATTAAAGTATATTGACGAACTCTCTTTAATTGAAATCGGGGAGATTCTGAATATCCCTGTCGGCACCGTCAAGACAAGGATACACAGAGGCAGAGAGGCTCTTAGAAAACAATTGAGGGATCTTTAAGTGGGGTGATGAAATGAGCTGTCCTGAACAGATCGTGCAGCTTATGCATAAGCATCTTGATGGAGATATCCTTCCTGAAGATGAAAACGTATTAAAACAACATTTGCAGTCATGCGGGAATTGCAAACGGCATTTTCATGAAATGGAGAAATCCATAGCACTCGTCCGAAGCACATCGCATGTCACGGCCCCTGCTGATTTTACTGCCAAAGTTATGGCGAATCTTCCAAAAGAGAAAAAACGCGCTTCTGTAAAACGATGGATCAAAACTCATCCGATGATTGCAGCCGCAGCGGTTTTTGTGATTTTAATGGGCGGCGGTTTTTTCAACAGCTGGCATAATGACCACAATTTCAGTGTGTCCAAACAGCCGAACCTTGTCGTGCAGAATCACACGGTCACCGTCCCTGAAGGCGAGACCGTAAAGGGCGATGTCACAGTAAAAAACGGCAAGCTGTTCATTGAAGGAAAAGTCGACGGCAATGTGACCGTCGTCAACGGAGAAAAATACATGGCCTCAGCCGGACAAGTCACCGGGCAGATTGAAGAGATTAACCAATTGTTTGACTGGGTCTGGTACGAACTGAAATCGGCGGGCCAGGGCGTCGTGAGCGCTTTGGACCCGAGTGAAGATGAGTAAAGCGTATAATCGCTTTACTCTTTTTTTGTGCATCGCCGCGCTGGCTCATTTCACTTGAGAAATCAAAATGTGGTATAATGAGCACGCTATATGATGTACATATTGCTCATGCAGCACAATTCATAACAGAAAAACGAAATGACTGAATTCTTGGAGGACGAGGAAATGGCTTTTGAGGACATCCCATTTTTGCAATACCTCGGCAATGCCGTTGATATTCTCCTTGTTTGGTATGTGATATATAAATTAATCATGGTCATACGCGGGACGAAGGCGGTTCAGCTTTTAAAAGGAATCGTCGTCATCGTATTGGTCCGGATGGCCAGTTCATATTTGGGACTCAGCACGCTTCAGTGGCTGATGGACCAAGCGATAACATGGGGATTTTTAGCGATCATCATTATATTCCAGCCTGAGCTGAGACGGGCGCTTGAACAGCTCGGACGGGGCCGGTTCTTTTCCAGGAGCGGAACCCCCGTGGAGGAAGCGCAGCATAAGACAATTGAAGCGATTACAAAATCGATCAGCTACATGGCGAAACGCCGCATCGGCGCACTCATCGCGATTGAGCGCGATACGGGAATGGGCGATTATATTGAGACGGGCATCCCGCTTAATGCGCAGGTCAGCTCGGAGCTTTTGATTAATATCTTCATCCCGAATACACCGCTGCATGATGGAGCGGTCATTATGAAAAATAACGAGATTGCGGCGGCTGCCTGTTATCTGCCGCTTTCTGAAAGCCCGTTTATTTCAAAGGAGCTGGGGACGCGTCACAGAGCGGCTGTCGGCATCAGTGAAGTGACGGACAGCTTAACCATTATTGTATCTGAAGAGACGGGCGCCATCAGTGTGGCCAAAAACGGAGACCTTCACAGAGAATTGACGGAAGAAGCACTGAAAGAAATGCTTGAAGCCGAGTTTAAGAAAAACGCCAGAGATACTTCTTCTAACCGCTGGTACTGGAGGGGCAAGAAAAATGGATAAATTCTTAAACAACCGCTGGGCTGTAAAGATCATTGCATTGCTCTTTGCGCTGCTGCTTTACGTTGCGGTTAACAACAACCAGGCGCCGACTCCGAAAAAGCCGGGGGAATCCTTTTTTCCGACATCAACGACTGACGAGGCTACGCTTACTGATATTCCTGTAAAAGCATACTATGATGAAGCGAACTATGTCGTCACCGGCGTGCCCCAGACCGTAAATGTCACGATTAAAGGCTCGACAAGCGCGGTGAAAAAGGCGAGACAGACGAAGAATTTTGAGATATACGCCGATATGAATAAGCTGAAGACCGGGACTCATAAGGTCGAATTGAAGGCGAAAAACGTATCGGACGGACTGACGATCTCCATTAACCCGTCAGTCACGACGGTTACGATTCAGGAAAAAACGGCTGAGAGTTTTCCCGTGGAAGTTGAATACTACAATAAAAGCAAAATGAAAAAGGGATATACCCCTCAGCAGCCGATTATCAGCCCGAAAAACGTGCAGATTACAGGTTCGAAAAATGTGATTGATAACATTTCACTTGTCAAAGCATCCGTGAACCTAGAAAATGCAAATGAGACCATTGAAAAGGAAGTGAAGGTGACCGTCTATGACAAAGACGGCAACGCACTTCCTGTTGATGTTGAACCGTCAGTCATTAAAGTGACGGTTCCCGTAGCCAGTCCGAGCAAAAAGCTTCCTTTCAAAATCGAAAGGAAGGGAAGTCTTCCGGACGGGGTGAGCGTTGCGAGCATTGACTCGAATCCGAGTGAGGTGACGGTTTACGGTCCGCAGGATGTGCTGGATTCACTTGAATTTATTGACGGCGTATCTCTTGATTTAGGCAAAATTGATAAAGATACCGATATCAATGCCGATATCCCGCTTCCTAAGGGTGTCACCAAGGTATCACCGGAAAAAATCACGCTTCATGTTAAAGTGGACAGTGAAGACAAAAAGGATTTTGACAATGTCGGAATCAAGACGGTCGGACTGGGAGGCTCACAGCAGATTGAGTTTCTCGATCCTGAATCGCAGGCGATAAATATTACGGCCAAAGGCTCTCCCGCCAACATTAAGGCGCTGAAAAAGTCGGACATTGAACTGTATGCCAATGTCTCGGACTTGGATGACGGAGAGCACTCTGTAAAGCTAGAAGTAAACGGCCCGCAAAACGTCACATGGTCCCTGTCTAAAGACACGGTTAAGATCAAGCTGACTTCTAAGAAAAACACAAGTTCAAATAAAAATGACGGCGGCTCCGCTGATTCCGGCAATAAGAACGGCACAAGCGGAGACGCAGACAAAGACAAGAACAAGAACCGGGAAGACGATACTGACAGCGATCAGAATAAAAGTCAAAACCAGGATCAAAATCAAGACCAGGATGAAGACGGATCAAGCGCTGATTCTTCTTCAACAGAATGAAAAAGGAGCGATACAAAATGGGCAAGTATTTTGGAACAGATGGTGTAAGAGGTGTTGCCAACAGCGAGCTTACGCCAGAGCTGGCCTTTAAAGTTGGGCGTTTTGGCGGTTATGTCCTGACCAAAGATAAGCAGCGCCCGAAAGTGCTGATCGGCCGTGATACACGTATCTCCGGACATATGCTGGAGGGAGCCCTTGTCGCCGGACTTTTATCGATCGGAGCTGAAGTGATGCGCCTCGGCGTTATTTCTACGCCGGGGGTATCCTATTTAACGAAAGCCATGGATGCTGAGGCGGGCGTCATGATCTCCGCTTCTCACAACCCCGTACAGGATAACGGAATTAAATTTTTCGGAGGGGACGGCTTTAAGCTTTCTGATGAGCAGGAGGCCGAGATTGAACGTCTCATGGATGAACCGGAAGATAAGCTGCCGAGACCGACAGGCGCGGACCTCGGGCTTGTAAACGATTATTTTGAAGGCGTTCAAAAGTAT
The DNA here is from genome assembly GCF_040207805.1 of Bacillus sp. hwrm1. Taxonomy (NCBI): domain Bacteria; kingdom Bacillati; phylum Bacillota; class Bacilli; order Caryophanales; family Bacillaceae; genus Bacillus; species Bacillus sp. hwrm1. The sequence continues at coordinate 3,945,780 of NZ_CP157943.1, read as the reverse complement.
CTGCAATTTTTAAAGCAGACGGCGGACGAAGATTTCACAGGCATTCATGTAGCGCTTGACTGCGCCCATGGTGCGACATCATCCATTGCGACGCACCTTTTTGCCGATCTCGATGCTGACGTGTCTACAATGGGGACGTCTCCGAACGGATTAAACATTAATGATGGCGTCGGGTCTACACACCCGGAAGCACTGAGTGCTTTCGTCAAAGAAAAAAACGCCGATATCGGCCTTGCGTTTGACGGAGACGGCGACCGCCTCATTGCTGTTGATGAAAAAGGAAACATCGTCGACGGTGATCAGATTATGTACATATGCGCGAAGTATTTGAAATCAGAGGGCCGTCTGAAGGATGATACCGTCGTATCGACTGTGATGAGCAACCTCGGTTTTTACAAAGCGCTTGAAAAAGAAGAAATCAAAAGCGTTCAAACGGCAGTCGGCGACCGCTATGTCGTAGAAGCGATGAAAAAAGACGGCTATAATGTCGGCGGCGAGCAGTCAGGGCACCTTATTTTCCTTGATTACAACACTACCGGCGACGGTCTTTTGTCCGCGATCATGCTTGTGAATACGCTGAAGGCGTCCGGCAAAACCCTTTCAGAACTTGCGGATGAAATGAAAAAATTCCCGCAGCTCTTAGTGAACGTGAAAGTGACGGATAAATATAAGGTAGAAGAAAACGCTAAGGTGAAGGCCGTTATTTCTGAAGTGGAAAAAGAAATGAACGGAGACGGCCGGATTTTAGTGCGCCCGTCAGGCACCGAACCGCTCGTCCGAGTGATGGCCGAAGCGAGAACAAAAGAGCTTTGTGACGAATATGTCACAAAAATCGTGGATGTCGTGCGGACAGAAATGGGAGCGGAGTAGCGAAGTTTATAAGCAGAGAGCGAACAAGACAAGTGCGATCAGCATAATATGATAGTAAACATGATGCCGGGGCGGCAAAAAATAATTGACCGTCCTTGGCACATGCTGTAAAATCAAGCTTGTTCAGCCTTTGTTTTTCACTTGCAGGAAAGGCGGGATTGTTTGCATCTTTTATAATTACAGCGCCCGAACTAAGCGCCCGAAAAACGGCTTAGTTGACGAGGATGGAGGTTATCGAATTTTCGGCGGATGCCTCCCGGCTGATTCATTTAGATCACAGCCGTAAGGATTTCTTCAAACCGGAGGGGCGACTCTCCGAACAAAGAGAAATCACATGATCTTCCAAAAAAACATGTGGGAGGGGACGATTGAAAGTCCCCTTGTAATTTGACTTTCTTCGTCTCCTTTTGCACCTTTAGGAGGAAGAAAATATGTGTGGAATTGTAGGTTATATCGGTCAGCTTGATGCGAAAGAGATTTTGTTAAAAGGATTAGAGAAGCTTGAGTACCGCGGTTATGACTCTGCCGGTATCGCTGTGGCGAATGAGCAGGGCGTGCATGTGTACAAAGAAAAAGGCCGCATCGCCGACCTTCGTGAAGTGGTGGATCACACGGTTGAATCTCAAGCGGGAATCGGCCATACACGCTGGGCGACTCACGGCGAACCAAGCTTCCTGAACGCTCACCCGCATCAAAGCGCACTCGGTCGCTTTACACTTGTTCACAACGGTGTGATCGAGAACTATGTTCAGCTGAAGCGCGAATATCTTGAAAACGTTGAACTGAAAAGCGACACGGACACTGAAGTAGTCGTTCAAATGATCGAGCAATTTGTGGCGGGAGGACTTAGTACAGAAGAAGCGTTCCGCAAAACACTGACTCTGTTAAAAGGCTCTTACGCAATTGCATTATTTGACGGTGAAAACACAGACACCATTTACGTTGCAAAAAACAAAAGCCCTCTGTTAATCGGCCTTGGAGATACGTTTAACGTCGTGGCATCTGACGCGATGGCTATGCTTCAAGTAACGAATGAATACGTTGAGCTTTTGGACAAAGAAATGGTGATCGTGACAAAAGACGAAGCCGTGATTAAAAACCTTGACGGTGAAGTCATGACACGTGCGTCTTATATCGCTGAGCTTGACGCCAGTGATATCGAAAAAGGCACATACCCTCACTACATGTTAAAAGAAACGGATGAGCAGCCGCTTGTTATGCGCAAAATCATCCAAACGTATCAGGACGAAAACGGCAGACTGGCCGTGGCCGGCGATGTCGCTGACGCCGTGGCGGAAGCGGACCGCATTTATATCGTGGCTTGCGGAACGAGCTACCACGCTGGTCTTGTCGGGAAACAATATATTGAAATGTGGGCAAACGTACCGGTTGAAGTGCATGTAGCGAGTGAATTCTCTTACAACATGCCGCTTCTGTCTAAGAAGCCGCTCTTTATCTTCCTTTCTCAAAGCGGAGAAACAGCGGACAGCCGCGCCGTGCTTGTTCAAGTCAAAGCGCTGGGTCACAAAGCGCTGACGATCACAAACGTTCCGGGATCAACGCTTTCCCGTGAAGCGGATTACACATTGCTTCTGCACGCAGGCCCTGAGATCGCGGTTGCATCAACAAAAGCGTATACGGCTCAGATTGCCGTGCTTGCGATCGTTGCGTCCGTTGCAGCAGAACGCAACGGCGTTGATATCGGTTTTGATTTGGTCAAAGAATTAGGTATTGCGGCAAACGCCATGGAAGCCCTCTGCGACCAGAAGGACGAAATGGAAATGATCGCACGTGAGTACCTGACTGTTTCAAGAAACGCTTTCTTCATCGGCCGCGGCCTTGACTACTTCGTATGTGTCGAAGGCGCCCTGAAGCTGAAAGAGATTTCTTACATCCAGGCGGAAGGCTTCGCCGGCGGCGAGCTGAAGCATGGAACAATCGCTCTGATTGAAGAAGGAACACCGGTATTTGCGCTGGCGACACAAGAACACGTCAACCTGAGCATCCGCGGAAACGTGAAGGAAGTCGCAGCCCGCGGCGCCAACACTTGCATCATCTCGCTGAAAGGCTTAGAAGACGCAGACGACAGATTCATCCTGCCGGAAGTCAACCCTGCGCTTGCTCCGCTGGTATCTGTTGTGCCATTGCAGCTGATCGCTTACTACGCTGCACTGCACCGCGGCTGTGACGTTGATAAACCGCGCAACCTTGCGAAGAGTGTGACTGTGGAATAAGGATTTGACAAGGAAAGAAAACAGTATGTTGTTTTAAATTCAAAGTTTGTATTGTTCCTGGAAAAAGTTGCACCGTTCTACCCCTTTAGATATACTCATCTAAAGGGGTATTTTCATGTCTAAACAGAAAACTAAGTAGAAAAATTGATTGAAAAAGGTATAGGAGCTAAAAAATACATAAACTGGAGCTAAACATTCAAGTGTTAACTACAATAAGGATGCTCATCGTTTATAATAAATTGAATAAGGAAGATAGTAGGAGCCTTCTATCTGATATAAAACAATAATTATAACATTTAACTGAATATTTAGAAAATAATATTAGCATACAAGATAATCATTAGATTATATTATCAATGAAAGGTTGCAGATGAGTTAGAAATAAACCATCATACAGTTCTTAAAACAAAAGAACACATTGTTATGATAAAGGCTTAGGGAGACGAATAAATATTGGTTAGAAGGTTGTACAAAATCAATATACTGAGAAATATCAGTTAATGTTTTTGAAGTAGTTTTAAACCCATTCGAGATCTAGGTAATATTATCATCTTTACTTAAATCAAGAGAGTTGGAGAATTCGTAAAGGATATTTAAATGAATAATATAGAAGGCTCCTCAAATCTTATAATGCCGAAAATAAAAAGAAATTAATACCCGGGAATTCAGAAAAATACAGGGAAAAAGAGGTTTGATTATTACTATGTCTAATGAAGAGGTTTTATTAAATAAAGTTTTAGATGCGAGTTCTAATACAATTTGGGATGAATTGAAAAAGATAAGAGAGTCTTCAGAAATAGAAAAAAAGACTATTAGGCGTAGATGGATATGGGAACTAATTCAAAATGCATCAGACTGTACACCTAAAGGTAAGAAAATAGATATAAAAATTGATTACTCTAATAATCAAATCATATTTAGTCATAATGGACTGCCATTTTCGTATGAAAATTTATTAGATTTAATCACACAAATCTCATCTAAGCAAAGTTCAGAAGAAAAGAAAACAGGAAAATTTGGAACAGGTTTTATGTCGACTCATTTATTATCAGAGGTTGTACGAATTGAAGGGTCGTTTAGCCAAGAAGATAGTAGGTATACAAAATTTGAGTTCATTGTTGATAGGTCAGGAGATGATTATAGCGATATTAAGAATAAAACAAAAATTATGCTAGAACAATTAGATCTTGTAAGCAGAAATCAAGAGGAATTACAAGAAGAGTATGAGGATACAAAATTCGTTTATTTAATACAGGATGATGACATAAAAGAAGCAGTAGAGGAAGGGATAGAAGATTTAAAAGAGACTATTCCTTATGTATTAACTTTTAATAAGAATATCAACTCTATTACATACAATGGTGATTGTTACAAAAAGGAGAAAGTAGAAACTTCACGTTCAAATAACAAGCTAAAAGCTGTTCAAATTAACGTTTCTGATAGTATTAAAGAGTTGCTAATATTAAATGAAAATAATGTAACTATTGGTTGTGCTATTGAACGTAAAGACAAGAAATTATATTTCTTACCAATTCCTGATGCCATGCCAAGGGTCTTTTGTGAATTTCCTCTATTAGGAACTGAAAAATTTAGTTTTCCTATAGTAGTTAATTCAGGATTATTTGAAGTAGAAAGGGACAGAAATGCTATTAGAGATAGCAATCCAGTAAATAATGAATTAATAAAGGTAGCTGTCTCTTTATACAAGGAATTAATAGATTATTGTTCAGAAAGTAAAAGGACAAGAAATGAATTTAATATTTGCATTTTAAAACCCTCTACTTCATCAAATATTCAGGCTTATAGCTATAAAGAAATTAAAGAGCATATTGAGAAGAGTCCAATTGTTCCTATCCATAATCATTTGGAAGATTTGAAACGATTAGCATTTAAGGATAATAATGGTAACGTAGCAATAGGCATACCAAAAACAAAAAAAAGCACACATAAGGACTTACTTTGGGATGTTTTATCTAATTATAACGGAGTATCGATACCAACTAAAGATACTTACTTAGGCTGGGCGGAGGTTTTTGGAGAGAATGCTGGATTCTCTTGGATAAACGATATTTTTGAAGATTCAAATATTGATAAATTAGTTGCTTGTTTGAATGATAAGACTCTATATGCAGAGTGGTTAAATGCATTTTTTTCTCTTTGGATTAAGGATGCAGGTATTGATGAAGTTGTAAAATCGGCATTTGTACCGAATCAAATTAATGAATTTGTACAGTTCGCCTGTATTTATCTTGATAAAAATATAGATCAAGAATTAAAACAGATCTTAACATTATTGGGTGAGAAAATTGAAGGACAGTTATTGAAACTAGATATTATTTCATTTGAACACTATTTCGAAGAACACCCCAAAAAAATTAAGACTAATGAAATATGCTCTGATCAAATTGAGCTCAAAGTATCAAAACTTCTCAGTGAGGAAACTATTGACAGGATAGAAAGAAATGAATCTACCCAAAAAATATTTAATAGATTAACTAATTGGTTCCTATCAAATCCTGAAAAATCAAAAAAATGGTTTGGGAATTTATATTCAAAGAGAATGATGTTATCTTCTCCAGAAGAAAATCTGAGAAGATATAGAATAGCGGAAAAAATAGAGGAAAATAACATTAAGTTTGAAGAATTAGATGAAATTATTAATAATCGAGATAAAATAATGGAGATTGTAACTAACTCTGAACTGAGTAAAGAAGATATTATCAATCAATTAAAACATGTTATTACCTCATCCGAAGAAATGAAACGCTATGTTGAGAAATTACTACATAGAAGTACAGAAAATATTTTTAAGTATTTAAGCAGACTTAAAGATTATACACTTCCGGCAACTTTAGAAGAATGGATGAATGAAAAGTATTCTGATACAGTATTTCCGGCTAAGTATAACGGAAATGATTTTAGAATCATTATTCGTCCAAGTGATTATCAAAAAATAATATTTTATTATGATGAAGAATTAGAGGCTTTAGATGATGTCAACTATCAATTATGGACGGATGATGGAGAAGTACAACGAATGGTTACTTTAGGTGATTTGCTTAAAACAACAGGTATATCTAAAATTCCATTGACTAAGTTATAAGAGAGGTACTTTTTAGTGTTTAGAACAATTAAAGATATTGAAAACAAAATAAGTACAAATAATAGACAGAATACAACATATATACACCCAATTGCGAGTCATGAAGAAATAGCAAAATTAATTGTTGCATACTCGAACAGTAACGGTGGAGATATAGTCTTTGGAATACGAGATGATGGAAAAAGATTAGAAATAAAGAATTTTCCCTTTAGATTTGGTTTGGAGAGAGTTCAAAATTTGATAGAGGGTATTATAAATATTAAAAGTGAGTACTTTACTTTAAAAGACATTAGGCTATATTATATTTCTATTAATAAAGCAGAGGAATTAGTAACAGTAAATAAAACGATTTATAAAATTGGTGATAGTGGAGTGGCTGAACAGATGAAGAACCAGAAGATATTTATTTCATATTGTTGGAATGATGTAGCGTTTGCTGATTTAATTGATAATGATTTCAAAAATATGGGGTATACTTTGACTAGAGATGTTCGAAACATTGAGTTTAAAGATAGTATTAAAGATTTCATGAAAACTATTGGGAAACACGATTTTGTTATTAGTATTATTAGTGACCAATATTTAAAATCAGTAAATTGTATGTATGAGATATCTGAAGTTATGCGTTCGCGTGAATATAAAGAGAAAATGTTATTAGTTATACTAAAAGATTCTGATAAAGAATTTGTACCTTCACTTTCAGAGATACCGACTACAATTGCAGCTAATATATATTCTTTTGAGCAAAGGATAGGATATATATCTTATTGGGAAGAGAAAGAGAAGGCATACTCGGAAATGATTCAGAAAATAACTCAAGATACAAATAAGATTGAACCTTTACAGGAGTTAAAAAGAATAAAGAGTATCACAAATAACGTCAGTGAATTTTTATCTGATATAAGTGATTGGAACAATACTAATTTAAGTGACCTAAAAGCATCTGACTATACAGCTTTTATAAAAGAAATTAACCAAAGTGTTAACTAAATGATTGCTTTGAATTTAGTTAATGCCATATACATAGTGGGAAATTGATATTTTATATCAATCTTTTTTATAAAACCAAACTCCACACAAAAATCAAACCCACGCATTTTGATCAAACTTTGTTCAAAATGTGTGGGTTTCTTCTATTATAAAATCAACGTTTGCAAAATGCTTTTAATTGAACTTTATTCGAAAGCTGCATTATTAGCCAGAGGGGTTTTTTTAATGCGGAAATGAGAAATACATACTCTTTGCGATTGTAAAGAAATCCCCTTTTATATATTGAAAAGGATTAACACCTGCTTTATAATACGAGATGCATTCCGGTTAACATCCATAAATGTAATCATTAGTAAATTGTTTTGTGCATGCCTCATCGGAAAGTAATCACCTCCAGCAATTTTCATCATGAATAGTCCATTATATAAATGTAATCAATCGATTACAATTTCACATTATGCTTAAGACTTTAAAATCCCTTTTGTATTTGTCGACTCCTGATCCATTATGAATACCTCGACTAGATATAAAAATAACAACATTTTTACAATAATCCGGTTCAATTCTTAAAAAAGTCCTGACAGCAATGATAGGAGTGGAATGATGTCAAACCTTTTAGAAATCAGAAACATCAGCAAATCTTTTGGCCATAAAGCAGTTTTAAAGGATGTTACATTCAATGTGCCTGCCGGATCAATTGTCGGTTTTATCGGTGATAACGGCGCAGGCAAGTCAACAACATTTAAAACGATATTAGGATTAATCTCTCAGGATAGAGGTAAAGTGAAAATTTTTGGTAAAGAGAATCTGGATAAACATATAAAGTTCAAAGAAGATATTGGGGTCGTATTTGATGCGATGAATCTTCCTGCGCACCTTACGATAAAGCAGCTGAATCATGTATTTAAGAAACTATTCGACGCTTGGGACCAAGATCATTTTTACCGGTTGGTTCATTCTTTCTCTTTACCTATGGACAAAAAAGTGAATACATTCTCGCGCGGTATGTCAATGAAGTTATCCGTAGCTGTTGCTTTGTCGCATAATGCAAAATTATTACTTTTGGATGAAGCAACGGGAGGGCTTGATCCCTCTTCAAGAGATGATCTGTTAAATGAATTAAAAAGCTTTGTGAGTAAAAGCAACGGCGGTATTTTACTTTCATCGCACATTATGACTGATGTCGAGAAGATAGCCAGCCATATCATTATTATGAAAGATGGCGAAATTTTATTAAATGAAGAGAAAGATAAGGTTCTTGAAAGCTATACTGTTATAGACGTTGATGAAGGCCAATTGGCTGAGCTTGACGAAGATATCGTTCTAGCAAAAAGGAAACATGGATCTTATTGGAGTGTGCTTGTATCGGATCAACAGAAATTGCCGAATGGCGTAACGGCCAACACCATTTCCATAGAAGAAATCAGCGTCTTTTTAACGAGGAGTGAAAACATTGAGAGGTCTGTTACTGACTAACTATTACCTGGTTTATCGAAGTTTCTTTGCATACACGGGGTTGGCCATATTGGTATCAGCAGTCATTTTTTATTTTGGGGATGCTTCAATGCATCGTTTTGTTGCTATGCTGATTATTTTGTTTGTCGTCATGCCCGCACTTGAGGTTATAAAGTATGAGAGCAAGTCTGGCTATGACAGGTATGTCCTGACTTTACCGGTCAGCAGAACAAATATTGTTCAAAGCCACTATTTCTTTTATCTTTTGATTGTTGTGATCGGAGCCGTACTATCTTATGGTGTTTTCTTTGTATACAGCCTGGGATCTGATGAACCGATTGACAGCATATTTAATATTGTCTCTTTTGGAACGTTCATCGTTCTCTTTGCCGGTGCAATCGTTTATCCTCTTCTCTACATGATAGGCCCGGAAAAATCCGATGCTATTGTAATTGGAGGGGCAATGGGGGGACTTTTTGCTACCTTTGGATTGCAAAGTGTCGTTGGGTATGTAGCAGAACAAATACCGCTGTCATTTTTGCACATAAATCCTTCTTTATATGTTCCGGTTATATATCTCATGATCGGCGTTATCTTATATATCATTTCATTTTTCATTGCCGCAGCTATATATCATAAAAAAGAATTTTAGCAACTGATCAAGTTATAACAGGATAAGACATGGCACGGGCTCATAAATTCACTTTAACTCCAAGCAGACAGCCGCCCGCCCAATGGGCGGCTGTTCTTCTAATTAAAACTGCGTTGTCACATCGTACTCATAATCAATCTTCAATTTTACATTTTTCATAGTCGATTTTGCTGTTGCAAGTGTGTTGTATTTAAAATTCCAGATGCTTGCCGCTGAGAGGTTATCATCCAGTGTAATACCGTAATTCCCTTGTGTGGAGCTGTTTGCAAGTGCACGGTGCCACACTTTATTTTCTTCCGACATGATGTAGTGGCTTGTATTTCCTTGGCTTGGTGTTTGGGTTGCGGTGGTGTTGATTCTTTTCACTGTGGCGTCTCTTGGAATGCTTGTCTGTTTGGTTAAGTCGAGTCTAAGAACAGTTGAATCTGATCCATTCGGACTGAGGCTTGTGTTCCCTTTATTTTCAGCTGTACCGCTGAATGAGAAGGTCTCACTGCCGGATTTGATTCGGTCGTAAATAGAGAGTGTAAAGTACATATCGTCAGTGTAGGAGCCGCGGGACACTTTCACGTAGAACGTCTCGTTATTTTCTTTCGCATCTGTATTCGCATAGATAAAAGGTAGCGCCGTATCAGGATTTATCACTTCTGTGCCTTTACTGATCAGTACTTTATTTTTATTATAAATTTCAATGTCCATTCCCTTGTATTCACTTCTTGTTGAACTCCTGACATAAAGTCTTTCTCCCTTATTTGCCGTGAAAGTGAAATACGAATCTTTTTCCCCTTTTGGCAATATGGCAGTATCAATATTTTTATATTTCCAGTAGCCTACTGGATTGGCAGTTTCAAATGAATGATTTCCTGTAATGGCGCTTATTTGTGATGAGTTCTTTTGAGACGCAGAGGCTGAGGCTGAAGGTGCAAACAATACGCCTGATAATAAGATTGCACTGACAAATAGTATAGATATATACTTTTTCATGGAAAATTCCTCCTTTTTGACTACATCATACATAAAAACCCTCATGATGTAAACATTTGTTATTTTAGGTTAAAATCAACTGGGAAACAGCCGATACAAACACTAGAACATCATCTCAAGCGGAGGTTAAAAACATGCGCCTAAACGCTCGTTATATAAAAAATCAAGTAATGGCTCAGCAAGTGCTTCAGCGGTATTCTTCCAAAACAAATGTGAAAGATGCGGCAAAAGGGCCGGACAGCTTATTGATTCAGGCAGGCGGGACCCGCGATCTGAGCCAGGTGAATTATTCAAGGAGCGGTGTCACTGAGAAAGGGAGCAGCCTGTCCCGTTTATATCAATCTGCAAATCAGAAAACGATTACGGATAATGGGAAAGAGACGGTAATAGACGCTAATAATCCGTATGAGTCTGAGAGTGATATTGCGAGCAAGATTCTTGATGAGAAATACAGCCGTATCAATGAAATCAATAAACGAAAACCAGATCCTTTGCATTATATTAAGGATAAATACCAGCGTGCCGATTCACCTTATTTCAGAAGTGATTTATCAGAATCGGAGCGTCAGGCCGCTTATCATAATGAAACGGAATGGCTGTTTAAGGGGAAAGCCCAAAGCTATGATTTCCGTGATGCGGCGTTTCGGGGTGAAACGCTCAGCGGAGAGATTGAGGGAGAAAATGAAAAGGTGTTTCAGCGCGGGCAGGTCAATCAGCAGATAGATATGCTTTTTCATCGGAATCATATTCAGATTCCGGAGGGTGCGAATCTTACATTTACGATATCACCGATTGATTATCTGTTAAAAGTGAGCGGGACTGACGATAAAGATCTCACTCAGCAGATTGAAGCCGTCTTAAACTCCGGGGAAAACAGCAAAGAGCTGTTTGCGCACATCATTCGCAGCCGGAGTGATGACTCCTCGCAGTTTACGCCGGAAACATATGAGAAATATCAAGTCGTTCGGGAAATGTATGAGGTGACCGGCTATCATCTGAAAGACTTGCAGATCGTGGACGGAAAGTACGTCACAGAAGACGGACGCGACCTTTTAGACGTCTATAAGGAAGCGCTGCAGCACGATCCTTTGCTGAAACATACGGCGGCAGAAGCGGCCGCCCATTACGGACAGGGGCTCACGAAGCTTGCGAGAACGGGTTATGATGCAATTCCTGATTTGGTTCTGTCCATTGAGTATAAAAACGGATCTCTGCGTGATGTCGGCCAAAGCAGGCAATACGGATCTGGGGATACAGATTGGCTTTCTGAATGGAAACGGGAGCTGGGTGTGCGTATATAAATTGAGAAAAAAGCTGACAAATGATGCCGTCAGCTTTTCTTTATGCGTTTACTTAAAACTCCTCATACTCCGCCGGGTCTTGGCCGTTTATGCGTCCGTCGGGGCGGGTAAGCGAGTCGATAATGCTCATGTCGTTTTCATCAAGGGAGAAATCAAAAACGGAGATGTTTTCAAGCTGGCGCTCGGGCGATGCTGATTTTGGAATCGGGATGGCGCCCAGCTGGATATGCCAGCGTAAAATGACTTGGGAAATGGTTTTGCCGTATTTGTCCGCAATCCGTCCGAGTTTTTGATCGTTCAATACTTCGCCGGCGCGGGATAACGGACTCCATGATTCTGTCACGATGCCCTGTTCTTCGTGCCATTGGCGCTGCTGCTGCTGATTAAAAGCGGGATGCAGTTCTATTTGGTTGATGCCTGGCTTTACGCCGGTTTCACGTTCGAGCCGTTCGATATGCTCAGGCAGGAAATTGCAGACGCCGATGGATCGGATCAGACCCCATTTTTTCGCATCAATCAGTGCCTGCCATGCTTCCGTGTAGCGGTCTTGTTTCGGATTCGGCCAATGGACGAGATACAGGTCATAGTAGTCCAGACCGGCGCGGTATAAAGATTCTTGGATGGTTTGTACAGCTTTGTCATAGTCATGGTAGCGCCCGGGCAGCTTGGACGTCACGTATAGCTGTTCTCTCGGAACAGAGCTTCTCTTGATGGCTTCTCCGACCGATCCTTCATTTTCATAGTTATAAGCGGTGTCAATCAGACGGTAGCCGATATCAATGGCGCTGGTAATGGCATGAACGCCGTTGTTTCCGTTAAGAGCGTATGTACCGAAGCCGATCGCGGGAATGCTTGTCCCATCCAGCAGTTTCTTTTGCGGAATTGCTCCAGTCATCATTAAATCCCTCCTTGTTTTCTACTTTACCATTATTCTTACAAATGAAACATAATAATGGAAGGAAATGAGATGATCCGCACATGAAAAAAGCTGACGGAGAACCGTCAGCTTTAAATTTGAAACATCCATGCTACGACGGGGCCGAAGACCGACCCTAACACGGCGCAGAGCGTCATGGAAACAGAGCTCATGGAGACCGTTAATTCTCCGTACTCCATTGCTTTTGAGGTGCCGAGCGCATGGGAAGCGCTCCCGAATGCAATTCCTTTCCCGAGTGAGCTGCGAATGCGGATCCACTTGAGAAGCAGCGGTCCTAAGATAACGCCGGAAAACCCTGCGATCATGACGAACACGACTGTCATGGAAGGGACACCGCCGATACCGGACGCAATCTGTATGGCGACAGGCGTCGTAATTGATTTTGGGATAATTGACAAAATCAAACTCCGGCTGATGCCGAACAGCTCTGCAAATAGCAGGCCGCTGACCATTCCGGAGAATAAACCGGCCAACACGCCGCCGATGATCGGAAACATATACTTGATTAACACCCGGCGCTGCTTATAAAGCGGGTATGCCAAAGCCACCACGGCGGGGCCGAGCAGTGAATTGATCCATTGTCCGCCGATCATATAGTCTTTATACGAAATATGAAAAACAAGCAGCACGGCGATAATGAAAATCGTAGTCGTCAAAACCGGTATGAGAAAGGGATATGGAAAGCGCACATATAATTTCACCATAGCCAGATAGGCGGCGGCCGTGAACAAAATTATAAGGATTGCGATACATGCTTGCTGCACTTCTTTTTCTCCTTTCTCTGATTGGCTTTGTGCTCTAACAGCTGGCTGGCGTACCCTGCGGCGATCATTGTGACGATGGTGCTCAGCACGATGATCAGAAACAGAGCAGCCCCGCTGGCGGAAAACAGTGACGGGTAATTGATGACGCCCGTCATGGCCGGAATGAATAACAGCGGAAGAAAAGACAGCAAAAATCCGGCTCCGTCTTCAATCATTTTGACGGGAATGATCTTAACCGATAAACATATGATCAGCAGGATCAAACCGATGATACTTCCGGGAATGGGCAGGTGAAAGAACTGCTGAACGGCTCCCCCGATAAAGGAAAATGCGAATAAAATAATGATTTGCAAGATGATGCGTATGACTTTCACGACAATGCTGTTCTTTGGAGAAGAGCAGCTTCCCCCTTTCTTGATGCTTCGATATGTTTCTTTACTTTTTGCGCATATATTTGTACTATACAAATATATGTATGCAAAATCTTTCTATATGTTTTCTTAGTAAATATGCATATGTTTGTATTATACAACTAATATTGCTGTTGTCAATTGTAAGGAGTGAGGCTGTTGTCAAAACAAGATCCGATTGAATTAATTGAATATGAGCTCACCACTTTTATCAGGAGAGCTGTTTATCTTGATAACTCCGACCGTAAAATCGGACATCTGGAAAGGGCTGCGTATTTGTTATTACGGCAGCTGGATGAATTCGGACCGGCGCGTGTAAAGGAATTAGCCGAATCTTTTAAGCTGGATATTTCCACATTGTCACGCCAGGCCGCGGCCTTGGAGTCGAAAGAGCTGATCCAGCGTTTTTCCGATCCTTCTGACGGGCGGGTCAGTCTGTTTGCGATTACGAAGCTTGGCAAACAGAGGTTAAAAGCTGATAAAAAGATGCGTCTTGATCGATACCGACATATGCTTGACGATTGGTCAGGCGATGAAAAAGAAAAGTTCGGCCGGCTTTTGCTGCGGCTGAATGAGGCATTTATCGATTAATGCATGATTTTTGCCGGTTAAGCAGGATTATGGCGTATACAAGGGAGAATGGAAGAGAGTAAGACTTTACGCCATTCTGCTTAGCAAAAATAATATTGAATAGGGGGCGGAACATGTTTCTCCAGGGGACATCCTGTTTCTCGGAGGCTGCAGCATTTATTATCTTAATATTCATAATTCAATAAAAATGAAAGCGCTTTATTTTTAGTTTGTTGATTTAGGGTGCAAGGTGTTTACCTGAAAAAAACAATTGTATTTTCCACGGAAATTTATTATGATGGAATAAGGAAATTGGAGATTATATAACAATAGAAAGATAGAATATTTCTAATATTGCGGGAAATGAAGAGTGAGTTAGGTTCAACAGGTGCACCTTCTGCTTCATTATTTCACATATATCAGAGCTGTTAAGAGGAGGAAGCGAAGTGGCAAACAAAGAATTAAAGAGAGGCTTAGGCGCGCGTCATGTACAGATGATTGCGCTGGGCGGCACGATCGGTGTTGGTTTATTCATGGGGTCATCCAGCACGATCGGATGGACCGGGCCGTCTGTCCTGCTGGCTTATGCGATCTCGGGTATCTTTATCTTTTTTATCATGCGTGCGATGGGCGAAATGCTCTATGTAGAGCCGAGTACAGGGTCGTTTGCGACGTTCGGCCATAAGTATATACATCCGTTAGCCGGCTATATGACGGCGTGGAGCAACTGGTTTCAATGGGTGATCGTCGGGATGTCTGAAATTATCGCCGTCGGTTCGTATATGAAATATTGGTTTCCTGATCTGCCGGCATGGATTCCCGGCATTATCGCCATGGCCATTCTCGGTGCGGCGAATTTAATTTCGGTAAAATCTTTCGGTGAGTTTGAATTTTGGTTTGCCATGATCAAAATCGTCACCATTATTCTGATGATTGTGGCCGGAATCGGGATTATTTTCTTCGGTTTCGGTAACGGAGGGCATGCGATCGGATTATCTAATTTATGGTCGCACGGCGGTTTCTTTACGAATGGTTTTTCAGGATTTTTCTTTGCCTTGTCTTTGGTCGTTGCGGCCTATCAAGGGGTCGAACTGATCGGGATTACGGCAGGGGAAGCGAAGGACCCGCAAAAAACGCTGCGAAGCGCGATTCAGAGTATTATTTGGCGGATTTTAATTTTCTACATCGGTGCGATTTTCGTAATCGTTACCGTATATCCGTGGAATGAGCTTCACTCACTCGGCAGTCCGTTTGTTTCGACATTTGCGAAAGTCGGGATTACGGCGGCGGCCGGTTTGATTAACTTTGTTGTGATTACCGCTGCGATGTCCGGATGCAACAGCGGGATATTCAGTGCGGGACGCATGCTTTACACATTGGGCGTGAACGGACAGGCCCCGAAATTCTTTAAGAAAGTTTCTTCGAGCGGTGTGCCGATATTCGGTACGCTTGCGGTATTAATCGGACTTGTGATCGGTGTCGTGCTGAACTACATCGCGCCTCCGAAAATTTTTGTCTATGTGTACAGCGCGAGTGTGCTGCCGGGAATGATTCCGTGGTTCGTCATTTTAATCAGCCATCTCGGTTTCAGAAGAGCGAAGGGCGCTGAGCTTGATAAGCATCCGTTTAAAATGCCTTTTGCGCCGTTTACAAACTATTTGACGATCGCTTTCTTACTCATGGTATTGATCGGCATGTGGTTTAACAAAGATACGCGGATTTCGTTGGTTGTCGGGGTGATTTTCCTGGCGATTGTGACGGTCAGCTATTATGCGTTCGGTATCGGCAAGCGCATGCCTGGTGAAAAATCGAAAATAGAAGACGCTGTATAATTCAAAAAGACACCTCTCTTACAGGGGTGTCTTTTTCGGCTTGTCCGCGAGTGGTATACTGGTTAAAAAAAGCAGAACCGGGGGAAACATCGATGAGTCATTACCGTACGTTATTATTTGATATAGACAATACGCTGCTGGATTTTACCGCTTCAGAAACCGATGCTCTTCAAAAATTGTTTCAAGGTTCAAAGCTGGAGCTGACGGCAGAGGTGGAAGCCCGTTATAAAGCGTTAAATCAAGGGCTGTGGAAGGCGTTTGAAGAGGGGGAAATGACCCGCGATGAAGTGGTGAATACACGGTTTGCCCTTTTGTTTAAAGAATACGGCCTCGAAGCCGACGGCGTGCTGATGAATCAGGCGTACCGCCAATACTTAGAAGAAGGGCACCAGATGATAGACGGAGCTTATGAGCTGATTGAACGGCTGAGTCCTTTATTTGATTTATACATCGTGACGAACGGCGTCTCAAGATCACAATATAAGCGGCTGGGCGACTCCGGTCTGTATCCGTTCTTTAAAGATGTGTTTGTATCTGAGGACACGGGTTTTCAAAAGCCGATGAAGGAATACTTTGATTACGTGTTTGCGAGAATTCCCGGTTTTTCTGCCGAGGGCGGACTTATTATCGGCGATTCACTGAGCGCGGACATAAAAGGCGGTCAGATGGCGGGAATTGATACGTGCTGGTTTAATCCCGGAAAGAAAGCAAATGAGTCCGGAATCATCCCGACGTACGAGATTCATTCGCTTGATGAGCTGTATGATGTGCTGAACGTGGAGCGGAAAGCCGCTGCTCATTTGTAAGGAGAATTCGATGAAGATTGCACATACGAAGTTACTGATCAGGGGTTTTGCATTACTATCAATCTTTCATGCGATTCTTCAGCTTCCTCCCGGCCGGGGGGAGCTGAAGGTTTTTTTGTCTGTGCTCGTGATTATGCTGACGGCTAATGACTGCCTGCGGCCGCTATATATGAAGAGAAGGCCGGCTGTATATCAAGGCTCTTTTCTCCTGAGCAGCGTTATCGCGGGAGTTCTTTTGTACAATGTCTATAGTGTGGGGACACAGGCCGTAATGGTGCTTTTATTGGCGGAGGTGCTTATTACTGATAAGCAGATTTCGGCTGTTTTGTTAACGATGAATGCCGCCGCATTTGCCGCAGCTTTATACGCCGGCGGAGCGGGTGTCAGTGATATCGTGCCGCCATACTTCATCATGTTTGCGGTGATTTATTTATATCGGAAAAACCTGCAGGAGAAGTCGAAGGTTGAATTGCTGAACCGAGAGCTGAAGATCGCTAATGACACACTGAAGGAATATTCAGACCGGATTGAGGAACTGGCCGTTACGAAAGAAAGAACAAGAATTGCGCAGGAGCTGCATGATTCTCTCGGTCATTATCTGGCTGCTCTGAAAATGAATTTGGAATTTGCCGGGAAGACAGCCGGGCATCAGCCGGACAAAGTGAAGCAGATCATTCATAAGGCGCATGATCTTACGAAAGAATCCATTTTAAAGCTTCGCCAGGCCGTTATGCTGCTGCAGGGCTCTTTGCCGGGGCGGGGATTTGAGCAAGAGCTCCGTGACATTTTCAGCCATTTTCAAGAGGCGGGAGGCATACGCTTCGAGCTGGAGACGGACGCGGCGATAGAAGCGGAACAGCCGGATGTGAAGCATTGTCTTTATCAATCCGTTCAGGAAACGATTACGAATGCGATAAAGCATGGACATGCTTCATATGTTTCTGTCCGGATTCAAAAAAACCGAAACATGATATTGGCGCATATTCATAATAACGGCTCAGCCTGCGGAACGATCATAAAATCAAATGGTCTGAAAGGAATTGAGAAAAGAGCGGCCGCACTTGGCGGAGAGGCTGTTTTCTCTTCCGGGAAGGAAACGGGTTTTGACGTGAAAATAAGGATTCCATGCAAGGAGGAATAATCAAGTGAATGTCATGATTGCAGACGACCAGTCCATTGTGAGAGAGGGGCTGAAAATGATTCTGAGTCTTCATGAAGGAATTCAAATATCGGGAGAGGCTTCTTGCGGCGAAGAGGTTCTCCGGCTGCTTTCTCAAACTGAAACCGATGTGATTTTGATGGATATCAGAATGCCCGGTATGGACGGAATCGAAACGACAAAAGCGGTAAAAGCGCGATATCCGTCCGTAAAAGTCATCATTCTGACAACGTTTGAAGATGATCACTATATTTTTGCCGGGCTGAAAAGCGGAGCCGACGGCTATCTCTTGAAGGATGCTGATTCGGATGAAATGATCGACTCCCTTCAAGCCGTTTATGAAGGGAAGATGATGCTGAATCCCAAAATCACGGTTTCCGTCGTAAAAGCGCTGAACAATATGGAGATCCCTGCGGTGCAGAAAGAGCCGCGGACAAAGCTGAAGGAGATTCTCACGCCGAGAGAGCTTGATGTGGCGAAACACATTATGGAAGGCAAAAGCAATAAACGCATTGCCGCAGACTTATTTCTGACTGAAGGCACTGTGAAAAACTATGTATCCAGAATCCTCGATAAACTTGAAGTGTCAAACAGAACCGAGCTTACCTTATATTTGCAAAAATTGCTATAACCCCGCTTCACCCTCCTCTCTCCCTTTTTATCACTAAACATATGACGAAAGTAATACCCATATCGAGTACGAAAGTGAATAGAAAACAAGGATTGCCGAGAGTAGAATAAGTGCAGACATGACACAAGGGGTGCTGCACGAATGCTCGAATTAACGGATTTGACAAAGAAGTACGGCGATTTTACCGCTGTCAATCATATATCACTGCGCGTCGAAAAAGGCGAGATATTCGGTCTGCTGGGACCAAACGGCGCCGGTAAATCAACAACGGTGTCGATGATCAGCACCGTGCTCCCGCCAACGGGCGGAACAATCTGCATTGACGGAACCTCATTACAGGAGCAGCCTGCGGCCATAAAAAAAGTGATGGGAGTCGTCCCGCAGGAAATCGCTTTATATCAAGCGTTAAGCGCAAAGGATAATTTGGCTTTTTTCGGGGGTCTGTACGGACTTTCCGGTAAGGAACTTTGTAAACGGGTTGATGAAGTGCTGGACATCATCGAATTACAGGAACAGCGACATCAAAGGGTATCTGAGTTTTCAGGCGGCATGAAAAGACGGGTGAATATCGGGGCCGCGCTAATGAATGAACCTAAACTATTCATTTTAGATGAACCGACCGTCGGAATTGATCCGCAATCCAGACACCATATTCTTGAAACCGTGAAGACGTTAAATCAAGAAAAAGGGATGACCGTCATCTATACGAGTCATTACATGGAAGAGGTCGAATACCTCTGTGAAAAAGCGGCGATCATGGATCACGGCTCAATCATTGCCTGCGGGACGAAAGACGAATTGAAGCAGTCAGCCAAAGCCTCTGATACCCTGATCGTGAATGCAGAGGGGCTGAATGATGACGCCGTTAAAAAAATCCGCCGCATTTCCGGTGTTGCCGAGGCTGCTGTCAGCCAGCAGACCATTACGATGCTCGTCTCTGCGGCAGATCGCAATATCCTTGATATTGCGGATGATATCAGGAAAACCGGTATCACCATTAAAGGCATTCATTTCGAGGAAGCCAATCTGGAAAGCATTTTCCTCCGGCTCACCGGCAAAACGCTGCGGGATTCATAGGGGGCGTCATGAAAATATTATTCAGGCTGATCTTATTAGATTTTCGGTTATTGGCCGGAGCAAAGTCTTTCTATATAAAACTGATTCTGTTTCCGGCACTGATGATTTTTATTTTAGGAACGGTTTTTCACGGCGATTCGAAAGTGAAGCCATTTCAGACCGCGTTTTATAATGCGGATCACGCGGAGAGTTCTTTGGGCGACGTATTAAAGAATGACGTGCTGAAACAAACTGATCTCATCCGTGTAAAAGACATAGGCAGTTACCAAGAAGGGAAACAGCTTGTCGAAAGCGGTAAAGTCTCCGTTTTTGTATACGTGCCGAAAGGCTTTGCAAAAGCGGCAGAACACAATGAAAAAACAAGTATCAAAGTCATCTCGGACCAACAAGGCTCTGTAAACGGAGACATTGTGGAAATGATGGCCGATTCGTTTGTCACCAGAGTAAAAGCGGAGATCAGTGAAGAAAAAGCGGTGCTGAAGCAGTCGGGACATCTGTCAAAGGGAGATGCCCGCAAAATCATCAGCGGCCTTTCGGGTGAACAGGCTGTCACCATTCCGAAACAGTCGGCCGGCAATCATGCGGCTCCGATTGATGCGATGCAGTATTATTCAATCGCAATGGTCGTCATGTTCTCCATTATGACCGCGTTTGCGCTCATTCACGGGATAGTGGAAGAGAGACAGCAGCACACGTTATTCAGAATCAAATCAATGCCTGTTTTACGTATCCAGTATGTGGCGGGTAAGCTTTTGGGAATCATGCTTGCCATCCTTATGCAAATGGCTGCCGTCATCATCGCAAGCAGCATCTTGTATCAGGTAAAATGGGGCAATTTGTTTGAAATATTGCTGGTTACGATTGTTTATTCATTTGCGATCGGCAGTATCGTGCTTCTTTGGGGGTTTACTGCAAAAAACCACGAGACCGTCTCAAGCATGGCGGCTCCCATTTTATACGGATTCAGTTTTTTAGGCGGAAGCTTTATCGCAAAAGACAGCTTGCCTGACAGTTTGAGAATCGTGCAGGAGCTGATACCGAACGGCAAAGCGATCAACAGCTATGTCAGTGTCACGCAGCATGCCGGTCTGAGCGGTATTTCGACGGATTTGGCAGAGCTTGCCGCCATCGGCGCCGTGTTTTTATGTTTGACCATCTGGGTGTTTAAACGGAAGGAGGCTGTTTCATGACGCAGCTGTTATTCATGATCAGACATCAGCTGAAACTGATGCTGCAAAATCGGGCTGCCATCTTTGCGACGATTTCCGCCCCGCTCCTTCTCACATATTTCTTTTCCTTTTCTGCGGATGGCAGTCAGCAGAAGGAAGTATATGTAGCTGATAAGGATCAGAGCGCCTATTCAGCGCAATTTATGAAAATGATTCAGACAGCCGGCCATATAAAAGTCACGAAGGTCACGGAGGACGTATTAAAAACAAAGGTTAATCATCAGGATATTTCCTTCGGATTGCTGATCGGCTCTCATTTTGAAGAAAAATTATTTTCCGGAGATGAATTGAACGTTTCATTTATTCAGAATGAAGAAAAGGGTGATGCTGTTTTGACAGAGCAGCTGATTGCGCAGCAGGCGGGCGCGCTGAAAAAAATAGTCCGCGATGCAAAAGTGATATCCCGCACGCTGCACACCGACGGGAAGCAGGCGGCAGCTGATCTCTTGAAGGATATTCAGGGGCATTCTGCCGTCAATGTTGACCGCCATCACGTTTATGAAGGCGGACAGGCAGCCGACAGACTTATCGGATTTTTAGTGATGTTTATCTGGTTTGTTGCAGTCCAAAGCCTGCGATCATTTATAGATGAACAAGAAAATCATACATATGACAGATTGCTGAGCACACCCGTTTCCTATACGGCATATGCAATCTCTAAGTTTGCGGCGGCGTATCTTTTCGGTCTTCTCCACATTATCGTGATCCTCGCTGCCGGAACATTCATGCTGCATATCCGTTTTGCTGATCATGTTTTTGCTGCGGGAGCGGTGCTTGCGGCCTGCTCGTTTGCGCTGACTGCTGTAACGATGGCCGTGATACCGTTCATGAAGAGCCAAAAGCAATTCACGTCGCTTGCTTCCGTTTTTATAGCTGTCACGGGTTTATTGGGAGGGGCTTTCTTCACATTAGACGCGGCTCCGGAGTACATGCGCATGCTGTCGTTGTTTACTCCTGAAAAATGGGCGATCGGCGTATTTCAAAACAATGGCGGAGGCAGCATGCAGATCGTGCCGCTGAGCCTGTTTCTTGCTGCCGGTGCAGCGTCATTGGTCTTATCACTCTATTTGATAAACCGTAATATGAAAAAACACAGTTAGGAGGATGGCTGCTTTGTATATGGCAGAAATCATCGGAATCATAGAAATGCTCGCTGGAGCCGCAATGAACCTATGGATCGGCTGGCTCGGAAAAACCTTTTTCGGTAAGGATGACAGAAGTTCAAGAGTCGTGTTAAGAATCTGCGGCATCTTTCTCATAATCAATGGCGTTTCCAGAGCGTTTCATATCTAGTTCACAAAATATTCCGGACTCTTTTATGAAATGTAATCTTTTTCCTTGTAAATCGTGTAAAATAGTATAGGATTCTACGAAAAGAATAAGAGGGGGAAGAAACATGAAAAAGAGACTCGTTATGCTATTCGCGGCGGCCGCCGCTGTTTTGTTGCTTGTGAGCGGGTTGTGGGCTCCATCAGCGTCTGCGGCGCCGGCTCCTGCTTTAACACAAATCCGTATTATCGGTGTGACGTCTGACGGTCAGAGTTACCAATGGGAAAATATCGGGCCGAACCAAATCAGCGCATCAAAACCGATGAAGGGTACAACGGGTTATTTAGCCGTATATTTCCAAGGGTATCCGAACAATAACACGATCCAGGCATTTAACAACGGAACGAATATTACAAATCTTACGTCAAAAGCGCTGGAAGATGAATATACGAAAAACGGCAATATCGTTACAGGCTACATTAAATATTACAGTGTTCCTCTTTCTTATGTCAGTTCAGGAACGTTCTCTTTCTCCGCAACGGGGCTGAACGGGCCGTACACGCCGTTAAGCAGCGGATTTTTCTCCATTCAGGTACAGAGTTAAAACAGCCGCCCGGTGCTTTCATGTATAGTTTTTCTCTCTTTCCGGGAAGCTATTCCTATAGAAAAGGGAGGGCTTACATGATGGACAGGACACTCGGATATTTGCGCGAGTCGCTTTCGAACCACTTGGAGCATGATGTGTGCCGAGGGATTTATAAAAACCTTCAGGTGAAGCATTATGCAAATGAGGGCGAGTTTGTGAAAGATCTAAATGATTTGGAAATGGACGCGCTGAATCAGGTGCTTGAAAAGGAAATCAAATATGCTGAGAACGAGCAGGATGAGAAGCGCACGATGGAATTGAATGAAGTATATGAGCTCCTGTTTTAAAAAGCCTCCCGGCGGCCGGGAGGCTTTTTATTGTTTCGGAAACAGTTTACAGAATCATCCAACCCTTTGTATAATGGATAGTTGTGAAAAACACAGACGGAGGAGAAACATGAACGAAATAAAAAAACAGACGGTTCTTGAGTTGTCATCGGTTGAAAAAGGTTTGGTTTTTCTGGTGCCGCCATTATTTGGGCTGGTCATCGGATGGTTTCTGCCGGTCATTGCGAAGTGGGCCGTAACATTGGATTGGCTGCCTGTTATCGGGCCGCTGGAAATGATCGCTTCTTTTCACGGATGGAAGGCTGCGGCTGTCATCGCCGTTATCGGCTTAATCGGGGGAGTGTGGCTGACGCGGACTGTTTTTAAAGAATGTCTTACGGCGGTCGTGACGGACAGCGAGGTGTCCTTAACCATATATAATGAAGAAAGCGTGTTTTCGAAAGACAGCATTTCCGGTGTGTTTACGGATGAGAAGCATCTTGTCTTATTAGGCACTGAAGGACAGGAGCTTTTTCGGGAGAAGCTTGAGCCGGCGGTTGAAAAAGCGGCTGATGCGTTTCGCGCGCATGGGTATGTCTGGCTGGGGACGGAAGATCCTTTTAAAGAAGAATACAAACGGTGGGTGCCGGACACGCCGGATTTGGAGCCAGGGGCAAATGCTCTTTTAAAAGCGAGAGAAAAGGCGCTGAAAGAGGAGGAAAAGGCTGATGCGAAAGAACTGAAAGCGGAAATATCCAAACTGGGCATTACCGTGCGGGATAAAGGCTCGCGCCAATATTGGCGGTTCTATCAAACGCCGTCTGCATAAAAAAGCTGCCGCCGTTTGATACGGCCGGGCAGCCCGGGAACAGATTATTTCTTCTTGTCATCATAATATTGAACCGGGTACATGGAGCCTTCGGATACCATTTTGTTATCTTCAATATCTTCGGGATGCGGGTTGCCTGCTTTGTTGACGGGGAATGATTCAATATCCTGCTTCCCGGAGAGCGATGTTTTCATATTGCGGATAAAGTTCATCACCTTTTGGCGGTTTGATTTATCTTTGAGCAGGTAGGAAGTCACTCCGACAGTCGACACGGCAAGTCCTGAAATGAGCAGTTTTTGTTTCACGATAAAAACTCCTTTCTATTTCTGGCTTGCAGTAGTTATTCCCGCTTAACGGCTGTTTAAACATCGGAAGGTTAATTTTGGCTTGCCGCTTTAATGCGATAAAGATTGACAAAACTATTTTCAGAATAATATTATAAATATATGATAGCGCTGGAGTCATATTTTAATTGAAAGGTGTTAACTTTATGAATCAATTACATCGCAGAATGGGAACGTTTGCACTCATGATGGTCGGACTTGGGTCGATGATTGGCTCCGGCTGGTTATTCGGGGCGTGGCGGGCGGCTCAGATTGCGGGACCTGCCGCAATTATTTCCTGGATTATCGGTATGATCGTTATTTTGTTTATCGCACTTTCTTACAGTGAATTGGGTTCAATGTTCCCGGAAGCCGGGGGAATGGTAAAATATACTCAATATTCTCATGGATCATTTATTGGATTTATCGCAGGATGGGCAAACTGGATTGCGATTGTTTCCGTTATTCCGGTGGAAGCGGTTGCGTCTGTTCAATACATGAGCTCATGGCCGTGGGAATGGGCAAAATGGACAAGCAATCTCGTTCACAACGGCACTCTTACGGGAGAGGGGCTCGGCTTCGCATCCGTATTACTGATTATTTACTTTTTACTGAATTATTGGACAGTTAACTTGTTTTCAAAAGCGAATTCATTGATTACCATCTTTAAAATCATTATTCCGGGGCTGACAATCGGAGCGCTGCTGTTTACCGGTTTTCACGGCGAAAACTTCACATCCGGTTCAAGCATTGCGCCGAACGGCTGGGCGAGCGTGCTGACGGCGGTGGCCACATCAGGTATCGTATTTGCGTTTAACGGGTTTCAAAGCCCGATTAACATGGCCGGAGAAGCAAAAAATCCCGGCAAATCGATTCCGATTGCGGTTGTCGGTTCGCTGCTGGTCGCAACCGTCATTTACGTCCTATTGCAAATCGCATTTATCGGTGCGGTTGAACCTTCCATGATCGTTCACGGCTGGAGTCACCTGAACTTCAACTCTCCATTTGCCGATTTGGCGATCGCATTGAATATCAACTGGCTTGTCATTATTCTTTATGCGGATGCGTTCGTATCTCCGTCAGGAACGGGTATTACTTATACCGCTACGACGTCCCGCATGATTTACGGCATGGAAAAAAATAAATATATGCCGAGCATTTTCGGAAAGCTTCATCCGCTGTACGGCGTGCCGCGCCAAGCGATGATTTTCAACCTGGTCGTATCGTTTATCTTTCTGTTTTTATTCAGAGGATGGGGCGTGCTTGCTGAAATCATTTCCGTTGCGACGCTGATTTCTTATATCACGGGTCCCGTGACGGTGATGACGCTGCGGCGGACGGCGGCGGATTTGTACCGGCCTCTCCGTCTGAAAGGCCTCAGCGTGGTTGCACCGCTCGGCTTCGTGTTCGCGTCTCTCGTGCTGTATTGGGCGCGCTGGCCGTTAACAGGGCAGGTGCTGTTTATCATTTTGATCGGCCTTCCGATTTATTTCTACTACCAAGCGAAAGCGAAGTGGAAAGGATTCCGCAGAAACTTTAAAGGCGGGGTCTGGATGGTTGTCTATCTGCTCAGCATGATGGTCATTTCATGGCTCGGAAGTGAAAAATTCGGCGGTCTGAACATCATTCCGTACGGCTGGGATATGGGGCTGATCGCAATCGTTGCCCTTGCCTTCTATGCGTGGGCGCTGAAGAGCGGATTCAAGACTGAGTATTTGAAAGACGCCAAAGCAATCAACGATCAATTAAAAGGCGGACAGGCGGAAGCCGCTGCCGGAAAAGAATAATGATTGATAAAAACCTTGCGGGAACGTTCCCGCAAGGTTTTTTGATCGGGCAAAAAAACATGGGTTCGATACAGACGTGACGATGAATGAGAAAGCCTAACGACAGGCAACCAAGGACAGTATTCTTTTTTCTCATGATTTCTCCGCCTTATCAATAACTGTCTTCCATATTAAACAATGAATGTAAAAGATATGTTAGGCAACTATTAATCTTTTATGTTTCTTCTTCTTCATGCTTCATCTTTTTCCTGTACTCCAAAGTCAAAGTTTTAGAGACAAAACAAATAATTAACCATAGAATAAATACAGTACGTAAGTTGAGATTACAATAATTGTATAATAAATTAAAATATAGGAGAATAAATAAATAGCAGGAGGTAATAAGTATGAAAACGCGAAAATTATGACTGGGCGTCTATCCAAGAGACATCAGAGATTCCAATTATACAAAAACTATTAAAACATTTAGATGAATTATTTTCACTCCCTAAGTTTATTTAGGGAGTCATATTATTTTAAGGAGAGAGATTATATTTGAACAAGATTAAGTGGCTTATTATAATTGCGGTCATAGTATTAATAGGTATATTTATATGTATTGGAACTTTTAAATATACTAATTCAGTTTCTAATGTTAAACAAACTGAAAAAGAAAAGGAAAAGTATTTCTTGAATGATAAAATTGCAGCTATATATTATTCAGCTACAATAGATTATCCTAAAGATGGGAGTTATACTGTATACATTGATGAAAAAGGAGCAGCAACAGCTGTAAAAGGAGATGCTATTGAGGTTGGAACCATTGCACAAGATGAAAAAAACATAGTTAGACAGGACAAAAAAGAAGTTTATATGATAGGCGATAACTTTAAAAAATTCCCGATGCAACATCAAGTACATACAAGTTATGGGCAGTCATCAGGCCATTTAAGAAAAGAAAATATCTTTTATTTTTTGAATAATCAAGGAGTCGGTGAAAACCATTATAATAGTTTAATCAGATGGGGTAACGGCAGTGGATTTCATGAAAAGATTATTCCGGGTTTCTATACAAGTACTGGTAATGACGGTGAATATATTTACGTGATAAATGAAGATTCTTCAATTAAAACACCGACTTTTCAGGGTATTAAAATAGATAAAGATAAAGTTACAGTAGGGAAAGGAACAACAATTCCTATATTAAATGAAGAAAATTGGAGTGTTTATTCACAAATAATAGTTAAAAAAAGCTCAGCCTTTTTTATACTATATAACCAAACGGATAAATCAAACAAAGTACAATTCAAAGTAGCAGAAATTGATTTAAAGCATAAAAAGTTTAAAGGGGCATATCCTTTAGGCAGTTATCATATCCCTGATGAAATTTCTCAACTGGCAATTCCTCTTTCCACTAATAACTTTTTTGTGAAAAATGACACTTTATATCATTTGGCAGCTAATTCAATACTTTATACTTTCGATCTGAAAAGTATGAAGCCGGGAAAAAAAATCCCGTTAAATAGGTCGACAAAATTTGAAAACCAAGCAAAATTCACTTATTTTGATGAGTCTGAAATTTTCTTGTTAGAAATAAGCAAGGGTGGGAAATATGTGATTAATTCTTACTCTTATAAAAACGGAAAAAAATTAAAATCTACTCCTATCAGAGGACTTGAAAAAATTATTAACAATACCCATGTTTCTGAATATGACTTTTTTATGATTAAGAAAAACAAAGAAGTATGGGGTGATTAGATATAAATCGCTAGACAGCTGAGTGAGTATATTTAAAGGGAAATTAAATTCACAAAGGAGAATAATAATGGATGAGCTAGATCTTGCTTTTGGTATTTTACCACTTTCTATTATCGTCTTATCGATTATATTCACTTATATTTTCAAAAAAGTCTATATAATGCCGCTTGTCAGTATAGTTGTTTCAGTCATATTAATGTTCACTGTTTTTAATCTATCCTTCTGGGGATGGGTGGTTGTCTATGGTTTAGTATCACTTGTATTATCGTCTATTACAAATAGTATAAGAAAGAAACTAGATAATAGAAATAAATAATTATATTCCTTTGTTTAAAAAGGTATCACAAGTAATTCATCATTACAGTGATACCTTTTTACAATTAAGGTGAGTCTCAGCCTTTTAATAATATGCTCCGCCCGCTACATAACCCATGATGGCGTTTGCATTATTGGGCAAAAAACATGGGTTCGGCATCATCCCCGAACCCATGCTGGCTTTATGATTTGTATTCTTTTTTAACCTTTTGGAATATATCCGCATAGTTGGTAAACACACCGGTTACGCCCCAATTCAGCAGACGGCGCATGTCCGCCTCGCTGTTTACGGTGTAAGGATGAAGCAGAAGGCCGTGGCTGCGAATGTTTCGGACATTTTGAGCGTTCAGCGCTTTGTAATCCGGTCCGATTCCGACGGCATATGTTTTAATGTCCGTTAAATCTGCGTCAGTCATTGACGTCATCTGTTCCGCTTCAAGCAATTGGACAGCGGGAAGTTTCGGATCGAGCTGTTTGATTTTCAGAAGGCTGTCCCTGCTGAAAGACTGAATGATAACTTGTCCAAGTTTCGCATGCTTACCTGCCAATTTGTATTTTTTCAGTGAAGCGATCAGTTTTTCTTCCATACCCGGATATGTTTCGGGCGCCTTTGTTTCAATATAATAGTTTGCATGTCTGCCGAACCGTTTTAACACGTCATCAAGTGTGGGAACGCGAAGTCCGGCGTATTGCGGTTTTGCTTTTTCCGGATAGGCCTTATTGAACCAAGAGCCGGCGTCGAGCTTTTGAATCTCGGCTAATGTATGATCCTTCACCCAGCCTTGTCCGTTTGTGGTGCGGTCCAGTTTTTCATCATGCATGACGATCAGCTTGCCGTCTTTTGTCATTTGTAAATCCAGCTCAATATAGTCAGCCTTCATTTTTTGCGCAGTTTCATAAGAAAGGATCGTGTGCTCCGGGACATACCCCGAAGCACCGCGATGGGCAATGGTCAAAATTCTGTCAGGAGACAAGAGGTTTCCTTTTCCCGCCGCCGATACAGGCGTGACGATGAATGACAATAAACCGAATGAAAGCAATACCAAAGCAAACAATTTATGTTTCCGCATGTTTTCTTCCCCCTTAAAAATCAATATCTGTCTCTAGTGTAGAAAATCGTTGTAAATGCTGTACTGCAAAAATATTAATCTTTTATGTTGTTTTCTTACACATGCTCCGCCCGCTTGCCCGTATTCCACGTCATAGCCAAGAAGACGATGGACAGCACGCATGAGGAGATAAGCATGATAAAGCCGCCGTTCCAGTCAAAGCGGTCTACGACATAACCCATGATGGCGTTGGCGAAAGCAGAGCCTCCGATGTAGCCGAAAAACCCGGTTAAGCCGGCTGCCGTTCCCGCCGCTTTTTTAGGCGCAAGGTCAATGGCCTGAAGCCCGATCAGCATGACAGGTCCATAGATTAAGAAGCCGATGCTGATCAGCGCGATATTATCGATGAGCGGATGACCGGCAGGGTTAAGCCAGTAGACCAATACAGCGATAAATACGCCGGCCATGAACAGTACGCCTGCCGGCGCGCGGCGGCTTTTGAAAAACCGGTCGCTGATCCAGCCGCACAAAATCGTTCCCGGAATTCCCGCATATTCATAAAGGAAATAAGACCATCTGGAATCTTCAGGAGAGAACCCTTTCGCTTCCGTCAAATAAGTCGGCGCCCAGTCAACGACACCGTACCGTACGAAGTAAACAAAGACATTGGCAAATGCGATATACCACAGAAACTTATTATTCAGCACGTATTTGAAAAGAATTTCTTTGGTCGTCATCTCTTTTTCCTGGTCTTTGAACGCATGTTTCGGATAGTCATTCCGGTATTCTTCAATCGGCGGAAGCCCGCAGGATTGCGGCGTGTCCCGTACGAGAAGAACAATCACAAATGAAATGACGATGGCGATAATCGCCGGAAAGAAAAACACGCTTTTCCAAGTAACAAACATGGCGATGCCGAGAGTCACGAGCGGGGCGAGAATACCTCCGCCTATGTTATGGGCGACATTCCATATCGACATTTTCGTGCCGCGTTCACTGATGGAAAACCAATGAGCCATCGTCCGTCCGCAAGGCGGCCAGCCCATTCCTTGAAACCATCCGTTAATAAACATAAAAATAAACATAATCGTCACGCTTGACGTGACCCACGGCATGGAAACAAATAAAATGTTTACCACACCTGACAAAAACAGACCCGTCGCAAGGAAATATCTCGGGTTGCAGCGGTCAGACACCATCCCCATAATAAATTTACTGAAGCCGTAAGCGATTGATACGGCCGCAAGCACCAAGCCAAGTTCCCCTTTTGAAAACCCTTGTTCCTGAAAATAAGGAATAGCGAAGGCAAAGTTTTTGCGAAGCAAATAATACCCGGCATACCCGATGAAAATCCCCAAAAATACTTGCAGCCTGAGCCGTTTATAGGCCGCATCCGTCTTTGAATCATCCAATCTCTCAATATGCGGAGCCGGCTTAAACAATTGAAACATCATATCCTCCCCTTTGCTGAACGTCTATCATGATGTATGTATGACTCCTTTCCTTGAAAATGACAAAAAGAACCAGAAATCACCCTTGTGAAAGGGCGGGGTTTCCTGGTTCTCCTCATCTCCATCCAAAAATCATTAACTTGTGTATGATAGCGCTTTCTTAAATTATCATAGTCTGACGTGAATGTAAACGCTTTAAGGAAAGTTTTCATTTTTTTGAATAAATAACCGGAGGGAAAATCAGCCGGAGCGCGAAAGATTTGAAGTACTCGATTTTGTACTCAGGCATAAGATGTGTTAGGCCGGACTAAGAAAAGCGAAGGGAGTGCATCTGTTGATTGATGAATTGGATTTTGCGTTCGGTGTTCTGCCGCTTTGTATCATCATCTTGTCAGTCGCCGGAACGTACCTGTTTAAAAACGCGTTCATTATGCCGGCTGCCGCTTTGGCCGTTTGCCTTATATGCACCTTTACCGTATTGAATTTCTCGTTTATCGGGTGGGCCGTCGTGTATACGCTTGTCTCTTTCGCGTTATCGCATATTACGATGGTGGTGATCAGCCAAAATAAAAAATAGGATCGGCGGCAGCCGATCCAGCTATCATAAGCAGAGATGCGCTCTCTGCTTTGTTTTATTTATGAATGTGCAGGAATTCCTTGATGACCGCGGTCTGTTCTTCTTTCGGATAGCTTCTGTACAGATGGCTGGTTAAGCGGACGGGGTCACCGAAGAAGTACCGCTCATATTGTGTCTGTCTTGTTCCGAAGGGGCTCATGGTCAAATCCCATGCGAGGCGGAACACTTTTACCCGGTCCTCAGCGTTCAATTCGGCCGCCTGCAAATATTGGTCAAGGTCTCCTCTGATGTCAGAACGGAACGCTTTTTCAGTCGGCAAAGTCACCATTCCGCTTGCCCCGATCAGCTGAATGATTTCCGTGAAGCGCGGGTAGATGTCGGGAAAAATCGCGCTGACCACACGAAGCGGAGTGACACTCGGACGCATATAACCCCATTCATCTGTTTCCGCATCATTCTCCGACTTTTCCAAAAGGGCTTTCATCGTTTCCAGACCGGTGATGATTTCAGCCATCTTAGCCTGAATATGCTGATATTCGCCCACATCTATCGCTTCGACAAGCGTTTGGGCGAGGCCCAGGAGAAACTCCGTCTTTACAATTTGTCTCGTGATGACTTGATGAAATGCGAAGGCGTTAAAAGAGCTTTTCATATTAAAATCAAAAGCCGCCTCGTAATTATTATAAAAAAATACGCGTTCCCAAGGGACCAAAACGTGATCAAATACAACGATAGAATCCATTTCTTCATATCTTGAGCTGAGCGGATAATCAAACGATGATTTTCCGAGTACGAAAGATTCCCTGCAGATGAATTTTACTCCCTTTGTATTGGAAGGGATTGAAAAAGCGAACGCTTCATCCGATTCAAAATACATTTTAGGCAGAGAAACCACGAGCACTTCATCCGTCAGGCCGCCTTGTGTGGCTAAAATCCGGGCGCCGTGTATGATGAGGCCTTTTTCATTTTTATCGACGACTTTTGCCGAGATAGGTGTCGGCGATACGTTTACACCCATTTGTGAACGATTCACCTGAGGGGTGATAAACGTGTGCGTAAAAGAAAGATCCTGTGCAGCAGCGCGTTCGTACAGCGCTTGAACATGTTCCGGAAAACAATGATCGCGGTCTTTCAAAAGCGCGGCAGAGGAGGCGAAGCTCATCAGCACGGTATTCATATAATCCGGGCTTCGTCCCATCATTCCGTGCGTGTGTCTGGCCCAATGTTCGAACATGTTTCTTCTTCTTTTTACGTCTTCTTTCGTTTTCGGCTGCAGGTATGAAAGCCCGGCCCGTTCTTTTTTACCGGGAAGACTGTAAGTCATTTGATCTTTCATGTCCGGTTTCGTTTGCAAATCATAAAGAGAGCGCTTCGTTTCCAGAAGGCCCTTAAATGCGGGATGTTCAGAAATCTGTCCCTCGATCTTTTCACCATCAAGCCAAATCTCATTTCCAAGCTGATTTAATCGGTCAATGAACATTTTTCCATTAATGATACCCATCATGTCGCCCTTCTTTCTTTGCAGATCCACTACCTCATTATATTGAAAACGAAATTGGGTGTTCCGGTTATTTCCAAAGGGGAAGAGCCTTTTTGAAGGGGGGTGAAGGGATTGCATAATAAAAAAACCCCTTAAGCAGAGGGGTTTTTAACTGATCATGTCTTTGTATCGTTGTTCGAGGACAAAGTCTATCATTCCGGTGATACGGGTGTTTTCAGATTTTTGTCTGAAACGGTCAGACACTTGGATTTTTCTTGAAAACGGAAATACAGCAATAACCCAAACAAGGCCGGCCAGGCCGAAAACCATCTGCAGAGCCATTTCAATTAAATCATTAAAATGAGTGCTGAAAAAAAAGATATATAACGTGATGAATGTGACTGTACATACGATTTTGACAGTATGTTGGAAGGTGAGGGGCGGTTCAGTGAAACACATTTTCATTTGATTCAGTGTGAGCGAATCTTGTTTCATTAAGTATGTAAGCAGTTCTTTGTCATTTTGACTTCGCGGAATCAAATCGGTTTCTATTTTTTGAACGGTTTCCTTGTATGTCTGCATATCAATCTTCATGCGAATCCTCCTTTAGAAATAACTCCAAGAATACTCATTGAGCATTCCTGGAGCAAGGAGCTGCCTGTTCAATTATAGAAATAGTGATAAAACCGTGCTGAACAAGGCTGCAGCTCCTCCTAATTCAGGTGCTAAAACGACTAGAGCACCGATCCCTACAATAACAATAATTCCTGCGCCTGCAATAGCCATGGTATTCACGACAGAATCCCAATCCGGAGAGTACACTTTTTCGGAATCCGGCAACCTGAAGCTCTTTTGTTTTATTTTAAATGTAATGGTAGTTGTTAGTCCAGTTGTAGCACTGTCACCGACCGGAATATCAGGTGTATAAATTTTAAATTGAATATTCAGCGATCCCGCAGCCGGATTGACATACACTTCTAAATAACCGTTGCGGACTGACAAGCTCAGACTGTTAAGCAGGTTTTGATAGGAATCAATTTGTGATGCTGTAAAAGAGACTTGTGAATCCCCCATCAGACCGGTAATATAAGCTCCCGGTTTGCCATTTGTAATGGTAACTGTGTTGGGAGAACCTTCGCTTGGCACTGTTGCCAAAAGTGAAGTAGATAAAAGAATATCCATTTCAGGTGATGCATAAATGGTTTCTGTCTTGTCGAATTCAAACATGGCATTCGCAAGATTCGATATATTTTCTAAAGCAGGAATGGTTGTTAAAATATCCGTCAGTGTGCGCAGTCTTGCATCATACACAGGATCAGAAGGCGGATGGACGCTGCTTACACCCGAGTCTTTTCCGGAGTATCCGTCTTTGTCAATGGCGACTTTTCCCGCTCCGCTTCCGATCGTTCCTTCATAAAATTGATCAAAAGCCCAGTTTTTCGGCATCGGGTATCCGAGGTTGCCGCTGAATCCGGTCGACATGTTAGCCGTAAAGCTATATTTGGTCAGACCTGCTTCTGACGTCCGGATACAAATGTTTCTCGGTCCGTATACCCCGATTTCATATTTCGGCGCAGTTGAGAACGCCTGCATTTTCATAAAAGCTGACTTGATTTCTTGAAAGTAAGGGATGATTTTATCCGTGACTTCATAATCATACGCATCGAAATCGACCGCAAAGTAAATGGTCGTTCCTGACGGAAAACCTAATCTTCGGGCGGCTGATGCAGCGCTGTACGCATCTCTCGTTCCTTGGTCTTTTACAAAATAAGAAGATTTATAGCCGCCGTCCTGATAAATCGGAAACACGCTTAAGCCGGCATTGAAAATCGTGGAAAGTTCTTTTGACGTCAACGCTTTCGATGTCAGTCCGCTGCTTGTCCGCACATTCCCGGTCAGATATCTTCCCACGATCTTATAGCCATTCTCACGCAAAGTTTTGGCCGTATCTGCCGTCAAAATGGCAGCGGTGTCACAAGCTGAAGCAGCCCGTGTTGTGTCGCCTGAGCTTGATAATAAAGCCTTAATCGTCGGCATGTCCGCATAACCGGTCTGCGGCAGGCACATAAACTTTTGGAAAGCTTTCACTGCCGATACAACGCCGACGCCGTATTTTCCGTCGAATTCACCGGGATCAAACGCTTCCCCATTACAGTAAAGCGCGTATTGAACAATTAAAACAAAGCCTGTCCGTGAATCGCCGGGAGTCAAGGTAGGGCATAAGCTGGTCGTCCCGTTTCCGAAAAATCCATTGGCGACGCTTGTGCTCATGCCTTCTTCTTTTTGCAGGGCATAAATGAGAGCCTTGTTTGTATCGCGGGCATATAAGCCGTCACAAGGCATCAAGCCGATGTAGTCATTGTAATCCCGGTTCAGGTTCTGCTGGATTTGGCGGATTCTTTTGTCGCCTCCCGCTACTAATCGAAAAGCGCTCATATCCAGCAAGGCTTTCATAATGAGTGCCGTGACGATGCCGTCTTGCTTAGTGAGCCCGGCCGCTTTTTGAAACTCTTTTACAGCGCTTTCGGTATTTTCATAGAAAACGCCTGAAAATCCGCCGGGGTTAAAACCTTTACACCACAGCGCCCCTTGCAGAATGTAATTCATGTTTGTCGGCTTAGAATCGGGAGCCTGCTTTTTCAACGGCTTAAACAATCTTTGTGTCGTCGGTCCGAAGTTATCGGCAGGTTCTGAAATACCAAGCTCAATTTGAAGCGCCCGTGTCAGACCGTAAATGGTATCCCAGCCCGTTTTTCCGTTTTCCGGCACTTTGTTGTACCCGTGTCTGCCTTTGTACGTCTCATTCAGCCATTGTTGTGTTTCCAGGACCATTTCGTCCATTGCAATCCCTCCATTATGTGTATTGTGCGTTCATTCATAGGTGGCAAACGTATGACAGTTTGTCATGGGTGCAGGGGTTTATCCAAGGAGAGCCCCATCACAGCAGCAGAACAAACGCCGAAAGAGAGGCATTGATAGGAAAAGACCTCGCTATGACAATTGATACAAAAACAACAAAATGAATAGCGGTTTAAAGTAACTTTATCACTTAATCAAAAATGACAAGAATCATAAGTAGTAGTCATATAGTCATTTTAAGGGCTGTTCACATCTCTTCCTGCAGTCAAAATGGTTAGTTGGACGGATTTATGATTGGCTATATTGTCATTAACATAAATAGGGTAAATAGTTACAGGAAGGAAGGATTTTCTCGATGAAAAGCAAAAAGATTTTTAAGTCGCTCATCATTATTTTTACTCTTTTAATCAGCGGAATTGGTTTTATGGGTTTTTCTTCTCCGCAAAAAGCAGAGGCTAAAGACTGGCTTCATACTTATAAAAGCGGGTATTTCACTAACTATGTGATCAATACATATCACCCTAAATTCACTAAAACGACAAAAAAGTACACCTTGAGAGCCGTGACTTTTAAATCCAACAGTAAAGGGAAGGGCACGTATAAAATATACGTCCAAAAGCAAGTCAACGGCAAAGGTGCCTGGAAAACAATCAAAACCGCCAATGCAAAGAAAAATGGAACGACTTATTTTGAAACACCTTCGTTGAAAAAAGGGGATTCATACAGATTTAAATTGGTCAATCAGGGTTCGAAAAAACGTGTCAATTATAGTGCAAGATGGATTGTATTCGCTTCATAATGCTGATCTTCCGGTCTATAAAGTTTTAGCTGCTGCAGCTGCGGCAGCTTTTTATTTTGTCCGGAGCTCAACCGCCAGGGAGCCCGCACCTGTCTATTCGGACGTGCGTTTGTATTTCACCGCATCATTCTGGATTATGCGGGAAGGTACATCGCTTCAATGATAAGCCAATCCCGGGTTCTTTTGATTCGTTTGAAAATGTTCTGATATAAAAAAGGCGTGCCGCGGTGTAAAATGGCTATATTGATAAATATGGAGGTTGAGATGGATCAAGATTATATGACTGAGCTTGTCTCAGTCCAGCTGAAGAAAATCCGGTCGGAGAGAGGCTACACACAGGAGAAAATGGCGGATGTGATCGGCCTTTCTAAAAAGTCGCTGGTGCAGATTGAGAAAGGGCGGGCGCTTGCGGAATGGCCGCATGTTGTGGCGGTTTGCGCGCTTTTCAGATCAAGTGAAACACTGCAATCCGTATTAGGAGATGATCCGCTGGAGGTCATTGAAACGGTTGCTCACCGCACAATTGACAGGCCGAAGGGGAAGACGATGGGCGGCAAGGTGTGGTGGAAAGCCATCGAGAAAAAAGGCGAGTTCCGCTTGCAGCAGCATTTGATTTCCCACCATTACCGCATCCTTGATTCTTATGATGATCTGTGGTTCAGCAGTTTTGAAAAGGCAGAGGCTTTGGAGCGGCTTGATGAGCTGTTT
This sequence comes from Bacillus sp. hwrm1, assembly GCF_040207805.1. Classification (NCBI taxonomy): domain Bacteria; kingdom Bacillati; phylum Bacillota; class Bacilli; order Caryophanales; family Bacillaceae; genus Bacillus; species Bacillus sp. hwrm1. The sequence goes on along the minus strand of NZ_CP157943.1, from coordinate 3,908,681 downwards.
TTGGAGGCGGAAGAAGCGAAGCGCTGAGCACCTCCGGTTGATGTATTTTCTGACAAGTGGGAAAATATATATAAATTCCAGCCAAAGGAGAGATTCGAATGAAGCCTGAAGATATCGTCCGAAGCGGCCCGAATCAGTACATATGCAAGGAAGGAATCGCAAAAGAACTTCCGGGGCTGCTGGAGACATTCAGAAAACCCGTTATTGTGACCGGAATCAAATCCTATCAGGCGTTCTCCGATTACAGCGGCGGTTCTTCCTGGGATGTGATTCAGCATAAAGGATACTGTTCACCTGAGGCGGTGCGTAAGGTCTGTGAGCAGGCGGAAGACGCGGATGTGATCATCGGTATCGGAGGCGGCACGATATTGGATTTGGCAAAAGCGGCGGCAGACCGGCTTGATATTGAAGCTGTGATGGTTCCTTCCATTGCGGGGACGTGTGCGGCAAGTACGCCGTTGAGTGTCATATATGATGAGAGCGGCAATTTTATCAGAGTTGATTATCATAAGCGTTCAAGCTATTTGACGCTTGTTGATCCGCTGTTTTTGCTTTCCTCTCCCATTGAATATATGAAAAGCGGGATCGGTGATACGCTGGCGAAATGGTATGAGGCCGAGGCGGTCATCAGAAATACGGAGGAGGCGGCGCCGCTGATGGCGCAGGCGGGGCTGAGACAGGCGGAATATATCCGTAATCTGTTATTGCGTTACAGTGAAGCGGCCGTCGGAAGCATGGAGAAAGGCGAGCTGTCCGTGCCGTTCATCCATACGGCGGAAACGATCATTATGCTTGCGGGAACGGTCGGCGGGTATGGCGGCCGTTTGTGCAGGATGGCAGGGGCGCATGCGGTCCACAACGGACTCAGTTTTCTTCAGGAGACACATCAGGTGCTGCATGGCCAGAAGGTTGCTTACGGCATATTGGTGCAGCTCGCGCTTGAGAATCGGAGACCTGAGATTGAAGAGCTGCTTCCGTTTTACCGCCGGCTCGGTTTCCCCGTCAGTCTCTGTGATCTCGGCATCCTTGACAACCATGAGGAAGCCAAGCGCCGCATTGCTTCTCACGCCTGCCGGGCGGAAGAATCGTTATGCTTAATGGGGCAATATCGCGAGAAGGATGTGTCAGCTGCGATTGAATCGCTCGAATCAGCGCAAAAGACAGGATAGAGCTTGTTATCTATCTTGTCTTTATTTTTTGAATATTTCCGTTATAATGAGTGGGGTATAGAAAGGGAGGGGCCAAAGGACATGTATCAGGCGAAGAAGATGTTGTTATTAGGATCAGGCGAGCTGGGGAAAGAAGTCGTCATTGAAGCGCAGCGGCTCGGGGTTGTCACTGTAGCCGTTGACAGCTATGAGCATGCTCCCGCCATGCAGGCCGCGCACAAAAGCTATGTGATTGATATGCTTGATAAAGCGCAGATCAGAGAAGTCATTGAGAAAGAAAAACCGGACTTGATCGTGCCGGAAGTGGAAGCCATTGCGACGGATGAGCTGCTGAAGCTTGAGGAAGAAGGTTTTCACGTCATTCCGAATGCGCGTGCGGCAAAGCTGACGATGGACCGTGAAGGCATCAGACGGCTTGCGGCAGAGACGCTTCATCTTCCGACTGCCGGCTATGAATTCGCGAATACATATGAAGAATTTAAAGAAGCGGCGGAAACAATCGGCTTTCCGTGCGTGGTAAAACCGCTGATGAGCTCTTCCGGAAAAGGGCAAAGCGTGTGCCGCTCGGCTTCCGGGCTGAAAAGCTGCTGGGACATGGCGATGGAAGGCGGCCGGGTGAAAAACGGCCGGGTCATCGTTGAGGAATTCATTCCGTTTGAATCAGAAATCACTCTTCTGACAGTGCGCGCGGCGAACGGTACGTCCTTTTGCGCGCCGATCGGACATGAACAAAAAGACGGTGACTATATTGAATCATGGCAGCCTCATCATATGACGGAACAGCAGATCAAAGAGGCGAAACATATTGCGAAAAGCATAACGGACGAGCTCGGCGGATACGGTTTGTTCGGGGTGGAGCTTTTCCTTACTGAAGATAAAGTATATTTCAGCGAGGTGTCTCCCCGTCCGCATGATACGGGGCTCGTTACGCTTGTAACGCAAAATTTGTCAGAGTTTGCGCTGCATGTCCGCGCGGTATTGGGATTCCCGATTCCGGAAATCACTCAGCTGTCGCCGGGGGCAAGCCGTCCGCTGAAGGCGCCAAAAGAGCTTGCTGATTACGCGGTTGAAGGTTTGGAGAAGGCTTTGGGGGTAAAAAGCACTCAGGTCCGCGTATTCGGTAAACCCGTCACGAAAGTTGGACGCCGTATGGCGGTTGCGCTTTCTGCAGCTGAGACCGTTGAAGAAGCCAGAGAAAGAGCGGCCGAAGCACTCAGTCATTTATCAATTACATAAAATGATCTTAAAAGGCGTTTTTACCGTAATGGTAAGGCGCCTTTTTTGTTTGGCAGACTATATACTGGAAAACGGGGTTGTGAGATAATGTATGAGGCCGTTTTGTGCCGGCTTTTTAATTCATGAAACTTTTTATGTCCGCAATCGTTATATGTAATGTTCTCATTTCACGGAGAAGGAAATAACAATACATCATACGGCTTTTCATTCATCAAGAACGGACAATCCGGATCGCGGCATGGAATATTTAAGCAGGGTAATCCGGAATAGAGGAATCCATGATTGCTTACCTTAATATGAACGGCGAAAAAACAAAAATCACCAGATTAGATTGTTCAAATAACACCAAATGCTGTATAATAAAAGAATTTGAATGATAGCATTGAAAGAATTTCATTTTATGTTTCCGTAAAATGGAGCCTTTATGCATACGCAGTCCGATTTGATATGGTTTTAATTGGAGGTTTGTGTAAACTGTGAATTATATACCTAGTATGATTACAATTGGAAATTTTATTTGCGGGCTCTTATCGATTCATTCCCTTTTGTATCATAATATACACTCTGCGGTGATTTTTATTTTCACCGGGATGTTTCTTGATTTCTTTGATGGTTTGGCCGCCCGTAAGCTGAACGCGGTATCGGAGATGGGAAGGGAGCTTGACTCTTTTGCTGATCTCGTGACGTTCGGCGTTGCGCCGTCCATGCTCGCTTACAGTGTTTCACTATATACGATTCCGTTCATCGGAATTTTAATCGCGCTTTCCTACAGTATCTGCGGGATGATCCGTCTTTCCAGATTTAATATTGAACAAAGCAAGCTGCCGACGTTTATCGGGATGCCGATTCCGTTTGCGGGTATGTGTCTTGTCATTTTGAGCTTTATCAATAACGCATTTCTTCTGGGGGCGGGAACGATCGCGCTCGGTTATTTAATGGTCAGCAACATTAAATTTCCGCACTTTAAAAAACAGGCGCCTGAAAACCTGGAGAGCAGAAGATGGAATTAGTTCAGCAATTAATATCCGATTACGGATATATCGCGATTTTTCTTATGCTGACACTCGGTATTATCGGATTGCCTATTCCGGATGAAGTCATGATGACGCTTGTGGGCTACTTCGCTCATTTAAACGTGCTGAATTACGGGCTCTCCATTCTGATCAGCTTTATCGGAGCGCTCCTTGGGATGATTATCAGCTACTTCATCGGCAGAAAAGCCGGCCGGCCGTTTATTAATAAGTTCGGGAAATGGGTCGGCCTGAAGGAAAAGAGGATGGAGAAAGTAGACAGGTGGATGAAGAAGTACGGGCCGTACACCATTATTTTAGGTTATTTCATCCCCGGCATCAGACACGTGACCTGCTACTTTTCCGGAATCGGCAGAATGGAATTCAAAACCTACTTATGCTTCGCCGCCATCGGAGCGTTTTTATGGTGTTTTATTTTTATTACTATAGGAAAATTCATAGGAGTAATCAATGTTTAATACTGCCGCTAAAGTTCTTTACCGTTCATTGATTGAACTGACTAATAATCGATTGACGTCTTATCTCATTAAAAACTTCTGTGAATCGAAACTGAGCAAGCCGATGATTCCGCTGTTTTCCAAACACTATCGCATCAACTGGAATGAAACGGAACGTACGGCTTCTGACTTTGATTCACTGGCGTCATTTTTCATTCGTGATATTAATTTGAATCTCCGCCCCGTGGCAAAAGAGAAGAACGCCATCGTCAGCCCGGTGGACGGTGTCGTTCAGACGGTTGGCATGATTAAACCCAATCAAACTTTCATGGTAAAAGGGAAGGATTATTCGTTCGCCGAACTGACGGGGTTTAAAAGCGCCGATCACAAGTATAACGGCGGGTGTTTTGCCGTGCTTTATCTGAGCCCGAGACATTACCACCGCTTCCATTCTCCCGTCAGCTGCACGTATCAGAAGCTGGCCGAGCTGGGGAAACGCTCCTATCCCGTTAATACGATGGGGTTAAAGTACGGGAAAGACGTGCTCTCAAAAAATTACCGTTATGTGTACGAGCTGACCCATGCTGACCAGCAGATGCTCATGATTCCGGTAGGTGCGATGAATATTAACTCGATCGTTCAGACAAACACCGGAAACAGGCTTGAGACGGGGGAAGAGCTGGGCTATTTTTCATTTGGATCGACCGTTATTTTAGTATTCGAGAAAGATATGTTTACCCCTTCGGATAACCTGACTGAAGGCCGTGAATTACAGGTCGGCCAGATCATCGGTTATGCGGAGTCACAGGAGGAGGCGTCCGCTTTATAAAAGCTGCTCCTCTTTTTTATATGGTGTAAGGAAGTGAACATTATGGAAGAAAAGGATTTGGCAAAGCTGATAGAGCAGTACCAGCATACAGGGGATCAGCAAATTCTTGAAGCCGTGCGGGACGCATGCCGGCCTGTCGTTGAGGCACTCATCTCAGAACTGGCTGAAGACAGCGCCGATCTTTTGCGGGCAAAAGGCCGTGACCGTTTTCCGTTTATTATCGGCAAGTATCAGACCGCGGCCGGCCTTTCGCTTGAGACCTTTTTGCGCAATACGTATCGGTTTTATTTTCAGCAGGTTTTAAAAGGCGAAGCGTGACTGGAAGAAAGAGTCCGGACGGAAATGTTCATCTTTCGCCCGTTTTCCTGTATGATATAGTAGAGTGTGCGATCATTAATATAATTGAACAGGGTGTATAAATCATGGAAAAACAATATAGAGTTTTACTTTATTATAAATATGTAAAGATTGATGAGCCTGAAGAGTTCACGGCTCAGCATTTGAAGTTTTGTAAGGAGCTCGGTCTGTTAGGCCGTATTTTGATTTCTGAGGAAGGCATTAACGGTACGGTGTCCGGAACGGTTGAACAGACGGAACAATACATGAATGCGCTGAAAGCTGATCCGCGCTTTGCCGACATGCCGATCAAAATTGACGAGGCTGACGGACATGCATTCCGCAAAATGTTTGTGCGCCATAAAAAAGAATTGGTGACGCTTCGTCTCGAAGATGATGTTGATCCGAATGTCACGACGGGCAAGCATTTGAAACCGAAAGACTTTTATGAGCAAATGCAGGATCCTGACACGATCGTGATCGACGCCAGAAACGACTATGAGTATGACCTCGGTCATTTCCGCGGAGCGGTCAGACCTGATATTGAGGCGTTCCGTGAGCTGCCGGACTGGATTGAAGAGCATAAAGACATGCTTGAAGGCAAAAAAATCCTCACGTACTGCACAGGCGGCGTACGCTGTGAAAAATTTTCCGGCTGGCTGCTGAAGAAGGGCTTTGAAGACGTGTCCCAGCTTGACGGCGGTATCGTCACTTACGGTAAAGATCCTGAAGTGAAAGGGCAACTGTGGGACGGACAGTGCTACGTGTTTGACGAAAGAATCAGCGTACCGGTCAACCGTGTAGAGCACGTTATCATCGGAAAAGATTATTTCACGGGCGAGCCGTGCGAGCGTTATGTGAACTGCGCAAATCCGGCATGTAATAAAAAAATGATCTGCACACCTGAGAATGAATACAAATACATGCGCAGCTGCAGTCACGAATGCCGTACGAACGAACGTAACATGTATGTGAAAGAGCACGAAATGACTCAGGAAGAAATCAATGAACGCCTTGCTTTGATTGAACAAGAGGATCATGCGGCGATTGATTAATAGAAAAGACCACCAATAAGGTGGTCTTTTTTGTGTTTACATACTTTCTGTCCGGGCGGTCTGGTCTGCCGTGACGGGTCCTTTATATTTGAATGCTTTTTCCCACTTGGACACGACAATGCAGGCGACCGCATGGCCGGGCACGTTAACGCCGGTTCTCGCCATGTCCATGACGCGGTCGACACCGGCAATGATGGCGACGCCTTCCGCGGGGAGACCGACGGCATTCGCTGTCGCCAGAAGCACGACGAGTGAGCCTGACGGGACGGCGGCAATGCCTTTGCTTGTCATGACGAGCACAAGCATCATCAGAAGCTGCTGAGAAAGCGGCATTTCCACATGAAACGCCTGCGCCAGAAAAATACAGGACACCGATAAATAGAGGCTTGAGCCGTCACAGTTCAGCGATAAACCTGACGGAACCACAAAGGAGACGACCCGCTTCGGACAGCCGTATTTCTCCATCCGATCCATCAGCTGAGGCAGAATGGTTTCTGTGCTTGTCGTGGAGAAAGCGATCAAAAACAGATCCCAAATCATTTTCAGCACTTCAAAGTATTTGATTTTAAAGATAAGCCCCACGATCGGAAACAGAACGAAGAGTATCAGGAACAGCCCGAGGAACACAGTGCCGATCAGCTTCAGCATCGGAAGCAAAAGCGCGATTCCGAATTGCCCGACAGAGGCGGCCATAAGGGCGAGAACGCCGATCGGAGCGGTGACCATTACCATTTGCGTCAGCTTGAACATAATATTTGCCGTGGATTCGAAGAAACTCATGACAGGTGCGGAGGCTTTGCCGATGCCGGCTGCGGCAACACCGAATAAAATCGCGAAAAAAATGACGGCGAGAAGATCGTTTTTCGCCATGACGTCAATGATGTTAACGGGGATAATATCAAGAAGCATTTGTTTCAGGTCGACTACTTTTTCCGTATAGCCGGAAAGCTCGTGAATATCTTTTTTAGCAAGATGAGAGAGGTTAAGTCCGACTCCCGGCTTCAGCACGTTCGCCAATAACAGACCGAGCGCCAGAACAAGCGTCGTAATCACTTCAAACCAAATAATCGTTTTGATGCCGAGACTGCCCATCTTTTTCATACTGCCGCTGCCGGCGGCTCCGATAACAATGGTCGAAAACACAATCGGCACGACAATCATTTTAATCAGGCGGATAAATCCGTCTCCGACGGGCCGCAGCGCCATCCCGAAATCCGGGAAGAAGTGGCCGATCAATGCTCCGATGGCTAAAGCGATCAAAATCTGGAATGCGATAAATTTTTTCAAGCGAATCCCCCTTTTACTTGCGCATTTCTTACGTAATTCGTGAAGCAGTCGGCAACCACCTTCCTATCCGCCATAAATTTGTCACATGATTGACTGTGCGAAAGAAAGGATTGCTTTACATTATGTAAGCGTAATCATTTAATATGACAGAAAGTCCTCATTGAAAAAAATGAAGCAGAATAAAATAAAGTTAGATTTTCGCTTGAAAATATAAAAAATTTTGATAATTATCCTCTTATAAGTGGTATATTTGATATGATACGGTCAACTGCATCCTCATATATCTGTGCATACACGATTCAGGCAGAGAAAACAGGCAGCTTATAAAAGACTGAAAATTTTAACAATTACAAGAAAGGTGTGCTTTTGTTGAATCAACTGATTGAAAGACGTAAGGTCACAGCAAGAAAAGAAAAACCGGACTCCGCTTCATTGGGGTTTGGCAAGTACTTCACAGATTACATGTTTGTCATGGATTACGAAGAGGAGAGAGGGTGGCATGATCCGAGAATCACCCCTTATGAACTGATCCATCTGGATCCTTCCGCATCGGTTTTCCATTACGGGCAGGCCGTATTTGAAGGGCTGAAGGCTTACAGGTCAGAAGACGGCCGGGTATTGATGTTCCGTCCTGACCAAAATATAAAACGGCTGAATAAATCGTTACGGCGGATGAGCATGCCGCCTCTTGACGAGAAGCTGGCGCTGGAGGCATTGATACAATTGGTGGAGCTGGAGCAGGAATGGATACCGATAGAAAAAGGAACCTCTTTATATATCCGTCCGTTTGTAATTGCGACTGAGCCTTCTTTAGGCGTCCGGCCGTCAAAGCGTTACAAGTTCATGGTAGTTCTGACGCCTGTCGGTTCGTACTACGGCGATCAGCTGAAACCGATCCGTATTTATGTGGAGGATGAGTATGTGCGTGCCGTCACCGGCGGAGTGGGCGACGTCAAAACGTCCGGAAATTATGCGGCCAGCTTACAGGCTCAGCGGAAAGCCGAAGAACTGGGGTATGATCAGGTGCTTTGGCTCGATGGGGTGGAAAAGAAATATGCCGAAGAGGTAGGGAGTATGAATATCTTTTTCATCATAAACGGAGAGGCCGTAACGCCGGCGTTAAACGGAAGCATTCTCGGGGGCATCACACGCGCATCTGTGATAGAGCTGTTAAAAAGCTGGGGCATCCGCGTCAGGGAAGAACAGGTCGCCATTGATGACATCTATGAGGCTGCGATGAGAGGCGAGGTGTCAGAGGTATTCGGTACGGGAACCGCGGCCGTCATCTCGCCGGTCGGCGCGCTGCACATTCACGGAGAAACGATTGAACTGAATAACGGTTTGATCGGTGAAGTGTCAGAAAGGCTCTATGAAACGATTGCCGGCATCCAAGTCGGGAAGGTGCGGGATTCGTTCAGATGGGTGGTTGAAGTATAAATGAAAAAAGAACCCTTGCGCTGCAGGGTTCTTTTTTTGGTTATTGGGATTTTACGGCTTGCACGCGGGCTCTGCTTTTCCGGTTTTTCAAGTAATAAGCGGTGTAGCAAACGGCCATAAATGCAATTCCGCAATAAAGGGCGATGGCCTGGTTCGGATCAAAAGCGATGCCGATACAGGAGGCGAGGCACAGGAGAAAGGCCGCTATCGGTACGGCCGGATATCCCGGCGTCCTGTATTTCAAGTCTGAAAGCTGGTGCCCTTCTGTAAGAAACCGTCTTCGGAACAAAAATTGCGATGCGGCGATGCTCATCCACACAGCCACTACCGCAAATCCTGAGACGGAGACGAGAACAAGATAGACTGTATCCGCTGCAAATACGCTTGACAACAACGACAGAATGCCGCCGATCATACTGAAGATCAGAGCGTTAAAAGGAATGCCTCTAGAGGTCAGCCTGGCAAAGGCGGGATGAAGCTCCCCTTCTTTAGACAGGGACCACAGCATACGTGATGACGCGTACAGCCCTGAATTGGCCGCAGACAGAAGCGCCGTTAAAATGACGAAATTCATCAGATCGGCCGCATAAGGCACGCCGACTCTGTCAAATACCGTGACGAACGGGCTTTCAATCACACCGGCTTCCTTGATGGAGACCATCCCTGACAGCACAAAAATCGTTCCGATAAAGAAAAGCGCCAGCCGCCAGACTGTGGTCTTAATGGCGCGCGGAACGGTTTTTTCCGGATCGGCGCTTTCCCCTGCGGCGATTCCGATCAATTCCGTCCCTGAAAAAGCAAAGTTTACTGAAAGCATCGTCATCAGTATCGGGAAAAAGCCATTTGGAAAAAGGCTGCCGCCATCCGTAAAGTTCGACAGCATAGGTGCGGCCTCACCGCTTTTCATCGGGACGATGCCGAACATCGCCGCTCCGCCCAATAAAATAAACAGTAAGATGGCTAAGACTTTAATGCTTGAGAACCAAAACTCCGATTCAGCAAAAAATTTCACGGAGAAGGCGTTTAATAAAAAGATGAAAAGAGCGAATACCGCACTCCACATCCAAACTGAAGTATGCGGGAACCAACGCTGCATGAAAAGCCCGGCCGCCGTGAATTCAGAGCCCAGCGCCACCGCCCACGTCAGCCAGTACAGCCATGCGACCGTAAAGCCCGTCGCCGGCCCGATATAGGTTTTCGCATAGGTGTGGAATGCGCCCGTCACCGGCATGGCCACTGACAGTTCACCAAGGCAAAGCATGACAAGATAGACGATGCCCGCGCCCAAAAGGTAAGCGAAAATGGTGCCCGCCGGACCCGCCTGATGAATGGTATACCCAGAGCTTAAAAACAGCCCCGTTCCGATCACACCTCCAAGTGATAGCATAAAGAGGTGTCTGCTTTTCATACTTCTCTGAAAATTCGTCTCGTTCTTGTTGTTCATTGTTTTCCAACTTTCTGCGAGGGCCGTCCTAATAAAAAATCTCATGCCGGCGAACGGCACGAGATTCCGGCGAACCGGCTTTTTGAATAGAATATACAAACTATTCCGATTAGTCAAGTTGTTTTTAAGGTCTTGGCCCAATCGGCAATGGCCTGAATGTCCGCAGGTTTCGTCCGGCAGCAGCCGCCGATCAGGCTCACGCCGTTTTCGTACCAGCTTTGCGCGCTTTTTCCGAAATGGTTTTCGCACGCTGCGCCTTTCCAGGTTTTTGTCACTGGGTCATATTGTTCGCCGGAGTTCGGATAGGCGATAATCGGTTTGGACGTTGCCCGTTTGATTTCTTCTATCAGCGGCGGAATATGTTCAATCGGTGTGCAGTTGATGCCGATCGCTGCGATTTGGCTGCAGGAGTCAAGCAGGGCCGCACATTCGGAAATAGGCGTGCCTTCGCTGATATGCCGTCCGTCTTTGGCGCTGAAGCTCATCCATGCATAAGTGCCGGGGAATTCCTCCAGCAGCCTTGTGATCGCTTTTGCTTCTGACAGACACGGAATGGTCTCACAGGCCAAAAGATCGGCGCCGGATTCTATAAGGGCTTTCATCCGGGGGCGGTGAAAGCTGATCAGCTCATCCTCCGTCAGTCCGTAATGCCCGCGATATTCTGAGCCGTCAGCGAGGCTCGCGCCGTAAGGTCCGATAGAAGCGGCGACCAAAGGTTTGGGCCGGTGTAAACGGTTTTCTTCATGCGCCCAAAATTCATCGCGTGCTTGTGCGGCAAGTTCAACAGATGTCTGAATGAGACGTATCGCATCGGTTTCCGGGATGCCGCGCGCTGCAAATCCTTCAATTGTCGATTGATAACTGGCGGTGATCGCGCAATCAGCGCCGGCGGCAAAATATTCTGCATGCACCTGTTTGATCAGTTCTGGCCTCTCCAAAAGAATTTTGGCCGACCACAGATCGTCATGTAAATCACAGCCCATCCGCTCAAGCTCGGTTGCCATCGCGCCGTCTATGATCATAACCGGGTATTCATTTAATATTTGTGTAATGGGATTCATAGGCCTTCCTTTCTGACTTTACTGAAAATATATAAAAAGGGTAATGGATGCTATTCTCTTTGTCAATGAACCGGCAGAAAAAAGGTGTTCAGGACGCTGCCCGAACACCTTTTGTTTAGGAAATGTGTTTGCCTTTCGCACTTTTCGCGATGTCTGAATACTCCCAGCAGTCGATCCCGTCATCATCAGGGAGCACATCTCTGTAAAAGACGGGGTCCTTTCCGGCTTTCTTTTGCCGGGCATAATCGCTCAAAGCGGCAAACGCTTTTTTCGACAGAAGGAAAATCGCGATTAAGTTCACGACCACCATTAAGCCCATGAACAAGTCAGCCATATCCCACACAAGCTGGACTTTGGAAATACAGCCGAACAGTACCATTCCGAGCACGCAGATGCGGTAAATGAACAGCCATTTTTTGTTCTGGCTTAAAAATCCGATATTGGTTTCTCCGTAATAATAGTTGCCCATCAGAGCGCTGAAGCCGAACAAAAGCATTAAGACGGCAAGGAAACCTGACGCCCATGCGCCGACATGATCGCTCAAGGCGGCCTGAGAAAGCGCGATGCCGCTCAGTCCCGGCTGGTGATACGCGTCTGAAAATAAAATGATAAGCGCCGTGCTTGTACAAATGACGAGCGTATCCGTCAGGACGCCGAATGCCTGAATGAGCCCCTGTTTCACCGGGTGGCTCGTTGTAGCTGTCGCCGCCGCGTTCGGAGCGCTTCCCATACCCGCTTCATTTGAGAAAATCCCGCGTCTTACACCTTGCATCAAGGCCGCACCTAAAGCGCCGCCCGCTGCCTGATCAATGCCGAACGCATTTTTTACGATTAGCGACAGAACGCCGGGCAATTGGGTGATGTTCGTCAGAATGACAAAGAAAGCGACACCGATATATAAAACGGCCAAGACGACCACGATGTATTCCGCCATTTTCGCAATTCGTTTGACGCCGCCGAAGATTACGCCGCCGAAAACCACGATTAAAATAATGCCCAATGTAAGCCGGCTGGTGCCGAATGCGTTTTGAAAGGCGACGCTGATTGTATTGGATTGAACGGAATTAAAAACAACCCCGAATGACAGTGTGATTAATACGGCGAACAGCGCGCCCATCCAGCGTTTCTTCAGGCCCTTTTCCATGTAATAGGCCGGGCCCCCGCGGAATCCGTTTTGATCTTTTACTTTATAAATTTGGGCCAGCGTGCTTTCAACAAAGCTTGAAGCCGAACCGATGACTGCGATAATCCACATCCAGAAAATAGCGCCCGGACCGCCGAGTGCGATCGCAATGGCGATTCCGGTAATATTCCCGGTTCCGACACGCGCCGCCATACTGATGCAAAATGCCTGAAACGGGGAAATGCTGTTTTTTGTCCGGGCGGCCGCGCCTTCCTTCAAAACCCGGATCATTTCCTTCAGCATGCGGACTTGCAGACCCTTTGATCTGAACGTAAAAAACAGTCCCAGAGAAAGAAGCAGTACGATTAACAGTTTTGACCATAAAAAATCATTTGCCGAGCCGATTACATTTTCAAGGAATTCCTGCATCCAATCACCTCTTGGTTCGTTTGATTAAAAAATACTGAGCTCCCACTCCTGTGCGATATGTTTCAGCAGCATGCCGCCGGTCAGGCTGTTGCCGTATTCATCAATGGCCGGACCGTAAATGCCGATGCCGCAGCCGTTATGAAAAGGCTGTTCTCTTCTGGCGCTTGGGGGAACCAATGCCATAATGCCGCCGGATACCCCGCTTTTGGCCGGGACGCCGACGAAAGCCGCATATTTGCCTGACGCATTGTACATTCCGCACGTCAGCATCAGGGCTTTGGCGAGTTTTGCGACATCTTTCGGAATGACCTGTTCCCGTCGGATCGGATGGTAGCCGTCATGCGCAAGTATCAATCCGATTAAAGCGATGTCCTCGGTTGTACCCTCCATGGCGCACTGCTTTAAATACACTTCAAGCGTTTCTTCCACATCCGCCTCGAGAAAGTTCGTTTCTTTTAAATAGTAGGCGAGCGCTCGGTTCCGATGCGCGGTCTGCCATTCAGAACGGAAGACCTCCTCGTGAATGTGTGGGCGTTTTCCTATTAATTTTTCAAAAACGGAAAAGAGATATTCTAATTTATCATGCGCCGTTTCACCCGGAAGCAGCGAGGCGACGGTAATGGCGCCGGCATTGATCATCGGGTTGAAGGGCTTCCCGGGTTTATGGATTTCAAGCCGGATGATAGAATTAAACGCATCACCCGTCGGTTCCACGTCCACACGATCCAGCACGTAAGAAATGCCTCTGTTCATGCAGGCGGCAATAAAGCTGATGACTTTTGAGATGCTCTGCAATGTGAACGGGACATTCCATTCACCGGCATGAATCATTGAGCCATCCGGCTCTAATATGCAAATGCCCAGCTGAGAGTCGTTGATTTCTCCGAGGGCGGGTATATAATTTGCGCTTTTTCCATTGACGGAAAACGGTCGGTAATGCTCGACCCAATCTTGTAAAAGTGAAGCCAGTTCCTCTTTTTCAAGGCGCTCTCTGACCATATCTTTCATAACATTCCTCCTCTATTGCAAGCCTGTCCGAAGCGGAAACCGGTCTTGGAAAACGTTTTCAAAAATAGCGTGTTCCATGTTAATGTATAATGACATCTACAGAATCATACAAAATACGACAAAATCATTCTTAAAATAAGCCGATAGATTTATAAATCAGCCGGAGCGTCCCGCCATTCGGGTCTAAAGAAATTTGCGGACTGTATCGGTCTTGTTCAAAATAGACAGAAGAAGGAAGTGATTATGATCAGGCTCGACTATTTACTGAAAAAAGACGGCTATCTTTTCGCCCTTATGCTGATCACCGTGCCGCTGGCGGGGGAACTGAAATTTTACCCCCTGAATGAGGTATATCGGATCAGCTTCGGCGCCCCGGCTTTTTTCTTTTTTCTGCTGCTGCTTCGGCATGTGCCGGCAGTATTGTCAGGGCTGTTGACAGGTGCAGCCGTTGTGGCATTCCGGATCGGCCTGGAGTGCTGGGGAGGAGAGCATGCCGGCTTTACGGAGGCTTTTTTCAGCCAATATCCCAGTTTCTTTTTTTACTTTACATATGCCTGCTTGTTTTATGTGCTGAAGGTCAGGCTTTTTTGGGATCGGCCGCTGATGATCGGGTTTCTCGGTTTTCTCATTGAAATTGCGTCCGATGCCGTTGAAATGACGGTTCAGTTTTCCGGCGGCCGGCAGATTATGATGCCGGACAAGCTGGCGGATATTGCGGTTATCGCTGTTTCTCACACATTTATTGTGCTGAGTTTTTTCAACGTGATGAAGCTGCACGAATCTCAGGTCAGGGAAAAACAAACGAGAAAGCAGCATGAGCACATGCTGATGATTGTGTCTAACTTATATGAAGAAACGATTCATTTGAAAAAAACGCTGAAAACGACGGAGCATGTGACGAAAGAATCCTATCAGCTATATCGGGAAATGAGCGGGAACGACCGGGAGCTCGGTAGCCGAATGCTGCGCCTTGCGGGAGAAATTCATGAAGTGAAAAAAGACAATCAGCGAATATTCGCCGGTTTGTCGAAGCTGATTTCCAATGAGAGATTCCGGGATTACATGAATGCCGCCGCTCTGGTCGGCATCGTCATCCGAATCAATGAAAAATACGCCGAATCTTTAGGCAAGGACATTCAATTCCGGAGCGTGATTGAAGGAGAGCATCCCGATTATCACGTCTTTACCGTCCTGTCGATCTTAAATAACCTGACCGCCAATGCCGTCGAAGCCATGGGTGACAGGGGTGAGATCCGCCTCGCGCTGCGCAGGGCGGAAGGAGAAAAGGCTGAATTTCAGGCGGAAGATGACGGTCCCGGCATTCCGGAAAAAATCGGAGAGGTCGTTTATGATCCCGGGTTTACATCCAAATACGATGAATTCGGCACACCTTCAACGGGCATCGGGCTTACTTACGTGAAGGAAATCGTAACTGAACTTGACGGAGACATTTCCTTTCATAACAAGCCAAAAGGCGTCATATTTACGATTAAACTGCCGATGAAGCATTTGATTGCAGAAAGGATGAACTCATAATATGCGTTTTTTTATAGCTGATGATGACCGGGCGATCCGTTCCATTTTAAAACAGATGATCGAGGACGAGGATTTAGGCGAAGTCGTCGGTGAGGCAGAGGACGGAAGCCAGATTGAAGGGCATTATCTCCATTTTAAACAAGTCGATATTTTATTAATTGATCTGCTGATGCCGGGGCGGGACGGGATTGAGACGATCCGGCATCTTCAGCGGTCGTACAACGGAAAAGCGGTGATGATATCGCAGGTGGAGGCAAAGGAAATGGTGGGAGAAGCTTATTCTCTCGGCATCGAATACTTTATCCACAAACCGATCAACAAAATCGAGATCGTCACCGTTTTGCGAAAAGTAAAAGAGCGGATTGAACTGGAAACCTCGATCGGCGACATCCAACACTCGTTAAGCCGTCTTATTCAGCGGAATGAGCCGAAAAAAAGCGGGCCGGGGGGTATGCGCGAGAAATCAATCAAAGAAACAGGAAAATTTCTTTTATCGGAATTAGGCATCGTGGGAGAAAGCGGGGCGCATGACCTCATGGCCGTCCTTCACTATTTATTTGAGGATGAACAGGCGGAAAGAAACATCCCGTCTTTAAAGCAGATGTTTACAAACGTCGCCATCCGGAAGCTGGGGCCTGCGGCGGCACAAGCCGAGGTTAACAGGGAAATCAAAGCCTCGGAACAGCGGATCAGAAGGGCCGTCATTCATTCGTTAAACCATTTCGCTTCATTGGGCACAACTGATTTTTCAAACCCCAAATTTGAATATTACGCCTCGAAATTCTTTGATTTCCCCGCTGTCAGCAAGAGAATGAAAGAAATGCAGGCTAAGGAAACCGTGCCGCTTTCTCCGGTTAAAGTGAATATGAAAAAATTCATTCACGTCTTCTTTTTGGAGGCGAAAGATTTACGCGAAGGATCAAAATTTGTCAGCGGAGGCAGCCGGTAAGCTGGGCTTTGGAAAAGATGGCAAACGTGGATAAATGACAGCTCGTACTGGCTTGATTTTTTCCGCGCTGATCCATGGCTTGCACCCTCCGCATATTTTTGTAAACGAAAATCAGCATGTGACAGAATGGCAGGCCGCTTACCCTGTGGAAACGGCGAAGTTTGCGCTTCAGACGGGGCAAGAGGAGCATATGCAAATGGCGCGGGACATGCTCGGCCTGACCGATCCGAAAGGTTATTGACTTCCGCCGGATGACAGCGTATGATACATTTTAAAATAAAAGAACGGATGAACAATGCTGAGGAAGAGTAAGTACGCATCAGCGCGCGGGGTTCAGAGAGTCGGTGGCCGCTGTGAACCGATCCCCGTCCGGTGCCGAATGGGCTTCTGAATTGCTGCGCTGAAATGACAGTAGGCGGTGCCGGGATTTTTTCCCCGTTATCAAGAAAGGAGTATTGAAACCGTGTGTTTCTGTACTTTTTGAGAGAATGGCTTATCAGCCGTTAATAAAGGTGGCACCGCGAAAACCTCGTCCTTTGATGGACGGGGTTTTTTTGTATTGTTAAGGAGGTGATGGCCATGGAAAGTGACTGGAGACGGACAAACAATCAAAAAAGGAGGGATATTCATGGTGATCGCAACCGACGATCTTGAGCTCACGTGTCCGCATTGTGAAGGAACCGGCGAGGAGAAGGAAGGGACGCCCTGTCCGAAGTGCGGCGCGAAGGGCGTCATATTGACCGCTCAAGGAAACACGCTGCTGCATTTTATCAGAAAGCATATTGATCAGTGAAATCAAACGAAAAAGGCCGTTATCCGGCCTTCATGCTGTCGAGAAAATCTCGACAGCCTTTATTTTTCCCTTGTCATAAAATAAAAGAAAGACTGAGAAAAATGGTGTCTTTCTCATGTTCCGCACAAGAAATTTTTCTCGAAACACAGCCGAATTCGTTCTGTTTGACCAACTCGTCGAAGAGGATCACCTTCTTCGAAAAATTGATAAATACATAGACTTCTCTTTCATCGGTGAAAAGGTCACACCTTACTGCAGCGAAAATAAAGACCGCCCCTCACTTGATCCGCTGATCTTATTCAAAATGATGTTGAAGATTGCCACATACCCAGCCAAGCAAAGCTAGGCATGTGGGAGTGCTTTTTCTGCACCTGAAATCAAATGAATATGTAAAGAAACAGCACAAAACAAAAAAGCTTGCAGAAAAAACATCGTTTTCTCTACAAGCTGCTTTTTCATTCTTCAAAATAAGGATTCACGTGGATGAGCACTTCTTCAACATCTGAAAAGTGTCTTTGGATTTCATTTCGGATTTCGCGGGCAATATCGTGTCCCTGCTTAATCGTCAAATCATGATCCAAAGATAACCGGACATCGAGCAATTTATAGTGGCCGTGTTCTCTTGCTCGGATTTTATCGAGCCGTTTGACTTGAGGGCAGTGCAAAATAACGGCTTTATATTCCTCTATCAGTTCGGGATCAACACTTTTTTCCATGAGAACGTCAACAGACGGCCTGATTAATTCCATTGAAATCTTAAAAATGAGGTACGCCACGATGACACTGGCAATTGCATCGGCGTACAACAGATAGGACCATCCGCGTGTGTTCCCGATAATCGCCAATAGGACGCCGATAAAAGCGGCAAGAGAGGCAACGATATCGCCTTTATGATCGTATGCAATCGCTATAATCGCTTTACTGTTCCATTTTTCCCCTTGTTTGATCGAATAACGATATAAGATCTGCTTAGCCGCGTAGGATATCAGAGCCGCAAACAATGCGCTGTATTGCGGAATGCTTGGACCTTCAACAAAGGACGAAATCGCTTCTATCAGAATATACACGGAAACGAGCACTAATATGATTCCTACAATCGCTTCGCTGATGACCTCAGCTTTGCCATGCCCGAAAGGATGGTCTTGATCGGGCGGCTTATTAGAAATGCCGATGACGGCCAGGACAGCAATTGAAGCCACGACATCCGCTGCAGAATGTATACCGTCGGCAAAAACTGCTTCACTATCGCCTATCAGTCCAAAAAAGATCTTTCCTGCCATTAAGATCAGATTGGCTATCAATGCAATCAAAGCAACTTTTTTGCTTATTTGTTCTCTTTCACTTGTCATTTTTTCCTCCTATAAAACTGCACAAAAAAATAGAGGCGCTTTTGATTCGCTCTCCGTATCCTTTCTTGTGTAATCACTTTGCTTATCGTACCAATTCAGTTTCGAGTGGGTCTATAGCAAGGTTTTTTCCTGTTTACTAATAAATAAGGTGACAGAAAAAAAGTTGGAGCAGGGCTAAACAGTACACAGACAAAATGGGGCTGAATTAAAAAAAGAACTGTTGACATTTGAGTATTTATCTTTTATTATTATCTCGAATTCAAGATTTTTTAATTCAAGATAATTTAATTAGAGTGCAGGATAAGAACCTGCTGATCGTTTGAATCACGAAAAGATCAGTGAAGAGAACGTTTCGTTTTTTGATCATATGTTATTTGGTTTTTTATACTATGATATCTCGAATTCGAGATAAAGGGGGTACGAGGGAAATGGCTGAATTTGTACAGCTAGTGAATGAAAGAAGATCTGCAAGCAACTTTCTTCCAGAACATCCAATCACAAGAGATGAACTCAACGAAATGTTTGAATTAGTTGCGTTGGCTCCATCAGCTTTTAATTTGCAGCACACAAAATATGTGACGGTTCTTGACCCGGATGTAAAAGAAAAGCTGAAGCAGGCCGCAAACGGACAATATAAAGTGTTTAGCTCATCAGCTGTTCTTTTGGTTTTAGGGGATAAGCAGGCATATCAGCAAGCGGCTGACATCTATGAAGGATTGAAGATGCTGGGGGTATTAAATAAACAAGAGTATGATCACATGGTTCAAGACACCGTTTCGTTTTATGAAAACAGGGGAGAACCATTTAAGAGAGATGAGGCGATAAGAAATGCTTCACTTTCTGCGATGATGTTTATGCTGAGTGCTAAGGAAAAAGGCTGGGACACCTGTCCGATGATAGGGTTTGATGCTGAAGCCGTGAAACAGATTTTGAATATAGATGATCAATTTGAGGTCGTCATGATGATTACAATCGGGAAAGAAAAAATAGAAAGCAGAAGGCCGCGCGGCTACCGAAAGCCTGTGAATGAGTTTGTGGAGTATATTTAACTATTTGTAAAGGAGCGAATAAAAATGGCGAAAAAAACGATGGGCATCCATCATATTACGGCGATTGTCGGTCACCCTCAAGAGAATGCTGATTTCTACGCTGGAGTGCTGGGGCTGCGATTGGTCAAGCAAACGGTCAATTTTGATGATCCGGGTACGTATCACCTTTATTTTGGGGATGAAGGCGGGAAGCCGGGAACAATCATCACATTCTTTCCATGGGCGGGCGCCCGCCAAGGCATCATTGGAGACGGACAGGTTGGCGTGACATCTTACGCCGTGTCGAAGGGTGCCGTGGCGTTTTGGGAAAAGAGACTTGAAAAGTTCAACATTCCATACACAAAAATCGAGCGTTTTGGAGAACAGTATATAGAATTTGATGACCCGCACGGTCTGCACTTAGAAATCGTGGAAAGAGAAGAAGGAGAAGCCAATACGTGGACGTTCGGAGACGTAACCCCGGATGTTGCCATTAAAGGCTTTGGCGGTGCGACCCTGTTATCAGCACAGCCTGAAAAAACAGGTAAACTGCTAGAAAACATCATGGGACTTGAGCGAGTCGGTAAAGAAGGCGACTTCGTTCGTTATCGTTCTGCCGGTGATATCGGAAATGTGATTGATCTTAAATTAACGCCTATCGGCCGCGGGCAAATGGGTGTCGGCACGGTCCATCACATCGCTTGGCGGGCTCAGGATGACGAAGATCAATTAGATTGGCAAAGGTTCATTGCTGCGCACGGATATGGCGTGACTCCTGTTCAGGATAGAAACTATTTTAATGCGGTTTACTTCAGAGAACATGGGGAAATCTTATTTGAGATCGCAACTGATCCGCCTGGCTTTGCCCATGATGAGTCACAAGAAACAATGGGCGGAAAACTGATGCTCCCTGAGCAGTATGAACCGCACCGGGCACAAATTGAACAAGGGCTGCTGCCGTTTGAAGTGAGAGAATTAGATTGATTGATAGATGAACGTGAAGCATGAAGAAAAATAACAAGACATACATTTAACAGATGTTTGCTGGAAGCGACTGTTGGTAAACAGCTGCCTTGCAGACATCATATAATATGAAAAATAAGGAGAGATAAAAATGGAAGATGCAGGACTATTACTTATTCGAATCATGATTGGTGTGGTGTTTCTGTTTTATGGATCACAAAAATTATTCGGCTGGTTTGGCGGATACGGAATTAAAGGAACCGGACAATGGTTCGAGTCAATTGGAGTTAAACCAGGTAATGCCGCGGCCGCTTTATCAGGTCTCGGGGAACTCGCAAGCGGAATTCTATTTATTTTAGGTGTTTTCCTCCCGCTCGGAGCTGCTATTATAACGATTATTATGTTAGGTGCCATCGTAAAAGTCCATGGAGCGAAAGGATTTGCCAACGGTGCCGGCGGTTTTGAATATAACTTGGTGCTGATTGCAGTCTCCATCGGAGTTGCACTCATCGGTTCAGGGGCGTACGCTTTGCATTTTTAATATAAGTATCTAAGAACAGTTACTGAAAAGCGGTAACTGTTCTTTTATTTTTCAAGCACAACGTTCAGGTGCTCTGAATAGCAAAAAAGCGGATATGTTCAATATAAATGTGTATAGTGAATGTACGAGTATTGATGAGCTTGGTCATGAAAGACGAGCCGATTTGGAGGAGGGTTTTGATGAAAGAGATGGCAGAATTACATTCATTAGATTCTATCGAGAATTTTATTAAACAGCATCAATTCAGTTTTATCTACATTTCAAGACCCGCCTGTACAGTATGTCACGCTGTTCTGCCGCAGCTCAGAAAAGTATTGGATCAGTTTCCGAATATCAAATTGGGGCATATCAATGCTGACGAGGTAGAAGAGGTGGCCGGCAGATTTTCAGTCTTCACTGTTCCCGTGCTTCTTTTGTTCATTGATGGGACTGAGTTTCTGAGAGAAGCCCGCTTTGTTCATTTTGAACAGCTCGAAGAAAGGCTGAAAAGGGTTTATCAGTTATATCAAGATGTATAAAGCGTTTATACTTTACAAATAAAAAGCCCCCTTTAAAGGGGCTTTTATCCGGCCTTTTTTACGTTATTCGGACCGGGGTTCTAAAAAACGGGACCCGCCCAAGTCTTTTCTCATCAGATAGATATGGAAAAAATATTCTCCGACGGCGATGATGACGGCGGAAATAAGAGCGGCAAACGCCAGTCTTCCTCCGGAAATGCCCATGGACAGCGGCATTCCCATCAGCCAGACAACAAGAAACGCGATTCCGAAATCAGCGGACGCCGCCGTGATATTATTCCATCTCGGAAGCACGTACAGGTCGCCCGTAAAGTAGGAAACGGCTCCCAGCACAATGGTCATCAGCAGCACGTCGCCGAATGTAAAGCGAAAACCTAAGCCGAGTATCAGATACAGAATAATGATGGTCATAATGCCTTTAATGGCAAGCGCTTTAATGTGTTCCATGCGAATTCCTCCTTATGGAAATCATGTTAGTATGTTTCCTCATCCCGTGAAATATAAACCCTTTTTTCGTGAACATTTGTTTTCTGGCTTTTGACTGTCATCACTGGGCCGCTGCTGAATATGATGAAAGGAGAAAATACGGGAGGTGTCATGATGGCAGTCGTAAAAGCGTCGAGCGCCGATGTCGATCTAATGGCAAGGCTGCTCAGGGCGGAAGCGGAAGGCGAAGGGAAGCAGGGAATGCTTTTGGTCGGCAATGTGGGAATCAATCGGGTGCGGGCGAATTGTTCTGATTTTAAAGGCCTGCGCACCATCAGGCAGATGGTGTTTCAGCCGCACGCGTTTGAAGCGGTGACTCACGGATACTTTTACCAGAGACCGCGTGAATCCGAGCGGAGGCTTGCCCGCAGGAACATTAACGGAGAACGGTTTTGGCCGGCTAAATTCAGCCTGTGGTATTTTAAGCCTCCGGGCAACTGCCCGCAGACTTGGTATGGCCAGCCGTTTGTCGCCAGATTCAGATCCCACTGCTTCTATCAGCCGACAGGTGAGACGTGCGAAAACGTGTACAATACATTTTAATCCCGGGCGCACCGTTCTGAGAATGAACGGTGTTTTTTTAATTTTTTGTGAAGAAAAATAGGAAAAAAGTGCGCTTGACGGATGACAAGCCAAAAACAAACAGAGGGGGTTTTCTCCCGGCGGGGCAAGGTTTGTCGAAACAATGTGAAAAATGTCTCCCGCCGTCCATTTTTCAGCCTTACAAACCCTTCACACTTCTTCATAGCGGTTTAACATTTCTTTTTTATAATAAGGGCGATCAATGAGACGAAAGGGGAACTGACATGACACATGACGGCCGTTTAGATGAATGGATCAAGGAATTGGAGAACAAAAGCTTTCAGAATAATACGTTTGACCGACGCGCATTTATACAGGGCGCCGGGAAAATCGCCGGTCTTTCCCTCGGGTTAGCGATCGCGCAATCCATCGGCGCGTTTGAAGTGAATGCCGCTCCGAAATTTTCAAACTATCCGTTCACCCTCGGCGTAGCTTCCGGCGACCCGCTGTCTGACAGCGTCATTCTCTGGACGCGTCTTGCCCCTGACCCGCTGAATGGGGGCGGCATGCCGAAGCAGGCCGTGCCGGTAAAATGGGAAATCGCCGCTGATGAACATTTTCGTCACATCGTCAAACGCGGAACGGAAATGGCCAAGCCGAATCTCGGACACTCCGTCCATGTCGAGGCGGACGGGCTCAAGCCCAATAAAGTGTACTATTACCGGTTTAAAAGCGGGCATGAGCTCAGTCCCGTCGGCCGGACGAAAACGCTGCCCGCTCCCGGCGCTGACGTATCCGCCATGACGTTTGCATTTGCCTCATGCCAGCAGTATGAACACGGCTATTATACGGCGTATAAACATATGGCGAAGGAAAAGCTTGATCTCGTGTTCCATCTCGGAGATTACATTTATGAATACGGACCGAACGAATATGTGTCAAAAACGGGAAATGTCAGGACGCACAGCAGCGCTGAAGTGTATACACTGTCAGATTACCGCAACCGTCATGCCCAATACCGCTCTGATGCCAATCTGAAAGCCGCCCACGCCGCATTTCCGTGGGTCGTGACGTGGGACGATCATGAGGTGGAAAACAATTATGCCAATGTTATCCCTGAAAAAGGCCAATCCGTTGAAGCGTTTGTGCTCAGGAGGGCCGCAGCTTATCAGGCTTATTATGAACACATGCCGCTCAGGCGAATGTCATTGCCGAACGGTCCTGATATGCGGCTGTACAGGCAATTTTCTTATGGCAATTTAGCCTCGTTCAATGTGCTTGATACAAGACAGTACAGAGATGATCAGGCCAACGGCGACGGGAATAAGCCGCCTTCTGATGAGTGGAGTGATCCGAAGCGTACATTGATGGGGACAGAACAGGAGCAATGGCTCTTCGGAAATTTAGCCGCCTCAAAAGCGAAGTGGAATGTGCTGGCGCAGCAAATCTTTTTCGCGCAATGGAATTTCGGAACAACCGCCAATCCGATATACAGCATGGATTCATGGGACGGCTACCCGGCTCAGCGGGAGCGGGTCATCAATTTTATAAAAAGCAAAAACCTGAACAATGTCATCGTGCTGACGGGTGATGTTCACGCAAGCTGGGCGTCAAACCTGCATACCGATTTTAATCAAACGAATTCAAAGATTTTCGGAGCCGAATTCGTCGGGACCTCCATTACATCTGGAGGAAACGGGGCGGATAAACGGGCCGATACGGATCAGATCTTAAAACAAAACCCGCATATTAAGTTTTTCAACGATTACCGCGGCTATGTCCGCTGTACGGTGACCCCTGCCCAATGGAGAGCGGATTACAGAGTGGTGCCGTACGTGACGGAGCCGGGGGCTGAGGTATCCACGCGGGCTTCATTCATTTATCAGAAAGACCAGACGGGGATTCGGAAGGTCTCTCAAGCTGCGGTTGCAGGCGGTGTAAAGCAGTCAAACGAGGTGGAAGAGGATCGTTTCTTCGCCCATAACAATGCGCATGAAAAGCAAATGAGAAAGAAACGGGCCAAAATCTCACAATAAGGAGGCACACTCATGTTTTCTAATATCGGCATTCCCGGGTTGATCCTGATCTTCGTCATCGCTCTCATCATTTTCGGGCCTTCAAAGCTTCCGGAAATCGGCCGTGCCGCCGGCCGCACGCTGCTTGAATTTAAAAGCGCCGCAAAAACACTGGTCTCAAATGAAGAGCCGGACAAGCAGACGGCTGAGAAAGACAAAACGGCAGGCTGAATCCTGACATGGGGGCAGACGAATCCGTTTCTGCCTCTTTCTCTATAAGGAGGATGTACGATTGGATAAAAAAGAAACCCACTTGATCGGGCATTTAGAGGAAGTCCGGCAGCGTCTCATTAAAACCGTTATCGCCTTTCTCGTGTTTTTTATCGGCGCCTGCTGGTTTGTGCAGGATATTTATGACTGGCTGATCAAGGATTTGGATGGCAGGCTGGCCGTTTTAGGGCCGAGCGAGATTTTATGGGTGTATATGATGATTGCGGGAATATGCGCCCTTACGGCAACGATTCCGGTTGCCGCTTTTCAGCTCTGGCGTTTTACGGCGCCGGCTTTGACCCCGTTTGAGCGCCGCGCCGCTTTGCTTTACATTCCGGGGCTTTCGGTTTTGTTTATTATCGGAATTTCCTTCGGGTATTTTGTGCTGTTTCCGATTGTGCTCGGATTTTTAACACAATTATCCGCCGGCCATTTTGACATGGTATTTACGGCGGACAAGTATTTTACCTTTATGCTGAATCTTACATTGCCGTTCGGATTTTTGTTTGAAATGCCTCTGGCCGTCATGTTTCTGACACGGCTCGGAATCGTGAATCCAACCCGGCTGGCAAAGGCGCGGAAGCTTTCGTATTTTGTGCTGATCGTCGTCTCGGTGCTGATGACGCCTCCGGATTTTATGTCTGACTTTCTCGTCATGATTCCGCTGCTCGTCCTCTATGAAATCAGTGTGACGCTGTCCCGCATCGTTTACCGGAAGAAATGGGCCGAGGCGCCGTCTGCAGCTTAGTGAAGTTCGCCTCCGCCGGTCTCAATATCGTCCTCATGCGCCGCGGCGGTCACCGCGGCGATTTTGAGCGCTTTTGTCACGAGATCCAGGCTGAGGCTCGGCGCAGACTTCTGCAAGGTTTGCTCCGGAATGTACGGGATGTGTATAAACCCGCCGCGGATGTGCGGATGATGGCGGCTGATTTCATCCATCAGCCCGTAAAAGAGGTGATTGCATACAAACGTCCCCGCCGTGTAGGATACAGCCGCGGGAATGCCTTCCTTTTTGATTTCCTCAACGATCCGTTTGATCGGAAGGCCGGTCCAATAGGCCGCGGGACCGTCTTGAGAAATGTTTTCCCCGACAGGCTGGTTTCCTTCGTTATCCGGTATGCGCGCCTCATTGAGATTGATCGCGACCCGTTCCGGCGTGATCTGCATTCTGCCGCCTGCCTGTCCGACACAGATGATAATGTCAGGCTGATGTTTTTTGATCGCCTCGCGCAGCACGGCAAGAGACTTATAAAAAACGGTCGGCACTTGTTCAGATACGATAGAGGCGGGGCCCTCAGCGGCACCATTCAGCCGTTTGACCGCTTCCCATGAAGGATTGACCGTTTCCCCGCCGAAGGGGTCAAAGCCTGTCAGCAATACTTTTTTCTCCATATAAAACCCTCCTTTTCTTTTTACCATACTCTATAATGGACATATATTCCTGCCGAAGGGGGAAACATGTCTTGAATTCGCCTCTGGTGCAATACCGATCTTTATTTCCGGCGCTCCGCACACATACGATGCTCGCCAGCTGCTCTCAAAGCGCTCTTGCCCTGCCGGTTTCAAAAGCGATCAATGACTATCAGGAAAGCCTGCTTCAGCATGGCGGAAACTGGGAAGAAGCCATTGGACGAACGGAGCGGGCAAGGTGTGAATTTGCGAAATTGATCGGCGCCCATCCTGAAGAAATCGCCGTTTTACCTTCAGTAACGGCTGCTGTCTCTGCCGTCGTTTCTGCTTTACCGGATTGCCGAAAGAAACAGGCGGTGTATACGGAATTGGATTTTCCGGCGATCGCCCACATTTTGAAGGCACAGACTGAGATGGAGCTTTCAGTCGTGCCGTCTGAAGACGGAATGATCCCGTTAGAGCGGTATGAGACGTACATATCGGAACAGACGCTTTTCACCTGTGTGCCCCATGTGTCCTATACGTCCGGTTTTGTCCAGGATATGAAGCGCATTGCCGAGATATCCGCAAAGAAGGGATCGCTTCTTTTTGTCGATGCTTATCAATCGGCGGGGCACATCCCGATTGATGTAAAAGAATGGGGAGTTGATATGCTGGCCGCGGGTGCGAGAAAGTATATGCTCGGCATACCGGGAACGGCGTTTCTTTATGTCAGAAAGGAACTTGCCGAACGGCTGAAGCCGAAAGTCACCGGATGGTTCGGGCAGCAGCGGGCGTCGATGCTGGATTTAACCCGTTTTTCTTATGCGGACGGAGCCAAACGCTTTGAGACCGGAACCCCGGCATTTATCAGCATATATGCGGCACAGGCGGCATTATCTCTATTAAATGATGCCGGCACAGACCGCATTCACCGGGAAGTAAAAAAACTCAGCACATTTGCGTATGAATACGCTTCTGAAAAAGGGTTGCACCTCACAGGGCCTCCGTCTGCCGATGACAGACCCGGCATGATTTCCATACGGGATGAAAAAGCGGCGGAAACGGCTGCGCTGTTGAGGCGGAAAAACATCGTATGCGCACCCAGCGGACATATCATCCGGCTGGCGCCTCATTTCTATAACACGGCTGACGATCTGATCTATGCGATTGATGAACTGGCTGAAGCGCGCGGTATATAAAAAAACAGCAGACTCACGGGGAGCCTGCTGTTTTCTTATGAGTGATTCACTTTGACCCGTTTCATAAAGAAGGCGCTGATCAAACCGATAGCGGCGACAATCATCGCGAAGATAAAGGCGTGCTGGACGCCCGCAATCAGCGCGTGAGAGTATGCGGAAGGATCATTCGGGTTTTTCACGGTGCTCATATAATTCTTCTGCCCGGCTGCCATGATGCTGACCGCCACCGCAGTGCCGATTGCGCCGGCCATCTGCTGGAGCGTATTCATAATGGCCGTTCCGTCAGGATAAAATTCCGGCGGCAGCTGGTTTAAGCCATTCGTTTGCGCCGGCATCATGATCATGGAAATGCCGATCATCAGGCATGTGTGGAGCACGACGATGAGAATGGCCGTAGAAGTGCCGGTAATGTTTGAGAAAAACCAAAGTACGGCTGCCGTGATGACAAACCCGGGAATGACAAGCCACTTCGGTCCGTATTTATCAAACAGGCGCCCCGTCACCGGAGACATAAAGCCGTTTAAAATACCGCCCGGCAGCAGGATGAGCCCGGACGTAAACGCCGTCAGCATCAGTCCGCTTTGTAAATACATAGGCAATAGGAGCATTGTTGATAAGATAACCATCATACAGATAAATACAATCACGACACCTAGAACAAACATCGGATAGCGGAAAGCGCGCAGATTCATCATCGGCTGCTTCATTGTCAGCTGCCTGATGGAAAATAAGATGAGCGCGATCGCACCGACAGTGAGCGAACCGATAACCGTCGGGCTTGACCAGCCGTCTGATCCTTCGCCCGCATTGCTGAATCCGAATACGATGCCGCCGAACCCGATCGTAGACAGAATAATGGAAAGCACGTCAATTTTCGGTTTTGTAATGTCGGACACGTTCTGCATGTAGGCGATGCCGAATAAAAGAGCCAACACAAGAAACGGCAGGGAAATCCAGAAAATCCAATGCCAGTTCAAATGCTCTAACACGAGCCCTGAAAATGTCGGACCGATCGCAGGAGCGAACATGATGACAAGCCCGATCGTCCCCATCGCCGCTCCGCGCTTATGCGGCGGAAAGATGACGAGGATTGTATTAAACATCAGCGGCAGCAGCAGCCCGGTTCCTAAAGCCTGCACGATTCTTGCCGCCAAAAGAAACGGAAAGCTCGGCGCAAGCGCTGCAATCAGCGTGCCGATAATGGAAAAAGCAAGTGAAACGATAAACAGCTGTCTCGTCGTAAACCATTGCAAAAGCAGACCCGATACCGGGACAAGAATACCGAGAACGAGCAGATAGCCCGTCGTCAGCCACTGGACGGTCGCAGGAGTGATATGTAACTCCTTCATCAGGTCAGTCAGGGCGATATTCAGCGCCGTTTCACTGAACATGCCGATAAACCCTGCCGTCAGTAAAGAAATCATGATCGGCATGACTTTATATTGTTTGGAAGGCTGAGCGTTTTCCAAAATCATTCTCCTCTCTTTCTATACGTACATGTCTCTCGTATTTTATGTCTTCAGCAGGTTCGGGATTTGTTTAGAAATATGGAGGATCGGCATTTTGTCTTTTTTGGCTAAGGACACAATGATGCCGCCTTCTATCATGGCATTTAAAACAGTGCTGATTTCCGCCGCTTTCTCATCAGAAAAACCGGCTGATCTCAATTTGCCCGCGAACAGATTCTCCCATTCCTGATAAGCGCTTTGACAGGCCTGCCGGAGCTTTTCGCTCTTTAAAGCAGTCTCGGCAGCCAGTAAACCGACAGGAAACCCTTCAAAGTTCTCCGGACATGTGAATTGGCTTGATAAGTCCTGTAAAAACGCTTGAATGCTTTCCGCAGGATCAGGATGGGCATCAAGGCTTTCTTTTATTTTCATACGGATATAATGGCTCATTTCATTGACAGCCTCAATGGCGAGCTGCTCTTTGCCGTCCGGAAAATGATAGTAAAGAGAACCTTTCGGCGCACCGCTTTCTTTAATAATCTGATTCAGCCCCGTGCCGTAATACCCCTGAAGCTGAAACAGCCTGGTTGCCGCGGCGAGGATTTTTTCACGAGAATCTCCATAGCTCATAATGTTCCCACCTTACTGATTTTTGACAAATTTAAAATATAGTGACTGGTCTATTATCTTGATTTCACATGATGGTGTCAAGGTTTTTTAACGGTTATTTTCTTCGGGAGGTTGCCTGACAAGCGCGTTGACCGGTGAGAGGAAAATCTTCATAAATAAAGAAAAGGAGAGAAAAGAATGAAAAAACAATTCATGCCCTTCATTACATTTATCACGGCTCTGCTCTTCATCGCGGCCGGCTGCTCCCAATCTCCTCAAGCGAAAGAAACACCGCCCCGGATGGCAGCCGCAGCCCCAGCGAAAAAAGACGGACTTCCGAATGTTAAAATTCTTGCCACCGGCGGCACAATTGCAGGCGCTGCTCCTTCAAAGACGTCAGCTACGGAGTACACGGCGGGGGCAATCGGAGTTGATGCCCTGATTCAGGCCGTTCCGGAGATAAAAGAGGTCGCGCATGTGAGCGGAGAACAGGTTGTGAATATCGGCAGCCAGAATATGAATAACGAGACACTGCTGAAACTTGCAAAACGGGTAAACAAGCTGCTCAAGTCTGATGATACAGACGGCATTGTCATTACACATGGAACAGACACACTTGAGGAAACCGCCTACTTTCTCAATCTGACGGTCAAAAGTGACAAGCCCGTTGTTGTCGCCGGGTCAATGAGGCCGTCCACGGCGATCGGAGCGGACGGGCCATCCAACTTATATAACGCTGTAAAAACAGCGGCTGCGCCTGATGCGAAAGGCAAGGGGACGCTTGTCGTATTAAATGACAGAATCGCTTCGGCGCGCTATTTGACAAAAACCAATACAACCGCGGCCGACACATTCAAATCGGAAGAAATGGGTTATATCGGAACAATTGCTGATGACATCTATTTTAATAACATCATGACCCGAAAGCATACGAAGGATACAGATTTCAAGATAGATAAACTTGATAAACTGCCGCAGGTCGATATTATATACGGCTATCAAAATGACGGAAGCTATCTCTTTGAAGCTGCCGTAAAATCAGGGGCGCAAGGCATTATTTTTGCAGGCTCGGGAAACGGCTCAATGTCTGATGCGGCGCAAAAAGGCGCCGTAAAGTCGGTCAAAAGCGGGCTGGCGGTCGTCCGCTCCACAAGGACGGGAAACGGAACGGTAACACCTAATCGAGAGTATGAAAAAGACCATTTGACAGCTTCAAACTCTCTCAACCCTCAAAAAGCGCGGATTCTTCTGATGCTTGCGCTGACAAAAACGCATGACCCTAAGCGGATTCAAACCTATTTCAATGAGTACTAGGAGAAGAGAACCGGGTGTTCTCTCCTTTTTTGTTATGCCGTATTAAAGCATAAGCGTGCTTTCGGGAAAGGGGCGTCTTTCTCATTTTTCCGCTCTTTTTTTAATTGTTGAAAACAGTAAAAAATACACTATTTTTTCCTTTTCTTCTCTAATAGAATAAAAACTGCAAAAATATTACATAGCAGGAGGAAAGTTCATGAAACATATAAAAAGCAAAATTCTAGTTGTCCTTACAGTTTGTATGCTGTCCGTCATTTCCGTATTTGCCTTCCAGCCGACCGTATCGAAAGCCTCCTCAGGGCATAACCCTGTTGTCATGGTCCACGGAATCGGCGGGGCGTCCTTTAACTTCGCGGGAATCAAAACATACTTGGCATCCCAAGGCTGGTCAAGAAAAGAGATGTACGCCATCGATTTCTTAGACAAAACCGGAAACAACAGACACAATGCGCCGAGACTGTCCAATTACGTGAAAAAAGTGCTCAGCGAAACAGGTGCGAAAAAAGTCGATATCGTCGCGCACAGCATGGGCGGAGCCAACACGCTCTATTACATTAAAAATCTTGACGGCGGAGACAAAATCGCAAACGTCGTCACACTCGGCGGAGCGAACGGCCTTGTGACCAACCGGGCGCTTCCGGGGACTGATCCGAACCAAAAGATTTTATATACATCGATTTACAGCTCAGCGGACTTAATCGTCCTGAACCCGCTGTCACGGCTGATCGGCGGGAAAAACGTGCAGATTCACGGTGTCGGACACATCGGACTTTTGATGAACAGCCAAGTAAACGGGCTGATTAAAGAAGGTCTGAACGGCGGCGGACAAAATACAAATTAACAGTTTCAAAGCCCCGGAGAATGAGAATATCCCGGGGGCTTTTTTTCTTCCATATTCTTTTTTCGCCGTAAACCAAGCCCTCTGAAGTTATTTTTGTTAAAATAATAAAGTTATATCAGAATTCGGAGGGTTTATTGTGGGAAAAGTGAAAAGAAATGCCCCTTGCCCATGCGGCAGCGGGAAGAAATATAAAAAATGCTGCGGAAGCAAAGAAGCTGCCATTCCGGCAGACATCGCGGCAAAAGAAGCGAAACAGATTCAGGAAAGCCTAATGGAGTACGCCTTTACAGCACATAGAGACGGCATATCATCATTTATTAACCAGCACGCGTTCATTACGGAGCTGGACAGACAGACAAAAGACATCGGAGTCTTCAACCTCGGCATCTGGGGAATTTTCTTCCGTCCGCTGGCAGGCGGCAAGACGATTTTTGAAGAATATCTTCAGAAAAAAGCCGGCGGCATCAACCGCCCGAAAACACGGGAAATCGTTGAATCATGGAAAAGCATGACACCTGCCGTTATGGTGCTTGAAGATGTGAAAGAAGGAATGATTCACTTTGAAGATGTGATGACGAAAAAACAATTCAAAGTGGAAATGGACGTCAGCCAGCAGGATCTTCCGCCGGCGGGAAGCCTGATTCTCGGCTATCCGATCCACGAAGCGGAAAAAGCGGAGTTCTTCATGCAATTTACGATCTTCCCTGTGAAGCGGACCGAAGCTCTAATCAGCAAAGTGAAAAAGGCGGCTGCCCCGGCTCTTGCGGAAGGAAAATCGCCTGAGCGCTTTATGCAGGAAAACTTCGACATTGTGCTGGCCGCTCTTTTAGGAACGGCGGAAGAGCCTGAGCAGGCTGCTGAAGAAAAACAGACAGAGTGGGCCAACGACATGGAGAAGGAAACGGCAGACGCCATTGAAAAAGGCCTGAGCGGGGATGAATACCCGGCTGAGCTGGTTCCGGCCGTAATTGATCTGTGGAAAACGTTCTGTATCAAAAAAACACCGACGATCAGAAAGCCTGAAGCTTTCGCGGCGGCGGTCGAATATTACGTAAACAGCATTTCTCTGAACGGCGCGTCCGTTTCTCAAGCCAAGCTGGCGAAGAAGTACGGCGTCAGCGCCTCAACGATTTCCAGCCGCTATAAGGAAATCGAGGGTGCTCTCACGGATGAAGCCGAACGCTTCGCCGCAGCTCTGACATCTTAATACACAGCCAAAAAAACCTTGAAGGGCAAACGCTTTTCAAGGTTTTTTTTGCAGATAGGCTCTCAGGCAGGATAATTCTTACCGTCTATCTAATACTAAACAGAGCGATAAAAGGAAGGGAGCCTGAGCCATGGATGAGACACGTACGCTGGGCAGGACGGATTTACGGGTAAAGCGTATCGGTTTTGGCGCAAATGCGGTCGGAGGACATAATCTGTTTCCGAATCTTAATGATGAAACGGGAAAAGAACTCATCCGCACAGCATTGGACGGCGGCGTCAATTTTATTGATACGGCGTTTATATACGGTTTGGGGCGTTCCGAAGAGTTAATCGGTGAAGTTGTCGCAGAGCGCGGCGTGCGGGACAGCCTCGTGATTGCGTCAAAAGGCGCGCATAAAGAAGTCAACGGACAAATCGAGCTGGACAACAGCCGTGACTTTCTCCGGAGTGAGGCGGAAAACAGCCTGAAGCGGCTGAAAACAGACGTGATTGATTTGTATTACGTCCACTTCCCTGACGGCAAAACACCGCTCTCCGAAGTGGCGGGCACGCTAAAAGAACTGAAGGACGAAGGGAAAATCAGAGCAATCGGCGCGTCCAATCTCAGCTTCCGGCAATTGCAGGAGTTTAACGCCGACGGCTATTTAGAGGTTTTTCAATCGGAATATTCACTGATTCAGCGTGAGGCGGAGCATGATCTGCTGCCTTATTGTGAAAAGAACGGCATTTCCTTTATTCCTTATTTTCCGCTTGCTTCCGGCTTGCTGACGGGAAAGTTTACAAAAGACACAGTCTTTGAGGACAGCCGAAAGAACAGGCCGCCGTTTCAGGGAGAAGCTTTTCACCAAAATCTGGAGCGAGTGGATAAGCTTCGGGCCGTTGCGGAGGAAAAAGGGGCGCAGACAGCGCATATCGCACTCGCATGGCTTCTGTCGCAGCCGGCGGTGGATGCGATCATTCCCGGAGCCAAACGCCCCGTCCAGCTGAAACACAATCTGGACGCGCTTAATGTGCAGTTAACCGAGGATGAGGTTCAATATATCAGTGACATCTTTAAGTGAAAATAAAAAAGGAAATAGCCTGCGCTATTTCCTTTCTTGTTGTCAGGACGTTTTCAAAAACGCTTCTGTCAATCCTTCCAGATCGGCGTCTGTATCCAGATACCACTGGCCGCGGGCGTTTTTCTTCATCTCAATTTCTCTTGTAACAGAAGAAGAAGCCGGTTTCAGGCGCATAAACTCTTCCGGATAGACAGAAAGCAGGTGGCTGACAATTTCGTTTTCATCAGCATCAGGGTGCTTTCCGGCATAGTCTTGCACGCGGTCTTGCAGCTGGCCCGCAAGCGGAGACATATCAAGCGGCGTCACTTTTGCTTCAAGGACGGCTTTTTTGCCTGACATGGATTTGGTATGCACCTTGAGCTCTGTGTTATCCCGAAGCGCTGATGACATGGTGTCAATAATAGCGGAAATGGCTTTTGAATCCGCCTGTTCTTGTGAAATGCCTGCAGAAGCGATAAAGCTGGCTTTCGCCGATTCCTGATATGCGGCGGCCGTCATTTTTTCATTTACACCAGTCAGGCGGGTGAAATCTTTATTGTGCTTGCCGTACAGCATCACATCAATGTATGCGGATAATGCGTCCGCCGGGTCAGGTTTTGCGTTGGAGGCTGTGCCTTTGACTTTCAGTTTATAAGATAAAGGCTTCGCGTCTTTTGCCTGCGGCTGATATACCAATTCATAGGATTTGCCTTCGTCAGCCGTGAAGTACAGATTGCCCGTCACTGTCTTACCCGCATGAAGCGTGCCGCTCTGCATCAAGTCTTCCTTATCGGCCTTGGCTGTTTTCGCGTCATCCTGATAAAGCGAGAAGTCGCTGCTTTTGACGGTAAGCGGGTCTTTGCCCGTATTTTTGACGGTGACCGTTACTTTCAGCGCGGCCGGATGTTCAGTATCGTCTGAAGCGGCCCATGCCGTCTCTTTTATTTTCACTTTCGCCGTGCTGCTTTCCTGGCCGCCGCTCGTTTCGCTGCTGCACGCGGCGGTAAATGCCGTGAGAAGCATAATGAAAAACACGGCGCTCATTTTTTTGATGGACATCTGGTTTACCCCCTGTTGTTAATGATTAATTCGATAGTCATGAAGACGGACAGGTTAATTATACTAGTTTTGTATAAAAGAGTCTTGGTAATCATCAATCTTTTTGGAAGAAAAGGAAGTGTTATGATGAATAAAGAAGAATTGAAACAGCTGGCTCTCCGAATCGGAAACGTACCTGCCCGCTACGAGAGTAATGTGGAAGAATACCGGGAAGATGAGGTTCTGTTTTGGTGGGAAGATAAGAATGATCCGGAAGCCGGCATCATGGTCGAATTAGACCGGGACGGAAAACTGAAATACTTATCCCGTGCGGCTTTCCAGACTGATCTGCCGGCTCTTTCGGAATCGGACATAAAAAAACGGATGCGGGCGTTTTTAGAAACCCATCGTCCTGGGGCATTGGCTGAGTTCGAATTGGAAAACAGCGGCTCCGCCAATGATGGCGATGTGAGATATTCCTATGTTCAGATGGCTGACGGTCTGCTGCTTCCGCTGACCGGGTTTTACATCGACCTGGCTGTGACAGGGGAAGTAACCGGCTTTTCTTACCATGGGAAGGCCGATGATCTGTTAAGACCGGAGACAATTGCGGACAAGCGGGAAGCATTGGCTCACTTTGTCAAACATATTGAAGCAGAGCTGTTGTTCACCGTCCTGCATCAGTCCGTCTATGTGCAGGGGGATGACAAGCCCCATCTCGTCTATGAAATCGTGTCTCCGACGCGGCCGATATCGGCCGACCTGAAGGAAGAGAATGCAGAATTAGACGAATATGAAGAGCTGGAAGACGACACGCGGCCGTATGTCCCGATTTCGCGCCCTGCACCTGAAGCGGAAAAGATGAGCATCAATGACATGATCGGGCTGCACGACGGTTTTTATAAAGAGAGGGAAAGCGACCTTGGAGAGGGCCGTATCGGCATTGCCTGGCGTCCTGAAAAAACAAAATCCGCACGGGAAGATAAAAGCTTTGAAAGTCTGTTTAAAGAACGGAATGAACACGTATTGAAAACAATGCATGATAAAGAATCGGGCCGGCTCACCGGGGCGATGTCATTTATAAAGGTTGAAGGCGAACCGGTGTTTTCCGAGGAAGAATGCCATCACATGGCCATCCGCTTTTTATTCGCCATGT
The DNA here is from genome assembly GCF_040207805.1 of Bacillus sp. hwrm1. NCBI lineage: Bacteria > Bacillati > Bacillota > Bacilli > Caryophanales > Bacillaceae > Bacillus > Bacillus sp. hwrm1. The sequence continues at coordinate 3,872,583 of NZ_CP157943.1, read as the reverse complement.
TTCCGGAAGCGGATCAGTATTTCCGGGTTCAATATGATGAGCCGGATGATGAAGGAGAAAACGTGGGACTTACATATAAGGCTTGTTCGGGCGGCGTTGATTTGCGATTCGGAGAGGGGAGAATCTGTGTCAGCAAAAAGACGGGTCTTGTCACTTTTTATATGCCGCCGGAAATTGATCCGAAAGAGCTCCAGGAAATCGATCCCGTTCCTTCATTGACAATGGAAGAGGCGAAAGACGCGATCCGCCGGGCCATCAAAGCCGAGCTCGCTTGGGATCGTTGTTACGATGACGACAGCTGCGGAAAAGTGTACAGGCTCGTATACAAGCCGGTTTTCCCGCTGTTTATTGAGGCTCATACAGGGGAAGCGATCACGAGTTTAATAGGCTGAAGGTCATGGGCGTTCGTCCCGGGGCTTTCGCGGGGAATGTGACATTTGTATGAAAAAGAGCCGCTCTGAATACGGCTCTTTTCCCTCTTTGCTAAAAATAGACACATAAAAGGCACTTTCTTCCCTTTAAAAGGATAAGGACGTTTTTATATAATAAAAAACAGTTCTTTTTTATACACTCTTCTGAAAGGATGACCCCATTGCTGAAAGAACATCTGAGAAAAAAAGCGCTGGAAATCGGGAACATACCGCCGGACTATGAGCTTGAAATAGAAGATTATGATGAAAAACAAAAAACGAAAGCCTATTATATATGGAAAGATCGTAACCAGCCGGATAAAACGGTCACGATTGAGCTGGGCGACGACGGATCTTTGCTTACCTATTCACGCAACGACTGTCCGAGTTCAGACATGCAGCTGTCAGACGCCGAATTAAAGCTGACGGCTCTTCGGTTTGCGGCGAGACACCGCCCGCTTACTTTTATGAATTTCATCTTTCAGGCGAGGGAAGAACGCAATGGGTGCATCCGATTTATCTATACAAAAAAAGTGCTCGGCCGGCCGCTTCCCGATTCAGGTTTTTTCGTTGATGTAAGCAGGAGCGGCTTCGTCGTGCAGTTTATCTATTACGGGGATAAGGGTGAAGCGCCCGTCCCGGAAACATTCGTCGATCGGGAAAAAGTCGTCTCGCATTACATGAGTGTGCTGACATTCTGTCTCGTCTATGATGTGGTCAATTTTGAGAAAATACCGCGTCTCGTCTATGAACCGATTCTGCCGGCTTACAGCTATCCGGCCGGTGAAGATGATATCGTGCCGGATCAGCAGCTTTGCGAAGACAGGAATGAGCCGGCAAAACCGCTTCCCGCGTTTGAACATAAACGGGAAATCAGCCTGGATGAATTAATGGGGTTTACCTCGGATATGGTTCAGACGCGCCGGCGCGATCTCGGGGATGAGATCGGAACGACATGGCGGAAAGGGTCGGTTCCGGAACGGAAAGATTTGAGTATCGAAAGCTATTTTGAAAGCAGCAACAAAAATACAATGAAGATGAAAACGGACAAAAAGACAGGGAAAATGACAGCCTTTAAATCCTTTATTGAGCATCAGGGCCCGGCCTTTTATTCTGCGGAAGAGTGTGAGGCCGTCGCGCTTCAATTTTTATACAAGCTTTATCCGAGAGCGGACGAGTTTTTTAAAATGAACCCGCTGAAAACGGACGGAAGGGGCAGGTTCCGCTTCCATTTTTCCATATGGCATCAGGATATTCCGCTGCGGTTCGGCGCTGCGAGAATACTTGTCAGTCCCGTAACGGGGCTTGTGGAAGCTTACATGGCGCCTGACATTGACCCGGAGCAGCTGGAGAAGATCAATCCGGTGCCGGCCGTTACTCCCGAAGAAGCAAAGGCCGCTTTTTTATCCGATTTCCATCTGCGGCTGGAGTGGCAGCGCGATTTTACGCCGTCCGGCAATGAAGGATATAAGCTTGTGTACAGGCCTGTCTATCCTCCGTACATTGATGCGCAAAAGCGAAAAAAGAAAAGGTTTTATTAGCCAGGGATCATTTGTAAATGAGGATAATCTTTAAAGCCTCTCCAATCGCCTCCCCAATCAAAACCGAGCGTTTTGGCAATCGATACGACCTCAAGCCAATCGGGCGTGCCGTTTCGGTTTCCGTCGTACGTCATATCCCAAATCAGGCTTCCATCCTTTTTTTGCAGGGCGAAGTCGATCGCAAGGCCGTAATTGTGGTAAGATTCCCCGCCTTTTGCGTAGGTGACGATATTTCCTTTTTTTGAACGTCCTTGACGGTACAATTCGTTTTGTTCCTCAATTGATCTGAAACCCTCTGTGATAACGACGGTGATGCCTTTTTTCAGAGCGGCCGTCTGCAATAGCTCCGCATTCTGTTTCACGAGCGGATGAAGAGCGCTTGGAATGGCTCTGTCTTGTAATGCCGTCTGCGGCCTCAATTCTTTCTGCACATAGGAAAAACATAGGTCTGCGGAAAAGAAGAGGATCAAAAGCAGTGCAATTCTGACTGGTCGTTTCATGGTGAATTCTCTCTTTCTTTAATTGATTAAAATCTTTGTTTGCTCACTGCCATAAATTTGCTATGATAAAATATAACATAATTAGTAGCCGGAGGAAGGAGGCAAATCTATGAAATCCAAGATTCCATCTGAAGAAGTGGCCGTAAAGATGAATGAATGGTATAAGCTGATCCGCGCGTTTGAAGCCGATCAAGCTGAAGCGCTGAAGCGGGAGATTCAATATGAACTCGAAGATATGGAAGAGAACCAGGATTTATTGTTGTATTTTTCATTGATGGAATTTCGGCACCGCATCATGCTGGATAAATTAAAACCCATGAAAGACGGCGACTGCCAGCCTCCGTTCTCTGAAATGCTCACTGAGATTGAGATGAACCAGCAAAAGCTGACCGGCTTACTGGAATATTATTTTTACTATTTCAGGGGAATGTATGAATTTAAGCAGAAAAACTTCATCTCAGCGATTTCTCATTATAAGCGGGCTGAGGAAAAGCTTGAATATGTGGAAGATGACATAGAGAAAGCCGAGTTTCTGTATAAAATTTCTGAGGTGTACTATCATATCAAGCAGACTTTCTTTTCGATGAATTACGCGGGGCAGGCGCTTGATATTTACAAGAAATATGAATTATACGGAATGAGAAGGGTGCAGTGCAAATTTATCATTGCCGGAAATCTGATGGACGCCCAGCAGCATAAAAAAGCGCTGGAATACCTCGAATGCGCCTTGGAACACGCGGAGCGGCTTGATGATCAATATATGATTGCTGCGGCCTATTATAATATCGGGCACTGTATGTACAGTCTGGGTGACTTTTGCAAGGCGGCGGAGGATTTTGAACGGGCGGCTGCCGGATTTGAAGCACACAGCTTCCGGCAGGTCATCCAGGCTGTTTTTTCACTCACGCATATCTACTTTAAAACGGAAAAATACAGTGAAGCCGCCGCCAGCTGCGTGCGGGGCATGAGAAGCGCGGCGGAGTGGGAAGATGAGATCTATATGACGAAATTCCGTCTGATTAAAGAGCTTTATCAGGGGGAAGGCGGACAGGATTCGCTCAAAGAGTATTTTGACATTCTGGAATCAAAAGAGCTGTTGGCTGACACAGAGGAACTGCTTCAGGACGCGGCTCATTTCTTTCATAAACGGGAGAACTACAAAGCGGCATCTTATTTTTTCAGCAGGCTTGTCGGCGTGCAAAAAAGGCTGCAAATGAACAACTACGCATAATGAAAAAAAGAACGAGGGAGCTTCGGCTTCATCGTTCTTTTTATGATCTCTTTTGTTTTCAGCCGATTAAAACCGGGTACATGCTCTGTATTAACATCAGGGAGGAAAAGAGACAATGTATCAGGATTTACAGGGGAAAACAGCAATCGTAACAGGTTCTTCGAAAGGAATCGGAAAAGCCATTGCCGAACGCTTCGGCAAGGAGCGGATGAATGTGGTTGTGAACTACCTCGGTGATTCCGCCGGAGCGGAAGAAGCGGCGGACATCATTGAGAAAGCGGGAGGCAGAGCCGTCACCGTAAAAGCCGATGTATCCTCAGAAGAAGGGATTCAGGCGCTGTTTGATGCCGCCCAGGAGCATTTCGGGGGTGTGGACGTGATGGTCAACAATTCCGGCTTTAACGGGGCCGAAGCGATGCCCCATGAAATGAGCCTGGAGGATTGGCAAAGGGTCATCGACGTCAACGTGACCGGCACCTTTTTGGGGGCGAAAGCGGCACTGAAACATATGCTCGAGCGCGGCAAAAAAGGAACGGTCTTAAACATATCGAGCGTTCATCAGCAAATACCGCGTCCTGAAAACGTGCAGTACTCGGCATCCAAAGGCGGGATCAAAATGATGACGGAAACGATGGCGCTCAATTACGCAGACAAAGGCATCCGGGTGAATGCCATCGCTCCCGGCACGATCGCCACGGAGTCCAATAAGGATCTGGAAGATGAAACACATAAACAGGCCCAGCTGAAAAAAATTCCGATGAACGCCTTCGGAAAACCGGAAGAAGTCGCCGCGGCCGCCGCATGGATGGTGTCGGAAGAAGCGAGTTACGTGACCGGAACAACACTTTTCGTCGACGGAGGCATGACGCTTTATCCGTCTCAGCTGGAAAGTTAAAAGAGGAGGGGAAACCTTCTCTTTTTTGTTTAGGGAAGGATTATAAAGGAAATGGTTCTCTAAAAAACAGGAGGGGCCGCAAGATGGCGAATGACTGGTGGAAAGACGCCGTTGTCTATCAAATCTATCCGCGAAGCTTTCAAGATACGAACGGCGACGGTATAGGCGACCTGCGGGGGATTATCGCGCGTCTCGATTATATAAAAGAACTTGGCGCTGATGTGATATGGATCTGCCCGATTTACCCGTCGCCAAACGTCGATAACGGCTACGATGTGACGGATCATCAAGCGATTATGGAATCTTACGGAACGATGGAGGACTTTCACGATCTGCTTACAGAATGCCGCAGCCGCGGATTAAAGCTTGTGATGGATTTCGTCTTAAATCATACCTCCACGGAGCATCCTTGGTTCAAAGAGGCGGAAATGAATCCGGACAGCAAATACCGCGATTATTATATTTGGCGGCCGGGCACCGCGGACGGCCCGCCGACCGATTGGGTGTCGGATTACGGACAATCCGTCTGGCAGTACGAAGAACATACGGGCGAATATTACCTGCATATGAACGCCGTCAAACAAGCCGATCTGAATTGGGAAAATCCCGAGGTTCGGCAATCAGTATACGAGATGATGAGATTTTGGCTCGATAAAGGCGTGGACGGATTGCGTATAGACCAGCTCCATCTTCTGTCAAAAAAAGAATACTTGCCGCCATATGAAGATTATATCGCCCGCCGGGCCGATCCGAAGCCTTTTCGGCCAAACGGGGCACGGATACATGATTACTTAAAAGAAATGACGAAAGAGGTATTTTCCAAATATAACGTGATGTCGGTCGGCGAGGCCGGATCAGTGACGCCTGAAGAAGGGCTGGTCTACACGGGAACCGATGAGCATGAGCTGAATATGATTTTTCATTTTCAGCATATGGAGCTTGATCAAAAGCCGGGCCAAGAGCATTGGGATGTAAAACCGCTTGAGCTGTCCGATTTGAAAAAAGTGCTCACAGACTGGCAGGAAAAACTGGAACATCGAGGCTGGAATACGCTGTATTGGTGCAATCATGACCAGCCCCGGATCGTATCCCGTTTCGGAGACGAAGGCACATACCGCAAAGCATCCGCCAAAATGCTTGCCGCCCTGCTTTATTTCATGAAAGGCACGCCGTACATTTACCAGGGGGAAGAAATCGGCATGACAAACGCTCCGTTTGACAGAATAGAGGATTATCAAGATATTCAGACCGTCAATATGTATCATAAAAGGGTATTTGAAATGGGCCGCAACAGGGAAGAAGTCATGGCGTCCATTATGGCGAAAAGCCGGGACCATGCCCGTACACCGATGCAGTGGGACGGCAGCAAGAATGCCGGATTTACGGAGGGCGAACCGTGGCTCACGGTCAATCCCAATTACAAAACCGTCAATGCGGCCGAGGCTCAGGATGATCCCGATTCTATATTGAACTTTTACAAAAAACTGATCCGCCTGCGAAAACAGTATGCTGATATCATAAAAGGCAGCTACACGCTGCTGCTTCCTGATGACCCGCAGCTGTTCGTGTATGAAAGACAGGCAAACGGACAAAAACTCATGTCCATCAGCAACGTATCGAAAGAAGAAGCCGCTTTTTATTGGCCGGACGGTTCCGAACCTGAAAGGGCCGAGCTGCTTCTCAGCAACTATGATAATGACGGCGGCACGGAATCCCGCATCACATTCCGCCCGTACGAAACAAGAGTTTATCTGCTTGTCTGATATGTGATAGGACGCCCCCGTCCATACATGGCGGGGGCTTTTTAGGTAAATTGGATATCAATTTAGAAAAAAATATCTTGCAAAACGTAATTACTTCGTTTTATTATGGTATAGGTAACAAATGAACGAGAAAGTACGCTTTGGAAATCGTCATCATTCTGATTTACAGAACAGGGGGAAACGGCTTGTTTAAAAAATGGAGCGGAATCATTGTCATTGCGGCATGCTTTTTAATCGCGGCGGGCTGCGGCAATTCATCTTCAAAAGGTTCGTCAGGTTCTTCAAAAAGCGGCAAACTGCACGTCGTGACGACCTTTTATCCTATGTACGAATTCACGAAACAAATTGTCAAAGACAAAGGCGATGTAGACATTCTCATCCCGTCTTCGGTCGAACCCCATGATTGGGAGCCGACGCCGAAGGATATCGCCGGCATTCAAAACGCCGATCTTTTCGTATACAACAGCGAATATATGGAGACATGGGTTCCTTCAGCGGAAAAAAGCATGGGCTCTGATCATGCGAAGTTTGTAAAGGCGTCGAAAGGAATTGACTTACTCGAAGGTTCGGATGAAGAGGAAGAGGAACATGGACACGGCGGTCATGACCACAGCCACAGCATGGACCCTCACGTCTGGCTCAGCCCGGTTCTTGCGCAAAAAGAGGTCAAAACCATTACGGCGCAGATCGTAAAACAGGACCCGAAGAATAAAGAATACTATGAGAAAAATAGTAAAGAATATATTGCAAAACTGCAGGATCTTGATAAACTATACCGTACAACATTAAATAAAGCGGCGAAAAAAGAATTGATCACACAGCACGCGGCATTCAGCTATCTCGCCAAAGAATACGGCTTAAAACAAGTCGCGATTGCAGGCCTTTCTCCTGAAGAAGAGCCGAGTGCGGCCAAACTGGCGGATCTCAAAACGTTTGCCAAACAGCATGATGTGAAGATCATCTACTTTGAAGAAGTTGCATCGCCTAAAGTTGCAGATACGCTTGCCGGTGAAATCGGCGCGAAAACGGAAGTGCTCAATACACTGGAAGGTTTAAGCCAAAAAGAACGGGATAAAGGCATCGGTTATATCGACATTATGGAGAAAAACCTTGATGCACTGAAAGATTCGCTATTGGTTAAATAACATAGTGTGCGCCGCGGGGTGCACACTATTTCTATGCGGGAAAGGAAGGTCAGCATGAATCTCGTTACATTACAGGATATCGTTTTTGGTTATTCGCATACACCCGTGCTTGACGGCGTGTCGCTGGAAATCAAAAGCGGCGAATTCGTCGGCATTACAGGACCGAACGGCGCGTCAAAATCGACGCTGATGAAAGTCATGCTCGGCATGCTCAGACCTTGGGAAGGAACGGCCGAGATCAGTAAAAAAAACGCAGCCGGAAAACGCCTGACAATCGGCTATGTTCCGCAGCAGATTTCTTCATTTAACGCAGGATTCCCAAGCACGGTTCTGGAGCTTGTGCAATCAGGCCGTTATACGAAGGGAAAATGGTTTAAACGATTGAACGAAACGGATCACCACGAGGTGGAAAACGCGCTGAAGATGGTGGAAATGTGGGATTTCCGCCACCGGAAAATCGGCGATTTATCCGGCGGACAGAAGCAGAAAATCTGCATTGCGAGAATGCTTGCGAGCAATCCGGATCTGCTAATGCTTGATGAGCCGACAACCGCGGTTGATTACGAAAGCAGACAGGGTTTCTACGAATTTATGCACCATCAGGTGAAAAATCACAACCGCACCGTCGTCATGGTGACACACGAACAAAACGAAGTACAGCAGTATCTGGATAAAGTCATACGGCTTGAGAGGGGGGAAAAAGGCGGATGGAAATGTTTGACTTGGAATTCATGCGACGAGCTTTTCTAGCGGGAAGCATGATCGGAATTATGGCGCCGATATTAGGCGTATATCTCGTGCTGAGAAGACAGGCGCTGATGGCGGATACGCTGTCTCATATTTCATTGTCGGGCGTGGCCATCGGTTTTTTTCTCAGTACCAATATTACGGCGGCGAGCATCGTTGTCGTCACGATCGGAGCGATCGGCATTGAATATATGCGGCGGGCGTACCGTACATATTCCGAGGTATCTATCGCAATCTTAATGGCGGCCGGGCTGTCGTTTGCGATGTTTCTGATCAGCCTGTCAAAAGGCGGCGCGTCGATGAGCATCGATCAATATTTATTTGGATCGCTTGTGACGGTCAGCCAGCAGCAGGTCTATATTATCGGCGGAATTACCCTGCTGATCCTGCTTTATTTCATTATATTAAACAGACCGCTCTATCTGCTTACCTTTGACGAGGCGACGGCAAAGACATCAGGCATTAACACAAACCTGCTGTCAATGTCATTCAGCATCGTGACGGGGCTGGCGATTTCGGTCATTATTCCGATTATCGGCGTGCTGCTCGTTTCCGCGCTCCTCGTACTGCCCGCGGCTTTTGCAATCCGTATCGCCAAAGGGTTTAAATGGGTGTTTGCGGCAGCCATTATTATTTCTCTTTTCAGTGTGTTCATGGGGCTGACGTCTTCGTACCAGCTCGGAACGCCTCCGGGGCCGTCAATCACTTTACTGTTAATCATTCTGCTTCTGCTCGGGTTTACGCTGCAGGGGATTTGGAATGCGTTTAAAAAAGGAAAAGAACGAAAAAACCGCCGTTAAGCGGTGCAGCAGGCTCATCTGCTGCTCCGTTTGACGGCTTTTTTTTACAGAAATATATCAGCAAGACGCTCATATGACTCTTTTTTTGCTTCGAAATCAAAGACGTTGCACAGCACCATCATCTCTTTTGTCTGATACCGCTCGGAAAGTTCAAGCAGACGGCGTTTCACTGCGGCAGGAGAGCCGATCACCATCCGCTTCCTGTTTTCTTCTATCTGTTTACGGTCCTCCGGCGAATACGGATAAGCCTTCGCTTCCTCCACACTCGGCACGCGGCTGTCGGCGCCTTTTCCGACACGAAGAAGCCATAAATCCTGGCTTAACGCGAGTTCTTCCGCTTTCTCATCCGTAGCCGCGCATATGACGAAAATGGCACAGAGCGAGGCGGGAGCGGAAAAATGGGCGGAGGCCCGGAAATGGTCCCGATAGATCTGAAAAGCTTTTTCCCCGCGTTCCGGATTAATGAAATGGCCGAAGACATAGCCCGCACCTTGAAGAGCGGCGCGTCTGGCGCTGTTTTCCCCGAGGCCGAGCACCCAAAGCTGCGGGGCTGTTTCAATCAAAGGCGCTGTTTTTATTCCTGCATAAGCATGGTCCGAGGGAACCGAATCTGTCAGAAAGGATGATAAATCCTGAAGCTGCCTGTTGAACTCGGTCATGCTTTTCTTTACCCCGTCTGTGAGGGCGAGCCGGATTTTCGTCGTACCGCCCGGTGAGCGTCCGACCCCGAGGTCAATCCGGTTCGGATGCAGCGCCTCAAGCTGACGGAAAGTTTCCGCGACTTTATAAGGGCTGTACTGCGGCAGCAGCACGCCGCCTGATCCGACACGGATGGACGTTGTGGCTGCGGCGGTATGAGCGATCATAATTTCCGGCGAAACGCTTGCGAGCCCTCTTGTGCCGTGATGCTCGGCAAACCAGTACCGCTTATAGCCCCATCCTTCACTGAGGCGGGCGAGCTCCGCTGAACGGCGGAGCGTCTCGTGCGGCCCGTTTCCTTTGGATACGGGCGCCTGATCAAGTATGCTTAAATCAATCACTCGTCTGCCCCTTTCCTGACATGTATTGATACAAGGATAGGAAAAATGTTCAGTCCCCGTCAATTTCTTTGTTTTCTCTATTCTCTCCGGAACGAAGGAGAATATAGGAAGTAATTTTTCGCCGTTTTTCGCCAAAAATTCTTATGTTTTATGAAACTTTGATATAATAAAAGACGTATATCTTAATAAACACCGGGATTCTTGTCCCGGAATTTAGTAAAAATGCGCACTTGCGGCGTGCTTAGCGGCACCCTTACAGAATAGGAGTGAATCATATGGCGATCTCTTTACAAAAAGGACAGCGGATTGATTTAACAAAAGGAAAAGCCGGTCTGTCAAAACTGCTGGTCGGACTCGGCTGGGACCCTGTATCATCCGGGGGCTTTTTCGGAAAGCTGTTCGGCGGAGGCGGTGCCAATATCGACTGTGACGCTTCCGTACTGATGCTTGAAAATGATAAAATGACAGACAGTAAAAACGTCATCTATTTCGGTAATCTGAAAAGCCGATGCGGCGGTGTCGTACACACGGGTGACAACCTGACGGGAGAAGGCGACGGCGATGATGAACAAATTCTCATCGATTTGGCGAAAGTCCCCGCTCAGATTAATAAACTTGTGTTTGTCGTCAATATTTACGACTGCGTCAGACGAAAACAGGACTTCGGCATGATTCAAAACGCGTTCATCCGCGTCGTTGATCAGGCTAACCGCGAAGAACTGGTGACTTACAATTTAAGAGATAACTATTCAGGCAGAACGAGCCTGATCGCGGCTGAAATCTACCGCGAGGACGGCGAGTGGAAATTCGCTGCGATAGGTGAAGGCACAAACGATACGAAAATCGGCGATATCGTTAACCGATACGCCTAAACGAAAAAAAGGAGAGTGCACACATGGCAATTTCATTGGCAAAAGGACAAAAAGTAGATTTGACTAAAACAAATCCGGGTCTTTCTAAAGTCGTTGTCGGCCTTGGCTGGGATACAAACAAATACGACGGCGGACATGATTTTGATTTAGATTCCAGCGTCTTTCTATTAAATGAAGCAGGAAAATGCGCGTCGCCTGATGATTTCATTTTCTATAATCAGCTTGAAGGCGGAAACGGCTCTGTCGCACATTCAGGCGACAACCTGACAGGCCAGGGCGAAGGCGATGACGAAAGCGTAAGAGTCAACCTGAGCGCGGTGCCCGCGGCTATTGACAAAATTTCATTCGTCATCACGATTCATGAAGCGGAAGCGCGCGGCCAAAACTTCGGACAAGTTTCCAACGCGTTCGTGCGCATTGTCAATGAAGAAACAAATGAAGAGCTGATCCGCTATGATCTGGCTGAAGATTTCTCAATTGAAACAGCCATTATCGCAGGGGAGCTTTACAGACATAACGGCGATTGGAAATTTTCCGCGATCGGCTCAGGCTACCAAGGCGGACTGGCCCGTATTGCGACAGATTACGGCCTGCAAATCGGCTGAACCATATCAAACACAGAAGGGAGAGACGGCACATGGCTATTCAATTGGCGAAAGGACAGCGTGTTGATCTGACAAAAACGAACCCCGGCCTTACAAAAGCGGTGATCGGTTTAGGCTGGGATACGAACAAGTACTCCGGAGGGCATGACTTTGACCTTGACGCGTCGGCTTTTCTTGTCGATGCCCATGACAACTGTGTAAATGATCTTGATTTTGTTTTCTACAATAACCTGGAACACCCAAGCGGGGGCGTCATCCATACGGGAGACAACCGGACGGGCGAGGGCGAGGGAGACGATGAACAAATTATCGTCGACTTCTCAAAAATACCCGCAAATATTGAAAAGATCGGCATCACCGTCACGATTCATGATGCGGAAGCGCGCGGCCAAAATTTCGGACAAGTTTCGAACGCGTTCGTGCGTGTCGTCGATGAAAACAGCCAGAATGAACTGCTTCGTTTCGATTTAGGAGAAGACTTCTCGATTGAAACGGCGGTTGTCGTTTGTGAGCTTTACCGCCATGGGGCTGAGTGGAAGTTTAACGCCATCGGCAGCGGGTTTTCCGGCGGTCTGGCATCACTTTGCCGGAATTACGGCTTGCAGGTGTAAGCAGGAAATTACCGTTTTACTAAATAGGAGGAAAAAACTTGGATTTTCTACATCATATTATGTCGACCTACGCTTCCTTTTTTGATTGGAAAATGTGGGGTGAGGTGCTGACTGACCCTGTATCATGGGGGCTGATCGGTTCCTTGGTTCTGCTGGAAGGGCTGCTGTCGGCCGACAATGCGTTAGTGCTTGCGGTGATGGTAAGGCATCTGCCTGAAAAACAGCGGAAGAAAGCATTAACATACGGATTGTTCGGGGCATATATTTTCCGTTTTATCTTTATCGGGATCGGAATGCTGCTCATTAAGTTCTGGTGGATCAAAGTGCTTGGCGCGCTGTACCTGGCTTGGCTCGTCATTAAGCATTTCTGGATCGGAGAAGGTGATGACGATACGGAAGGCATGAAGAAAAATTCTTGGATGGTCCGTACGTTCGGAATTTTCTGGGCCACTGTCGTTTCAGTTGAGTTAATGGATTTGGCCTTCTCTGTTGACAGCATTCTGGCCGCGTTTGCGGTATCGGAAAAAGTGTGGGTGCTCTTGATCGGCGGTATGCTTGGCATTCTCATGATGCGTACAGTCGCAAAAGTATTTCTTGTTTTAATTGATAAAATCCCTGAGCTTGAAAATACGGCTTTTGTGCTGATCGGGATTATCGCCGTGAAAATGGCGGCGAGCGCCTTTGATTATGAAATGCCGCACGTGGTGTTCTTCGGAATCATCATCGCTGCGTTTGTGGTAACGTTTATTATCCACTATTTCAACAAACAAAAGCAGGTTCAGGAGCAAACGGCTGCATCTAAAGAAGAATAAAACAAAAAAGGAGGGAGAGTTCATTTCCTTCCTTTTTTGTACCGATCATCATGAAGAGAAAGGAGGAAAATGATGAGGCAGGAAGAATTGGTGATCCGAAAGGCCGAGCCGGAAAACGATGACTGGGAAACGTTTCTGATGCGGCCGCTGCCGGAACGTCCCGGTTACGAGCGGGAAAACGGGCTGGCGTTTACCCGGCTTGCCGTCCGGATTTTGGGCACTCCTTATGATGAGACGGAGTATTACAATAAGCTTTTCGAGCTGTCTTCTCATGAAAACATCCATGTGTTAAGCGAGACGCTGGATAAGACCATCGCGCCTGAAACGTTTCAGGCGCTCCAGCACATCCATTCGGTCAATCAAAAAGAGAAAGGGCTTTCGGTTTCCAGATTTGTCGCGTTTCTCGATGGGGGCAGGCTGCTTGCCAAACACGCTGATCCGCTTATGCACCGCCGGCTGAGAACCGCGTTTATGACGCTTTTGGAAACCTTTGCGGACCGGCATGAAAACGGGCTGAATCATCCCGATTTCCGGCGTGTGCTCTTGGATGTGTCAAAGTTTTCGCTGAACCACCTGAATCCATGGCTCGAACAAGCCGATATAGAGCGTGAGATGCCGAAGGTGGTGTGGTATGGAGACGCTACCAAAAGCCAGCTCTATTTTCTCTATTATCTCATGCTGATCGGCTGTGACGTCCTATTGTTTCATCCGGCTGCGGAAGATCCGTTCAGCTTGATTGATCCGGATGAGGAACTCAGCTTTGTGATAAAGCTCCCCGCAACAGGCGGCCTTGAGCCATTCCCGAAAGAAAAGCCGGACAGAACGTCCACGACGGCCTACCGGTCAACGAAAGAAATTGAGCATGTGCTGAACCATGAGGAATCTATGATGTATAAGCCTTGGCAGTTCAGGGATCATACCCCGCAGTCCGTGACATTAAAAACGACGTATGATGAGTTATTTCTCATTGCGAAGGAGCGGGCGTTTATCCGGCCGCAATTTAAAGCGGACAGGGAGCGGGTGGCCGTTCCGAACCTTTTTGCGAAAGTGATGGGGGTTTCCAAAGATATGAAAGAATATTGGAACAGACTCCATACCGCCGCAGACTATCAGGAGACACACATGATCCGCAGTTTTCCGTTTACGGAAGAGCTGAAAGCCAACTACCAGTATCACTACAGTCAGGTTTTGAACGAAGAAGGAGCGATTGACGCGGACAGGCTGAAAAGAAGCAACATCTGGCAGTACAAGCATCTCCCGTCAGGCGTGCAGAACGCCATCGCCAATGTGATTTCTGACATGTGCAGAAACCCAGGGCTGAAGGCTTTGCCCGGGGAGCAGGCAAGGGATGCCGCAATCTATTTGTTCCGCCAGGCGACGAACCTGCCCGCTTCGCTGCTGCAATTGATTCAGACGTTTGATTACGCCCAAACCGTTCCGAAACTCGTTTTATATCATACGGAACAAAATGGCGAACTTACACGTTCTGACGCCGCCGCTCTGTTGTTTTTAAATAAATTCGGCGTCGATATCATCTTGTATAATCCGCCGGGCCATCAGGACATTGAGCATTATATTGAAGAAAGCCAATTTGATGTCCATTGGCTGGAGGACATGGTGTTTCGGCAGGAATATAAGGAGCCGTCACTCGTAAGAAAGCTGTTTAGAACCATTACGCAAAAGCAGGGAGAGTAAATAGTCATGACAGAAAATCAAAATCCGCTTGTTCTTGATAAAAATGAAGAGATTTCTGAACAAAAAGCAGATGACATCAGGGTGCAGCTGCGCCACGACCCTGAGGTGCAGCGCATTTCGCAGCAGATTGACGTGAAAAACCAAATGGAGCTGCTTGAGTACGGAAAAGAACCGGCAGTTGAAATCTCGAAGTTCTCCGACCGCATCTTAAATATGATGAAAACAACAAGTGTCACGGATTCAGGCACAATGCTGACGCAGCTCGGAAAAATCATGGACCGTTTTGACAAAAATGATTTCGATGAACCAAAAGGATTTCTCGCTAAAATGTTCAAACGCGGCAACAGCATGATTGAAAAGATTTTTCAAAAGTACCGCACCCTGGGCGGAGAAATTGAAAAAATCCACGTCGAAATTTCAAAATACAAAGATGAAATGGCAAAGACGAACCATACGCTGGAAGAGATGTATGAAAACAACATTAACTACTACATGGAGCTTGAAAAGTATGTCGTTGCCGGGCAGATGAAGCTTGAGGAAATGCAGGCGCTCATTCCTTCTTATGAAGAAAAAGCGGCCGGCGGAAACCAGCTTGCGCAAATGCAGCTTGATACGCTGCGTGACGGGCTTCAGGCGCTTGAGGAACGTGTCTATGATTTAGATATGGCGCGGATGGTGGCGCTGCAAACGGCGCCGCAGATCCGCCTCCTTCAGCGCGGAAATACGAAGCTCATCGGGAAAATCAATTCCGCTTTCGTCATTACGATTCCGATTTTCAAAAACGGCATCATTCAGGCTGTCACAGTCAAACGGCAAAAGCTTGTGGCTGATTCAATGAGCGAGCTGGACCGCCGCACGAATGAAATGCTGAAGCGAAACGCTGAAAATATCTCAAACCAAAGCGTGGAAATTGCCCGTATGGCAGGCCGTCCGAGCATTGACATTGAGACGATTGAAACGTCTTGGAATACGATTGTCAGCGGTATGCAGGAAACGAAACAGATCGAGGAAGAGAACAGACGTATCAGAGAAGACGGAGCGAAACGGATTCAACAGCTTCAGGATAATATTAAAAACGCAGTCTTAAAGAATTAATACACACCCCGCTTGCTTACGGCAAGCGGGATTTTTTTGCGAAAAAAGATAATGACAATGTGTAAAGACAGGTGTAAACTTATACGGTAATCATTTTCGATTTGAGGTGCTGCTTATGAACAAACAACCTGCCGTCACTCCGCGAAAACTTCTGGCGATTGCCGGAATGGGCTGGCTGTTTGATGCGATGGATGTCGGAATTTTATCGTTTATTATCGCCGCGCTTCACACTGATTGGAATTTAACACCCGATCAAATGAAATGGATCGGAAGCGTCAATTCCATCGGTATGGCAGCGGGTGCCTTTGTATTCGGAATGCTGGCCGACAGGATCGGCCGGAAAAAAGTGTTTATGATCACGCTGTTATTCTTTTCTGTCGGAAGCGGCATATCCGCTTTCGCAACGGGATTGACGGTTTTTCTCATATTGCGTTTTCTGATCGGAATGGGGCTTGGCGGGGAACTGCCTGTCGCCTCAACGCTCGTGTCAGAAGCGTCCGCTCCCGAAAAGCGGGGACGGATCATCGTGCTGCTTGAGAGCTTTTGGGCCGCGGGCTGGCTTCTTGCGGCGGTGATTTCCTACTTTGTCATACCGTCATTCGGCTGGCAGGCCGCGCTGCTCTTAACGGCGCTGGCCGCATTTTATGCGCTGTACTTGCGGAGAAGCCTTCCGGAATCACCGGCGCATCAGGCATTGCCGCAGAAAAAAAGCATACGCGGGCAGGCGGGAAGTGTCTGGACGAAACCGTATATCCGGCCGACGGTGCTGCTGTCTGTCGTTTGGTTCTGCGTCGTCTTTTCATATTACGGCATGTTTTTATGGCTGCCGAGCGTGATGCTGATGAAAGGCTACAGCATGATTGAGAGCTTCGAATACGTCCTTCTGATGACACTTGCCCAGCTTCCCGGATATTTCTCTGCGGCGTGGCTGATCGAAAAAGCGGGGCGGAAGACCATCTTAGTCATCTATTTGCTCGGAACGGCGGGCAGCGCTTATTTCTTCGGTGCCGCGGATTCATTGGCCATGCTGCTCACAGCGGGCATGCTGCTGTCCTTCTTCAATCTCGGCGCATGGGGCGTGCTTTACGCCTATACACCGGAGCAGTATCCTGCGGCGATCCGTGCGACCGGTTCCGGCACAACGGCGGCCGTCGGCAGAATCGGCGGCATTTTCGGTCCGCTTCTCGTCGGATCGCTTGCAGCCCGGAACGTTTCGTTTACAGTGATTTTCGCCGTCTTTTGTGCGGCCATCCTGATTGCCGTCATCACCATTATTATTCTCGGAAAAGAAACGAAACAGACAGAGCTTGCGCAATGAGCACCCTTTTGGGGTGCTTTTTTTAGTGAGCGGTCTGTTGACAGACCTATATTTTTCCTTAATATTCCTTATTTTTAGGAGGGGAAAACTTCTTTTTTCAGGACAATGTCGCGAAAAAATTCTTGTTTTTGTAAAAAAAGGATAGGAAATCAGTTTGCAGCACATTCGATGGAAACGTTCTCAAGCCTGATAAAAGCCCGGTTTCCTTTATAATTTATCCTCAATAAGGAGGATTAGAGAGTATTTAGAAGCATACCAGAGGAAAATAAGACACAGGGATGTTTTTAAAGTAATGATACAAAATAAAAAGGGATTATGATGTTTGTTTGACTTATTACAAACGTGTTACGGTATTAAAGATTGCTTATTATGGAGGGAAAATATGAATTTGGATGAGAAACCAATTAAGATAAAAGTCGAAAATGTATCTAAGGTTTTCGGAAAACAGACAAAAAAAGCCATTCAGATGCTGTCCAGCGGAAAAAACAAAAAAGAGATCCTGAAAGCTACCGGATCAACCGTTGGTGTCAATCAAGCAAACTTTGATGTATATGATGGGGAGATATTTGTCATCATGGGTCTATCGGGGAGCGGTAAATCAACTTTAGTTCGGCTGTTAAACCGGCTTATTGAACCGACTGCCGGGAATATTTATATTGATGGTGACATGATAACAAATATGTCAAAAGACCAGCTCCGGGAAGTGCGCCGGAAAAAAATCAGCATGGTCTTTCAAAAATTTGCACTGTTTCCGCACAGAACGATTCTTGAAAATACGGAATACGGCCTGGAGCTACAAGGCGTCGACAAAAAAGAGCGTGAGCAAAAAGCGCTTGATTCGCTTAAACTTGTCGGTCTTGAAGGCTTTGAACACCAATTCCCAGATCAGCTCAGCGGAGGAATGCAGCAGCGTGTCGGACTTGCCCGCGCATTGACGAATGATCCTGACATTCTTCTGATGGATGAAGCTTTCAGTGCGCTTGATCCGCTGATCCGCAAAGACATGCAGGATGAGCTTTTAGACCTTCATGACTCTGTCGGCAAGACGATCATCTTCATCACGCATGATCTTGATGAAGCATTGCGCATCGGCGACAGAATCGTGCTGATGAAAGACGGTAACATCGTTCAGATCGGGACGCCTGAAGAAATTCTGATGAGCCCGTCCAATGAATACGTTGAGAAATTCGTTGAGGACGTTGATTTATCCAAAGTTCTGACAGCGGGCCACATCATGAAGCGCGCTGAAACCGTGCGGATTGACAAAGGGCCTCGTGTAGCGCTGCAGCTCATGAAGAATCTCGGTATTTCTTCTATTTACGCCGTTGATAAACAGAAACAGCTTCTCGGCGTCATTCACGCGGCGGATGCGAAAAAAGCGGTGGAATCCGACTTATCGCTTCAGGATATTTTAAATACTGAATTTACGACTGTGCACGAAAGCACATACTTGACGGAAATTTTCGATGTCGTGTCTGATGCGAATATTCCGATCGCCGTCACGGACGATAAGGACCGCATGAAAGGCATTGTCGTAAAAGGCGCATTAATCGGCGCGCTTTCAGGAAATAACGATTATATAAATGTTGAAGATTCTGCTGAACAAGCTCAGGATTCTTCTGTTCAGGGGGTGAAGTAAATGGACAGATTGCCTAGAATTCCGTTAGCAGATATCGTTGACCGGTTTGTTGACTGGCTTACCATGACGTTCGGAGGTTTCTTTGACGGAATCTCAAACGGTTTGGCCGCTTTCGTAAACGCGATTGTGAGCGGTTTGGGTTTCATCCCGTCTATTTTATTGACTGTTATTTTTGCAGCTCTCGCTTGGTGGATCAGTACGAGAGGAATTGCACTCTTTACGTTAATCGGATTCCTTGTTATTGATTATTTGGGCTATTGGTCGCCGATGCTGCAAACGTTGGCGCTTGTCGTCACATCTGTTTTGATTTCCATTATTATCGGGGTTCCGATCGGCATATGGGCGTCTCAGAAAGAAACGGTCCGCCGCATTGTTACACCGATTCTGGATTTAATGCAGACCATGCCGGCTTTCGTATATCTGCTGCCTGCGATTTTCTTCTTTAATATCGGGGTTGTGCCAGGCGTCGTGGCATCTGTTATTTTCGCGATGCCTCCGACGATTCGCATGACGGTTCTCGGTATTAAACAAGTTCCGGCTGATTTGATCGAAGCGACGGAAGCATTCGGTTCAACGACGTCTCAGCGTCTGTTCAAGGTTCAGCTTCCGCTTGCCACAAAAACAATTCTTGCCGGTATTAACCAAAGCATCATGCTTGCTTTATCAATGGTCGTTATCGCGGCCATGGTTGGTGCGCCGGGTCTCGGTTCTGAAGTATACAGCGCCGTGACACAGTTGAAAACCGGTGTCGGAGTGGAAGCGGGTATCGCGATCGTTATCGTAGCGATTACACTCGACCGTATCACGCAAAACATTAAAGTGAAGAAGAAGAGCAGGGGGAATGCCTGATGCTTAAGAAAATCATCGGTGTCGGCGTTACCGCTGCGCTGGCTCTTTCTTTGGCTGCCTGCGGTTCGCAGACTGATGGTAAGGCAACGGCTGCGGACCAGGTGAACAAAACCATTATCGGTATTGATCCGGGATCGGGGATCATGGCCCTGACGGATGAGGCCGTGAAGGATTACGGATTGAAAGACTGGAATGTCGTCACGGCGTCAAGTGCTGCCATGACGGCGACATTGAAGAAATCATATGACCGGAAAAAGCCGATCATCGTAACGGGCTGGACGCCGCACTGGATGTTCTCCAGATACAAGCTGAAGTTCCTTGATGATCCGAAAAAAACGTACGGAACTGCCGAGCAGATTCATACAATTACAAGAACCGGCTTCAGTAAGGAACAGCCTAACGCGGCCAAAGTTCTCAGCCAGTTCAAATGGACGCAGGACGATATGGGAGAAGTCATGATTGCCGTTGAGGAAGGCGAAAAGCCGGCCAAAGCCGCAGCTGAATATGTGAAAAAACACAAAGACCAAGTGGCTCAATGGACAAAAGGCGCCCATAAAGTTAAAGGGGATAAAATCAACCTGGCTTATGTGGCGTGGGACAGTGAAATCGCAAGTACGAATGTAATCGGAAAAGTATTTCAAGACCTCGGCTATGACGTGAAGCTGACGCAAGTGGAGGCGGGACCGATGTGGACTGCGATTGCGACAGGCAGCGCGGATGCGTCATTGTCTGCTTGGCTTCCGAATACCCATAAGGCATATGCGTCTAAATATAAAGGCAAATATGAAGATGTAGGAACGAGTCTGACAGGCGTCAAGATGGGTCTGGTCGTTCCTCAGTATATGAAAAACGTCAATTCAATTGAAGATTTGAAGAAATAACGAAGAAAAGCAGCCCTGTAACGGGCTGCTTTTTTTATGCTTCAAACGATTTGAGGACGGCAGCCGTTAATATCTCAATGCCTGTAAAGATGGCGCTTCGGTCAAATGTCATTTGGGGATGGTGAAGCCCCGGCTCCAGACCGCATCCTAGGCCGAGCATCGTCGTTTTTAAGTTCGGCACCTTTAACCCGTAAAAGTGAAAATCCTCTCCTCCGGTTGTCACAAGAGGTTCATCCACATGTTCTTCTCCGAGAATGCCGCTTATCGCAGATGCCATGATGGCTTCCGCCTCTTTGTTTCGCTCGGCTGCCGGGAGGCTGTGTTCTTTTTGCAGTTCGATTTTTGCGCCGAATGCGGCAGCCGCCGCCTCACAGGCTCTTTCGGTTTCGGCGGTTAATTTCTCCATGGCGGCATTGGTTTGTGCGCGGAGATCAAGGCTGAACGATGCTTTTCCCGGAATGATATTGGAACTCTCACCGCCTGCCTGAAGCTTTGTCATCTTCACGGAATGCGGGATGCCGGGATCAAGATGAATGAAGCTGAGTTTTTGGACGAGAAGAGCGGCGATTTCGATACTGTTAAGGCCGAGATGCGGTCTCGCGCCGTGGGCTTCTTCTCCGATAATCAGGCCTTCTATATGCTGGCTTGAGCCATGCAGAATGGACGGTGCGCATCGGCCGTTTGCCGTTTCCTGTACGGGGCGCACGTGCACGCCGTATAAGAAATCAACATCATCCAGTACGCCTTTTTCAATCATTTTCAGCGCTCCGCCGCCTTTTTCTTCAGCCGGCTGAAAAATAAAGCGGATGGTGCCCTTCGGAAGTTTCGACTGACTCTTTAAAAGCATCATCGTGCCGAGCGCCATCGTCATATGTGAATCATGTCCGCATGAATGGTTCGCCTGAAAGACACCGTCCACTTCCTGCCACAGCGCGTCAATATCCGCCCGGACAGCCACAACAGGCGAGCCTTCTCCGATTTCGCCGACAACACCGGTACAATCATCAAACGTGCGGGTTCGGCAGCCGGCCTCTTTCAGTTTTTCAGTCAGATATTCAGTTGTTTGATATTCTTTCCAGCTTACTTCGGGATTGGCGTGCAGGTGGTCAAAAATATCCATAATGATTTGCTTTTCATGCGCTGTGAGTCTGTTCATGCCGTAAGTCCTCCTTCAAAAGCTGTCTGTTTTTTATTTTTGATATTGAAAACAGGCAATCGGTCTGTATATAATATAGCACATATCTGTATTTTCTGAATAGTTTATAAATTTAAAGCGGGATGGTGATGTTATGGCTGTGCCGAAGGCCGAACCTTTATTGAAAAAGAAGAAATTGTTTGTGATGCCTGATGCTTATGTGCTGCTGTTCATTGTCGCTTTACTATGCGCGATAGCGTCGTACATCGTTCCCGCGGGGGAATTTGACAGGGTGACAAAGGGCAGTGTGACGTCCGCCGTCCCGGGAAGCTATCATTCTTTAGACCAGTCTCCTGTCAGCCCGATCGCTTTTTTTACCGCGATTCAGGAAGGGATGACAAGTTCTGCGCCGATTATTTTTTTAATCCTGTTTACGGGCGGCACCATTGCGATTTTGGAGAAAACGGGCGCCATCAATGGATTGATCAGTAATGTCATCAGTACGTTCCGCACAAAACAGCTGCTGTTTATTGCGATTGTCGGATCTCTATTTTCGATCCTCGGCACAACCGGCATCGTCGTTAATTCCGTGATCGGTTTTATTCCGATCGGCCTGATCGTCGCCCGCTCGCTGAAATGGGACGCCGTGGCCGGAGCGGCCGTCATTTATATCGGCTGCTATGCCGGGTTTAACGCGACGATTTTATCACCTTCACCGCTCGGGTTATCACAAAGCATCGCGGAGCTGCCGCTGTTTTCCGGTATCGGCCTGCGGATTGCCGTCTACATTTGTTTTCTGTTATCATCTATTTTATATATTTATCGGTATACGAGAAAACTCAGAAAAGCAAAGGACGCCAGTCTGCTGGGGAACGATTGGTTTCCGGCTGCAGGTTCATTCCCGCAGGTTTCTGAGCCGGAGGACAAGCATGTCCCGTTTACCGTCCGCCATAAATTGATTCTGGCTGTTGCGGCTTTGTCGCTTGCCGGCTTTTTATACGGCGCGCTTACTCTTGGCTGGTCTGATTCAGAGATGGCCGCCGTGTTCATTTTTATCTCAATCGTGTCAGGCCTGATTGCGGGAATGGCGGCAAATGATATCGCAAAAACGTTTATTACAGGCTGTCAGGGGCTCGTTTACGGTGCGCTGATCGTCGGAATGGCGAGAAGCATTTCCGTTATCCTGGAACATGGAAAGCTGCTTGATACGGTAGTCAATGGACTAGCGTCACTGCTGCACGGTTTCAGCCCGATGGCAGGCGCCATCGGAATGTATATTTCCAGCGCCCTGCTTCATTTTCTGATTTCATCGGGCTCAGGGGAGGCGGTCGTATTTATTCCGATCTTGGCGCCGCTTGCCGATCTGATGGGCATCACGAGACAGGTCGCGGTTGAAGCGGTCATGCTCGGAGAAGGCGTCGTAAACTGTGTCAATCCGACTTCCGGTGTGCTGATGGCCGTACTGGCTGCCAGCGGCATTCCGTACGTAAAGTGGCTTCGCTTCATGATTCCGCTGGCGCTGATTTGGTTTGTCATCGGTCTCGTGTTTATCTGCATAGGCGTCCTGATCAATTGGGGTCCTTATTAACATTTTTGTCAATGATATTTCGGTTTATCATTATGAATCGGCAAGATATAATGGGAGTTGTAAGCCATTCTTAATAGTACGGGAGGAAGTCATGAATCAGCGTCGGAACGGACTTTCAAACGTGAATGGAAAGAGTGAGAGTGTGAAAGAGAAAGAACGAATGATTTGGTCAGAAGTCGGAATGCTTGTGGGCACACTGTCTTTGCTTGACATCATCGTACGCGGACTTGTTCTGAACTGTCCGTTTAGGGAATGGGCCGGAAGCTTGGCGGTTTTCTTCATTATAATTGTTTATTATTGCATCAGGGCGGGGGCGTCGGGAATGCTCATGCCGAGAATAGACACCAAAGAAGAACTGCAAAAGCGGGTGAAGCAGCAGCGGATAGATTCAATTGCGGTCACTTTTGCGGTAGCGGCTATTACGATGTACGACAGGGGGTTTCCCCATACATTCTTTGCTTGGCTGAAAATGATCTTTCTTTTTATCGTCTGCGGAGGCATTCTGTTTCTGCTTCGGTATGTCATTGTGAAGCTGTCTTACAGAAGAGCGATAAAAGAAATAAAAAAGAAATCATCTTGACAGATGATTTCTTAATCTCGACGAAAAGACCCGAAAACCCTTTGTTATAAAGGGTTTAGGGTTTTTTTCTGTTTTTCGTAATTTTCATTTACTCCTTTTTACTCCACTTACTATAAGTTAGCTGGGAAAATAAGAAAATCCTTCTTTCGTTCAATGAAGAACAAATGAAGGATTTTCTTTATTTTATGCGGCTACTCTATCGGAAGCAATCTTTATTGGTTCGCCGTTAGTTCCTATATCAAAATTAGACAAGGACAGCACACTAGTTAACACCACTACTGCCAAGATAACTCGACTGATTTTCATTAATGATCTCTCCTTTTTTGATTTTGTTTTTTGCTTCAACACTCAGCATATAATATTCACTTGAACGTTGAAAATCCTGCATCTGATAAAAAAAACGTGCGACCTCCACAGCATAGTTCTCCAAATCTGCATACATTTTCATTGAATCAAAATACGCAAAAGCATCACTAATTAAATCATATTCACCATTTGAAAAATAAAGTCCTTCTAATATTTTAAATTTGGCAGTGTATTCAGCATCATTTGTTTTTTTTACAAACTCACGTCCTTTTTGAAAATAAATATCAGCAGAATCTTTATCACCTTGCTTAATTTTAACATGTGTTAAGATAAAAAGAGTTTTGGCAACAAAACTATGAGTACCAACTTCAAGCAAGTACAATGCCTTCTCTAAATGGCTTGCAGCACTTCCATAATTTTTTAATTCATCAAAGCAAATACCTATGTTAATATGAGCCATTCCAATTAAATAATCAACCTGAATTTCCTCAGCAATTTTTAGCGACTCCATGAATATTTCCAATGCCTTTTCGTATTCTAAAGAGTCAATAAAGTTTCCACCTAATATAAACTGACATCTTATTCTCTGTATAAAGTAATCATCATACTTCGTATATATTTCCAGAGCTCTATAGGCATAGTTAAGAGAAAAATATGTTTGCTTCATATAATAATAAACATAAGCTACTTTAAAAAAGAACTCTGCTTTCTCAATTTCATCATCTATTTCGGTTAATTTAGATTCTGCTTTTCTATACGAAGTAATTGCGGCAGTTAATTTCTTTCTTCTAAATTCATACATGCCCATAAAGAAATGAAAGTAATATTCCAACATTCCAGTGACATTACCCTGATCCTCCAACCTTTTCATAGCCAAGTACGAACTGTTTAACTCTTCGGTCTTTTCTGAATTCATATAATTAACTAATAATTCATGTCGAAACTCAAGCAATTGATAATATAGCAAAACATCTTTACTTTCTTCCATGTTCTTTAAATCTTTTTCAACTTCTTTTTTTATTCGTCCAGCTTGATCAAGATGATCATTTTTTATATGAGTGTACCAATCATTTAATTTCTTTGTAACTACATCATATGGAATTTTATCTTTATTCAAAACATCTCCCAAGAAAATTCCTCCATCCTTACAATAATTACACGAATATTTACATTAACTGTATTATGTCAGATCGAATATTTTTTGACAAAGTTAAAATGCAAAAAGGTTCAAATTATCTATTGAATAAATTATTCTTTTCGTCTTTATTGCGGTTATTGTAAGTCTTTTGTTTCTTGACAGATTTTAGACACAAAAAAAGAGCAGACATAAAAGTCTGCTCAAAATATTCTTACCAATCGAGTCCGCCAAGACCTGCATAGATACCAGGATAATTAGGAAGGAAACGCAGGTTTGCCCCTTTAAATGTCATGCTATTCCCATATAACTTAATCCTCTTATTCTCACCCGTAAAATGACCTTTAACATATTTGGTACCCCATACCGTATCTCCCATTACACCTTTTCTTACAACAGCATATTTGATACCTGTATTATTAGGTTGTGTACTCAACTGCGAATCAATGCCGAGAATTACATATTTATGTTTACCCGGGACACTAAATTTCGTTTTAGAGTAAAAAGTTTTACCACCTTGTCTTTTCTCAAAATCCCACCACATCAAGACATCCATCGGTTTCACCACTTGATCTTGGTTTTTTAATTTAGAGAAAGCATTCTCATAGTATTGATCGCTACCTTGCTGCAATGTTTTATTATCAGCGCTGTTTAGGGTCTCAGTGTTAATGTTCACTTTCCATTCAGCGCCGACCTTCTTAACTTCCAGAGGAACATCCTTTACTAATCCTCCTTCATAAGAAGAGTTGACCACGTAATAATAAGTATCATCACTTAAAGCTTTTGATTTTACTACCTCATAGTTATTTAATTTCTCATAACTCAACATCTCTTTATATTCAGCAACTGTTAAATCTCTTTCATCAATAACATAACTCATGATCTTTTCTACATCTTGTTCTTTAACAGCTTGAAGATATGACTCTAAAACTGACTCAGGTGTTAACTCTTTGTTTGCGGATGTTGCAGAAACACTAGTCGAAACAGTGGTAATTGCCAGCGCAAAGACTAGCATAAAAGCAAGACCACCTAGAAACCTTTTCATGCAAAATCACACTCCCTATATTTTTTTACACACAAAACTATTTTTACATTTATATACCAAATTGTAAATGGCTTTTTCATGAACAAAAAAAGAGCAGACATAAAATCTACTCTTCCAACTTTGTTTCTTTTCCTTTAACTTCTTCATAGTCAGGTGTTTTCTTATATAAACCGAGCCGATCCCCATCTCCATCAGCAGGCATATGTGCCATTTCTTCGTAATCATTCCCTTTTTTTTCATAGTATTCATACGGGGAATAGTTAAGGGAACCGTTATCATAAAACACAAACTGAATATATTTACCACCATCATATACGCGAATTAACGCATTATCCCTTTCAACTCCAGCGGTATCATATCCATCCTCAATTAAAGAGTTTTTATATTTTTTGATTACATTATCAATTGCATCATCATATTTATTTCCACCACATGCAGTCAGAAGAAGCAAGGCGAAGATATTAAGGAAAATAAAAAGGTTCTTCAAAATATGCACCCCCTATTTTTTCAATATTCATTATACTTAAAATATGGATATTTCTCCACTTTTTATCCATTTCCTTTCACCTGTACATCATCAACCAGCCACTTGTTTTTTTCCTTCTTCATTTTCGTTTGGACAATCAGCACTTGCTGACTGGTTACAGAGTTTGCAGTAGTTGATACCTCCACAATGTTCAAAAACAATTCAGTCGAATCATCAATCGGCTTTGAATAGCTTTCCAACGAACGTAATTTGCTTTGTACACTAATAGAATGCTTTTTGTCAGATCGGGAAGGGAAGGCATAATCAAAGCCTTTTTCCGTGGTGTATTTTTTAACCTCATCATAGCGCTTATCAATATCACTGTAATTCAGAAACGCTTCAAAAAAAGCATGATTTTCAGTAGCTCCCCCTGATTCTGATTGACGTATTTCTTCTTTTTTAAGCTCTACCTGCTTCTCTAAAAACCCTTGTCTCGCTTTATCAAATTCTTGAAATTTTGAGTAAGCAAGATATCCCATCCCACATACCAAAAGTAATAACACCCCATAAAGAAGCCAACTCGCTTTTCTTGTCATAGAAACAACCTCCTAATTTTTAATGCGTCCAAATGACACTAAATGATTGCGCCAGTAGCCGGATTTTAGATCAGAATACTGAATACCGCTGTCATTTGAATTGAACATTCGACCTTCGCCAACATAAATGCCAACATGAGTAATTGCCTTTCCTTCATATGTGCCGCCAAAGAACACGAGGTCACCCGGCACGGCCTGTTTTTCACTGATCTTTTTTGTCGCTCCATGCTGTTCCTGTGCTGTTCTTGGAAGAGTGATGCCAGCCTTCGCATATGACCATTGAACAAGCCCTGAACAGTCGAAACCACTTTTCGGGTTTGAACCGCCCCACACATACGGTTGCCCTTCATATTTCAGAGCTTCTTTCATAATGTTTTCATATCCATCTATTGCGCCGTCAACAGGCTTCACATCCTTATTAGAACCTTTGAGATAACGCATCACATGGTCAACATAGCTCGGGTCACCGTAGCTTTTCCAACCCATCTTAATGGCTTGAAGTCGGCTAAAGTCTAATGCTAGTTTTTTCGTGTATTTGCCACCGTGCTTCTTTACATATCCGATAAAACCAGAGCCAAAGTTATACGATTGTAAAGCCAGCCGGACGTCCCCTCCAGCTTCCTTAAACACTTTTTTAAAATGTTTGATACCGACTTCAATAGAATACTCCGGGTCTGTAATGGTATTTGGCGGCAATCCTATGCTTTCAGAACTTTGCATAATATCTAAAGAACGCCCACCACTTTCCTGCATGGTGAGCGCCATAATTACATTCACTTGATCATATACACCCTCTTGACGAGCGTATTTTTCAAACGCAAATCGAAAACGTTCAACCTCCGGGGCAATGCCGATCGTCTCAAACTCTCCATCTCTGCCCCCGATTTCATCGTTACCAATATCATGTTCTCCCGAAATCAACATGACAGCAGCCACCCCTAAAAGAAAGAAGAGGATGACAGGAGTTGAACATATGAGTATCCAAAGCTTTGTTTTTGGTTTCGTCTTACTTAAAACTGTCATGTCCTTTCATCCTCTCTTAGTCTATCTATACTTTTTACTGATGATCGACCGACAATATCATGCAGGGGAAGAGTTTCCACCTTGTTCACGACTTTTGGACTTTTACGTTTCAGGGTCACAGGCTTTTCAGTGACTTTTTTCGGAACTTCCCGATTTACAAATCGGCTTTCTCCGCCGGGAGAAACAGATTGTTTTTTCCCCATAGAAAAACCATCTGTCCGAACTTTTGGAGGTGTCTCAGATGGTCTTGTAACTGGTTGATTTGGCTGTTTATTCTCATGCTTAACGGTTGAATAGGGAACATGTTGTGTTTCCTTCTGAATCTCTTGATAAGCCGGAGAAATGTTCTCCCGTTTCACTTGCGCTACCTGATGGTCATAACCCTTTGCCCGGTGCTCTCTTTCACTAAATTGTTGTTGGTCTGTTCGTTCTTCTTCCGTCATCGTTTCTTGATGTAAAGGTGCTCTTTTTATTTTATCTTCTTCCTGCTGATGAAGATTTCCGTCCGTCTCATAAGAAGCAGCATCGGAATTCTCAACAAATTGCCTTTGGTCAGACCGATCTTTTTCATCCATCTTCTCTTGAAGCATTGGTGCACGCTTATAAGCGCCTTCCTGCTCTTCTTTCAAAACATCATCCATCATAGGAGCTTTAACACCTTCTCGCCGCCAGTCTCTTGCAGAAGAGTTAAGTTGTTGTTTTTTCTGTAATTCACTCGGCGTTAATCTAGGCTGTTCTTTTCTCATGTTTTGCGGCTTTCTTTCAAGTGCCTTTCTCGCTTGATCAGATGGCGGGGCTACAGATGCTTTTTCATTTTGTTGCGGCGTCCTCGAAATAGCTCCCTTGTTGAATCCAGTCACCATCCCCGGACTGCTTCCGCCTGCACTCGCTCCCTCAGAAGATGGCGATTCTTGATCTTCGAATCCGCCTTTTCCTTTTCTGTTGCCAAATACCTTTCCAATTTGTCCAATTGCCCCAGATAGTCTGCCTGCACCTTTTTTTGCGGCTTCCCAAGAAGGCTGTACATATTCCTTTCTCATGTTGTCTACCATGTTATTATCAACAGATACAACTTTTCCAGCGGTCACAAATTGAACAATTGAATCTCTTTTCTTAATTGCAATCCACATTATAAGCGCCAACACAACCGTATTTAACAGGTACATTCCAAAACTGTTAGGGGGGATGAGTGTATCAACCATGAAACAGAGGACATATACAAAAAGTATTAAAATGCCCAACATTGCTTTTAAGAGATAAATGCTTCCCAAACGTCCTAAAGCAACAAAGCCCGACATAGCAAGTTGCGGGACATAGGCAATAATAAACGCAAACGGAATAAAAAATACTATCGCTAAGGCGATAATCTGTAATAAGAAACTGAGAAACGCCAAACCAAGAAAAGGTATTCCAATCGCTATTGCCGCCGCAACAGCTATAAACGATTCTCCCAATTGATTAAACACATTTCCTGTTGTCATTGCGTCATTTTTATATTTTTTCTTTTCAGTTTTCTTTATATATTCCATTTTCTCCTCTTGTCCTTCATCAGTTAATTTATAGGACAACAGCCTATCTACACGGCTTAAATCATCTTTACTGTCTCCTTTCTCATTGATTTTAGCCGCACTTGTTTGATCATAATTCACAATAAGATAAGGCTTTTTTAAAGCAATCTGAAAGTACACATTACGCATTACAGCGACTGTTCCTTCCATTTCCTTGCCTTTCTCTATTTTTGAAGCATCAGCATAAACGCCCTCATTTTCTACTATTCCAATCAGCCCGTTTCCTGCTTTCAACAGCTTCCCTTGCAACTCAACAGAAAGGGCATTTAATCCCTTCATGTAATAACCGGAGTTTGATACCCATAATCCCCCAATGACCAGCACAACGATAAAAAGAATGCTACGTCTCATAGCATCCTTTGCACTTCCTCTTACAAAGAAGAGGTACACAACATAACCGCCCACAAAGATAAAAAGCGCTTCCCCAAAATTCTTTTTCAGCGACTTATATACCGTTTTTGATACATTCGTGATGCTGTCTGCAAATTTATCTATCGGCTTAAGGTTATACATGACATCCATTCCCGCATCTACCACACGAACGATGTTTCCAGCAAATGAGAATGTCACATTTGTCATCCCCACAAATGGTCCTTCAAGAATTTTGTCAGATGCTTCATTGTTCGCCTGATACCGAGAGATCGGAAATCGTTTCGATTCTAATTCAACGCCTCCCGACTTTTCAATTTTGGGCTGTGTGGTTGTATCTCCATCCGCCGAAATGGTGGATACTGCTGTTATGATAGTGATGAACAGCAAAATGACAGCTGACACTATAAGAATTTTTTTCTTTTTCATGTCGTTCCTCCTAATCCAGCCTTGTCAGTAAATAAAACTGATAATTTGCATTCGCTAAATCCCTTTCGGTCAGCACCTTCCATTCAGGAAACCGATCATACAGTTTAAAACAAATTGCTTTTTGATACCTCATGTGCCTGAATATTTTACGATTATGCTCCACTCTAATTCCTAGCAGCGCTTGCATAAATAGAGCCGTCGACCTGTGCCCGATAAAGCTTTTATAACGCCAACCGTAACACCTCAGTACATCATGAACTTCCTGTATCGTAATTTTGTCAGCCTTATAACAGCCCGGGCTGGTCAGAACCAAAGAATTTAAGAGCGCAACCTCCATTTCTCCATCCCCTTTATAAATATTTTTCCTCGGCGTATGCGACAGCTTTTTTCTCAACTGTTTTCAATGCGCCTTCCCATTCTTCAAACAGACATTCAATTGATATTTTTGCAGTACGGCCATAATAATCTTTAAAGAGACATTGCCCCTGAAACATGGATTCCATCATTTTCAGATTTTCTTTTGTGACCTCCATGTTCATCCACTTCAACACGTCTTCACGTTCGTTCGGTTCATCAAAAGCGAAAGCAACACCAAAGTTACCGTTGTCCTCTTCTTTCAATGCGTCTTTTGTAGACTGTGAGATAAAATACTCAGCGTTATTATAAGAGCGACCTATACGCCGCATTTGACGTTCGACTTTTTTCCCTTGTTGTGACGTTGTAAATATCCATGCTTCATCTATAAATTCAACAGTCTGTTCATCTGGATTCATTCCAAACAGCTCACAGAATTTACCGAGTGCAAACATGACGGCACTAGACTTTAATTGCGTTATGGTGTAGTTTTCAATCCGCTCAGAATAATCAGGCAAATCCATATTTTCAACTTCTAAAATGGTGATTCGCTCTTCAAGTGATAGAGCCGGGTTTGATCCATCATGAATACATAATTTCAGGATGGAGTCCGCCACAACTTCATTCAAGTAGTCACCAGCTTTTTGTACAGCTTTTTCAGGGTGGTTCTGCATCTTTCGAATAATGTGGAGTGAGCCGACCTGATTTCCTTTTTGTTTTGCCTCGATTACATCTGATGTAGCACGAAGGAAAGCTGTGTTTATGTCATCCTTTCCTTTGAAATCATAAACTTGTTCAAAAATGACTTGAACTAGCTCCTTTGCTTTCATAGGAGGGAGGAAGGAAATAGGATCAAGTGCTCCCCAGTTCTTTTCATCTTCATGATCTAATGTGATGTAATTATATTTCTCTAAATGGGCGATATATAAAGGGAAGTTTTCTCGGATAGTTTCATCATTTAAAACCTTGCGAATCCATTTTCGCATTTCTTTTTTCGGATCAATATAAAGTGCCTTAATGTTCAGCAGGCTGATATAGTTAAAAAGCAACTTTGCGAGGTAAGACTTTCCGTTCCCTGTGTCTCCTGAAATCAGACAATGAGGGGAGCGTGTCTTCGACCCTTTTAACTGCTGATTTGCTAAGAATGGGTGAAACAAGACAAAATCACGACTTGATAAAATGGCATTTTCCAAATCAGTGTGCTTTAAGAAGCGATCAACCCAACCGATAAAGAACCCTATTTTCGAACCAATATCAGAGTTAACCGCAAACAAACCCTCAGCCAGCCCGTCTTGTGTTGTTTTTTGAATCCAGTTTTTATCCGTCATATCTAACTTTTCGCCGGGCAGCATCTTATAAAAAAGTTTCAATTGATCCGCCACAGGAAGCCTGCATGTGATGCCTGCCCCTTTTAAATGACGCCTAACAATCGTAGCCTTTTGGGTACAGTCCTTTTTATCTTTGCCATGAACCACGATGACGGCCAGCCAGTTCATCAAGTACACTTCTTCTTTTTTTATTTCATCTTGCAGATGCCGCACCATCGTCGCACTGGTCACAGTTGAAACGTCACTGCGGTCACCTGTGCTATGCTGTTCACGCTGTTCCTCTTTCAATTGTTGTTTCTTAATATTTAAGGCTGGTTTAGTGATAGACTTCGATTCTGTCTGTGCCTTGATCTGTACTTCTACTGGAAACGGAAGAGCCTGCGCTTCATAAAACAAATCACTTTCAGACATGTTGTGCAAAAATTCATCAACGACAACAAAAGAAGTGAAGCCCTCATCTTGATCACTATGGAGATATAATACCGAAGGGTGTGTAGGGTCAATGAGCGTGTTCGTGATTGATCGAACGTTTCTAATCTCGCTTTCTTCTTCGATTGTGTGGTTTAAACCACGCACAAAGTGATAGCGATTCATATACGTCATTTCCTGCTCCGTCAGCCGTTCGCCCCAAATGGATGCCATCACATTGGCCAATGTTTCTTCTACCTCTTCATACTTATAAAAAAAGGAGGTCGGAACATTTTGTTCCCACCCCAACATTTTGACGACTGTATTAGTGGCAGTATCGAACAATGATAGTACATTGTCTTTCATTTCAACGCTGATGTTAACAAGACTGTTTTTCAATTTGATGCCAAAGATATAATCATACTTGGTAAGCCGACCTAAACGTTGTTCCAAGAGTCTTACCGTTTCCTCATTGTAATAACGAGCCACATCCAAAGCATCTTCGGCAAGATCAGATTCTAAATCCTCAAATCGTTTTTCCAATTCATATTCACTTGGATACATCATTAAATGAAAGTCATCATATGATGTAATTTCTTCAAATAAGTGTTTCCATTTTTGCTTATAACTCTCGACTTCTTCTTTATTCTGCATTGGGATGGAACTGCTTTTTATGCGGTAATACGCCCAAACGTCTCCCGTTCTTGTCAATAACAGGTTGTTGTATATGGCTTTCATCGGTGTTCTTAATTTCATTCGGTTTTCCCACCACCTCTACTAATTTTCGAAACTCAATTTGCTTTTCATTACTTAAATCTACCTTGCGGTCATTACAAAACTTCTTTTCAGGAAGCTTAATCAGAAAATAGTATTTCGCAAAGTCAAAGAAATACAGATAGATGTTTTTTCCTTCCGGTTTAATTTTCGTTACAAGTATGGTTAAAAATAACGGAGTACCAAAAATCACGATAAAGAATGTATTTTCAAAAGCGTGAGGAAAGATTATCCTCACGCCATACCAAAAACCGAAGCACAGAGCCACAAAAATAAAGTAGTTGATTGCAGGTATCAACTCAATAGCAAACGGTAATGAAAATTTTTCAGTAAGCTGTTGAATTTTTTTTGGCTCCCGCATTGCCTTCCGATAATTAAAAACTAGACGCCCCACAATACCACTCCTTACAATTTGTTCATGAGCGCGTCAACCCAGCCGGAGAACTGCGACCAGTGATGAATAGTCCATGTAACAGCACTTCCGACAACACAAACCGCCACAATTCCGCCCATTTTCATTCTCGTGAAGTGTTTAGCAGCCATACCGATAACAACAATCACAATAAACTGCGAGACAATGTCCAAAACCCAGCCTTTAACCCCTCCAAGAGTAGGAAGGCCAGCTCCCATAACCAAATGATTGAATAAATCCATCTTGTTTTCCCCTTTCTAATTGTGTTTTAATTCACTCACATAAAATTGACCGCTGTTCTCTGTTAATTCGAGCGTAAAGCTTTCATTGACAGGTATCTCATTTTCTTTTTCTTTAAATTGGACAGCACAAATAACCTCGAAACCTTTTTTCGTCCTGAAGATTTTAGCGCTTTTCACTTCGCCGAATGCAAGACTACCTTGAAGCGCTTCCGGCTTTTTCATCATATACACCATTTCCTCTTCTTTTTCAGAAGCATATTTTTCAAAGAAAGAAGTAAGAAATGACTCAATCGCTTCTTTTTTATCTCCTGCGTATTCGTCCCTTGTCTCTTCCTTCTCAGAAGCTGATACACTGCCCTTTAAATCGTATATCTCAGTAAAGTACGGGACAGCAGAGACAGCGAACGCATCGCCTTTATTGACTACAGGAATATTTAATAGCACTTGTTTTTCAGCTTTTTCATTTTCTGTGACTTTCTCCTTCACTTTCTTTTCCTTTTTCCCATCCTTTACTTTTTTCTCAACTTCTTTTTCTACCGGAAAGAGATTCGTATATGTCACTTTGTACTGAAAAAGCTTCCCTTTATCACCTTCTTTCACGTTATACAAGCTGTAATCATTTAGCTGACGATCACCCTTAAAGCCATCCATATCAAAACGTTCGCCATCTTCAAAGCTCGTTTGTGTCTGTTTCACCATGAAACTTTCAAGATTCTTTTTTCGTTCATCGATGGCGTCTTGATCATTTTTCACGTTGATATATTCACTGATGAAGCCTGACAGAAAATTCTCAGCCGCCGTTGTAGACATTTTCTGTTTTTCGCTTTCAGCAGGCTTACTGGATTGATTCCTTATATCATTCACAGCAGATCGAGTGTTAACAGACAACAAAACAGACAGGAGACAAAAGAGAAGTAACGCTCCTACACACGTCCACAACGTCCCTGCGACCAATCGGGTACGATCTCGCGGCACTTTTGTATTTGTTTTCTCAGGCCGACGGACTTGTTTTATTTTTTGGATAGCAGCCTTAAAAAATGATTCTTCTTTTTTCTCGTTTTCACGTTCCTTTTGAAGCATCTTTTCACCCCTTTTAAGCAGTACCTTTTTCAATTTGCTTTGTACTTTCCAAGAATGATAAAAAGGATGCTACACGAAGTAACACCCTTTTTATGGCTTGATTCTCTATATACACTTTTACACTTGTCATTCGTCCATCCGGCAGATACCTCGTTTTATAAAAGGTGTATCTGTACTCAGAAAAACCTTTGACCCTTTGACCTTCCACAACCAACATACAATCTCTGCTTAGACTCCTTACAAAAACCAGCGACGGGATGCCTACATTAAACCCCAAGCTTCTGAATTGATCGTCAACAGCAGACACACAACCACTCCTTCTATCATCGTCCTCCATTCTTCAAGTAGGTTGCTTCATATTCATAATATCCTCCTCATTTTGGAGAGCTATCATACGACCTCAATATTTCAAACTCAACATCAACTTCCTCTATTTCTTCCTCTTCGTCTTCACTTTCAGGAATGAAGAAGACAGCAGACACAAAACGTTTAAAATCATCCTTTAAGGGATACTCAGATTCAAGCAAAATCCTTTGACCCTTCTCATAATAAGGGACTAATTCATTCAATCTTTCAATGAATTCCTCAGCCAATTTCAATAAACCAATCTTTTCTAACTCACTTTCTAAATATGCTCGATTGAGAAGATTAAAGCTATTCATCTTTATTCCTCCTTATTGAAATTATTTAAATAGATCGCTGTTATTTTCTCCTTCCTTCATTTTTTCGATTTTTAATACTATAAGACCAGGTGTCAATGACTGACGCCTATCTAAAACAAGGACTTCTATGACTCGCTTCGTACACTCGCCCTTCCATTCATGAAGACACAAAACATCTTTGGCGTTATAAATATTTTCGCTGACTGTAACCTCTGTAGCCCCTTTAGAAATAGCCTCAAACTCTTCCGGAAGTATCTTTAGATGATGCACTATCATGACAGCACACCTTTCTTGTTTAATATCTTGGGTTTCACCCAAACCCACCAACGGATGCCCGTTGGATCGCTAATAATCTATCCCCCTATTCCCCCGAATCATCGGGGGACTCCCTCGCCGGTAGGCAGGAACAAACGGTTGTTTGTTCAATGCCAAGAGGGTTTTGGTGGCGCTGAATATGTCAACTCCTTATCCTCACTTCGTTCCGGTACCGTTGACACATACGTTTAATCGCATCACCTGTGTTTAAGAGCGATAGCAGTCTATCTAAAACATCTAAATGACCATGTCCTCCACCTCAGCAAGAAACACATCCAACATCTTTTCTTGTTTCTCTGACAGCTCGGCTTCCATAATCATGTCCGAGAGGTCATTGCGTCCCAAGTGTTGGTCAGCTTCCAGCACCATTTTCATGGTGGGGGAACATGAGTTTTTCAGCCAGTTCCTTGTTTTTTGGTAAAAGTCTCTTTGCGGCTTCATGTACAGTTGCAGTTTTCCTACATCACCAATAAATTCAGACCAAAAAAGGCTCGTTTTCCAATGCTCCCGAGTGACTTCCTCGTCAGCATCAACGAACCTTACATAGTTGTTAATGATCTGCATGGCAACTAATGTTAAGTCTTTCGTTTTCATCAAAGCATCAATTGCGGCTTGCGCCCGTTCACTTTTCAAGCGCAATTCATAGCGATTCCAATCGCCTAATTCTTCTAATGGGATATTGTATTTTTCAGCTTGTTCATAATTTTTCTCATAAAAGCAGAGATACGCTTCTGATTTTTTTGATCCGAAATAAATTGTCGTTCCGCCTGTTACACCATCTGATAAATCGAATGAGCCATTGAAATCAGATTTCCTAAACCGTGAAATACATTCGCCCTTTTGGGCTTTTTTCAACAATTCCGGGATTGAAAAGTATGTTTTTTTATCGTCAATCGCCAGATCAAGGCGAGTAAATGAACCGCCATGCTGTATACAGTCTTGAAAGAAATCAAACCATGTTTTCTTCCGACAATCTAAGAACGACTCAAATTGCCGACAGCCTTGACCAGATAACTCAACCAGAGTACCTCTGTTATCTCCCGGTGGAGAGTAAAAAACTTTGATGAAGTC
Organism: Bacillus sp. hwrm1; assembly: GCF_040207805.1. Lineage (NCBI taxonomy): Bacteria > Bacillati > Bacillota > Bacilli > Caryophanales > Bacillaceae > Bacillus > Bacillus sp. hwrm1. The sequence continues at coordinate 3,835,248 of NZ_CP157943.1, read as the reverse complement.
CAGTTCAAACGTTCCGACATATCCGTAAAAGCCGTTTGGCTTTTCTGTCATGAAATCTTTGTTCAAGTGAAGAATGTTCTCGATAATGTGATCAACATCATGCGTTTTGAAAGTCACACGAATGTAGTCAACCATTGATGTTAAAGGCTTTTCAGCGTTTTCTTCTTTTTCTTTTACGATTACTACCCCCCTGTTAGCGTGGGGGGGGTTTTGTAGTTCACTCACTCGCTTCGCTCCTTCGTTCACCGCTGGCCGTCTGGTCGCTTACGCTGCCGCTGGCGACTGCCGTCGCCTGCGCTCCCTCGACTCCAACCAGCGATTCCTTAATAGATGACATGAAATCATACCCTTTCGGCACAATTGGACTGTAAAACTCTAAAACCGAACCTGTGCCAACATTGGCATACCCTCGCCCTGTCACTTTTTTATTCACAAATGCTTTGTCAACATCACCAAACATCATTCCGTAACCTGTATCAGACATTAAGCCTAACGATACACGGAAATTAAACTGATCTCGTATTCCGTCCGCTAGATATTTCGCATCTGGACGTTGTGCGCCTAAAACGAGAAAGTAACCCGCCTGTCTCCCCTTCATGACTAACTGTTTCATATAAGAAAGGGCTTCATTTCTTTCTTTCATATCTAAAAAATCCATAAACGCCACATATTCATCAAAGAAGATAAAAACAGGTTTCAACCCTAAATAGGCATAGTTTTCACCCGTCTTGTAATTTGGCATTTTCTTCATTTCATCCATTCGCTCCATCATGCCATCAACCGACTTTCTCAGACACATAAGGATACCATTTTTCTGCGAATAGACTCTTTTCGGGAGCACCTCTTCCAAGTCGGCTAAATCGGCATTTTTCGGGTCTAAGATTTTCACATCTGCCCCAAACCCCACACATGCTTTTATGATTGTTAACATGAAATAGGTTTTCCCTCCGCCTGTACCACCAGAAATAAGCATATGCGGCAACTTGTCGAACTTCCATGACACATGTTTCATCAATGGCAAGACACCATCTTTCGCCACTGCCTCATCTATTGAAATTCGGTTTTTCTTCACATCATAAAGCAGTTTGAAGCAGACAAAGCCTTCTTCCATTTCTTTATCCACCAGGTCACAAAATAAGCCGTTTTCCAAATCCTTTCCCAAGTCTAGGAAGCGATTCTGAAAACGGCTCATATCCATAGCTATACGGATATAAATATAATTGTTTTTAACTTGATAATACATCCTTGGAAAGTAAGTGATTTTTTCTTTTGAAGCTGTTTCATTCGAAAACAGCTTTTTCACCTGAACACTTTCCTTTTCATAAAACTTATTCGAAAAGATCATCCTTGCAATTTTTTGCCTGTGGTACAGCTTTTTATACGCATCATAAAACAGAAAATAAGCTAGGATGACAGCGCCCGCCGCAACTAAAAGAGAACACAACACACTTTTAATAAGCAATGGGACATTCCATTCAAAATGCTTTACGACTTTCATAACATCCAAGTGAGACAAATGATCTGCCCAGAAGAAAAACATAGATAACAAAAAAACAGGTACAAATATGATTGCACCTGTCATTATTACATTGTTTCTCATTCTAGGCCGGATTCGAACCCCCCTATACTTCCAAAGCATTGTCTTAAGCCTAGAGATGAAGCAACACTCCTAACGTTTGGATTTATCCCTTTTCTCACTCCACAAGTCTATTATGTCGATAATTAGAAATTGACCACCAAACATAGCAAATATGCAGATTGATACAAAAACGGTAATGAAAATATCAAATGGCAACCATCCCACTGGCTTACGATACCAAGCGAAAAACACAAAGAATACAATCCACAAAACAACTCGCACAATTATCGAACGCATTGTTTTATTTTTACAAAGTTTTTTGGCATCCTACACCCCCTGTAGCTTACAGAGAGCATATTACTTTTTATCATTGCCACTTGTTGCCGCCGCAGGTTTTACAGAAGAGCCGCCTTTTACAACAATATCATCAGCTTCAAGTTTCCACATTACATTGGCAAAAGTTGAATCCCTTTGACTAGTCGCCATAGCGCTAATTTTTGGGTTTTTCAACTCAATATCAGCAAAAGCAGGAATTTCTTTTGCTCCAGCATACTCAGGAATAGTTACCTCAATTTGACCGCCTTGGACAGCACTAGCAATGTTATAAATTCGTGATTCCAGTACGTCAGTACGCTTATTGTTTTCCCGATCATACACATATTTTTCTCTGTTTAGTCCCATGTACTTCATTTCTCCAAAAGTCATATTGATATCCGGTACAATAAAGTTTAAGTTCATTTTTCATATCCCCATTTCATTTTTTTTATCATTTATTTTCAAAAGATCGTTAAATTTCGATTTTATATTTTGGATTCGCTCCGGTACTGTCTCCATCGTGACGCTTGTCAGTCGCTAACGGAAAATTCCCTCATGGCGACCTAGTAGGCTATTTATAGCCATCAGGCTGATTACAGCCATGCCGCACGCTTATTCTAGCCTGCTACAGCATTTAAAGTGATTGCTGTTCATCACTCAAATACTCACGCATGACTTTTCATCAAAAATGCCCTATAATAAAATTGTTGAGGTTTTATTGTGGGCGTTCTTGATGGTAATCATCAAGGCGCTTTCTTTGTCTGTATGTAATTTTCAAAGAGCACAATCCTTTCTAATGGCATTTTTCGTACAATTCATCATTGTACAAGACGAACACTCGGTTATCTTTCTTGCCTGTCGGTTCAACCGACCATATGCACCACCAATGCCAGCCTTTAAGCTGTTTTGACACTTCCACATTGGCTAAATCATAAGTTGGTGCTTCCACTACATAAGATTCAGAAATTGCATAATCAGCAAAATGTTCGAAATTCTTGTCAGCTTCTAAGGCTTCAATATCCATAACAATCGTTGCATTCACTTTTACTTTCATCGCATTCCCCCTTTCAATTTTTTTCAACAATACCGATAGTGGTATATGACTTCACACTATACGTTTTTGTTGAAGTGCAGAAAGGTCTTTTCTGCCGATACCGTAATTTTTACAAATCCGGCGATATGAAACACCTTTTTTAAGTAGCTCCTGAATGTTATTCTTTGAAAGTGGCTTATTCAAAAGATGTTTTACAATGACTTGATTTAGCGCCAGTTTCATTCTCAACGACCAATGACCCTCCATCTGCCTGGCGAGTGGTACAGCATCCTTCATAAATAAATTTGTTTGTTTTAAATTCACTTTAATCACCCAGTCTTACTTTCATCACTGCTGAAAATGAAACACTTCTCAAAATAACGCCGATTCACTCTACCCTTAACCACTTCATAACCTTGATTTTTTAATTGTGCATTAAGTTGTCTTATAATCTCATAAGCTTTTCCTTTTTTTACTTTAAGCAATTTTTCAATATCACTAGATGTTAAAAAGTCATCCAAATTTTCTGGCCTCCTTTTTTTATCCGTTTTGTTGTTAATTAAATTATATTACTCCTTTTTGGATAAGTCAATGTCTTTTTGAAACAAAATGGATAAAATAAAAAAACAAGCCATTAAAAAAATACAAAGCGGATTGTTTTGATTACTCCCACTCTAAAAAATGAATGGATGATAAAGATGTCATTAGGAGAAAGATTGAAAGAAGCAAGATTAAAAGCAGGATACAAAACTCAAACTGAAGCAGCGCAAAAACTAAAAATGAGACCCCAAGTTTTATCAAATTACGAAGGTGGAAGACGTGACCCCGATACACAAACTTTAAAAGCATTAGCAGAACTTTATAACGTATCCGCAGATTATCTAATAGGTACAGAAAAGAAACCTAAATCTAAATTAGACGAATCAATAAATGATGCAATAGAAGAGTTAAAAAGAGAAGAGACTCTTTTATTAATGCGTAACGCAGATATAGATGAGGAAACAGCTTTTTTAATCAAACAAGCATTGATCAACGGAATAAAATACGTTGATGCTATGAAGAAAAAGAAAGAGTGATTCTTATTTATACGAATAAAACAATCAAACATAAAACACAAGAAATCATAAAAAAATTCAGTAACAACGACCCCCTGGATATTTGTTCTGACCTTAACATCCCGATACTAGAAAACGATTTAGGACAGAAATTAAATGGTTTTCTCCAGTATTATGAAGAAGAAGATCAATACATCATCCAGATATCCAAAAACCGATCGCATAAAAAATTTATCATCGCCCATGAACTAGGACATTATTTTTTACACAAGCAATTGAACACATTCAAAATGCTTAATTGTTCAATAACATTGGAAGAGAAACTCGAAAGACAAGCTGACATATTCGCCGCAGAACTTTTAATAACCGACAGGATGATATATGAAGAGTTACCTTACATCAAACATTTATCTAACATTCAATTAGCATCTTACTTTAACATCCCGACATCAGTTATGAATCTAAAGCTAGAACAAATGAATTTTTTCCCCTTACACAAATCTAATAATATTCCAAATATGATTTTAAGTATCATTTAAAGCAAGGAGGTAATTCAAATATGCCAATAAGGAAATTACCAAGTGGTAAATATAGGGTTGACATAAGCCTAGGAATAGACCCAATCACAGGCAAAAGAAGAAGAACAACAAAGATTGCGGCGTCCGCTAAGGAAGCAGAAGAAATTTACTATTCAACACGAAGGAAATTTCATAATGGGGATATGCCAAATGTTAAACGCACTGCATATTCATTTTCAGAACTAGTTGAAAAATACTTAACGTTAAAAAAAACCGAATTAAAGTCATCTACGTACAGTGCTGCTGAAAATATAGTGAATAGCAGGATACTCCCTTATTTCAAAAATTCCACAATAAAATTCATTACACACCGTGAAATCTTAGAATATAGAGAATCACTTCAAAAAGATAATCTAAAACATACGTACATCAACAAAATTATGTTTTACGTAAAAGATATATTTAACTTAGCAATCGAGGAAAACCTCTTATCAGAACACCCAACAAAGAGAATAAAAAACTTAAAAATTAAAGATGCTTTTGAAGATGATATTAGATTTTGGACTCCAGAACAGTTTCAAACATTTATTAGCATATTTGATGAGAAAAAATATAAGGATTTTTTTAAGAAAGTATATTATACCTTCGCTTATTTTACAGGCGTGAGATTGGGTGAACAATTAGCGTTAGAGTGGAACGATTTCAACAAATATAGTCTTGAAATAAAAGTGAATAAAACATTAACAAAGATAAAACAAGGCGATGATTTCCTTGTTACAAATCCCAAAACTTCAAGTTCCAAAAGAGTAATTACAATCAATAAAAAATTAGCATCTTTACTTGTGAAATGGAAGTCACATCAAAAAGAAGGTCTGGGTAAATACGGTATAGAACAAACCGAAAAAACAAGAATTTTCAAATTTGATCATAAAACGCCAGACCGTGCCTACTTAACAAATTTCATAAAGAGAACATGCGAAAAGCATAATCTTGACTTACCACCAATTAGCGTTCATGAACTCCGACACTCACATGTTGCTTTACTTATTAATAGGGGAGAAGACATTTATATCATTTCCCAACGTTTAGGCCATAAGACAACCACAACAACTTACGATATTTATGGACACCTTTTTCCTACTCGTCAAAAAGAACTTGCAGATCGCTTAGATGAACTATTTTGAATCACACATTCACCAATCTGAGCACTCACCAACTGTACTCCAAAGCAGACGAAAAAATATAAAAAACAAGAAAAATAAACACAAAAAAACACCCTAAATTCAAACATAATTAACTATTTGAACCCCTATTCAATCTTGACAGGTGGTTTCTTTTTTTGTTTGAAAGCGGGAAGTCTTTTTAATTGATAGGAATATAGATTTGAATTCACTCTGTCACGTTGCTTTGATAGAGAGTGTGTGATAAGTTGAAATGTAAGCGTTAACAGAATTCTCCAGTCTTCACAACAGTTGAAAGGAGCTGAAGAAAGAGTAAGAGGAATTTTTGACTCCGCAGTCAGTCTTCAAAAATCAAATAAGGAGTGTCAAAAATGTTTGAAAAACGATTCAAAACCTCTTTACTGCCGTTATTCGCCGGATTTTTATTGCTGTTTTATTTGGTTTTGTCAGGCCCGGCGGCTGCAAACGCTGAAACTGCAAACAAATCGAATAAGGTGACCGCGTCATCGGTCAAAAACGGGACCATCCTTCATGCATGGAATTGGTCGTTCAATACGTTAACACAAAATATGAAAGATATTCGTGATGCGGGCTATGCAGCCATTCAGACGTCTCCGATTAACCAAGTAAAGGAAGGGAACCAAGGAGATAAGAGCATGAGGAACTGGTACTGGCTGTATCAGCCGACATCGTACCAAATCGGCAACCGTTACTTAGGCACTGAACAAGAATTTAAGGACATGTGTGCAGCCGCGGAAAAATATGGCGTAAAAGTCATTGTCGATGCGGTTATCAATCATACTACCAGCGATTATGGCGCGATTTCTGACGAGATTAAGCGTATTCCAAACTGGACCCATGGAAACACACAAATTAAAAATTGGTCGGATCGATGGGACGTCACTCAAAATTCATTGCTTGGGCTGTATGATTGGAATACACAGAATACTGAGGTGCAGGCCTATCTGAAACGTTTCTTGGAAAGAGCATTGAATGACGGAGCAGACGGGTTCCGCTATGATGCCGCCAAGCATATAGAGCTTCCGGATGATGGGAATTACGGCAGCCAATTTTGGCCAAATATCACAAATACATCAGCGGAGTTCCAATACGGAGAAATCCTGCAAGACAGCGCGTCCAGAGATACAGCTTATGCGAATTATATGAATGTGACGGCTTCTAACTACGGGCATTCCATCAGATCCGCTTTAAAGAACCGTAATCTGAGTGTGTCGAATATCTCCCATTATGCATCTGACGTGTCTGCGGACAAGTTAGTCACATGGGTGGAATCACATGATACGTATGCCAATGATGATGAAGAGTCCACATGGATGAGTGATGACGATATTCGTTTAGGCTGGGCAGTGATTGGTTCCCGCTCAGGAAGCACGCCTCTTTTCTTTTCCAGACCTGAGGGCGGAGGAAATGGTGTAAGATTTCCCGGAAAAAGTCAAATAGGAGATCGCGGGAGCGCCTTATTTAAAGATCAGGCGATCACTGCGGTCAATACATTTCACAATGTAATGGCCGGGCAGCCCGAGGAACTCTCGAATCCGAATGGGAACAACCAAGTCTTTATGAATCAGCGCGGCTCAAAAGGCGTTGTGCTGGCAAATGCGGGATCGTCTTCTGTCACCATCAATACTTCAGCGAAATTACCTGACGGCAGGTATGATAATAGGGCCGGCGCCGGTTCATTTCAAGTAGCGAACGGCAAACTGACAGGTACGATCAATGCCAGATCGGCGGCTGTTCTTTATCCTGATGATATTGGAAATGCGCCTCATGTCTTTCTTGAGAATTACCAAACGGGGGCAGTCCATTCTTTCAATGATCAGCTGACGGTCACCCTGCGTGCAAATGCGAAAACAACAAAAGCCGTTTACCAAATCAATAATGGGCAGCAGACAGCATTTAAGGATGGAGACCGACTAACGATCGGGAAAGGAGATCCAATCGGCACGACATACAACATCAAATTAACCGGAACGAACGGCGAGGGTGCAGCGAGGACCCAAGAATACAAGTTTGTTAAAAAAGACCCGTCCCAAACCAACATCATTGGCTATCAAAATCCGGACCATTGGGGCCAGGTAAATGCTTATATTTACAAACATGATGGAGGCAGGGCCATAGAATTAACCGGATCGTGGCCGGGGAAAGCCATGACTAAGAATGCAGATGGAATGTACACGCTGACGCTGCCTGAGAATGCGGATACGGCCAACGCCAAAGTGATTTTTAACAATGGCAGCGCCCAAGTGCCCGGACAGAACCAGCCCGGCTTTGATTATGTGCAGAATGGTTTGTATAACAACTCCGGTTTAAACGGTTATCTTCCGCATTAATGGATAGGGCCATCATCACATCATCGTGCCGGCAAACCCCCGCTTCTGGGAAAGGAACAGCGCGTCTTCAATCACGCTGAAAAGATGACAGCATCCTAAAACGGTTCCGTTTTAGGATGCTGTCAACAATCCGGAAACCATCACCGATATTTTTTTGTCCAAAAATCAAACTTTTCTCTTGCAAAAGTTTGTGAAGTGTTGCACAATATAAATGTGAAATACTTCACAAGATAAAAACAGACACCACGAAACACTGGAGGATGAGCATACATGATGAACGAACGAGTGAACAAAGTAGCATTAATCGGAGCAGGTTTTGTTGGAAGCAGTTATGCATTTGCGTTAATTAACCAAGGGATCACAGATGAGCTTGTGATCATTGATGTAAATAGAGAAAAAGCCATGGGAGATGTCATGGATTTAAATCACGGAAAGGCATTTGCGCCTCATCCGGTCAAAACGTCTTACGGCACATATGAGGATTGCAAGGATGCCGATATCGTGTGCATCTGTGCAGGGGCCAATCAAAAACCGGGCGAAACGAGACTTGAGCTGGTCGAAAAAAATCTCGCCATTTTTAAAAGCATTGTCGGTGAAGTAATGGCAAGCGGATTTGACGGCATCTTCCTCGTTGCCACAAACCCGGTCGACATTCTCACTTATGCGACATGGACATTCAGCGGGCTGCCGAAAGAACGCGTCATCGGCAGCGGCACGACACTGGATTCTGCGCGATTCCGTTATATGCTGAGTGAATACTTCGGAGCCGCTCCGCAAAACGTACACGCCCACATTATCGGCGAGCACGGCGATACCGAGCTCCCTGTATGGAGTCACGCCAATATCGGCGGAGTGCCGGTGCAGCAATTGCTGGAGAAACATGCAGCTTACAAGCAGGACGAGCTGGATCAGATCGTTGATGATGTGAAAAACGCGGCCTACCATATTATCGAGAAAAAAGGCGCGACATATTACGGAGTGGCGATGAGCCTCGCCCGCATCACAAAAGCGATTTTGCGTAATGAAAACAGCATTTTAACCGTCAGCACATATCTGGACGGCCAATACGGTGTAAACGACGTCTTTATCGGCGTTCCGGCCGTCGTCAATCGGAACGGCATCGCAGGTGTGACGGAACTTGAGCTGAATGAAACAGAACAGGCTCAATTCAGCCGCAGCGCAAACGTGCTGAAAGATATTCTCGCTCCGCATTTCGCAGAGTAAACAAAAAAGCAGTACATGACAAACGCCATGTACTGCTTTTTTTAATTCGCTTTTTTCGCCATTTCCTGAGAGGTTTTTACTCTCGCTTTTCCCATAAACAAAATGGTAACGGCCGCAATGACGATCGGCGCCAGCGCAAGCGTAAATACATATGTGATGCTTTGCGACATGGCGTCAATAATGCGATCCAGAATGTGCGGCGGAATATGAGCGCGCGTGCCGGCCTGGAAAATCTCCTGCGGATTTCCGATGTTCTGCATCGCGCCGCCCGCTCCTTTCATGCCGCTGAATGAATCTGTGAGCTTGTTGGTAAACACATTCGTCTGGATGGTTCCGAAAATCGTCACACCGAGCGTCATACCGAATGATCTCAAAAACGAGTTTGTTGAGTTGGCGCTTCCGCGGTAACGCGGCTCCAGATCGTTCATGGACGCAGCCGGCAGCAGTGAGAAGTTGAAGCCGACGCCGAATCCTGAGATCAGCATGAATACCGTCAGCATCGTACGCGCCGTATCCGGTGTCATATTGGAAAGCAGCAGCATTCCGATAAAGAAAGCGACCACGGAAATCAGCATTAAAGTGCGGAACCGCACTTTTGTCTGGAAAATTCCGCCGATCATACTTCCGATAACAGAACCGATCATCATCGGCGTCAAAATAAAGCCCGCGCTTGTCGCGGTGCTTCCGTACACAGCCTGAACGAAGATCGGGATAAACACCGCTAAAATGACGAACGTGGCTCCGTAAAGGAACGCCAGAATCTGTGCCGTAGCAAATAAACGGTTTTTAAACATCCAAAATGAGATAATCGGTTCTTCCGCTTTTCTTTCCACAATAAAAAAGGCGATAAAGAACACGGCGAACACAGCGAACAGACCGATGATCTGCACGGAGTTCCAATCATACGTTTTTCCGCCGAGCTCAAGAGCGAACATCAGACCGACAATGGAAACCACCAGCGTGATTGCGCCGGCCCAGTCGATTTTCTGCTTCTTGTGTTCAAGGGATTCTTTATAATAACGAAGAATGAAAAACAATGATAAAATACCGATCGGCACGTTGATGTAAAACACCCAGTGCCAGCTGATGGAGTCGGTAATGAGCGCGCCTAAAAGCGGCCCGAGAACGCTGGACAGGCCGAAAACGGCACCGAACATGCCCGACATTTTTCCGCGTTTTTCCGGCGGAAATAAATCAAAAATGATCGTGAAGGCGATCGGCATCAGCGCGCCTCCGCCGATTCCCTGAATGACGCGGTAAATAATGAGCTGATCCATTGTTTGGGCGATTCCGCATAAGGCGGATCCGATTAAGAAAAGAATAAGACCGAATAAAAAGAAACGTTTGCGTCCGTACATATCGGACAGTTTTCCGTAAATCGGCATACCGGCCATAACGGCTACCATGTATGATGCCGTCACCCACGCGAACTTATCGAAACTTCCGAGGTCCGCCACGATATTTCCCATCGCAGTGGCAACGATTGTATTATCCATAGCCGACATTAAAATGCCCAGCAAAAGACCGATGACGACAAACTTCGTCGAGGCGTCCTTCGCGGCTGTTTGTTCCATGCTTTTTCCTCCCATACTTACTTTTGATCATTAAATTTGCTATGATCATATTAGATTTGCCGAAAATTATCTTGATCGTCAAGATAAATTGATTTTATAGGGAGGCCTGTCAGTTGTCAACAAGAAATACCAGAAGCGAGACGGAGGAAACCGCGATACAGTTATTCCGAAAGATGGCCACAAGGACGATCCTTTTTCATCAGGCGGCCGCTCAATCTCTCGGTCTGTTTCCGACCGATTTAAAATCAGCTGATATCTTAAATGAAGCAGGCCCGATGACCGCAGGCGAGCTTGGGAAAAAAACCGGTCTCAGCACAGGTTCGGTAACGGCGCTCATTGACCGGCTCGAAAAAGCGGGATATGTCATGAGGAAAAAAGACCCCGAAGACAAACGTCGGGTGATTATCGTGCCGCTGACAGCCGGAAAGGCGAATGTGAAGCAATTGTTCAGCTCCTTATCCCAGTCCACGATCAGCCTTTGCCGGCAATATAAAGAAGAAGAACTGCAGCTGATATTCGATTTTTTAGGAAAAGCGACGGACATGATGGAAGACGAGCTTGAGAAATTAAAATAATATATCATAGCACGGCCCATTCATGAATAACTTGTACAAGTTGCATGAATGAGGGGGAAGCCAATGAACATCTTTTTAAGCTACATCGTTCTCGGGCTGTCATTGTCAGCACCTGTCGGACCGGTCAATGCGGCGCAAATTGACAAAGGCATCAAAAACGGCTTTTGGCATGCATGGATTTTCGGTCTTGGCGCCATGGCCGCGGACGGGCTGTATATGATTCTGATCTATTTCGGGCTGTCTCAATTTTTGACCGCTCCTTTTGTAAAAACGTTTTTGTGGCTCTTCGGTTTTTTCGTGCTGACCTATACGGGAGTCGAAACGCTAAAAAATATAAGGGAAGCCATGAATGTCAGAAGCGGAAAAGGAAAACCGGCTTTTTACAAAACATTCGGCGCGGGATTTTTTATTTCTCTTTCCAATCCGCTGAGCATTTTATTCTGGCTCGGCATATACGGCAGCATCCTCGCTAAAACCGCTGAATCCTTCGATGCAAATCAGCTTTTGATTTACAGCTCCGGCATTCTTCTCGGCATTTTGATCTGGGATTTCTGCATGGCGGTCGCCGCGAGCACTTTCAGAAATCTCCTTCATGAAAAAGCGCTCCGCTGGCTGACGGGAGCGGCGGGTGTGTCTTTGATCGTTTTCGGGTTTTATTTCGGATGGCAGGGGATTCAAATGCTCATCTCATAAATAGAAGAGTCACCCATCGCCTATCTTCATCATAACGTATCATGACGATACTGGAGGTGGGCTGATGGCAAGCGAGCTGTACACAAAAAGTTGCCTTGAGGAAAAGTTGTTGGATCTGCCAAATTGGCAGAGAGTCGCTTTTGAGCTTCTATCAGAAACAATAGGTGATAAAGCGGATACGTTTCCGTGCATTCCGGGACGTCAGGGATTTTTGACAGATCAGCTCCGGATATCCTTTGCGGGTGATCCCCGCGAAGAGGGAACCCCGGAGGAAGTGGGGATGCTGCTGTCCGAGTACGGAAAGATCTCAAGGAATACCGGAAGATACGCGTCGCTGCTTGTGATTTTTGATACGCCTGAGGATTTAGCTGAGCATTATTCCGTTGAGGCGTATGAAGAGCTGTTCTGGTCTTTTTTAAACCGGCTGAGCGGCTGCGACCCGAAAGACTGGCCGGAAGACATGCCGGAAGACCCTGAACATTATAAATGGGAGTTCTGCTTTGACGGCGAGCCGTATTTTATTCTGTGCGCGACGCCTGCGCATGAAGCGAGACAAAGCAGAAGCTTCCCGTTTTTTATGCTGGCGTTTCAGCCGAGATGGGTTTTCGAAGGATTAAACGATTCAACCGCGTTCGGACGAAACATGAGCCGGCTGATCAGAAAACGTTTAGAGGCATATGACGAAGCCCCTCTTCATCCCCGATTGGGGTGGTACGGAGGAAAAGACAATTTAGAATGGAAGCAATATTTCCTCCGTGATGATGAGACGGAAGTGTCAAAGTGTCCCTTTTCTTATTTAAAGAGGCTGTTTAAACCGACGAAATAAGCTATGATCCGGCAGGGCTGTGTCCCTGCTTTTTTTGTACGATCCATGTCACGATCGCAATGACGGCGAGAAAACAAAGGCTGACCAGAAAACCGGGCCGGCTCGATTTCTCAAACAGCGTCCCGGAGACGGCCGCGACAATCAGCACAAGGGCGATAACAATCTGTACGGTTCCCATCTTTGTCGTTTCGAGCAGTTTCTTGCCCGAGAACAAAATGAACAGCCACGTATAAAGAAGCATCAGGCCCGCCGCGGTTGTCATGTGTTCATATATATTTTTCGGCAGCACCAATGACAGGATGATGGAGACGATGAGTCCGGCAAACGTCAATCCGAGCGCAGGCCAGCAGATTTTTTTGTTTTCCTTTAATCTGAAGCATTTCGGCGCATCTCCGTCATCTGCCATCGTACAAAGCAATGTCGTCACGGCAAACAGCGAGGCGACGAGCGTGGAAAATCCCGCAATAATAAAAATCCCGTTAAAAATATCAAGAATGATATCTAAATGAAAACCCTTCAGCGATGTAATAAACGGGCTGTCCTGTTCGGTGAATTTGCCCAGCGGCACTAACAGCAGCGCCAGGCCGAGAGAAATGACGTAAATCACCGCAAGAACGGCAAGCATCAGCCGGCCTGATTTTGAGGCTTCCTCCGGCTTTTTCAAATGCACGGTCATCAGCCCCAAGACTTCAATTCCTCCGAAGGCGTAAAACGCATAAATCAATCCCGTCCATAACCCCATCGCTCCGTGCGGGAACAAATCCTTTGATTCGTTCGGCACCTGCACATCCGGTTTATGAGAAAATATACCGCACAGCGCCAATATGGCGATCACGATAAACATAAAAATCGCCGCCGTCTTGACAACAGCGAGCACATTTTCCGTTTTTTGAAAAACGGACAGCCCCGTAAATATAATCAAAAGACCGAGCACCGCATAGATGGAGGCGAAAATCCACAGCGGCACATTCGGAAACCAATGCTTCGTAAACAGCGAGATCGCTGTCAGCTGGCTTCCAGTGATCAGCATCTCGGACGACCAGTACACCCATCCGTTGCTGAAACCGGCCCAAGTGCCGAAAGCCTTTCTCGCATAAGCGCAAAAAGACCCCTTTTCGGGCTGTTTGGCCGAAAGCTTCGCGAGCTGCTCAAAGACAAAATAGGTGCCAAGCCCGGCAATAAGAAATGAGATCAGCGCGGAATATCCGCTTTTGACAATAGCGATGCTGGACCCGAGAAAAAAGCCCGTCCCGATTGTGCAGCCGACGCCGATTAAGGAGAGCTGCCACCAAGCGAGATTTCCTTTAGGCTGGTCCTGTGATTTACCCATGAAGTTCAACCCCTTTATCAAAGCTTAGATTGCGGCCGTCAGAAGGGGAATATACATCCAATAAATTGCTTTACATGAAACAAACGGCCGAAGTTCATAATAGAAGAAAAAAAGGAGCAGTCTGATGACACAGCAATTTATTGTACCGCCGAAAAAAGGGCTCGGCCTGAAGGTTCACAAAGGGCAGATTATAAAAGTAGTCGATGTGGAAGGACAGCAGGTGGCTGACTTCACGGCGTATCATGCCAAGGACTTTTATGAACACCTTGATCAGGGCGCGACGATTGATGCCAACCAGTCCATTCATGTAAAAACGGGTGATCATATTTATTCGAATTTATACAAGCCGATGCTGACGCTGATTGAGGATACAGTCGGCAAGCATGACCTGCTGCTTCCCGCCTGCCGTCCGGATATGAACAGGCTTTTATACGGAAAGCATAAAGACGAGCTCCAGGATACGTGCTATGACAATATGAGCGGGGCGCTTGAACCGTTCGGGGTGCCGCGGCCGCATATGCATTACCCATTTGCCATCTTTATGAACACGGTGCTCGATGAGAAGGGGAACTTATCAGTCGAAACGCCTCTTTCTGACGCGGGTGATTATGTACGGCTCCGTGCGGAAATGGATCTCGTCGTCGCGTTTTCATCCTGTCCGATTGAAAAAGGAAAATGCAACGGAGACAGCATCACGGCGCTGCGGGTGGAAATCAGCTGATCCCGGTGTATTTGATTCACTTAAAATCTGCACCTGTGCTATATTTAACAGAGAGTCGTACATAGTGGCATGATTCATTTTCAGCATGAACGGGAAATGGATCATAAAGAAACAATGCAGGAGGAGTGATTGGGATGAGCATCCAGAAACAAATTATGAATGATCTCCATGTAAAGCCCTCAATTGATCCGAAACAAGAAATTGAGGACAGAGTGAACTTTCTGAAACAATATTTGAAAAAAACAGGTGCCAAAGGCTTTGTGCTCGGCATCAGCGGGGGGCAGGATTCCACGCTTGCGGGACGCCTCGCCCAATTGGCGGCTGAAAGCATCAGAGAAGAAGGCGGAAACGCTGAATTTATCGCCGTCCGTCTTCCGCACGGCACACAGCAGGATGAGGATGACGCCCAATTGGCGCTCAAATTCATTAAGCCTGATAAATCTTGGACATTTGATATTAAGTCCGCTGTCAGCGCGTTCACTGATCAGTACAAAAAAGACACGGGAGATCAGCTGTCTGACTTTAACAAAGGAAATGTAAAGGCCAGAATGAGAATGATCGCTCAATATGCCATCGGCGGACAAGAGGGGCTGCTTGTCATCGGAACCGACCATGCGGCCGAGGCGGTGACCGGTTTCTTCACGAAATACGGTGACGGCGGAGCTGATCTGCTGCCGCTGACCGGATTAACGAAACGCCAGGGCAGACGTTTATTAGAAGAGCTCGGCGCGCCGGAACGCCTGTATTTGAAATTACCGACGGCCGATCTGCTTGATGAAAAACCGCAGCAGACTGATGAGACCGAACTCGGCATCACATACAATGACATTGATGATTATTTAGAAGGCAAGGACGTTTCTTCCGAAGTGATTGAGGCGCTGGAAAAACGCTACCTCAGTACAGAGCATAAGCGCCAGGTGCCGGCATCGATGTTTGATGATTGGTGGAAATAGAATGAAAAAAACCTCCCTTTTGAAAGGGAGGTTTTTTGTTTATCTCATTTTTATTTATCTACACTTTCATAAATCCCTACCCAATACCCTTTGCTGCTGTCGTAGTATTTGCTTTTGAAAATCCATTTTGTCCCATCTAAAACGAAAGAAGCAGCGAAGTTGCCGTTAGGGCTTTGAACGAGTTTGATGGCATTAATGCCGGCATCTGCTTTCGTTGAGATGGGGCTATTTTCCACGGATGCTGTTGGTGATGCGGCAAAGGCAGGAGCGGCAGACATCAGTAAGGCAAGAGACAGCGCAGAACCGGTTAACACTTTTTTGAATTTCATTTCGAGCACTCCCTTTTCAAATGAAATGTATAACAATGTTAATAATTAGATTATTATCCATAAAATCCCTCCTATGTTTCTAAAATTTTTTTCTTAATTTGAAAAAACATCCCTTCAGAGGGGCTTTTTATTTATTGATCCATTTGCATGGATCAGGGACATGTTTTCAAAACGTTTTTTTATGTGATACGGATATGATTCAGCTTCACCATCAATCTGTCGGTGAATCTTCGAAGGCTTCCTCTCGAATCAGGCTCAAGAGGCAGATTTGCTTGGGCAGCGATCGTTTCTGCGACCTGCTGAATAGACATTTGGTCTGTATGGAGATGTTCTGTGAAGAGGCTATCAGACAGGCTGTTGATGCAGCGGTCGATTTGTTTTGCGGCCCAGGAGTTTTTTCCTTCCGCTCTGGTGCGCAGGCGTTTCAGCAATGTTTCCTTTGAAGCCAGCAGGGTAAAGTGGTGAATGGTCCGGCCATCCTGTCTCAGCCTGCTGATAATGTCATGGAAGTATTGATCGTTCGTAATGGTCATGGGCACAATGATGATGCCCTGATATGTATCTGACAAATAGGAAAGCATGCTGTAATTGAATTCCCGCCACAGAGGGTAGCTTTGAAAGTCATCTTCAGCGATATCTGGCGGTATCATCGAACGCATCGCAAACCCCATCTTTTCAGGATCATATATGTAAGACGGTTTCAGTCTTCTGTGCAGTTCAAACGCTGTTTGTGTTTTTCCGGAACCGAAAGCCCCATTTATCCAAATGATCATCATGATATCCCCCTTTTTCTATATGATACAAAAAAAGACCCTTCGATCGAAGAGTCAGCGGGAAAAAACAGACGTATATTCGCGGAGCGATTCCTTTATATGCGTAAAGGCATGTTCCCCAAAATACTCAAGAGAAACAAAACCGTCATATTGTCTGTTCATCAGCTCTTTTAAAAATGCTTTTTGATCGAGATCTCCTTGAAAAATCGGAGTTGGCTTGCTGAGATACCAGTTGTCAAAATTCCAGTGATAGTTTTTCAGATGAATGTGGCTGACGGTATGATACAGTTTTTCCAAAGCGGACATTTGGTCAACGTGATTGACGTGTAGGTTGGAGCCGTCAAAAATGGTGCGGACCCGCGGATGTCCGACATCCTCCAAAAATGCCAGAGCCGCCTCCGGTGTATCCGCGTACGTATCGTAATGAATCTCAAGCCCGATATCGACTTCATAGTCATCTGCGAGCCGTGCCGCCTGCTGAAATTGATCAACCGCACGTTGCCACTTTTCCGGTGACGTCCGGTGCGAAGGAAGATTGCCGGCAAAGACTCTGATCAAGGGACTGTGCAGCTGTCGTGCCGCGCTTAATGCCCTTTGAACATCCTTTAACGCCTGCCTTTCATCCTGAGTGGCGAAGTCAGTGTACAAACTGACGGCAGGCACCCCGATGCCTTCCTCCTGAAGCTGCTGATAAAGCTTGTCGAGCGGGCCGATTTCATCTATATATTGTTTAGCGTGTCCGTACCACAGTTCGATTCCCTCAAAGGAGTGCTCCTTCGCGAAAGAAATGATGTCAAAAATATGCTCTTTCTTAAATCCTGTCGTGCAAAAACTCAGTTTCATCGGTAATCCTCCCGTAACTGTCTATCATATGTGTACTTTTTCCCCGGGTGCGATACGGATAAACAGGGGAAAAGGGCAGACACTTTTTTATAAGCGGGGTGTGTCTGCATCAGGTCAGTGCGGCACACAAATTGTTTAACGCTTTTTTGCGTCAAAGTATTAAATAATTAACCGAAGTGTTGTACAATTAATTTCATTCGAGTAAGGGGGGAGAAGCCATTGAAAAAAGAAACGGAGCTGAGGGCCTTCAGTCCCGTCCGCAATAAACCGACTCGCGCTCGTTATGTGATATTGGTTCTTTTGTTTTTTATCACTGCGATTAATTATATAGACCGAGCCAGTGTATCTATTGTCGGCCCATCCATTCAACATTCGCTGAACCTAAGCCCCGCGCTTTTGGGCATCGTTTTTTCTGCGTTCAGCTGGACCTATACGGGGATGCAGATTCCAGGCGGGCTCATTTTGGATAAATTCGGGTCAAAACGGACATACGGAATTTCTTTATTTGTGTGGTCGGTTTTTACCGGAGTACAAGCTTTTGCGACAAGTTTCGGGTTTCTATTCGGCTGCCGCCTGCTCATCGGCATAGCTGAATCGCCGGCGTTTCCGGCAAACAACCGGATTGTCACGACATGGTTTCCAAGGCGGGAACGCGCCTTTGCGACGGGTGTTTATACGGCGGGGGAATATGTCGGGCTGGCGTTTGCCACACCGGTTTTATTCTGGGTGTTAACGGCATTTGACTGGCGCGCCGTATTTATTTCCTCAGGGGTGCTCGGAATTGTTTTCTCCATTTTCTGGTTTAAAATGTATCACGAGCCGAACGGGTATCGGAAAGTGAATCGTGAGGAGCTTGATTATATTAAAGAAGGCGGCGGACTGACTGAGGTGTCTGATGCAGCCGGCAGGATATCGTGGGCGGATTTCGTCCAGCTTCTAAAATACCGCAAGCTTGTCGGATTGTATATCGGCCAATTCGCCGTAGCCTCCACGCTGTTCTTCTTTTTGACATGGTTTCCGACTTATCTGGCGGAGGCAAAGCACATGGCTTTCTTAAAAGTCGGCTTCGCCGCATCAATTCCGTATATCGCCGCTTTTTTCGGCGTATTGTTCGGCGGGTATTGGTCTGACGGCATGATGAAACGGGGGGTGTCGGTGAACGTTGCCCGGAAAACGCCCGTCATCCTCGGTCTTCTGCTGACAGGCTCCATCGTGCTCGCGAATGTTACGGATTCTGCTCCCGCGGTTTTGACGATCTTATCCATTGCTTCTTTTGCGCAGGGCATGTCCAACATATCCTGGACGATGCTGAGTGAGGTCGCGCCAAGCGAAACAATCGGATTGGCAGGGGGCGTCTTTAGCTTTTTCGCCAATATGGCCGGTATTATCACCCCGCTTATCATCGGGTTTATCGTTTCTGCGACCGGTTCTTATAACGGAGCGATTCTGTTTGTCGGCGCTGTCGCATTTATCGGGGCATTTTCTTATATTTTCATTGTCGGAAAGGTGGAACGCATTAAGCTCCGATAGAAAGAAAAACTCATCTCTTCTTATAAAGGATGGGTTTTCTTTCATTGCATTATCTCTATATTTCAATATTGAGTTATCATATAATAAACATAACTTTTTCATTTCTTAGGAGGATTTCGCCGAAGATGAACGCAAAACGTGCCATTCCCGTAAGAGAAAGAAATATCGTACTGATCGGATTCATGGGTGTCGGAAAGACAACAATCGGCCAGCTGGTCGCTAAGAAATTATACAGAGACTTCATTGATATTGATCTGCAGATTGAGAAAGATTTCAATATGTCCATCCCTGAAATGTTTGAGAAAAAAGGTGAAGCCTTTTTCCGTCAGACTGAAAAGGACTATATATTAGATATCTGCCGCAATACGAAATTCAAGATCGTGTCGCTTGGGGGCGGTTCGTTTAAACAAGAGGAAATCAGACAGTGCTGCCTTGAAAACTGTCTCGTGCTCCATCTTGATTTATCATGGGAGAATTGGAAGCAGCGGGCTGACCTGCTGATTGAAAGCCGTCCTGTTCTGCATAACCGTTCCATGGATGAAATGCAGCAGCTCTTTAACGAGCGCCAAAGCATCTATGATAAACATAATTCAAAAGTGGCGACGGATAATCTGGAACCAGAAGAAATCGCCGATTATATCGTAGAAACGTTAAAAATCGGCTGGGACTTGTATCAGCCGATGTAAAAAGAGCCGTGACGCTGTGAGCGCACGGCTTTTTTGTTTTTAAACAAACGTTTATTAAAATGTTTAGAAAATGAGTGTAAAATCGTGTTAAGATAGAGTCAGAAAATTAAATCTTATAAAACAAAGGAGAATAATCGGATATGCAATTATACGACTTGCCGCTCGACCAACTGCAAACCTATAAACCAAATAAAACCGCTCCTCATGACTTTTCGGATTTTTGGGCATCATCATTACATGAGCTTGCAAAGGAAGAGGCAAAGCCTGAATTGAAGGCTGAAAGCTACCCGGCTGACGGCGTGAAAGTATTCCGGCTGACATACCGAAGCTTCGGCAAGGCGGAAATTGAGGGATGGTACGCCGTTCCCGACCGGCAAGGACCGCATCCGGCCATCGTGAAATATCACGGCTATAATGCGAGCTATGACGGGGATATACATGACATCGTAAATTGGGCGCTTCACGGATATGCCGCGTTCGGCATGCTTGTCCGCGGCCAGCACAGCAGCACAGATACAAGCGTCTCACCGCACGGACACGTTCCCGGCTGGATGACGAAAGGGATTTTAGATAAAGATACATATTATTACCGCGGCGTGTACTTAGACGCCGTCCGGGCTTTGGAAGTCATCAGCGGCTTTGATGAAGTGGATGAAACGAGGATCGCCGTCATCGGCGGGAGCCAGGGAGGCGGACTTTCAATCGCCGCGGCGGCACTATCTGACATTCCGAGAGCGGTTGCGGCCGATTATCCTTATTTAAGCAATTTTGAGCGGGCCATTGATGTCGCTCTTGATGAGCCGTATCTTGAGATTAACTCCTTTTTCAGAAAGAACGGCAGCCCCGAAACGGAGAAGGCCGCGATGAATACACTGGCCTATTTTGATATCATGAATCTGGCGGACCGCGTAAAAGTTCCGGTGCTCATGTCCATCGGGCTGATTGACCGCGTGACTCCGCCGTCGACGGTATTTGCCGCTTACAATCATCTGGAAACGAAAAAAGAATTGAAGGTTTACCGGTATTTCGGACATGAATACATACCTTCTTTCCATACGGAAAAGCTGGCCTTTCTGAAAGCGCATCTGAAAGGCTGACGACAGCGAAAAGCCCAAGTACTCGGGCTTTTTTCAGGAATGATCACGGAAAAGGACGGATACAGATGGAACAAAGGATCATCGAAGAATTAAAACGAATTGAAGCACAGCACGGCGTTAAGGTGCTTTATGCCGTAGAATCAGGGAGCCGCGCATGGGGATTTCCGTCAAGAGACAGCGACTACGATGTGCGGTTTCTCTATGTGCCGAAAAAAGAATGGTACTTTTCGATCGAACCGCATAGGGATGTCATAGAAGAGCCGATTCATGACATGCTTGACATCAGCGGCTGGGAACTGAGAAAAGCGCTGCGGCTTTTTAAAAAATCAAATCCGCCTCTTTTGGAATGGCTCTCTTCTGAGATGATCTATTATGAAGCTTTCTCAGCGGCTGAAAAGCTTCGAAAACTGAAAATCCGCGCCTTTTCGCCTGAAGCCGGCATCTATCATTATCTCAATATGGCAAAACGGAATGAAAAAACGGAATTGCGAGGCAGTGAAGTAAAGATTAAAAAGTATTTTTATGTTCTGCGTCCTCTCCTTGCCTGCAGATGGATTGAAACGTTCGGCTCCGTACCGCCGATGTCATTTCCCGTACTGGCCGATGCCTTATTGACGGATGAAGCGCTCATTTCTGAAATCAATACACTGCTTACAAGGAAAAAAAGCGGTCAGGAGCTGGCTCCGGAACCGAGAAATACGATCATTCATGCATTTATAGAAGAAGAAATAGAACGCATCGGGCACTATGTCAAAACGATCAAAACGCCGAAACCTGACATAACGGAGGAACTGAATCGGCTATTGATTCAAACCGTCGAAGAGGCGTGGGGGGAAAAAGGCGGAAATTGACGATTGCCGTCATTTCCGTCCGCCTTTTTTCGGCATAATCCGCCTGCTATCTAAGAAGCTGATTGTGGTAAAACCACAAAAATTTATCAGAATCTTTGTATTTTTAGAATATTGTGAGAGGATGTTTTGTCCATTTACAATAGACTCATACAAATACTTCTTAGATTGCGGGGTGTTAAGGTTGGAAGTGATTACAAGAGATTTTTTCTTATTTTTATCCAAGAGCAGCTTTCTCAATAAGATGGCGCGAAGCTGGGGAAGCCGTGTGGCAGCCGGCAAAATCATCGGAGGAATGGATTTCCGCAGTTCTATCCCGACAATCCGACATTTGAACAGCCAGGGGCTGTCAGTTACTGTCGATCATTTGGGGGAATTTGTCAACAGCGGTGATGTCGCGAAAGAACGCACCGAGGAGTGCATGCAGACCATCGCCTTAATCGCTGATGAACAGCTGAATTCCCAAGTGTCATTAAAAATGACGTCTTTAGGTCTTGATATAGATCTCGATCTTGTCTATGAAAATATGACGAAAATCCTCCAGACGGCTGAAAAACATAAAGTCATGGTGACGATTGACATGGAAGATGAAACGAGATGCCAGAAGACGCTGGATATCTTTAAAGACTTCCGGAGCCGGTATGAATATGTAAGCACCGTGGTGCAGGCCTATCTGTACAGAACGGAAAAGGATCTTGATGACCTCAGCCCGCTGAATCCGTTTCTGCGGCTTGTCAAAGGGGCCTATAAAGAATCGGAAAAGGTGGCCTATCCTGAAAAAAGCGACGTCGATGAAAATTATAAAAGACTCATCCGCAAACAGCTTTTAAAAGGACATTATACGGCAGTTGCCACGCATGATGACAAAATGATCGAGTTTACAAAACAGCTTGCCAAAGAGCACGGCATTCCAAACGACCGTTTTGAGTTTCAGATGCTGTACGGCATGCGCTCGCAAACCCAGCTCAGCCTGGTGGAAGAAGGATACCGCATGAGAGTCTACCTGCCTTACGGGGATGACTGGTACGGTTATTTCATGAGACGGCTCGCCGAACGCCCCTCAAACATCGCATTCGCCTTTAAAGGAATGACTAAGAAGTAAAAAAGGGAGAGATGACAATGACTACACCTTATAAACACGAACCATTCACGAATTTCCAAGATCAATCGAACGTTGAAGAATTTAAGAAAGCGCTTGCGACGGTAAATGAGTATCTGGGAAAAGATTATCCGCTCGTCATCAACGGTGAAAAGGTAGAGACGGAAGCGAAAATCGTTTCAATCAATCCGGCTGATAAAGAAGAAGTCGTCGGCCGAGTGTCAAAAGCGTCCCAGGAGCATGCTGAGCAAGCGATTGAAGCAGCTGCGAAAGCGTTCGAAGAGTGGAGATACACATCCCCTGAAGAAAGAGCGGCCGTTTTGTTCCGCGCAGCTGCCAAAGTCCGCCGCAGAAAGCACGAATTCTCCGCCCTGCTCGTCAAGGAAGCGGGAAAACCTTGGAACGAAGCTGATGCGGATACGGCGGAAGCGATTGACTTCATGGAGTATTATGCACGCCAAATGATCGAACTGGCAAAAGGCAAACCGGTCAACAGCCGTGAGGGCGAGAAAAACCAATATGTGTACACACCGACTGGAGTGACAGTTGTTATTCCGCCGTGGAACTTCTTGTTTGCGATCATGGCAGGAACAACAGTGGCGCCGATCGTTACTGGAAACACAGTGGTTCTGAAACCTGCGAGTGCTACACCTGTTATTGCAGCAAAATTTGTTGAGGTGCTTGAAGAGTCCGGATTGCCAAAAGGCGTAGTCAACTTTGTGCCGGGAAGCGGAGCGGAAGTAGGCGACTATCTTGTTGACCATCCGAAAACAAGCCTTATCACATTTACAGGATCACGTGAAGTCGGTACGAGAATTTTCGAACGCGCGGCGAAAGTTCAGCCGGGCCAGCAGCACTTAAAGCGTGTCATTGCTGAAATGGGCGGTAAAGATACGGTTGTCGTTGACGAAGATGCGGACATTGAATTGGCGGCTCAATCCATCTTTACATCAGCATTCGGCTTCGCGGGACAAAAATGTTCTGCAGGTTCACGTGCAGTTGTCCATGAAAAAGTGTATGATCAAGTATTAGAGCGTGTCATTGAAATTACGGAATCAAAAGTAACTGCTAAACCTGACAGTGCAGATGTTTATATGGGGCCTGTCATCGACCAAGGTTCTTACGACAAGATCATGAGCTACATTGAAATCGGAAAAGAAGAAGGCCGTTTAGTAAGCGGCGGCACCGGAGATGATTCAAAAGGCTACTTTATCAAGCCGACGATCTTCGCTGACCTTGATCCGAAAGCAAGACTCATGCAAGAAGAAATTTTCGGGCCTGTCGTGGCGTTTTCTAAAGTGTCAAACTTTGATGAAGCTTTAGAAGTGGCAAACAATACTGAATATGGTTTGACAGGCGCGGTCATTACAAATAACCGCAAACATATTGAACGGGCGAAACAGGAATTCCATGTCGGCAACCTGTACTTCAACCGCAATTGTACGGGAGCGATTGTCGGCTACCATCCGTTCGGAGGCTTCAAAATGTCCGGCACTGATTCAAAAGCGGGCGGCCCGGATTATTTGGCCCTCCACATGCAGGCGAAAACAATCAGTGAAACGTTTTAAGAGGGACTGAATGGGCATCCTCCTCGCGGGGGGTGTCCATTTCACCATAAACATATAAAGCGGAGGAGGAAATGCCATAGCAAACATTCAGTTGATTATTTCCATTTGTATTTATATGGCGGGTATGCTGTTTATCGGTTATTTCGCCTACAGACGGACGTCAAATCTGACGGATTACATGCTCGGGGGGCGTTCTTTAGGCCCTGCCGTCACAGCGCTCAGCGCGGGAGCGGCGGATATGAGCGGATGGCTCTTGATGGGGCTTCCGGGCGCTATGTTCTCGACAGGATTAAGCGGCGCTTGGATTGTGCTCGGGCTTGTGCTCGGGGCGTGGGCGAACTGGCTTTTCGTGGCGCCGAGACTGAGAACGTATACCGAAAAAGCGGGGAATTCCATCACCATTCCGGGTTTCCTTGAAAACCGTTTCGGTGATCATACGAAGCTTCTCAGACTGTTTTCGGGTCTTGTCATTCTCGTCTTTTTCACATTTTACGTATCATCCGGCATGGTATCCGGAGGTGTCTTGTTCAACAGCATTTTAGGGTTGAAGTACCACACGGGGCTGTGGGTCGTGACAGGCGTCGTTGTCGCCTACACCTTGTTCGGAGGCTTTTTGGCGGTAAGCTGGACGGACTTTGTTCAAGGGATCATTATGTTTGCGGCGCTTATTCTTGTGCCGATTGTGACGATTTTCCATACGGGCGGCCCGGGGGAAACCGTTGCCGATATCCGTTCCGTCAACCCGGAACTGTTTAACATGTTCAAAGGGACGACCGTCCTTGGCATTATTTCTTTATTTGCGTGGGGGCTCGGCTATTTCGGGCAGCCGCATATTATTGTGCGTTTTATGGCGATCACGTCTGTGAAAGAAATCAAACGCGCCAGACGGATCGGAATGGGATGGATGATTTTGTCTGCACTAGGAGCGCTGTTTACGGGTCTTGCGGGAATCGCGTATTACCACCAGAACGGACTGAAGCTGGCTGATCCGGAAACCATTTTTATTCAGCTCGGCAACATTCTGTTCCACCCGATTATTACGGGATTTCTCATTTCTGCGATTTTAGCGGCCATTATGAGTACGATTTCGTCTCAGCTGCTCGTTACGTCCAGTTCTTTAGTGGAGGACTTGTATAAGTCCATGTTCAGGCGTTCGGCTTCTGATAAGGAACTCGTATTTTTGGGGAGAATGGCAGTGCTTGCGGTGTCAATCATCGCTTTGGTGCTCGCCTGGGAGAAAAATAACACGATACTTGGTCTTGTCAGCTATGCATGGGCGGGATTCGGCGCTTCATTCGGGCCGGTCGTACTGCTCAGTTTATTTTGGAAACGGATGACGAAATGGGGGGCACTCGCCGGCATGATTGCGGGAGCGATTACCGTAATCATTTGGGCGAATGCCGGTCTTTCAGACTTTTTGTACGAAATCATTCCGGGCTTTGCTGTAAGCCTTGCCGCTGTATTTGTCGTCAGCTTATTGACACAGGCTCCGTCAAAAGATGTCACAGATCAGTTTCATGAGTACCGTGATACACTTTCTCAATAAAAGCAAGGAACGAGAGGAAGAAGGGACCGCCCTTTTTCCTCTTTTCACGATACAGGCTTTCGGATCATGCCGTTTTGGGAATATGTGAATTTTTTTCTATACAAAAAGTCACCCCGCAGAGTATGATAAAGATAAAAAGAGCATAGGAGAAATAGGTATGGAAGAGCTTTTAGAGAGAGTTTTTTCATTTACGGACATTGATAAATTAATTGATTTCATCAGTTATGAATTGCAGAAGCCCGTTATTCTGGAAAGCGCGGATTTCTTTTTGCTTGCCTATAATTCTTATTACATTAATCACTTCGACTCCGCCAACCAGCAGACGATATTTTCAAAAAAATGCCCCGTGCAGATTTTTGAAAGGTTTCTGAAGGACGGGGTGATCGAAAAGCTGAAAACCGTTCCTGAACCGTTCCGTGTCGAAAAAATAGACAGTATCGGACTGAATCAGAGAGTGGTTGTAAGCGCAAAACATAAAGGCGAAGTGATGGGCTACATCTGGATTCAGGAGCTCGACCGAAACTTGACGGACGAGGAGCTCGATTTTTTATATGAAACTTCATTCCATGTCGGAAAAATCATCTATAAAACGAACCGGCTGAAACAGGAAAAAGAAGAGAGAGCGGAAGACCTGGTGAAACGGGCGATCTTTCAGCAATTCTCCTCTGAAAAGGAGTTCAGGCGGGAAGCGGAAAAGATGAACGCCGTGCTGCCGTCGGTTTTTTCGGTAGTCGTCCTGCACGCCGCAAATGGGGATGGGGAGGCAGTCGAAGATGTGAAGGAAAACATCAAATCGTACTTGAATTTGCGGGATAAAGTCAGTCACGTCTTAACCATTGATTCCAATATTGTCATCGTCGTCGCAAGCTTCTCGCAAAAAAGCTCCGGCACTTCGGCAGCATCTGAATTCATCCACAAACTGCTGACTCATTTTCACTTTCAGAAGATCCCCACTCCCATCTATATCGGAATCGGCAATGAATACAGCAGCATCCTGAAGCTCGGCAAAAGTTATATAGAGGCCCTTGAAGTCATAAAGGCCGCCGAAATTACCGGAAACCAGGAAAATATCCCGTACGAATACAGTAAGCTCGGGATTTACCGCTATCTTGAAAGCATCGAAGAAAAAAACGCCTCACTGGAATATGTAAACGATGATTTAGCATTATTAAAAGCCAAAGACAGAGAAAGCAGTACCGAACTGCTGAAAACGTTAGAAATCTATCTCCTCAATAACTGCAAAACAAAACCAGCCGCAGAACAGCTTTTTATTCATCAAAACACATTGAACTACCGTATCAAACAGATTCTTGACATGACATCAATTAATTTAAACGACTTCAGGACAAGGTGCCAGCTGTACCTCGATATCATGCTGATGAAAAAGAGATAAAAAAGAAACCAGTCGCCGTACTGGTTTCAGTTTTAATACCTTCCCGCTTATCAATCTCAGAACCTCACTTCTGAATCACTCCTTTCCCGCAAGAGAGAAATGAATAAACAATGCTCCTCAATATGTGTTATACTTTCATTGATATTGATTCTCAATTAAAAATGTTGAAGTATAGATATAAACGGGAGGCAGAACGATGGCGGAAAATCATGAGGTGTATGACGTCACGATTATAGGCGGAGGCCCGATCGGCCTGTTTGCGGCTTTTTATTGCGGGATGCGCGAGCTGAAAACGAAAGTGATCGAGTTTTTGCCGCGGCTCGGAGGGAAAGTGTCTATGTTTTTCCCTGAAAAAATCATCCGTGATATCGGCGGAATACCCGGGATTGCCGGAGAACAGCTGATTAAGCAGCTGAAGGAACAGGCTGCGACATTTAAGCCGGATATCGTGTTGAATCAGCGGGTGACCGGGTTTGAACGGCTGGAAGACGGAACCATTGTGCTTGAAAGTTCCGATGGGGAAAAGCACTATACGCGCACGGTGATTTTGGCTGTCGGCATGGGGACGCTTGAGGTCAATGAACTTGACAGTGAGGATGCGAGCCGGTATTCAGGAAAGAACCTTCATTATAAGGTGGAGAAGCTTGATGCGTTTCGAGATAAGCATGTCGTGATTTCAGGAGGGGGAGATACCGCGGTTGACTGGGCGAATGAGCTGGAACCGATTGCGGCGTCTGTTACCGTCTTGCACCGCAGGGAGGAGTTCGGCGGTTTGGAAAGCAGCGTGGCGAAAATGAAGCGGTCTTCCGTGCGGGTGCTTGCGCCGTATCGTCTGAAGCATCTCAACGGCATCGGAGAACGGATCGAGAGCGTCACCGTTTGCCAAACTGAGTCCGGACTTTCTGAAGTCATCAAGCTTGATGAGCTCATTATCAACCACGGGTTTAAAATTGATCTCGGTCCGATGAAGGACTGGGGGCTTGAGATTGAAGAAGGCAGGATTAAAGCTGACAGACATATGCGGACGAATCTTCCGGGCGTGTTTGTCGCCGGTGACGCCGCCCATTATGAAAGCAAGCTCAGATTGATTGCAGGCGGTTTCACGGAGGGGCCGACCGCCGTGAACAGCGCCAAAGCCTATTTGGACCCGCAGGCGGATCAGATGGCGATGTATTCGACTCACCATAAAAAATTGGTGACACAATAAAAAAGGGCTGACCCCCGATGTTGAGTCTGGGGGGTCAGAAAAGCATTTCGGCGTATCAGCTGTGAACGAGCATGTCTTTCATTTCATTTCGTATAAACGCAAATAACTGTTCCTGATTTTTCACGGCGGTAAACCCGCAGCCGGCGGGGACGTCTTCGCCCATGCAGATGACGGGAGGGCGGTTTGCTGACGGATCCGGTGATATGCCGATTTGTTTTCCGGCGCTGATCAAATGCTGAGCGGATTCTTTGCCCGTACAGATAATCATTTGCAGAGGAGACTCGCTGATCGTGCGTTCGATCATGGAAGTGAACCGCTCATCTGCGATATGCTCATGGGTGATATAAAACGGGCATGATTTTGAGTCTGACAAGTTTTCTGCTGCTTGACGGCTTCCTACAATGAGTGAATGCGGAGAATCAATTTGACATTCGGATAGGAGAAAGCCCCGTTTTGTCAGTTCCGTCTTTGCGGCCTCAGTCGCTGCATTCAGGCTTGCGGTCACCCGGCGGATGTCGATCTGCTTGAAAGCCAGTGTGTCAAAGAATTCGCATACCGCAAGGCGTGATGTGAAAAATAGTTGTTCAAAGGTGCTGATCTGTTTCAGGATGTTTTCGTTTGCGGGCATTTTTTTAACGATCCGCTTCGGCCATTCAATAACATCGGCGCCATACTCGCGCAGCTTGTCTGTCAATGTATGTTCTTCATCGCCATGAGTGACAACCATGATATGCCGCCCGATGAACGGCTTGCTTTCAAACCAGCTGTGTGTTTGAAAATTGA
Source organism: Bacillus sp. hwrm1 (assembly GCF_040207805.1). Lineage (NCBI taxonomy): Bacteria > Bacillati > Bacillota > Bacilli > Caryophanales > Bacillaceae > Bacillus > Bacillus sp. hwrm1. Next base: position 3,805,618 of record NZ_CP157943.1, on the reverse strand, counting down.
CAATATCACCGATGACGATAATGGCAGGGTTGGTGATGTTTTGGCTTTGAACTTTTTCATGGATATCCTGAAGCGTTCCTTTAACGCTCCGCTGCCGCCCCCACGTCCCCCATTGAATGACGAGTACGGGAACGGAAGGGGATTTTCCGTACTCCGTAAGCTTACGGCATATAAATGACAGATTTTTAACGCCCATATAAAACACAAGCGTTTGAACGCTTCGGGCAAGCCCTTCCCAGTCGAGATTCGGCCTGCCGTGCAATGATGTATCATGAGCGGTGATCATCGCGAAGGACGAAGCGAAATCACGATGGGTGACGGGGACTCCCGCATACAGCGGCGCTGCGATTCCCGAGGTGATGCCGGGCACCATTTCGTAGCGGATGCCGTGCTGATGAAGCGCCTCTGCTTCTTCGCCGACTCTGCCGAACACACTTGGGTCTCCGCCTTTCAAGCGGACGACGGTGTAGCCCTCCGCCGCTTTTTCAATCAGCAGGGCATTTATCTCAGACTGTTTCATAAAATGGCGGTCGGGCAGCTTTCCGCAATAAATGAAGCGGCAGTCCGGTGAGGCATACTCAAGAAACTTTGGGTTTGCGAGCCGGTCATACAAAATAATATCCGCTTTCTCCAGAGCCTGTTTTCCTTTTACGGTGATCAGCCCCGGGTCTCCTGGTCCGGCACCGACAAAATATACGATTCCGTTTTTCATGATGGCGTCATCCCTTCAGCAATTTAAAAAATGAAGGACCACTTGAAAAAGTGATCCGGTCTGATCAATACAGGAGGTATACATTCTCTCCTTCAATCAGTGTTTCGTATGTTTTGACACAGCCATGATCCGGCTCTTGGACTTTTCCGTCTTCTAAGGAGATTTTCCAGTCATGCATCGGGCAGAAGACGTATTCTCCGCTGACGATGCCTTCAGCCAGGACGCCCCCTTTATGGGGACAGCGGTTTTCGACGGCGCGGACGCTCCCGTCAGAAAGCTTAAATACGGCAAGCTCTTTATCTTCTATATATACGGTTTTTCCTAACTCCTCGGGTAATTCGTTTACTTTGCCTATGCAAACCTTTGTCATATCTTTATTCACCATGTCCGTTCCCCCTTACTGTTTTATGAAGTCGTGACGACATTTTCGAATAGATCTTTAGATGCTTTTTTATCTTTAAGGAAGTATTGCCACGGATCTTTGTGGACAGAGAGTGTCTCATTCATTCTGTCGTTGAGCTCCTGCCGTTTTTCCGGATCGTTTAATACGGATTGGACATGAGATAAACCGACGCGCTCAAGCCATGCGGATGTCCGCTCCAGATAGTTTGCCGTTTCTCTGTAGTACTGAAGGTAAGCCCCCGCATATTCTAAGACTTCTTCATTCGTTTTTACTTTCATCAGCAAATCACCGGCGCGCAAATGGGTTCCGCCGTTTCCGCCGACATAAAGCTCCCAGCCTCCGTCGATGCCGACAACGCCAAGGTCCTTAATGCCTGATTCCGCACAGTTCCGCGGGCAGGCGGACACGGCCATTTTGACCTTGTGAGGCGTATTGAGCCCTTCGAATTTTTTCTCAAGCGCAATGCCCAGTGCCATGGAGTCTTGCGTGCCGAAGCGGCAGAATTGTTCGCCTACGCACGTTTTTACCGTGCGGAGTGTTTTTCCGTACGCGTAGCCTGACGGCATATCAAGCTCGGCCCATACTTTCGGCAGGTCTTCTTTTTTGACGCCGATGAGATCAATTCGCTGGCCGCCTGTCATTTTAACGAGCGGGATCTCATATTTGTCGACGACATCGGCGATCTTGCGGAGATCCTGAGAGTTGGTCACGCCGCCGTACATCCGGGGAACGACTGAGTATGTTCCGTCTTTTTGAATATTGGCGTGCATCCGTTCGTTTACAAAACGGGATGTTCTGTCATCCTCGTATGTAGCCGGATTAATCATGCCTAAGTAGTAGTTGAGGGCAGGACGGCATTTGGAGCAGCCCTCCGGCGTTTTCCAGCCGAGCACGTTCATGATTTCTCTTGTATGGGACAGCCCTTTAGCTTTGATTTCTTCTACGACTTCATCTCTCGACAGTGATGTGCAGCCGCAAATCGCTTCTTTTTGCGCGGACGCGTCAAATTCTGAGCCCAGTGTATATTGAAGAATGTCTTCCACGAGCGGTTTACAGCCTCCGCAGGAACGGGATGCCCCGGTGCATGCTTTGATTTCGTCCGTAGATGTGCAGCCTTTTTCCTGAATGGCTTGAATAATCGCGCCTTTTGAAACGCCGTTGCATCCGCAGATGATTTCATCGTCGCTCATCGCCGCGGTCATGCTTGCGCCTGCTTCCTGATCAAGAGGCTGTAAGATTGATATTTTGGAAGTTTCGGAGATATCGGCTTCTTTTTGAATCATAGAAAACAGGCGGCCGCCCTCGCTGCTGTCGCCGAACAAAACAGCACCGACAATTTGATTGCCCCTCAGGACGATTTTTTTATAAATGCCGTCCTGCTCATCGAACACTTTAATCGCTTTTTTGTCCTCTGATTCGTTAAAGTCACCGGCAGAGAAGACTTCGACGCCTGATACCTTTAATTGAGTGGAGAGAACGGAGCCTTCATACGGTTTTGTTTCAATGCCGCAAATATGTTTGGCCAGCACTTTTGCCTGTTCATAGAGCGGCGCCACAAGACCGTATGCGATTCCGCGGTGCTCGGCACATTCACCGACCGCGTAAATGTGCGGAATGTCAGTCTGCATATAATCGTTGACAATGATTCCGCGGTTTACCGGAATGCCGCTTTCTGTGCCAAGCTGTGTATTCGGGCGGATGCCGACCGCCATGACGACCAGGTCAGCTTCGATGCTTGTGCCGTCTTTGAAGCGTACCCCTTCGACACGTTCAGTACCGAGAATTTCTTCGGTTTGCTTTTCAAGGAAAAAGGTCATGCCTTGTTTTTCTAATTCGTTTTGCAGCAGGCGTCCCGCCGCTGCGTCAAGCTGGCGCTCCATCAGGAATGGGGCGAGGTGGATGACAGACACGTCCATTCCGAGATTCAGCAGTCCGCGTGCGGCTTCCAAACCCAGCAGTCCTCCGCCGATGACGGCTGCTTTTTTATATTGTTTTGACGCGGAGAGCATCGTGTCTGTATCTTTTATATCCCGGAATGCCGTGACGCCTTGTTTGTCTGCGCCCGGAATCGGAAGGATAAAAGGGACAGAGCCTGTCGCCAGGATGAGTTCATCGTAAGGCTGGATTCTGTCTGCATCGGTGATGACGGTTTTGTTTTCCGTGTCGACTTTGATGACTGTTTCACCGGTATACAGCTGGATGTTGTTTTCTTTGTACCAGTTCCAATCGTTTAACGTAATGTCTTGAATGTCGGTATCGCCTTGCAGCACTTTTGACAGAAGGATTCGGTTATAGTTGGGATGAGGTTCGGCCCCGAATATTGTAATCTCGAATTCGTCTTTTGAAACACGCAGTATTTCTTCAATCGCTCTTACCCCGGCCATTCCATTTCCAACAAGAACTAGCTGTTTTTTTCCCATCAGATGATCCGCTCCTTATCTTTGTTTTTTTTAGCGTAGCACAGCAAAAACAAATATTTAAGATGCATGTTATGAAATGTAACAAAAAATACTAAAAAATCTAAAAATTTTATGAAAAATTATATAGGGCTGATTCGTACCGCACACATCTTAAAACCGGGCATTTTACAGTCCGGGTCCAAGGCTTCACCAATTAAATCGTTGACGTTTTGCGTGTCAGACCAATGGATGGGAACAAACAACGTGTCTTTTCGTACTTTCTCCGACCATCTGCTCCGGACCGTGATGCTGCCCCGGGGGGATTCTATTTTCACGAGAACACGGTCTTCGATATGATAGTCGGCCGCCGTTTTTGGGTGGATTTCCACAAAGGATTCGAAATGTCTTGCAGCCAGGGCAGAGCTTTTTCTCGTTTGGACACCCGTTAAGTAATGAGACATCACCCTTCCTGTGGTTAAATAAAGCGGATAGCCGGCGCTCGGTTTCTCTTTCGGGACGGCCGGTTCATTTGGAATCACGCTTAATTCAGCTCTGTGATCGGGATGGGCAAATGAGTGCTCAAACAATCGCCCGGTTCCGGGGTGATCCGCTTCAGGACATGGCCACTGAATGCCGCCTTCCCGCCTGAGCCTGTCATAGGTGATGCCAGAGTAATCAGCAATTCCGCCGCGGCTCGCTTCTCTCAGTTCGTTAAAGATTTCTTCCGCCGACGTATAGGGAAAATAATGCCCTTTACCAAGAGCCGAGGCAATGTCACAGATGATCTGCCAATCATGTTTCGCTTCTCCGGGGCAGGTGCGGCTCGCTTCTCTTAATGTCACGCGGCCTTCTACATTTGTCATCGTGCCTTCGTCTTCCAAATAAGAGGAGGCGGGTAAAATCACATCCGCGAATGCCGCGGTCTCAGAAATAAATAAGTCAACTGCGACAAAGAATCTCAGTTTCTTGATTGCCTGCTTGACGAAATTCGCATTTGGGCCGGAAACAGCCGGATTGGAACACATGAGAAACAGTCCTTTGATGTCGCCGCTATCTATTTTTGCTATCATTTCATAGGCTGAGACGCCTTTGCGCGGCAGCTCATCCTGATGAATCCCCCACACCTTCGCAATGTGCGCCCGGTGTTCTTCAATTTCGATAGAACGGTAGCCCGGAAGCTGATCCGCTTTTTGGCCGTGTTCTCTCGCGCCTTGTCCGTTGCCTTGACCGGTAATCGCCCCGTAACCTGAGAAGGGCTTGCCGATTTTTCCGGTGATCAGCACCATATTTAAGAAAGCTTTCACTGCCGCGGTACCGTCAGTCTGCTGTTCGATCCCCCGCGCTGTAAACAGCATGCCGGATGTTTCCTTGGCAAACTTCACGGCGGCCTTTCGTATATACTCCAAAGGAACACTTGTCTGCTCGGAGATCTCTTTCAGATCCAAAGCGTCGGTATGCCGTTTGAGCTTATTGAATCCGTTTGTGCGTGTGCGGATAAAGTCTTTGTCTGTAAGCTGTTCGTCAATGCAGATTTTGACGAGTCCGTTTGCCAGGGCTGCGTCTGTGCCGGGCTTGATTTTCAGGTGAAGATCGGCTATTTTGGTCGTCGCCGTTTCCCGGGGATCAATGGCGATAATGTAAGCCCCGTTTTCTTTCGCTTTATCAAAATACGGCATGATCGTCGGCTGGCATTCGGCGATATTGGTGCCTGCCAGGATGATGACACGTGTATGCGGGATGTCCGATAATGGATTCGTCAGGCCCCTGTCCGCGCCGAATGTCTGGCCGGCCGCCGTTGCTGCGGCAGACATACAGAGCCGCCCGTTGTAATCGATGTATTTCGTCTGTAAGCCGACCCGTGCGAACTTTCCAAGCAGATAGGCTTCTTCATTTGTAATTGAGGCGCTCCCGTAGACAGCCATCGCATCATTGCCGTGTTCGGTTTGGATCAGATTGATTTGTTCCTTAATGCGATTCAGTGCTTCAGCCCAAGAGACAGGCACAAATTCACCGTTTTTTTTAAGCAGGGGGCGTGTAATGCGGGAAGAGTGCACGGCATGCTGATGGGCATTCATGCCTTTTGTACATAAACGGCCATGTGTCGTCGGATTATCAATGCCGATTGCAGTGTATTTCTTCCGTGCCGCGAAGGTTTGTTCCGTAAGCTGCATCTTGCATTGCATGCTGCAGAACGGGCATTGCGTCTCATATGTTTTTTCCGATTGAATATCTTGCAGTTTGTCACGGAAATAACGGAGCATCGGTTCAGTCAAAAAGCTTCATCCTTTCGTATGGCGTTTTCCCGGCAGACAGGTTTTGCAGCAGGGATATGTCTGAACGGAGATTTTTCAGAAGCTGTGTCCGCATATCTTCTTCAAACAGCATTTCTCTGATATGGACGAGGCCGAGTCTGTCAACCCATTGATAAATCGCTTCGTTGTAGTGAGCTGTTTCGCGATAATATTGAATAAGGCCTTTCATCATAGCGGCGGTACTGTCTTCGTTATCCGTCACACAAAAAAGGCTGCCGGCGCGGGCTTGTTTTCCGCGTTCGCCCCCGATATAAATCTCCCAGCAAGTTTGTGTCTGAAGCGCGCCGATATCCTGAATGTAAGCATCGGTGCAATTGTTTTCACATGACAAGCTGACGGATACATAAGCGGGTACGGCAAGCGTGTCGGTATCTCGTTCAATCCTGCTTGCCAGCTCTTGAAAGGAGCGATGCTGTCCGCACGTACATGCTTTGATTTGCATCGTCCAGCGGTGCCGGGGGGAGAAAACCGGCATGTTCAGTGCTTTTCTGATGCTTGCAAGGTCATTTGGCCTGATTCCGGAAAGCCTCAGCCGGTGACTGTCAGTCATCGAAACCTCGGGGATGCCGTATGCTTCGATGACGTTTGCGATGTTTTTGAGCTCTGCCGCACTTGTCAGTCCGCCGTACATTTGCGGAATCAGGGTGCATGTCTCTTCTGCCGATATTTCATTGAACTGCATAAAATCAGGCCGCGTCCTTTCCAAGTAATAGTGAAGCGCCGGAATACAAATGCGGCAGCCGTTTTCTGTTTTCCAGCCGATCACTTCCATCACCTCGGCGGCATCAGTGAACGGACGGCGCCGAAGTTCGGCGATGACTTCTTCTTCTGTCAAATCGGTGCAGCCGCAAAACGAAGGCTGGCGGGAGGGTTTTGTGTAATCATCGCTTGCCATATACTTCAGCAAGTCTTCAACGAGCGGCCTGCATCCTCCGCAAGATCCGGACGCTTTTGTCATGTGCTTCACTTCCTCCGCGGTTTTTAAGCCATATTTGTTCACCGCTTCTTCAATGGAGCCCTTGGTCACTGAGCTGCATTGGCAAATGGTTTCATGGGGAGGCATGGATTCAAAGGATATACCGCCCTGATCCGGTTCCATGAGCTGTTTTTTCACGATGGAAATATCTCTTTGCTTCACAAGACTGTCGAGAAGCCGCTGTTTACCGCGCGTGTCCCCGAATAAAATAAAGCCGGCCGGTTTATCGTCCTCAAAGAGCGCTTTTTTGTAGATGCCTGCATGCTCATCATGGAACAATATGCCGGCTGTGTGCTCATCCTCGTGCACCTTTCCTGCCGACCATACATCAATACCGGCTATTTTTAAGGCTGCAGATTGTGCAAAGCCTTGAAACCCTTCGCACGGGACGCCGCATAGATGCTGCGCGAGCACTTTTCCCTGTTCATAAAGCGGCGCCGCCAATCCGTATACAATCCCGTCATGCTCCGCGCATTCACCGACGGCATACACATTCGGTTTGTTCGTCTGCATGAATTGATTGACGATGATTCCTCGGTTCACTGAAAGTCCGGCAGATGCAGCCAATCGGATATTGGGCCTCACACCGGCGGCCATGACAATCAGGTCTGCTTCTATGGAAGAACCGTCTTTGAAACGGATGCCTTCCGCCCGTGAGTTCCCTGTAATGGATGCCGTGTCTTTCTCTAAAAGAAAGACTAAGCCTTTTCGTTCCAGCTCTTTCTGCAGCAGGCGGGATGCCGTTTGATCAAGCTGTTTTTGCATAATGGCGGAAGAGTGGTGAATGACGCTGACGTCCATGCCGAGCTGCCGTAAGCCGACGGCCGCTTCAAGACCTAATAAACCGGCGCCGATGACCGCCGCCTTTTGATACCGGCCGGCCGCATTGATAAGGGATTGGCAGTCTTCTATTGTCCGAAAGCCGTACACACCTTCTTTATCTGCTCCGGGTATGGGGAGAATATAAGGAGAGGAGCCCGTTGCAAGGATGATTTGATCGTAAGTCATGCTGCGCTTCCGATCCGTTGTGACAACCTGCCGTTCTGTATCAATGTGTACAACCGTTTCTCCTGTGTAAAGCGTAATTCCGTTTTTTTCGTACCATTCGCGGCTATTCAGCGTAATGTCATCAAGCGAAACCTCACCTTGTAAAACGGAGGATAAGAGAATGCGATTGTAATTGGGATGAGGTTCGCTTCCGAAAATGACAATCTCAAACATGTCACGGTTCATCTTTAAAATGTGTTCAATACAGCGGATTCCGGCCATTCCGTTCCCTGCTGCAATTAATCGTTGTTTCTTCATTCGCCAAACCTCCTTTGCAGCTGCCTGTAAGATTGCTTCTCTATGAGAAATTATGGCACATTGCCTGATTAACGCATTAAATGTGTCGCATTATCTTACACATGTCTTTTCCGGTGAATGCCGGTCATATATTCTTGATTCAGCAATTTGAAATGATAGAAGACCGGAAAGGAGAATGTTATGAAGCTGTCGGAATTAAAAACAAGCGGTCATCCGCTCACTCTGCTCTGTTCCTTCTTATATTTTGATGTGAGTTTTATGATTTGGGTAATGCTGGGGGCGCTCGGCGTTTATATTTCTCAGGATTTCGGGTTATCTTCTTTTGAAAAAGGGTTTGTCGTGGCTCTGCCGATCTTATCAGGATCTGTGTTTCGGATCATTTTAGGTGTGTTAACGGACAGGATCGGGCCGAAGAAAACAGCCGTGATCGGGATGCTGATCACGATGATCCCGCTGCTTTGGGGGGCATTCGGCGGCCGTTCTTTGACTGAGCTGTATGCGATCGGCATTCTGCTGGGCGTAGCGGGCGCAAGTTTTGCTGTTGCGCTTCCGATGGCGAGCCGGTGGTATCCGCCTCACTTGCAGGGGCTTGCGATGGGGATAGCAGGTGCCGGCAACAGCGGCACTTTGTTTGCGACATTGTTCGGTCCCCGCCTTGCGGAACAGTTTGGGTGGCACAGTGTAATGGGAATTGCGCTTCTTCCGTTGATGATCGTTTTTATACTGTTTATCGTCATGGCGAAGGACTCTCCTGCACAGCCCGCACCGCAGCCGCTTAAAAACTACCTTCACGTGTTCAGGCAGAAGGAAACATGGTGTTTCTGTCTTCTGTACGGCGTCACTTTCGGAGGTTTTGTGGGATTATCAAGTTTTTTGGCGATTTTTTTCGTTGATCAATATCAATTGTCAAAAATCCATGCCGGTGATTTCGTCACAATATGTGTCGCAGCGGGCAGTTTTTTTCGCCCTGCAGGAGGCTGGATTTCAGACCGTGCGGGAGGTGCGAAAGTTCTGGCTGTACTGTTTGTCATCGCGGCTCTGTGTATGGCGGGAGTCAGCAGCCTGCCTCCGCTTTCAACGGTGATCGTTCTGCTGTTTATCGGAATGATGGCGCTCGGTATGGGCAACGGAGCGGTATTTCAGCTTGTCCCTCAGCACTTTGCAAAAGAAATCGGAATGGTGACGGGAATCGTCGGAGCAGCCGGCGGCATAGGGGGTTTTTTCCTTCCGAATATTTTAGGATCATTGAAGCAGATGACGGGAACATATGCGATCGGTTTTATCTCTTTCTCATGTATCGCATTGCTCGCATTTGTGCTTGTTCTGGCCGCAGGCTATTTTTGGAGAAAAAGCTATGGCACTGAAAACAGTCCTGCGGATGTTTAAGTTTGGGCGGAAGACACGTATGACAGCGTGTCTTTTTTATGATTGATTATTTTTCACTTGATTTTAAACGGAGAATACATCAGAATAAATAGTAACTATTACGATTTATAATAATGTACATCATGGTGATAATAAGGCAGGTGCGGGGTATAAATCGTAATCATTCTATTTTGTCAGGGGGCTATGTTATGAAAAAAATTCCGGTTACAGTATTGAGCGGCTATCTTGGTGCCGGAAAGACGACCGTTTTGAATCATATTTTACAAAACCGCAACGGTTTAAAAATTGCCGTCATCGTCAATGACATGAGCGAAGTAAATATAGACGCGGGCTTGGTGAAGCAGGGAGGCGGCTTGTCAAGGACGGATGAGAAACTCGTAGAATTATCCAACGGCTGTATCTGCTGCACGCTGCGTGAAGATTTATTAGTCGAAGTTGAGAAACTCGCGAAAGACGGCAGATTTGATTATATAGTGATTGAATCAACCGGGATCAGCGAACCGATTCCCGTTGCCCAGACATTTTCTTATATAGATGAAGAAATGGGCATTGATCTGACAACTTTCTGCAGGCTGGACACAATGGTGACCGTGGTGGATGCAAACCGCTTCTGGCATGATTTCCAGTCCGGTGACAGCCTTCTTGACCGGAAGGAAGCGGCGGGAGAAGAGGATGAACGGGTGATTGCCGATTTATTAATTGACCAAATCGAGTTTTGTGATGTGCTCATTTTAAATAAATGCGACATGGTCGGCGAAAAAGAGCTTGAACAGCTGGAAACGGTTCTTCGCGCATTACAGCCCCGTGCCAGACTGATCCGGTCCGTCCGCGGAGAAGTGCCCGCCGAATACATATTGAATACCGGTTTATTTGAGTTTGAGGAAGCGAGTTCATCAGCAGGATGGATAAAGGAGCTGACGGCAGGTCATGAAGCGCACACTCCGGAAACGGAAGAGTACGGCATCACTTCGTTTGTGTACTCGCGGCGTTTGCCGTTTCATACCGTTCGTTTTGACAGCTGGCTGCATCAATCAATGCCTGACAGCATTGTGCGCGCAAAAGGAATTGCTTGGTGCGCAACCCGCAACAGCCTTGCGCTGCTGATGTCTCAGGCGGGTCCGGCGGTTTCGATTGAGCCTGTTTCTTATTGGGTGGCGGCAATGCCGAAACTTGAGCAGGAGCAGATCAAACAGCAGGAACCGGAGATTCTGGAAGATTGGGACGACCAATTCGGAGACCGTCATACGAACCTGGTGTTTATCGGAACAGATTTAGATGAAGCAGCCATTACAAAGGAATTGGATCAGTGCCTGCTCACGCCGTCTGAGTTCGATTCTGATTGGTCGCAGCTTGAAGATCCTTTTCAATGGGATATTCAGCGGGCCGAATAACATACCGGCCAAGTTTAGAAGCAGGTGAAAAGGGAAGGAGTGATGAAAAAGGAGCTGACCAAGTGTGAAAGCACTGACATACCAAGGAAAAGAACATATGGAAGTGAAAGAAGTCCCGGCACCCGCCATTCAAGATGAGAGAGATGTCATCGTTCGAATCACCGCAACCGGGATATGCGGTTCAGACCTTCATTTATATAAAAACGGAATACCCGCCGATCCGGGTTATATCGTCGGGCATGAGCCGATGGGAATCGTTGAAGAAACGGGCAGTCAAGTCAAAAAGCTGAAAAAAGGCGACCGGGTCGTGATTCCTTTTAACATCGGCTGCGGAGAATGTCATTATTGCAAGCACCAGATGGAAAGCCAGTGTGATGAATCTAATCCAAATCCTCATACAGATGCCGGCGGCTTATTCGGTTTTTCGGAGTTTAACGGTAATTATCCCGGCGGGCAGGCTGAATATTTACGTGTTCCTTATGCTGATTTCTCTTCTTTTCTGGTTCCGGCAGACAGTGAGCTTGAAGATGAGCAGGTGCTGCTTCTGTCAGATGTCATGCCGACCGCCTTTTGGAGCGTCCAGCACAGCGGAGTGAAAAAAGGAGATACAGTCGTGATTCTGGGATCAGGTCCGATCGGTTTAATGGCGCAAAAATTCGCGTGGAAAAAAGGAGCAAAGCGGGTTATCGCAGTCGATCAAGTCCCGCATCGCCTTGAACATGCGAGACGCATAAACGGAGCAGAGACCTTCAATTTTTCAGAACATGATGAGATCGGGAAACTGCTGCATGAACAAACGTCAGGGGGCGCGGATGTAGTGATTGATTGTGTTGGAATGGACGGCACGCCGCTTCCAAAAGAAAAAACAGAGCAAAAACCGAATCAGTTCGGAACGATCAGTCCGATTCTTACAGCATCAGAAGCCGTTAAGAAGTTCGGAACCGTGCAGCTCACGGGCGCATACATTTCTGAAGCGGACGGCTTTCCGCTCGGTGATTTTTTCACACGCAACGTTTCTTTGAAAATGGGCCAGGCACCCGTTATTCATCTGATGCCGATGCTGTATCAAATGATCGAACAAAATGAAATTGATCCGACGGATATCATTACACACAAAATGAGTCTTGCGGAAGCTCCTGCTGCATATGATATATTTGACAAAAAAGAAGATGGCAACATTAAAGTGATTTTAAAGCCATAGCGAGGAGAAACACGATGAATATTTACAGACCGGCGGGATTTTGGATCAGATTGGGAGCCGTGGTACTCGACTATTTAATTACTTCAGTGCCTTTGGCGATTATTTTTATGCTGGCAACAGGAAAAGATCCGAATGAGAGCACAATGATCAGCATCATTTTGACTCTTTATGCTATTTTGCTCCCTGTATACTGGAACGGTTATGTTATCGGCAAAAAGATCTGCGGTACCCGCATCGTCAAAAAAGACGGCACTCAGGTAGGCTTTCTCACTATGATTTTGAGAGTGCTTGTGGGCGGCCTGATATATGGCGTGACGTTTGGAATCGGTGTGATCGTGAGCGCATTCATGGTCGGAATGAGAGAAGACAAACGGTCAATCCACGATTTTGTAGCGGGAACGTATGTCACATACGCGCTGCCGGACGAATCGATTGAAAAGAGCGAATAATTTCGCTCTTTTTTTTGCATAAAAAATGGATGAGGGAGCAACATATAACAAACGTTAAAGGAGGAAAGAGTCATGAAAAAAGCTGCATTGTCTTTAGCTGCATTTTTCATTACAGCAATGGTTTTCACAATGCCGGCACACGCCGCCGGAACAAAAATGCCTTCAACAATGTCACTCACGGAACAGCAGAAAAAAGAAATTGAATCACTTGAAAAAGAAGTGCTCGAAAAACGAAAACATGTTATATCCAAATATGTTGAGTACGGGGTCCTGCCGAAAGAAAAAGCAGAACATATTAAACAGCATATGGACAGGCGCTTTAACATGATGAAACAAAATGGGTTTGTCCCGAAGCCTCCGCCTCATAAATTGGAAAAGCGGCATCATCATTCTTAAGCATCCGGCAAGCCGGATGCTTTTTTGTTTTTATCGGGATTGCTCTGAAACGCGTTTCATAACGTATGATATCAATATCATACGCATCAGGAGGATGAGACACATGATACATAAAAAACAGGGCCTGTTCCCTGATACATTTCTATGGGGATCAGCCTCGGCTGCCTATCAGGTTGAAGGAGCATGGAATAAAGACGGTAAAGGACCTTCAGTATGGGACTTATTCACGAAAATACCGGGTAAAACGTTTAAAGGCTCAAATGGCGATACGGCAGTCGGCCATTATGAGCGTTATAAAGAAGATATCGCCTTGATGGCAGAAATGGGTTTGAAAGCTTACCGCTTTTCTGTCAGCTGGCCGAGAATTTTTCCGAATGGCAGAGGGGAAATTAACGAATCAGGGATCGCATTTTACGAAGACCTGATCGATGAATTGATTTCTAACGATATTGAGCCGGTGCTGACTCTTTATCATTGGGACTTGCCTCAGGCGCTGATGGATGAATACGGCGGCTTTGAATCAAGAAAAATTATTGATGATTTTAATGATTACTGCATTGCGTTATACAAAAGATTTGCCGGCAAGGTGAAATACTGGGTCACGTTAAACGAGCAGAATTATAATTTTCATAACGGGTTTATTACAGCTGCACATCCGCCCGGCGTAAAGGACAGAAAACGATTTTATGAAGCGAATCATATCGCATTTTTAGCTAATGCCAAAGCGATTGAATCCTTCAGACAATATGTTCCTGACGGTTTGATCGGCCCGAGCTTCGCTTATTCACCGGCTTATCCGCTTACAAGTCATCCTGAAGACATAACTGCATTTGAAAACGCAGAGGAATTTATGAATCATTGGTGGCTTGATATGTATTGCCGGGGGACTTATCCGCAAATTCCTTTCAATTATTTAAAGGAAAAGGGCTGGGCGCCCGCCATTGAAGCCGGGGATATGGAATTGCTTGCAAAAGGCAAGCCGGATTTTATCGGTGTTAATTATTATCAGACGATTACGTACGAAAGAAATCCTCTTGATGGTGTATCGGAGGGGAAAATGAACACGACTGGTCAGAAAGGGACAAACCAGGATACCGGTATACCAGGTCTGTTTAAAACGAAAAAGAATCCGAACCTTGTGACGAGTAATTGGGATTGGACGATTGACCCGATAGGTCTGCGCATCGGCCTCCGGCGTATAACGAGCCGCTATGAGCTGCCGGTTTTTATAACAGAAAACGGACTGGGGGAATTCGATAAAATAGAAGAAGACGGCTCAATTCAGGATGACTACAGAATTGACTATTTACGCTCCCATCTTGAACAGTGCAGAGAGGCCATTAGTGACGGAGTTCATCTCATCGGCTACTGCAGCTGGTCATTCACGGATCTGTTAAGCTGGCTGAACGGCTATCAAAAACGCTACGGTTTTGTCTATATCAATCGAGATGAAGAAGATGAAAAGGATTTGAAACGGATCAGGAAAAAAAGTTTTTATTGGTACCAGAATGTAATTGAAACAAACGGTAAAAGTTTATAAAAGTTCCCTGAGAGAAATATAATTCTCTCAGGGATTTCTTTTACATTGCGGCTGCATCAATAATATACGTATCCGCATGAAGATCGGATATTTCGGCAGGCACTGAATAACAGGTAAGGCTGTATCGGCCTTTCGGAATATGAAAGAAAAGCCGCTTGGACATCACGCTTTCAATCTCAATTCCATCTTTTACAGCCTCAAAGGGAACAGTCGCTTTTTTCTCATAGGATGGTACCGGTTCACTTGTGTTAAGCCTGAGAACGATAAATGCCCTCGTATTTCTCCTTGCCTCAAATGAAACAGCTCCGTCAGCTTCCGCATATCCTTTTTCAATGGCTTCATCGGTCCAATCGATAACAGGCGGTTCTGAATCTTTTTGGAAGATTGTAAATTGATGATAAGAAATGGCCAGTTCTTGCGGTTTCCATGATTTAATCAATGCGCTGTTCCTCCTGTTTTTTACTTAATTTTAAATAATACTCTCGTTCCGTCGGGATCATTGGTAAGCTGGTGTCCGACCCATGAGCCGGCTCCGCGGTTGTCTGCCGGAGAAATATATTCTACGGAGGCGTTGTTTCCGCCCTGTTTACAAACCGCCATCGGCCATTCATCCCTATCGTATCCCGTTTTGACGGGCACATGTTTAAGAGATTGCTCACGCCGCTTATGTACTCCGTCTCTGTCAATGGTGCATATGCTGGAATGTCCTTCTTTTATCGCGTCCTTAATATGCTTTGCTGTTTCCGGATATCGATCGGACGGAAATAAGATTACTTTGTCGTAATCACTCTTCTGAACGGTCTGCTCGTTATCTGAGAAAAGATCACCCTTGATCAGGGCCGCGACTGCTCCGGCAATGATGATAAGAACAAGCAGCAGTGCTTTTAATGTTTTCAAGAGTATCAATCACCTCCAGTTTTAATTGCTGTAAAGCTGGTCCAAGAATAAAGCAGAATCGGCCGGCTGTAAAGCTGTTAAAATATATTTCTCAGCCGCAATTCAGCTGAATATCTGTAAAACCATCCGCACAAATCAACTTTATTCATTAAAAATTCGATCAGAAAGTGTTTTTTGCCGTTTCCCTATTCAGAAATGAATAGTTGCGGGTGTATCGTCAATTGAATTATTATAGCGATAAGCTCACCGCAGGATATCTTTGTCTGCGAGTGTCCGACCCGAAAAACTTGGCCGTCTTGTCACCGTGCGCAACAGGACGATAAAAAGACGGCCATCTGATAAGAAGGCCGTCAGCAAATCATTCCAGATTCGCATGCTTTGTAAACATGTCTGCTGAATTCAATTCTTTTTTCTCCATGATTTTTAGAATAACCGCATCGTAAAACAGCAGAAGAGTTTGTTCGAATAAAGAACCCATCGGCTGAATCGTCTTTCTGTCTCCGCCGGTCTCTTCCTTAGGAGAGCCGGGAATCGTTATTGTAAGATCCGCAAGTTTGCCGAGACTTGAGTCGGGGTTAATCGTTAATGCAGTGATGATGCCGTTAAGGCTTTTGGCTTTTTCAGCTGTATGAAGCAGACTTTTTGTTTCGCCTGAGCCTGAGCCGATGATGACGAGACCGCCTTCTTGGAGGGGAGGGGTAAGCGTCTCACCGACGATGTAAGCGTTCAGGCCGATGTGCATCATCCTCATGGCGAACGCTTTAGCCATAAAGCCGGAACGTCCCGCTCCGGACGTGAAGATTTGATCTGCCGATAAAATCTGATCCGCAAGCTTGTCAGCTTCACTGTCGGATATTAATGCTGCGGTGCGGGATATTTCATTTAGTATTTCATGTAAGTATTCAGTCGTTTTCATGATCCTTGTGTGATCAGCTGTTTCATTTTAGCAGCAGCATCCGCTTTATTGTCAGCTCCCGTAATGCCTCCGCCGACAATGATTAAATCTGGGTTTTGTTTGATGGCTTCAGGAAGCGTATCAAGTTTAATGCCTCCGGCAATTGCGGTTTTAGCGCTCTTGACCGCTTTTTTAATCGCCGTCAGTTCCTCGAATGAATTTTTTCCTTCTGCTTGAAGATCATAACCTGTGTGAACACAAATATAATCAACACCGAGTTGGTCAATTTCTTTTGCCCGTGTTTCAAGGTTTTTTACGTTAATCATGTCGACGAGGATTTTTTTCTGCTGTTTTTTTGCTTCGGCAACCGCCCCTTTGATCGTTGAGTCGTCTGTCGCTCCTAAAACGGTGATGATGTCGGCTCCCGCTTCTGCCGCTTTCATGATCTCGTAACCGCCTGCATCCATGATTTTAAGATCGGCAAGCACTTTCAAGTGAGGAAAGGCTGTTTTCATTTCCTGCACGGCTTTCAGGCCTTCATTAATGACAACGGGAGTGCCGATTTCTACAACATCTATATATGGTTCGACCTCTTTCACAAGTTCAATTGCTTCCGGGATATTTACTAAGTCTAATGCCAGCTGTAATTCCACTTTATATCCACTCCTCTTTTTTATGTATTTTCATTCTATAGAGTGCCCCGCATGTTGAGAAGTACGCACTTTGAAGTCTAATAGTTACTTTGAGGATACTGTCCCCGCAGGCAATGCGCTTTGTTTCAGCAAAACTGCGTGGTAGTATAAACTGATGAAAGTTGTGTGAAAAAGTAAGCGTGTATGAATAGATGATGACCGTACAAAAAGTAAGAGGAAGGAGAATTGTCCGTGAGCCGAATGGATGAGAAAACGTTTAATTGCGAAAAGGAATTGACGCTTGCCGTGATAGGCGGGAAGTGGAAAATGCTGATTATGTGGCACTTGGGAAAAGAAGGGACGAAGCGGTTTAATGAGCTGAAAGCTTTAATTCCGGATATTACGCACAAAATTCTTGTGAATCAGCTCAGGGAGCTGGAGCAGGATCTGATCGTTCACAGGGAAGTTTACCCTGTCGTCCCTCCGAAAGTGGAGTATTCTTTAACGGCGCAAGGAGAAAGCCTTATGCCGATTCTGGACGCCATGTATAAGTGGGGAAAAGATTATATGGAATTAATCAACATTGATAAAACTGCAATAAAGGAATCTTTTTGAAGTGCTCTATGTAAAATAGAGTGCTTTTTTTGCGGTTTAATGAAATCATATTGCGAACATTCGGACTGTCTGTTTCGGTTCTTGCGCTGTTTTTTCCGGGTCAGCTTACGTACGTAAATTTTTTTCATTCTGCCATAACTGGATATTCGACAGATTTTCATTATAGTTTAAAGATTTTTAATTTTACGTAAATAATATTTTTGAAAATAAATTGCGGGATGCCGCAAAATACCCTCTGGATTTGTCGGAATTTTTTTCGGTGTGCCGCATGAAACTTTTCACCCATTTTTCGGTGATAAAAACAATATTTTCATATAAAGTGAACGTAAGTAGATATATAGAAATACATGCAGAAATAGGTAAACCTTTCGTGCTTACAATCAATGGCTTTTTGTCTTGATTTCTCATAAATTTGATGCCGCATTTCGGACTGCGCGGGTGAAC
Organism: Bacillus sp. hwrm1; assembly: GCF_040207805.1. Lineage (NCBI taxonomy): Bacteria > Bacillati > Bacillota > Bacilli > Caryophanales > Bacillaceae > Bacillus > Bacillus sp. hwrm1. The sequence goes on along the minus strand of NZ_CP157943.1, from coordinate 3,787,665 downwards.
GGATGACGGATTTCGGCGGTGATTGAATCGGGATCGTTTTTGGAGGTAAGTGGTTCTTTTGGCTTGAGAATGAGTTAGGGACATAGAGGGAGGCTGTTTCTAAGGGAGAATTGACATCTTTATCTTAAAAAGGGGAGGCGCACACATATGGAAATAACTTTTTATCCTTTAACAAATGCTCAAAAACGTATCTGGTATACAGAAAAATTCTATCCGAACACAAGTATTTCAAATCTTGCCGGGTTCGGGAAACTCATTTCTGAAGACGGCGTACAGGCTCATTACGTTGAGAAAGCGATACAGGAATTCGTCCGGCGGTATGAGTCGATGAGAATCCGTCTGCGGCTTGATGATGAGGGGGAGCCCGTTCAATATGTGAGCGAATACCGTCCGCTCTCTATCGGGCACACAGATATCAGGCAAGCCGGCTGCTCTGCGGACGAGCTGTCCAAATGGGGGCGTGAAGAAGCTGGCAAGCCTCTGGCGTTATATGATCAGGATTTATTCCGTTTTTCCGTGCACACGATCAGTGAAAATGAGGTCTGGTTTTACGCTAATGTGCATCACATTATTTCAGACGGGATTTCCATGACGATTCTGGGCAATGCGATTACTGATATTTATTTGGAGCTTTCAGGCGGGACAAGTGAGGAACAGACGGAGATTCCTTCTTTTATCGAGCACGTGCTGACAGAGCAGGAATATGTGCAGTCGAAGCGGTTTAAAAAGGATCGGGATTTTTGGAACGGGCAGTTTGAGACCGTGCCGGAGCTTGTGTCCCTGAAACGGAGCCAGGCAGATGCGGGTCTTGATGCGAAACGGTTTTCTCAAGAAATTCCTCACGACTTATATGGCCGCATTCATTCATTCTGCGAGGAGCATAAAGTCAGCGTACTATCTCTGTTCCAGTCAGCTCTGATCACTTATCTCTACAAAGTGACCGGCCGGGATGACGTTGTCACGGGTACGTTTATGGGAAACCGGACGAATGCGAAAGAAAAGCAGATGCTCGGAATGTTCGTATCTACGGTGCCTGTGCGGACAAGCGTTGACGGAGGACAGTCGTTCTTGGAATTCGTTAAAGGCCGGATGAAGGATCTGATGAAAATTCTCCGCCACCAAAAGTATCCGTATAACCTGCTTGTCAATGATTTGCGCGCTTCGAAAAGTTCGCTGAGCAGATTGTTTACGGTGGCTCTGGAGTACCAGGTGATGCAGTGGCAGAAAAAAGAGAATCTGTCCTTCCTGACAGACCCTATTTTCAGCGGAAGCGGTACAAATGATATTTCAATTCATGTGAAGGAACGATGGGACACCGGGAAATTGACAATTGATTTTGACTATCGCAGCGACATTTTCAAGGGGGAAGAGATTGAATCTGTTTCTGAACGTTTGATCACGCTGATTGAAGATGCGATTTCATCTCCTGATCGCATAATTGATGAACTTACTCTTCTTTCTGAATCCGAGAAAGAGCGGCTGTTGAAACGGGCCTCCGGCAATCCGGTGAATTACCGCGGAGAGATGACGATACCGGGGCTGTTTGAAGAGAAAGTGAAGTCACTGTCTGACAAACCCGCGGTTGTGTATGAAGGCCGAACATTGTCCTATCGCACATTGCATGAACAGTCAGGCCGTATCGCCGGACGCCTTCTTCAAGCCGGGATATCAGCCGATTCTCCTGTCGCGGTGCTGCTTGGCCGTTCTGAGCGTGTCATTGCGGCAATATTGGGAATTTTGAAAGCGGGCGGCGCCTATGTGCCGATAGATCCTGACTTTCCGGCGGATCGGATTCAGTACATTTTGGAGGACAGCGGAGCGAAGGCTGTTCTGACGGAGGCCGGAATACAGGCGCCCGCAGCGGATGCCGAACGGATTGATTTTGACGAGGCTGTTCAGTATGAGACGGCTGCGGACGGTGTCAGCACACAATCAGACCGGCTGGCTTACATCATCTATACGTCAGGTACAACGGGGCGGCCGAAAGGCGTGATGATTGAGCACCGGCAAGTTCATCATCTGGTGCAATCACTGCAGCAGGAGATTTATCAATGCGGTGAGCAGACATTAAGAATGGCGCTTTTGGCTCCGTTTCATTTTGATGCGTCCGTCAAACAGATTTTTGCCTCGCTTCTTTTGGGACAGACGCTTTATATCGTGCCGAAAACGACTGTAACGAATGGCTCGGCACTGCTGGACTATTATCGTCAAAACCGGATTGAAGCCACTGACGGAACGCCTGCGCATCTGCAGATGATGGTTGCGGCGGGAGATGTCAGCGGAATTGAATTGCGCCACATGCTCATTGGGGGAGAGGGCCTGTCCGCCGCTGTTGCCGAGCAGCTGATGACGCTCTTTCATCAATCGGGCAGGACGCCGCGTCTGACGAATGTCTATGGGCCGACAGAAACGTGCGTAGATGCGTCCGTGCATCAGGTGTCAGCGGATAACGGAATGAATCAACAGGCGGCGTACGTTCCGATCGGAAAACCGCTCGGCAACGCCCGTCTGTATATATTGGATAAGCACCAGCGGCTTCAGCCCGACGGCACGGCCGGTGAGCTGTATATCGCGGGTGACGGTGTAGGCCGCGGCTATTTAAATCTTCCGGATTTGACCGCAGAGAAGTTTTTGCAGGACCCGTTTAACGGAATCGGCCGCATGTACCGCACGGGTGATATGGCGCGCTGGCTGCCGGACGGGACGATCGAATATATCGGCCGTGAAGATGATCAGGTGAAAGTCCGGGGCTACCGCATTGAGCTGGGAGAAATTGAAACGGTGCTCAGAAAAGCTCCGGGCGCGGCGCAGGCCGTCGTGCTGGCACGGCCGGATCAGCAGGGCAGCTTAGATGTCTGCGCATATATCGTTCAGGAAAAAGGAACCGAGTTTCACCCTGCCGAGTACAGGGAGTATGTGTCCAAGCACCTTCCTGATTACATGGTGCCCGCTTACTTTACAAAAACGGACGAAATTCCGCTCACGCCGAGCGGGAAGGCGGACCGCAAAAAGCTGTTTGAGCTTGATGTGCAGGCTGTCAGCTCATCCGAATATGCCGCGCCGAGAAATGAAACGGAGGAAACACTTGCCGTCATCTGGCAGGAAGTTCTCGGAATGGACAAGGCGGGCATTTATGATCATTTCTTCGAGTCAGGCGGTCATTCATTAAAGGCAATGACGCTTCTGACGAAAATTCATAAGCAAATGGGCGTTGAAATTCCGCTGCAATACTTGTTTGAGCATCCGACGATTGCGGCGCTTGCCGATTATGCGGAAAACCGAAACGAAGGACCGGCATTCAGGGCAATTGAGCCGGCTGAGAAGCAGGCGAGCTATCCGCTTTCGCTCGCTCAGCAGCGGACTTATATCGCAAGCCAATTTGAAGACGCGGGAGTCGGATATAACATGCCGGCTGCGGCCATGATTGAGGGCGCTTTAGACCGTGAAAAGCTTGAGCGTGCATTTTCTGCCTTAATCAGCAGGCATGAAGCGCTCAGAACATCGTTTCAATCAGAGGACGGCACGCCGAGACAAGTGATTGGCGAGCATGTTCCGTTTCATATTGAAATGATCGAAGCGCGCGGAAGAACGAATGAACAGGTCATGAAGGACTTTGTGCGCCGTTTTGATTTATCTGAGGCGCCGCTGTTCAGAATCGGCCTGCAAACGCTCGGTCACAATCGCCATATGCTGCTGTTTGATATGCATCACCTGATTTCTGACGGGGTGTCTATTTCCATCATGCTGAAGGAACTGGCTGACATCTACGGCGGAAATCAGCTGCCTGAATTGCGCATTCAATATAAAGATTATGCCGTATGGCAGGCGGAACGGGCGAAAGCAGGCTACAAGAAGGAGCGGGCGTACTGGAAAGAAGTCTTCAGCGGCGAACTGCCGGTGCTTCAGCTGCTCCCTGATTATCCGCGGCCGCAGGTGCAAAGCTTTGAAGGTGACCGCGTGTCCGCCAAGCTGCCGAAAATGCTGCGGGAACGGCTGCAGAAGCTTGCCGAGAAAAACGGAGCCACCCTTTACATGGTGCTGTTATCAGCATACTATACGCTGCTTTCTAAGTATTCGGGACAGGAAGACATCATCGTGGGAACACCGTCAGCGGGAAGAAATCACTCCGATACCGAGGGGCTCATCGGGATGTTTGTCAACACGCTTGCGCTGCGAAGCTCCGTGAAGCAGGATCAGACATTTGCCGGCTTGTTAGGTCATGTGCGCAAGCAGGTGCTGGATGCGTTTTCTCATCAGGATTATCCGTTTGAGTGGCTGACCGAGGAGCTGAACGTGCCCCGGGACATGAGCAGGCATCCGATATTTGACACGATGTTCAGTCTGCAAAATGCTTCGGACGGAATTGCGGAGATCGGTAATCTGACGCTGTCTCTTCATGAAACAAACTTCAATATCGCCAAATTCGACCTGACCATGCAGGCTCGGGAAACAGCGGAAGGCATTGCGCTTGATTTGGATTATTGCACGAAGCTGTTTAAGCGCTCAACTGCGGATCGCATGCTTGCGCACTATGTCCGTCTGCTGGAGAGCGCGGCAGCTCAGCCGGATGCGAAAATCAGCGAATATGATCTGCTTTCTGAACGGGAGGCTTTGAATCAATTACAGCGGTTCAACCCGGAACGCACGGTATACCCGAAAGATCAAACGATCGTGCAGATCTTTGAAGAACAAGCCCGAAAGAACCCTGACCGGACGGCTCTACAGTTCGAAGGGGAAACCCTGTCGTATCAGCAGCTGAATGAACGCGCCAACAGGCTTGCGCGGCATATTCTTTCGGTCGGAGGCGGCGGAAAAACCGCGGCTGTTCTGTGTGAACGGTCAATGGATATGATTGTTTCCATTATGGCTGTGTTAAAAGCGGGGTCCGCCTATGTGCCGATTGATCCTGAGCATCCGGTTCAGCGGATTCAGCATTTCTTCCGCGACAGCGGGGCGAATGTGCTCCTGACTCAGCAAAGCCTCAAGCCGATTGCGGAAAAGGCCGGTTTTCAAGGCGTCATTGTGCTTGCTGATGATGAGGCGAGCTATGAAAAGGACTCTCACAATCCAGCATTGCCGTTTGATTCCAAAACGATTGCCAATCTCACTTATACATCAGGCACGACGGGAACGCCGAAAGGAAACATCGTCACACATGCCAACATTTTGCGGACGGTAAAAAACACGAACTATTTGACCGTTTCTGAAGAAGATACAGTGCTCGGTCTGTCAAACTACGTCTTTGACGCCTTTATGTTTGATATGTTCGGTTCGCTGTTAAACGGTGCAAAGCTTGTGATCGTCCCGAAAGATACGGTGCTGGACATGACCCGCCTGTCCCGTGTCATCAAACGGGAGAACGTCAGCATTCTGATGATTACGACGGCCCTGTTCCACCTGCTTGTTGATATGGAGCCGTCCTGTCTGACGACGCTTCGGAAAATCATGTTCGGGGGCGAAAGAGCGTCTGTAGAACATGTCAAAAAGGCGCTTGCGGCAGTCGGAAAAGGAAGACTGCTTCATATGTACGGTCCGTCGGAAAGCACGGTGTTTGCGACATACCATCCGGTGGATGTCATTGAAGAGGATACGCTCTCCGTTCCGATCGGTAAACCGGTCAGCAATACGGAAGTCTTTATCATGAACTCAGCCGGACGCATTCAGCCGGCGGGTATCGCGGGAGAGCTGTGCGTCAGCGGGGAAGGACTCGTAGAAGGCTACTACAACCGTCCTGAACTGACGGAAGAAAAATTTGTAAAGCATCCGTTTAAGGAAGGTGAACGGATGTATAAAACGGGCGACTTGGCCAGATGGCTTCCGAATGGCGATATCGAGTTTATCGGACGTATCGACCATCAGGTGAAAATCCGCGGTCAGCGGATTGAGCTTGGCGAAATTGAGCATCAGCTCCAAAGTCATGACCAGATTCAGGAATGTATTGTGCTCGCTGTGGATCAGGGTGCGGGTGACAAACTTCTTTGCGCGTATGTTGTCGGCCTCAGGGAAATCTCTTCCCGGGAGCTGAGGGAGCATACGGCGAAGGATCTTCCGGCTTATATGATTCCGTCCGTCTTTATTCAATTGGATGAACTGCCTCTTACAGGGAACGGAAAAATCGACAGGCGGGCGCTGCCGATGCCGGATGTGACCGCAGCGAATGCCGTGTCATATACGGCGCCGCGCAATGAAACAGAACAAAAACTGGCGGATATTTGGGCTGAGGTGCTGCAAATGGAGCGGGTCGGCGTCCATGATCAGTTCTTTGAGATCGGGGGCCACTCGTTAGCGGGGATGAAACTGCTGGCCCTTATCCAGAAGACATTCGGCGTGCAGCTTACCTTAAAGGATCTGTTCACTTCTCCGACGGCCGCGGGGCTGGCGCAGCTGATTGAAGGGGCTGAGCGGAAGGCGGCTGAGAGCATCGCACCGGCGGCCGAGCGGGAAACGTATCCGGTTTCTTCACCGCAGAAGCGGATGTTCGTGCTTCAGCAGCTGGAAGGCGCTGAAACAAGCTATAACATGCCGTCTGTGCTCCGCTTAAAAGGAAAGCTTGATGCGGAAAAGCTGAAATCCGTCATGAAACAGCTGACAGAACGCCATGAAGCCTTCAGAACGACATTTGACATAAAGGATGGGGAAACGGTTCAGCGCATATGGACGGAAGCTGATATCGACATGGAATATTATGAAGCCTCTGAAGAAGATGCTGAACGGATTATTCAGAGCTTTATCCGGCCGTTCCGCCTGGATCAGCTTCCTCTCGTCAGAACGGGACTGGTCAAGCTGGCTGAACATGACCACCTGCTGCTGTTTGACATGCACCATATCATTTCGGACGGCGCTTCAGTCGGCGTGCTGATAGATGAACTGTCCCGCTTGTATGGCGGCGAAACGCTTGAGCCGCTGCGGATTCATTATAAAGACTATGCGGTATGGCAGCAGAAATTTATTCAATCAGAGCAGTACCGCAAGCAGGAGGAGCATTGGCTTCGGGAGCTTGACGGCGAGCTTCCGGTATTGACGCTGCCGGCTGATTACAGCCGTCCGGCCGTGCAAACCTTTGAAGGAGACAAGCTGGTCTTTTCTCTGACTGAGGAACAGACGTCGGCTCTTCGCAGTCTTGCGAAACAAACGGATTCTACCATGTACATGGTGCTGCTGGCGACATACAGCGCCTTTCTATCAAAACTGAGCGGACAGCATGACATCATTGTCGGCTCGCCGGTTGCGGGACGGTCACATGCGGATCTCGCAAACGTCATCGGTGTTTTTGTGAATACACTCGCGCTTCGTACGTATCCGGAAGCGGACAAAACGTTCACGGACTATCTTAAAGAAGTAAAACAAACCGCTTTACATGCATTTGACGCGCAGGATTATCCGCTTGAAGACCTTCTGCAAAAGGTTGAGGTGCAGCGTGATACGAGCAGAAATCCGCTGTTTGATGCGGTATTCTCAATGCAAAATGCAAATGCGGAAGATCTGGTCATGGAAGGAATTGAGCTGAAGCACCATCCGTTTGACAGAAAAACAGCCAAGTTTGACCTGACAATGACGGCTGAGGACACAGACGAAGGTTTAACGTTTGTGCTTGAATATAACACCGCGCTGTTTAAACCGGAAACGGCAGAGACATGGAAGCATTACTGGCTTCAACTGTTAGAAGCCGCAGCGGAAAATCCGGCTGCGAAGCTTTCTGAGCTTTCATTGGTGAATAAAACAGAAAAACAAGCTCTCCTCAACGCATGGAAGGGAAAAACACTTTCTGTGCCGCGGGACAAAACGGTTCACCGTCTCTTTGAAGAAACGGCCGCCCGCTACGCGAACCGGCCGGCCGCGGCATACAACGGCGCGAAATGGACGTACGGCGAGCTGAACGCAAGGGCGAACCGGATCGCGCGCATTCTCATGGACTGCGGCGTCACGGCTGACGAACGTGTCGGCATTTTGACGAAACCGTCCTTGGAAATGGCCGCGGGCGTACTCGGCGTCCTGAAAGCAGGCGCGGCATTTGTGCCGATTGATCCCGACTACCCGGAAGAGCGGATCAGCTACATTCTGCAGGACAGCGGCGCCAAGCTTCTTCTTACACAGGAAGCGCTCGACGTGCCGGAAAGCTACAACGGAGAAACGATTCTGCTTGACGGCAGCCGCTCCATTTTGAGCCTGCCGCTTGATGAAAACGATGAAGCGAACCCGCAGACGGAAACAACGGCGGATCATCTCGCTTATATGATTTACACGTCAGGAACGACCGGACAGCCGAAGGGTGTCATGGTCGAACACCATGCGCTGGTGAACCTGTGTTTCTGGCATCACGACGCATTCGCCATGACGGCGGATGATAAAAGCGCCAAATACGCGGGCTTCGGTTTTGACGCCTCTATCTGGGAAATGTTCCCGACATGGACCATCGGCGCGGAGCTTCACGTCATTGACGAAGCGATCCGGCTGGATATCACCCGCTTAAATCACTATTTCGAAGAGCACGGCGTGACCATCACTTTCCTGCCGACGCAGCTGGCCGAACAATTTATGGAGCTGGAAAATACCTCTCTCCGCATGCTTCTCGTCGGCGGCGACAAGCTGAAGCGGGCGGTGAAACAGCCGTACACGATCGTCAACAACTACGGCCCGACGGAAAACACCGTCGTCGCGACAAGCGGCGTCATCAATCCGGAGGAAGGATCGCTTTCCATCGGACGGGCGATTGCCAATACGAGAGCGTATATTCTCGGCGACGGCGATCAGGTGCAGCCGGAAGGCATTGCCGGTGAATTGTGCGTGGCCGGCCGCGGTCTGGCGCGCGGATACCTGAACCGTGAAGAAGAAACGGCGAAGCGGTTTACCGCAGATCCGTTCGTGCCCGGCGAGCGCATGTACCGGACCGGCGACCTCGTCAAATGGAACGCGCAGTGCGGCATCGAATACATCGGCCGTATTGACCAGCAGGTCAAAGTGCGGGGCTACCGGATCGAGCTTTCAGAAATCGAAGTCCGCCTCGCCCAGCTTGCGGACGTTCATGACGCAGCGGTGACGGCCGTGGAAGACAAAGCGGGCAATACCGCGCTTTGCGCCTATGTCGCGCCTCAGCAGGACGATATTGAAGCGCTCAAATCCGCGCTGAAAGACACGCTGCCTGACTACATGGTGCCGGCGTTCTGGGTGGAGATGGACGAGCTTCCGGTCACCGCAAACGGAAAGATTGACAAAAAAGCCCTGCCGGCGCCTGACATTGAAGCGGGAAGCGCGGCATACAAAGCGCCGGAAACGGAGATGGAGACGCTGCTTTCCGACATTTGGCAGGAAGTGCTCGGTCTTGACCAGATCGGCGTAAGCGATAATTTCTTCACGCTCGGCGGGGACTCGATCAAAGGCATCCAAATGGCGAGCCGTCTGAACCAGCACGGCTACAAGCTGGAGATGAAAGATCTCTTCCAGCATCCGACCATTGAAGAGCTCGTCTCCTATGTGGAGCGGACGGAAGGCAAGCAGGCCGACCAGGGCCCTGTCGAAGGCGAAGCGGCCTTAACGCCGATCCAGCGCTGGTTCTTTGAGAAGAACTTTACGGACAAACACCACTGGAACCAATCCGTCATGCTTCACGCGAAAGACGGCTTTGATCCGGAGATAACAGAAAAAACATTACATGTCCTGACGGTGCACCATGATGCGCTCCGGATGATTTATCGTGAACAAAAACCGTATTACAGAGGGCTTGAGGATGCGTCTGTTGAACTGAACGTCTTTGAGCTGAACGGACCTGCTGAAGACCATGAGGATCGTATCGAAAGGGAAGCAGACCGTCTTCAAAGCAGTATTTCACTGGAAACAGGACATCTCTTGAAAGCCGGGCTCTTCCGGGCTGAAGATGGAGACCACCTTCTTCTCGCAATCCATCACTTAGTCGTGGATGGTGTATCTTGGCGGATTTTACTGGAGGACTTTACGTCCGTGTATACGCAGCTGAAGCAAGGCAATGAACCGGCGCTGCCGCCGAAAACACATTCATTCGCCGAATTTGCCGAGAGAATCAAAGAATACGCAAATACGAAGGCGTTTCTGAAAGAAGCGGATTACTGGAGAGAGCTTGAGGAAAAAGAGGTATGCACTCAGCTTCCGAAAGACAGGCAGTCTGGTGATCAGCGCATGAGACATACGAGAACGGTCAGCTTCTCTCTGACGCCTGAACAAACTGAACAGCTGACGACAAACGTACATGAAGCCTATCACACCGAAATGAACGACATCCTGCTCACGGCGCTCGGACTGGCGCTGAAAGAGTGGACGGGTGAAGACACGATCGGCGTTCATTTGGAAGGCCACGGACGCGAAGACATTCTTGACGGCCTGAATATCACCCGGACGGTCGGATGGTTTACGAGCATGTATCCGATGATCCTTGAGATGAAGCACGCCGACGATCTTTCATATCAGCTGAAACAAATGAAAGAAGACATCAGACACATCCCGAACAAAGGAGTCGGCTACGGCATTCTGCGTTATGTAACGGCGCCTGAGCATAAAGAGAATCTTTCATTTGAGATTGATCCGGATATCAGCTTTAACTACTTAGGCCAGTTTAATGAGATGTCGGATTCCGGCTTATTTACAAGATCCGGGATGCCGTCAGGACAATCGCTGAGCCCTGACACAGAGAAGCCGAATGCGCTTGATATTGTCGGATTTATAGAAAATGGGCAGATGACGATGACGTTTGCCTATCATTCTCTCGAATTTCATGAAAAAACCATTCAATCGTTCAGTGACAGTTTTAAAGGGCACCTCTTGAAAATCATAGATCACTGCCTGGCCCAAGACGGACCTGAGCTTACGCCTAGCGATCTTGGCGATGATGATCTGACGCTTGATGAACTTGATAAATTAATGGAAATTCTCTAACAGAAAAGACAGAGGTGACATATGAGCAAAAAATCGATTCAAAAGGTGTATGCACTCACACCGATGCAGGAGGGAATGCTGTATCATGCGCTGCTTGATCCGTATTCTTCCTCCTACTTCACACAATTAGAGCTTAGGATTCACGGAAGCTTTCAGCTGGAGCTTTTTGAAAAAAGCGTCAATGAGCTGATCCGGACATATGACATTTTGCGTACGGTATTCGTGCACCAGCAGCTTCAAAAACCGCGCCAAGTCGTATTGGCGGAGCGGAAGACGAAGGTGCACTATGAAGATATCAGTCAATTAGATGAATCGCGCCAAACCGAATATATTGAACGCTATAAACGCGGCGTGCAGCAGCAGGGCTTTCATCTGGCGAAAGATATTCTCTTTAAAGCGGCGGTGTTCAGACTCAGTGAGAAGGAGCTGTATCTCGTCTGGAGCAATCATCATATCGTCATGGACGGCTGGAGTATGGGCGTTTTGATGAAAAGCCTGTTCCAAAACTATGAAGCGCTTCGTGCCGGCCGGCCCGCCGGGGGAAGCCAGGGCAAACCTTACTCTGACTATATCAAATGGCTCGGAGGCCGGGATTATGAGGAGGCGGAACAATATTGGAGCAGCCGCCTGGCGGATTTCGAACAGCCGAGCCTGCTCCCGGGCCGTCTGGCAGCAGAAAAGAAAGACTACCAAAATGAAGAATATTCTTTTGTCTGGGATGAAGAGCTGGTCGCGCAGATTCAGCAGACCGCCAACCGGCATCAAGTCACGGGGCCTAACCTGTTTCAGGCCGTTTGGGGTGCGGTGCTCAGCAAATACAACTATACAGACGATGTGGTGTTCGGCACCGTCGTATCAGGCCGTCCTTCAGAAATCAACGGCATAGAAACGATGGCGGGGCTGTTCATCAATACAATTCCCGTCAGAATCAAGATTGACAAAGATGCAGCCTTTTCGGACGTGATGGCGGCAGTTCAGAAAAACGCCGTGGAAGCCGAGCGCTATGATTATGTGCCGCTCTATGACATTCAAAAGCGCTCCGCCCTGGACGGCAGCCTCTTAAATCATTTGGTCGCGTTTGAAAACTATCCGCTGGACAAAGAGCTGGAAAACGGGGGCATGGAGGAAAGACTCGGCTTTTCCATTAAAGTTGAACATGCTTTTGAGCAGACGAGCTTTGATTTCAATCTCATCGTGTATCCGGGAAAAACGTGGACTGTCAAAATCAAATACAACGGAGCGGCTTTCGCTCATGATGCCATCGAACGAACGGCGCACCATCTGACCCGCATGATGAAAGCCGCGGTCGGAACGCCTGACGCGCCCGTGCGGGAACTCGGCCTTGTTTCAGGCGAAGAAGAGCGGCAGATTGTTGAGATATTCAATGATACGAAAACGGCGCTTCCGGAAGAGGAGGCCGTTCACCGTTTGTTTGAAGCACAGGCAAACCGGACGCCTGCAAGCATCGCGATAAAAGAAGCGGGACGCGAATGGACCTACCGTGAAGTGAACGAAGCGGCCAACCGTCTGGCGAGACACCTTGTGAAGAGCGGGCTGGAAAAAGGCCGGACCGCCGCTATTATGAACGACCGGTCTGCGGAAACCGTTGTCGGAATGCTTGCCGTCCTAAAAGCAGGCGGCGCATATGTGCCGATTGATCCGGCTTTTCCGGAGGACCGTCTCCGCTTTATGGCGGAAGACAGCTCGATTCGGCTCGTACTGACAGTTCAGGACTATCAAGAACAAGCGGGCGCATTGCAAGTCCCGGTCGTCATGCTGGATGAAAGCGCGGATGAAACGGTAAGCGGAACAGACTTGAATCTTCCGGCCGGCGGCAACGACTTGGCGTATATCATGTATACATCCGGATCGACCGGCAAACCGAAAGGCGTCATGATTGAACACAGAAATATCATCAGGCTCGTCAAACATTCGAATTACGTGCCGGTTCATGAAGAAGACCGGATGGCGCAAACGGGAGCCGTCAGCTTTGATGCCGGAACCTTCGAAGTCTTCGGCGCATTGCTGAACGGAGCGTCATTGCACCCGGTGAAAAAAGAGACGCTGCTTGACGCCGGACAATTCGCCCAATTTCTGAAAGAGCAGCGGATCACGACCATGTGGCTGACGTCTCCGCTGTTTAATCAGCTTGCCCAAAAGGATGCCGGCATGTTTAACACGCTCCGGCACCTCATCATCGGCGGTGATGCGCTTGTGCCGCATATCGTCAGCAAAGTGAGAAAGGCATCACCGGAGCTGTCGCTTTGGAACGGATACGGGCCGACGGAGAATACGACGTTTTCGACGAGTTTTCTCATTGATCAGGATTATGACGGTTCGGTCCCGATCGGGAAGCCGATCGGAAATTCCACTGCGTACATTATGGATGAAAACCGCAATCTCCAGCCGATCGGCGCGCCCGGTGAGCTGTGCGTCGGCGGAAGCGGAGTGGCAAGAGGCTATGTGAACCTGCCTGAATTAACGGAGAAGCAGTTTGTCCGCGATCCGTTCAGACCGGATGAAATGATATACCGGACGGGGGACTTGGCGAAGTGGCTTCCGGACGGCACGATCGAGTTTCTCGGCAGAATTGACAACCAAGTAAAGGTCCGCGGTTTCAGAATCGAGCTCGGCGAAATCGAGGCGAAAATCAGCCAGGCGGAGAATGTGACGGAATCTGCGGCTGTGATCCGGAAAAATAAAGCGGATGAAAATGAAATCTGCGCTTACTTTACGGCAGACCAAGCCCTTTCGCCGGAAGACCTGCGCAAAACACTTTCGGAATCACTTCCGGAATATATGATTCCCGCGCACTTCATCCAGATGAATCAGTTTCCGCTTACGGCGAACGGAAAAATTGATAAAAAAGCGCTGCCTGAGCCTCAGGCTGAAGCCGTTCAAAAAGAATACGTAGCGCCGAAAACGGAAGCGGAGCAGAAACTCGCTGACATTTGGGAAGGCATTCTCGGTGTAAAAGCGGGTGTGACTGACAATTTCTTCACGATTGGCGGACATTCTTTAAAAGCCATGATGATGACCGCTAAAATCCAGGAGCACTTTCAAAAAGAAGTACCGATTAAAGTGTTATTTGAAAAGCCGACCATTCAGGAGCTAGCGCATTATTTGCAGCATGAGAGCGAGGAGGAGCAGCAGTTTGAACCGATCCGACAAGCGCCTTATCAGAAGCATTATCCTGTTTCCTCAGCACAGCGCAGGATGTATATCCTTAATCAGCTCGGACAGGCCAGCACGAGCTACAACGTCCCTGCTGTACTTTTGCTGGAAGGGTCAGTAGACAAAAAGCGTCTTGAGGAGGCCATGCAGGCATTAATCAACCGTCATGAGACACTGCGTACGTCATTTGACATGGCAGAGGGAGAAGTCGTGCAGACCATTCACAAAAACGTGTCGTTTGAGCTTGAAACCGCCGAGGGCCGGGAAGAAGATGCAGAAGAGCTGACAAAAGCCTTTATCAGGCCGTTTGCGCTCAACCGCGCGCCGCTTGTCCGTTCGAAGCTGATCCGGCTTGAAGAAGACCGGCATCTTCTGCTGATTGACATGCACCACATTATTACGGACGGAAGCTCAATGGGCATTTTCATCGGTGATCTTGCGAAGCTTTATCAAGGCACGGAGCTTGCGCTGCCAAAGATTCATTATAAGGATTTTTCAGTCTGGCAGCGTGAAAAAGCAAATCTCGATCAGCACGAAGCCTACTGGCTTGATACGTTCAAAGGCGATCTGCCGGTGTTGGATCTGCCGCTTGATTTCCCGCGTCCTGCCGAGCGCAGTTTTGAAGGGGAACGCGTCATCTTCGGGCTTGATAAACAGGTGACGGCGCAGATTAAGAAGCTGCTGGCTGATACGGATACGACGATGTACATGTTCTTGTTAGCCGCTTTTCAAGTGCTGCTGTCCAAATATTCGGGGCAGGAAGACATCATAGTCGGGTCTCCGGCGGCCGGAAGACAGCATCCTGATCTCCAAGACGTGCCGGGCATGTTTGTCAACACAGTTGCGCTTCGGTCGCATCCTGCCGGCAAAAAAACGTTCAAACAATTTCTGGATGAGGTGAAAACAGCGAGCCTTCAAGCTTTTGAGCATCAAAGCTATCCGCTTGAAGAATTAATTGAAAAACTGCCGTTAACGAGGGACACAAGCCGGAGTCCGCTGTTCAGCGTGTTATTTAATATGCAGAACATGGAGATCCCGGCCCTGCGGCTCGGAGATTTGGAGATTTCTTCATACTCCATGCATCATCATGTCGCTAAATTTGATCTTTCCTTAGAAGCGGCTGAACGCGGAGAAGAGGTCGGATTGAGTTTTGATTACGCGAAAGCCTTATTTGCGGACGAAACCATCCGCCGCTGGAGCGCTCATTTTGTCAATCTGATTAAAGCCTGCGCTGAAAATCCGGATATTCAGCTGGCCGACGCAAGCCTGCTGTCCGCTCCTGAACGGGAAGCGCTCCTTTCTGATGAAAAACGTACGGAAGCGGATCTGCCTGAGGGCACTTTTGTTTCGCTGTTTGAACGGCAAGCGCAAAAAACGCCTGATCTCACGGCGGTTGCGGGCGGAATAAGTCTGACATATCGTGAGCTTGATGAACGCTCGAACCGGTTTGCCCGCCACCTTCAGGCTTGCGGAACGGGCAGTGAGGACATTGTGGCCATTATGATGGATCGTTCGGCCGACTTGATTACCGCGATTCTCGGCGTCATGAAAGCCGGAGCGGCATTTCTCCCGATTGATCCGGAGACTCCTGAAGAGAGAATCCGCTACTCTCTTGAAGACAGCGGAACGAAGCTTCTGGTCGTCAATGAAAGAAACATGACCGCGGCCGCCGTTTATAAAGGAAAAACGGTCGTAATGGAAGACGGAGAATGGCAGAACGAAAGCGCCGGCCGGCTTGAAACGGAGCCCGGCGCCGACCAGCTTGCATATATCATTTATACCTCGGGAACAACGGGCAAACCGAAAGGCGTCCAGCTGGAGCACCGCAATCTAATCAATTATGTCACATGGTTCAGCCGTGAAGCCGGTTTGACCGAAGCTGACAAATCTGTGCTGCTGTCTTCTTACGCATTTGATCTCGGCTATACGGCCATATTCCCGATTCTTCAGGCGGGCGGCGAGCTGCACATTGTGCCGAAAGAGACGTACACCGCGCCTGATCAGCTTGGTGAGTATATACAGAAAAACGGCATTACGTATATGAAACTGACGCCGTCATTGTTCCATATGATCGTCAATACAGCCCGTTTTACGTCAGAACGCCGTTTCAGCCCGCTTCGTTTAGTGGTGCTCGGCGGAGAAAAGATCATCACGTCCGATGTCCGCAAGTTTCATGACGTATACGCCCATACCGACTTCATCAATCACTACGGGCCGACGGAAACGACGATCGGCGCCATTGCCGGACGGATCAATATGGAGCGCCTTGATCAATATGAGCAGCGTCCCGTCATCGGCCGCCCGATCGCAAATACCGGCGCGCTTGTATTGGACGGAGCAATGCAGCTCGTTCCTCCGGGCGCAAGCGGCGAGCTTTATATTGCCGGGAAGGGGCTTGCCAGAGGATATCTTCACCGTCCGCAGCTGACGGCGGAGAAATTTCTCTCAAATCCTTTTTCACCGGACAGCCTGATGTACAAAACGGGAGATGTCGTCCGCAGGCTTCCTGACGGGACGATTGAATTTATCGGCCGTGCGGATGATCAGGTGAAAATCCGGGGCTACCGCATTGAATTAAAAGAGGTTGAAACTGTGCTGTTAAGCGTAAACGGCATTCAGGAGGCGGTCGTTCTCGCAGTCAGCGAAGGCGGGCTGCCGGAACTGTGCGCGTATTATAAAGCCGACAGCGAGCTGAAAGGCTCTGAGCTTCGCAAACGGCTTTCCGAAACACTGCCGTCTCATATGCTTCCGGCTTATTTCATGCAAGTAGACCGCATTCCGCTCACAGCCAACGGAAAAACCGATAAAAACGCCCTTCCGAAACCGGGCGTCAGCCAAACGGCGCAAACAGTTTCAGCCTTGCCGGAAACGGAATTGGAGGAAAAGCTGTGCCGCATTTGGAAACAGACACTCGGTACGGATACGCTCGGCATTGACGATAATTTCTTCGATTATGGCGGGCACTCTTTAAAAGGCATGATGCTCCTCGCCAATATTCAGGCTGAACTGGACAAAACGGTTCCGTTAAAAGCGCTGTTCGAACAGCCGACTGTCCGCCTGCTTGCCGCATATATCGAAAAATCAGCGGTATCTGAGGGATATCGGATAATCTCACCGGCCGACAGTGCAGACGCGTACCCGTTATCATCCGCCCAAAAACGGATGTACGTCCTGAACCAGCTTGACCGGGAGACAATCAGTTATAATATGCCGTCCGTTCTTCTGATGGAAGGAGAAGTCAATATTTCAAGGCTTCAGGAAGCGCTCAATCAGATGATCAATCGCCACGAGTCTTTGCGGACGTCCTTTATCGATCAAAACGGCCGCCCGATGCAGCAGATCGCAGAACAGGCTGACATTGACCTGCACATCTTTGAAGCAGCGGACGAGGAGAAAGCGGATCTTATCATTCAGGCATTCATTAAGCCGTTCGATCTGAGTGCGGCTCCGCTCATTCGGGCCGCTCTTGTCAGACTGAATGAAAAGAAACACCTGCTGCTGCTGGATATGCATCATATTATTGCCGACGGCGTGTCTAGAAGCATGCTGGTCAAAGAGCTCGCTCATCTTTACAAAGGCGGAAGCCTGCCGTCGCCGAACCTGCACTATAAAGACTTCGCCGTCTGGCAGAATGAACCCGAGCAGGCCGAACGGATGAAAGACCATGAGCGTTATTGGCTCTCCGCATTTTCCGGCGAGCTTCCTGAATTGAATCTGCCGACCGATTTCCCCCGTCCGCCGGTTCAAAGTTTTAAAGGACAATCCGTCCGTTTCAGAGCGGGGCGTGAAACGGAAAAAGCGGTGCGTGAATTAATGGAATCATCGGGAGCGACTCTTCATATGGTGCTTCACGCCGCGTTCCATGTCTTTTTGAGCAAAATCACGGGGCAGCGCGATATCATTATCGGCTCGGTGACCGCCGGAAGAACGAGCGCTGAAGTTCAGGAAATGCCGGGGATGTTTGTCAATACGCTTGCGCTTCGCAATGAAACGCGAAAAGAGCAGACCTTCGCCGGGCTGCTCGAACGGGTGAAACAAACCAATCTTGACGCGCTGGCGCATCAGGATTATCCGTTTGAAGATCTGATCGGAAAGCTTGACCTGCCGAGAGATATGAGCCGCAACCCGTTGTTCCAGGTTATGGTGACGACAGAAGATCCGGATAAAGAAACACTGGAACTGGAGAACCTGCGCATCACTCCGTATGAGTCAAACCAAGGCACGGCGAAATTCGATCTGACACTCGGCGGCTTTACGGATCAAGAAGGTCTCGGCCTTCAGTTTGAATATGCGACTGATCTGTTTAAAAAAGAAACAATTGAAAAGTGGAGCGCCGGGTTCCTGCGGATTCTGAAGCAAGCGGCAGAAAGTCCGGACAGAAAGCTGCCTGAGATTTCACTGATCAGCGATGCTGAAAAACAAGCCCTCCTTGACGCATGGAAAGGAAAAACAATTTCTGTGCCGCGGGACAAAACGGTTCACCTTCTCTTTGAAGAAACGGCCGCCCGCTACGCGAACCGGCCGGCCGCGGCATATAACGGCGCGAAATGGACGTACGGCGAGCTGAACGCAAGGGCGAACCGCATCGCGCGCATTCTCATGGACTGCGGCGTCACGGCTGACGAACGTGTCGGCATTTTGACGAAACCGTCCTTGGAAATGGCCGCGGGCGTACTCGGCGTCCTGAAAGCGGGCGCGGCATTTGTGCCGATTGACCCCGACTACCCGGAAGAGCGCATCAGCTACATTTTGCAGGACAGCGGCGCCAAGCTTCTTCTCACACAGGAAGCGCTGGGCGTGCCGGACAGCTACAACGGAGAAACGATCCTGCTTGACGGCAGCCGCTCCATTCTGAGCCTGCCGCTTGATGAAAACGATGAAGCGAACCCGCAGACGGAAACAACGGCGGATCATCTCGCTTATATGATTTACACGTCAGGAACGACCGGACAGCCGAAGGGTGTCATGGTCGAACACCATGCGCTGGTGAACCTGTGTTTCTGGCATCACGACGCATTCGCCATGACGGCGGATGATAAAAGCGCCAAATACGCGGGCTTCGGTTTTGACGCCTCCATCTGGGAGATGTTCCCGACATGGACCATCGGCGCGGAGCTTCATGTCATTGACGAAGCGATCCGGCTGGATATCACCCGCTTAAATCACTATTTCGAGGAGAACGGCGTGACCATCACCTTCCTGCCGACGCAGCTGGCCGAACAATTTATGGAGCTGGAAAATACCTCTCTCCGCATGCTTCTCGTCGGCGGCGACAAGCTGAAGCGGGCGGTGAAACAGCCGTACACGATCGTCAACAACTACGGCCCGACGGAAAACACCGTCGTCGCGACAAGCGGCGTCATCAATCCGGAGGAAGGATCGCTTTCGATCGGACGGGCAATTGCCAATACGAGAGTTTATATTCTCGGCGACGGCGATCAGGTGCAGCCGGAAGGCATTGCCGGTGAATTGTGCGTGGCCGGCCGCGGTCTTGCGCGCGGATACCTGAACCGTGAAGAAGAAACGGCGAAGCGGTTTACCGCAGATCCGTTCGTGCCCGGCGAGCGCATGTACCGGACCGGCGACCTCGTCAAATGGAACGCGCAGTGCGGCATCGAATACATCGGGCGTATTGATCAGCAGGTCAAAGTGCGGGGCTACCGGATCGAGCTTTCAGAAATCGAAGTCCGCCTCTCCCAGCTTGCGGACGTTCATGACGCAGCGGTGACGGCCGTGGAAGACAAAGCGGGCAATACCGCGCTTTGCGCCTATGTCGCTCCTCAGCAGGACGATATTGAAGCGCTCAAAGCCGCGCTGAAAGACAAGCTGCCTGACTACATGGTGCCGGCGTTCTGGGTGGAGATGGACGAGCTTCCGGTCACCGCAAACGGAAAGATTGACAAAAAAGCCCTGCCGGCGCCTGACATTGAAGCGGGAAGCGCCGCGTACAAAGCGCCGGAAACGGAGATGGAGACCCTGCTTTCCGACATTTGGCAGGAAGTGCTCGGTCTTGATCAGATCGGCGTAAGCGACAATTTCTTCACGCTCGGCGGGGATTCGATCAAAGGCATCCAAATGGCGAGCCGCCTGAACCAGCACGGCTACAAGCTGGAGATGAAAGATCTCTTCCAGCATCCGACCATCGAAGAGCTCGTCTCCTATGTGGAGCGGACGGAAGGCAAGCAGGCCGACCAGGGCCCTGTCGAAGGCGAAGCGGAGTTAACGCCGATCCAGCGCTGGTTCTTTGAACGAAACTTTACCGACAAACACCACTGGAACCAATCCGTCATGCTTCACGCGAAAGACGGCTTTGATCCGGACCTGGTGGAAAAAACCCTGCAAGCATTGATTGAACACCATGATGCGCTCCGCATGGTTTACCGTGAAGAAAGGGAAGGCATCATTCAGACATACCTCCCTGTCACAGAATGCAAGGCAAGCTTTGAAATCGTTGATCTGTACGGAACTGACGAGGATATGCTGAAAAGCCAGATTCAGCGGCTTGCCGATCATCTTCAGGGAAGTCTTGATCTGGAGAACGGCCCGCTGTTAAAAGCGGAGCAATACCGGACAGAACAAGGCGATCATCTGTTAATCGCGGTTCACCATCTCGTCGTGGACGGGGTTTCATGGAGAATTCTGCTTGAGGATTTCGCTTCAGGTTATAAACAGGCGCAGCAGCAAAACAGCATCGTCCTCCCGCAGAAAACCCACTCCTTTAAAGATTGGGCGGAGGCGCTGAACACGTTTGCGCAATCAGAAGAGCTGAAAAAGCAGGCGGCTTATTGGGCGCAGGCAGATGCGGAAGAACTCCAGCCGCTGCCGAAAGACCATGATCCGAACAAACGGCTCGTCAAACATACGGCGGCCGTGAAATGTGAATTGACTGAGGAAGAAACGGCACAGCTGCTCACAGATGTTCATCATCCGTACGGAACGGAAATCAACGACATTCTGCTCAGCGCGCTCGGCTTAACGATCGGTGAATGGACGGAAAACGGCAAAGTCGGCATCAACTTAGAAGGACACGGCCGGGAAGAAATCATACCGAATGTCAATATTTCACGGACGGTCGGCTGGTTTACGGCCCAATATCCGTTGATTCTGCAGATCAGCAAGGAAGACGGCGTCTCTTCCGTCATTAAAACGGTAAAAGAGACGGTGCGGCGCGTTCCTGATAAAGGTGTAGGATACGGGATTCTCCGGTATCTGTCATCCGATGAAACAGAAAAAGGCGTCACGCCTGAAATCAGTTTTAACTACTTAGGGCAGTTTGACAATGAAGTGAAAACGGAATGGTTTGAGCCGTCTCCATATGATATGGGACGTCAAGTCAGCGAAGAGTCAGAGGCGTTATACGCACTGAGCTTCAGCGGGATGGTTACAGGCGGCCGCTTCGTCATTTCCTGCTCATACAATCAGGAAGAATATGAAAGAAGCACCGTCGAAACACAGATGCAGCGGTTTAAAGACAATCTCTTAATGATCATCCGCCATTGCACAGCCAAAGAGGAGAAAGAATTTACGCCGAGCGATTTCAGCGCGCAGGATCTTGAGATGGATGAAATGGGAGACATCTTTGACATGCTTGAGGAGAATTTAACGTGACAAAAACAGTTAACAGAAGGGGGGAGCGGAGCAGATGAGCCAATTCAGCAAAGATCAGGTTCAGGACATGTATTATTTGTCGCCGATGCAGGAGGGAATGCTGTTTCATACTCTCCTGAATCCCGGCCAAAGTTTTTACATCGAACAAATGACAATGAAAGTAAAAGGCAGCTTGAATATCAGATGCCTTGAAGAAAGCATGAATGTGATCATGGACCGGTACGATGTATTTCGTACCGTGTTCATTCACGAAAAAGTAAAAAGGCCGGTCCAAGTCGTATTGAAAAAACGGCAGTTTCAGATAGAAGAAATCGATCTGACACATGTAACGGACAGCGAGCAAACAGCCAAAATCAATGAATACAAAGAACAGGATAAGATCAAGGGCTTTGATTTGACGCGGGATATTCCGATGCGGGCAGCCATTTTTAAAAAATCGGAAGAAAGCTTTGAATGGGTGTGGAGCTACCACCACATCATTTTGGACGGCTGGTGCTTCGGCATCGTCGTGCAGGATCTGTTTAAGGTATACAATGCCCTGCGCGAACAAAAGCCGTACAGCCTGCCGCCGGTCAAACCGTATAAAGACTATATCAAGTGGCTTGAAAAGCAGGATAAACAAGCATCACTGCATTACTGGCGCGGGTACTTAGAAGATTTTGAAGGACAAACGACATTTGCGGAGCAAAGAAAGAAACAAAAGGACGGCTATGAGCCGAAAGAGCTGCTCTTCTCACTGCCGGAGGCGGAAACAAAAGCATTTACCGAGCTTGCAAAATCGCAGCATACCACTTTGAGTACGGCGCTTCAGGCGGTTTGGAGTGTATTAATCAGCCGCTACCAGCAGTCCGGAGATTTGATCTTCGGCACAGTCGTTTCCGGGCGTCCCGCAGAAATCAAAGGCGTTGAACATATGGTCGGGCTGTTTATCAATGCTGTCCCGAGGCGGGTGAAGCTGTCTGAGGATACCACATTTAACGGCTTGCTCAAGCAGCTGCAGGAGCAATCACTGCAGTCTGAGCCGCATCAATATGTGCCGCTCTATGATATCCAAAGCCAGGCCGATCAGCCAAAGCTGATTGACCACATCATTGTGTTTGAAAATTATCCGCTTCAGGATGCAAAAAATGAAGAAAACAGTGAAAACGGCTTTGATATGGAGGACGTCCATGTATTTGAGAAATCGAATTATGATCTCAACCTGATGGCTTCTCCAGGTGATGAGATGCTGATTAAGCTTGCCTATAACGGGAATGTGTTTGATGAGGCATTTATCCTGCGCTTAAAATCTCAGCTTCTCACAGCGATTCAGCAGCTCATCCAGAAGCCGGATCAGCCTGTCAATACGATCAGACTTGTTGATGAAAAGGAAAGAGAGCTTCTGCTTACCGGCTTAAACCCGCCGGCTCAGACTCATCAGGCGAAGCCTCTGACAGATTGGTTCAAGGAAGCGGTGAATGTAAATCCAGATGCACCGGCGCTTACGTATTCCGGCCAGACTCTTTCCTATCGTGAATTAGATGAGGAAGCGAACCGTCTTGCGCGCCGTTTGCAAAAGCAAGGTGCGGGCAAGGACACCGTTGTCGCGTTATACACGAAGCGCTCGCTTGAACTGGTGATCGGCATTCTCGGCGTATTAAAAGCGGGAGCGGCTTATCTGCCGGTTGATCCGAAGCTGCCGGAGGACCGAATCTCGTACATGCTGGCTGACAGTGCGGCAGCCTGTCTGCTGACACATCAGGAGATGAAAGAAAAAGCGGCTCAGCTGCCGTATACAGGAACAACACTCATCATCGATAATCGAGCACGGTTTGAGGAACAGGCAAGCGATCCTGCAGCCGCAATTGATCCCGATGATCCGGCGTATATTATGTATACGTCCGGCACAACCGGAAAGCCGAAGGGCAATATCACCACTCATGCCAATATTCAAGGATTGGTCAAGCATGTAGACTACATGGCATTTTCTGAAAAAGATACGTTCTTATCTGTTTCCAATTACGCCTTTGACGCATTTACCTTTGATTTCTACGCATCAATACTGAATGCGGCACGGCTCATTATCGCAGATGAACATACACTGCTTGATACAGAACGGCTCACTGATCTGATCCGGCAGGAGAATGTCACTGTCATGTTTGCGACAACCGCACTTTTTAATCTTCTCACCGATGCGGGAGAGGAGTGGCTGAAGGGGCTTCGCTGTGTGTTATTCGGGGGTGAGCGCGCGTCAGTGCCTCACGTCAGAAAGGCGCTTGAGATCATGGGGCCCGGCAAGCTGATTAATTGCTACGGGCCGACTGAGGGCACGGTGTTTGCGACAGCTCACATCGTGCACGATATACCGGATTCCATTTCCTCATTGCCGATCGGAAAGCCGATCAGCAATGCCAGTGTTTATATTCTTAACGGGCAAAATCAGCTTCAGCCGTTCGGAGCTGTCGGTGAACTGTGCATCAGCGGAATGGGTGTATCAAAAGGGTATCTGAACCGTCATGACCTGACGAAGCAAACGTTTATCCCAAATCCGTTCAAGCCGGGAGAAACGCTTTACCGCACAGGGGATTTAGCACGCTGGCTGCCGGATGGAACAATTGAATACGCCGGGCGTATTGACGACCAGGTCAAAATACGCGGACACCGGATTGAGCTTGAAGAAATCGAAAAGCAGCTGCAGGAATACCCGGGTGTGAAAGATGCGGTCGTTGTTGCGGACCGCCATGAGTCCGGAGATGCATCAATCAACGCCTACCTCGTGAACCGGACGCCGCTTTCAGCTGAAGACGTAAAGAGGCACTTGAAAAAACAGCTTCCTGCTTACATGGTGCCGCAAACCTTTACTTTCTTAGAGGAGCTTCCGTTAACGACAAACGGGAAGGTCAATAAACGGCAGCTGCCGAAACCGGATCAGGCTCAGGCGGCGAAAGAATGGATCGGGCCTCGAAACGCGACGGAAGAAACGATTGCACACATCTGGTCCGAGATTCTCGGCAGACAGCAGATCGGGATTCATGATGATTTCTTCGCGCTCGGGGGCCATTCCTTAAAAGCGATGACGGCAGCGTCGCGCATTAAAAAAGAGCTCGGTACGGACATTCCGGTGCAGCTGTTATTCGAAGCGACGACAATCGCAGACATTGCCGGTTATCTGCTTCACGGTGAAGAAAAAGGAATGAAAGATCTCACCATCATGAATAAAAATCAGTCTGACACACTGTTTGCGTTCCCGCCGGTTCTCGGTTACGGGCTGATGTACCAGCCGCTGGCAAAACAGCTGTCCGGCTATAAAATCTGTGCGTTTGATTTTATCGAGGAAGACAACCGCATCGAACGCTACACAGAGCTGATCAATCAGCTCCAGCCGGAAGGACCGGTCAAGATGTTCGGATACTCGGCAGGATGCACGCTCGCCTTTGAAACGGCCAAACGGCTTGAAGCCGAAGGCCGTAAAGTGGAGCGGCTGATCATGGTTGATTCCTATAAAAAACAAGGCGTCAGCGACTTGGAAGGCCGCACCGTAGAAAGTGATGTCCAGGCGCTGATGAAGGTAAACCGGGACAATGAAGCGCTGAATAACGAAGCCGTCAAAGAAGGTCTCGCCAAAAAAACAAACGCGTTTTATTCTTATTTCGTTCATACCGTCAGCACCGGCACGGTCAAAGCGGATATAGATCTATTAACGTCAGAACCGGACTTTGCGATGCCGCCGTGGCTCGCTTCGTGGGAGGAAGCCACGACAGGTGAATACCGTGTGAAAAAAGGCTGCGGCACGCACGCAGAAATGCTTCAGGGAGAATGTCTCGAAAGGAATGCGGCATATTTGCTCGAATTCCTAAGGAAGGAACATCTGAAGCTGACAACTTCACGATAGAAAAGGAGGAAGCCCGCCAATGGTCCAGCTCTTTAAATCGTTCGATACCACGGAAAAAACGCAGCTTATCTGTTTTCCGTTCGCAGGAGGCTATTCCGCATCATTCCGCCCGCTCCACACCTATCTTCAAGGTGAGTGTGAGATGCTTGCCGCGGAACCGCCGGGACACGGAACAAATCAAATGTCCGCCGTTGAGGATTTTGAACAGCTTGTCAGTTTATACAAGCAGGAGTTGAATCTCCATCCCGACCGCCCGTTTGTGCTGTTCGGCCACAGTATGGGAGGCATGGTCGCTTTCAGGCTGGCGCAAAAGCTGGAGCGGGAGGGCATTTACCCGCAGGCCGTGATCATCTCAGCCATTCAGCCGCCGCATGTGGAAAGGAAAAAAGTGTCTCATCTTGATGATGAAAAATTTCTCGCCCATATTATCGAGCTTGGCGGAATGCCGCAGGAGTTAGTGGAGAATAAGGAGGTCATGTCATTTTTCCTGCCTTCTTTCAGATCCGACTACCGCGCGCTTGAAAGCTTCCGTCCGTCTGATTCTCACATCATTCAATCACCCGTCCATGTTTTTAACGGGCGGAAGGATAAAAAATGTATCAAAGATGCGGACGGATGGAAAAAATGGGCCGACAATCCCGTATTTCATGAGTTTTCGGACGGCCACATGTTCATATTAAGTGAAACTGAAAAAGTGGCGGAACGAATCTATGAGATTATTAACAGGAGCACTGCAGGCCAATTGTTATAGGATATGACAGACAGCATTCGCTGTCTGTTTTTTGTAACAAAATCCGCCCGCGAGTTTTCTCATTTATCAAAAATTTTATGTTATGATTTGATGGAATATAATTTTGAAGGGATTGTCGTACATGAATGATGCAGCAAAAGAGCTGAACAGAACATTATCTGAAGAAAACCCGCACGTGCTTCATATGCTTTCTGATTTGGGCAGAGAGTTGTTTTATCCGAAAGGGGTGCTGACACAATCGGCGGAAGCGAAAGCCAAGGCCGGAAAGTATAATGCCACGATCGGGATTGCCACCTCACAGGGCGAGTCCATGCACTTTTCCCATATTCAAGAGACACTGTCCGCCTATAACCCCGATGATATCTACGATTATGCTCCGCCGCAGGGAAAAGAGCCGCTCAGACAGGAATGGCTGAAAAAAATGCGTCTCGAAAATCCTTCATTAGCCGGCAAAGACATCAGCACGCCGATCGTGACAAACGCTTTAACACACGGACTGAGCATTGCCGCCGACTTGTTCGTCAATGAAGGGGATACGCTGCTTCTGCCTGATAAATATTGGGGAAATTACAATTTCATTTTCGGTGTCCGGCGCAAGGCATCCATTGAGACCTACCCGCTTTTTCAGCAGGATGGGCGTTTTAATGCGGCGGGGCTGTCCGAGCTGCTGAAAAAGCAGGAAGAAAAGGCGATTGTCGTGCTGAATTTCCCGAATAATCCGACAGGCTACACGCCGGGAGAAGAGGAAGCGTCAGAAATCGTCAGCGTGATCCTGGAGGCGGCAGAAGCCGGCAAAGAGATTGTCGTGCTCGTAGACGATGCGTATTACAATCTGTTTTACGATGAAACGGCCATTCAGGAATCCATCTTCAGCAAACTCGCCCAAGTGCACGACCGGGTGCTTTGCGTGAAAATAGACGGCGCGACGAAGGAAAATTACGCGTGGGGCTTCCGCGTCGGTTTTATTACGTACAGCACAAAAAGCGAAAAAGCGCTGCGCGTGCTCGAGGAAAAAACAAAAGGGATTATCAGGGGAACGATTTCAAGCGCCCCGCACCCGTCCCAAACGTTTATGCTGCGGGCGATGCAGTCACCGGAATACGAGAAAGAAAAATCGCTGAAATATAACATCATGAAAAAACGGGCTGACAAAGTGAAAGCCGTTCTTGCAGAAAACAAGCACTATGATGACGTATGGACGCCTTACCCGTTTAACTCTGGTTATTTCATGTGTGTCCGGCTGAAAGACATAAACGCCGGCGAATTGAGAGTGTCGTTGCTTGAAAAGAGAGGAATCGGGACGATATCCATTAATGAAACCGATTTGCGAATCGCATTTTCATGTGTTGAAGAGGAACACATCGCGGATCTGTTCGAAGAAATTTGTCAGGAAGCAAAGCAGCTGCAGAAACAGGCGGAAATATCAGGCTGACAAAAAAGGAGGGGGACACCCTCCTTTTTGTCTTTTATTCTGTTACATTTACTTTCCCATTCACATTTTCCCGGAGCATTTGCCTGAAAACGGCGATATCTTTTTGCGAATAGAAAAGTCGTTTCGGCAGCAGAAGTGTTCCGTAACCCGATGTTTGTAATCGAAACATATCTTTGTGCTCCCTAGCCGAGAGCAGTTCATCCCATTCAAAAAGAATGCTTGCGTTTTTTTGTTTTTGGCTGATTCCGAGCTGATGAATCGTAATACTTCTGGCAGATTTCAGCCGCTGATTCGTTTTGTATGTTCTGTAAAGACGGAAGAATGAGATTGCCGTTGCGATCACCGTGACTGCCAAAGAGAGAATCACAGCTGCAAGGAAATTCAGGAGAGCTCTGACGCCCCATGTGCCGCCTGTAACCGGGCCGTTCATTTCAAAACAGATGGCAGAAGCCAGCAGCATAATCAAAAAACAGACAGCCGCGGATTTTCCTTGATGATAAGCAAAGTGTTTTCTTACATCGGCAAATGTTAAGCAGCCCGCGAGATAGATATTTTCATTTCGTGTGTTGATCATATTCCGTCTTCGTTTCCTTTCATTTTTTCCCTATGTCGTAATATGCTTTTTTTCCGCCGTCCTGAAGCATTGCTTCCCAAGACTCCGATGACGATACAGACGGCGCCGGCGATATGATACCAGCGGAGTGACTCATGGAGAACGAGGACACCCGCAAGCATCGTCACGATGACGGACAAATTGTTAAAGGCGCTCATCTTAAACGCTTCAATCTTGGACAGCGCGTAGTTTGACATCAATGATGTAATGAGAGAAGACAAAATGCCTAAATACAGAATCGCTGCGATAAAACCGGGATCGCGGAAGGGCAGAAAATACTGCCCGATCGTTCCTTCCGCTCCGTGCCG
Source organism: Bacillus sp. hwrm1 (assembly GCF_040207805.1). Lineage (NCBI taxonomy): Bacteria > Bacillati > Bacillota > Bacilli > Caryophanales > Bacillaceae > Bacillus > Bacillus sp. hwrm1. The sequence goes on along the minus strand of NZ_CP157943.1, from coordinate 3,759,006 downwards.
GAAGAGAGCGATGCAGTTGAAGGAAGCAAAGCCGATCGCAGACATGCACCAGGTCAGCTCACCCAATGAAAAACGCTGGGTCATGCGTCTCGCTGCCGTATTGTAAAGGGCGGAGGACAGCGCGGACAACAGGATCAGGAAAGCACCTTTAAAACTCGCCGATTCCGCGGACACCCCTTTCATTGTGAAAATAAATACCACCCCGGCCACTGACAGGCATGTGAATCCCTTTTGCGCCCATGTCGGACGTTCCTTTAAAAAGTAAGACGAAAACAGCATCGTAAAAATCGGGATGGCGGCTTGAATGATACCGGCTTCCGATGATGAAGAATACAAAAGGCCGAACGCCTGAAAACTGAAAAACAAAGCCGGATATAAAAGGGCCAAAGGCAAGATCGCCAGCACATTCTTCCAGCTGACGGACAGTTTGATCCAGCCGAATAAAACAGGAAGCATTGCACAGATGAAGGCCGCTGTGAACCGATGAGCCAATATATCAAACGGATTGGCGGATTGAAGCGCAATCTTGACAAATATAAAGGAAAAACCGATAATCAGCGCATTTAAAATGGCAGCGAGGTAAGCAGCAGCCAAACGGTTTTGATTAATCATCTTTACGAACTCCTTTAATGAGATCGAGCGCCGGCCGCTCCCTTTTATTGTATGGGAAGGGAAGAAGCAGTACAATGAGAATAATGATAAACTGTACCGGTACAGATGGAGGTTCAGCATGGAAAAGTATATGAACGTGATGATAGAAGTGGAGAGTCTCATTGAAGGCGGCACTTTTCAGGAAGGGGCGCGGCTGCCTTCTATCAGGCAGCTGGCCGAGCGTTTTCACGTCAGTAAAAGCACCGTCATCCGTGCGCTTCAGGAGCTTGAAAAACGGCACATTATTTATGCCGTGCCGAAAAGCGGCTACTATCTTATTAAAAATGAAAAAAAGCAGGAGCGAGAACAAACAGGTATCATTGATTTTGCAGCCTCGGCGCCGGACCCTGATATTTTTCCGTACCGCGACTTTCAGCATTGCATCAACAAAGCCATTGATATGTATAAAAATGATTTGTTCATTTACGGCACGCCGCAGGGGCTTCCGTCTTTAATCCGGGTGCTTCAGACGCTGTTATCCGATTATCAGGTATTTGCAAAAGAGCGGAACATTTTTATCACCTCGGGTGTGCAGCAGGCGTTATCCCTGCTGTCTCTGATGCCGTTTCCGAACGGAAAAAAGAAGATTTTAATCGAACAGCCGGGCTATCATCTGATGGTGGAGCAGCTTGAAGCGCTGCGCCTTCCCGCCTGCGGCATTAAACGGACGGCTGAGGGGCTTGATATGGCGGAAGTCGAGCGGCTGTTTCAGACGGAGGAAATTAAGTTTTTTTACACGATGCCCCGATTTCATAATCCGCTCGGCAGCTCTCTGACAGAATGGCAAAAACGAGAGCTTGTCCGATTAGCGGAGGCGTATGACGTTTATTTGGTTGAGGATGATTTCCTAGGAGATTTAGAGGACAATCAGAAGGCAGACCCGCTGTACGCCTACGATCTGTCTTCCCGCGTGATTTATTTGAAAAGCTTTTCGAAAATGATTTTTCCGGGGCTGCGTGTTGGAGCGGCTGTGCTCCCGGATTCGCTGGCCCCGGTTTTCCATACGTATAAAAAGCTGAGCGATATCGACTGTTCGATGATATCCCAAGCGGCCCTTGAAGTGTATATCAAAAGCGGCATGTTCAAAAGGCATAAAGAAAAAATCCGGGCCTCTTACAGAGCACGTTCCGAGCTGCTCCAAAACGCGCTGCAGGAGTACGGCGGTTTTTCTGTAAAGCAAACGTCGATCCATACCCATCTCGTGCTGGAGAAAAGCCTTTCCGCTTCAAGAGTTGTGCAGCGTCTGAAAGCGCAAGGCGTGCTGTTGGAGCCGATTGAGAGCCATTACCTATCGGATTTTCCGAAAGAAAATATCATCAAACTCAACGTGTCCAACGTCAAGACAGGGGATATCACGCGAGGCATCAAAATGCTGACGGATTGCTTATAACAGCTCTTCATACGTTTTCATCTCAATCCCGTCACAAAAATCGGGATGCGCCGCACAAACGGCCAGCTTATACTCCTCGTCCGCATCATATGTGCGGATGAAACAAGGTTCATGTCCGTCCGGGAGCTCAATGGACACATGGCCGTCGTCTTTAAGGCGGACGCTGAATGAATCAAGCGGCAGGGAAAGCCCTTTTCCGGCCTGTTTGATAAAGCTCTCTTTCATCGACCACAGATGGTAAAAATAATCGGTCTGCTGATCGGGGTGTTTCGCTTGCAGATCACTGTATTCCGTCGGCGAAAAAAACCGTTTGGCGATATCAATCGTGCCGGTCTTCATTTTTTCAATATCAATGCCGATCGGTTTTGAATCAACAGCGCACACGATCCAGCGACCGGAGTGGGAAATATTAAAGTGCATGTCCGGAAGCGCGGGGATGTACGGCTTTCCGTATTCCTGGACGCCGAATGAAATCCCGGCCGGATCAAGTCCGTAAGCCTTCGCCGCAGCGGTGCGAATCAGCATGTCGCCGATCAAGGTGCGGTGAGCATCCTCCTTATGGTAAAAGCGCCGGCATTTTTCCCGCTTTTCGGCGGACACGGCCGCCATCATCCGATCCTCTTCCCCTGCAGAAAGCGGGCGGTCCATATATACTCCGTAAATCTTCATGTCCGATCCTCCGTCTGAAAATATTGTCAAAACCATCCTATCATATCAGACGAAAGCTGTCCGAAAATAAAAAAACAAAACCGTTTCGGCTTTGTTTTTAATGAACGGACGTTGCCCGCCCGGAGATCGCGTATGTTAACAGTTTAGAGGACTGCGGCAAAGAAAAACGCAGAATCAGCCCCGTCAAAACAGCCGTAATAATGGTTCCGGCACCGATAGGTCCGCCCATCATCCAGGCTGCGGCAAGAATCGTCAGCTCAATGCCGTTCCGCACCCATTGCACGTTCCAGCCCGTTTTTTCAGATATCAGCATCATCAGAGAGTCCCGGGGGCCCGCGCCGAGCCCTGCTGATACGTAAATACCGACGCCGCAGCCGATCAGCAGCAATCCGATAGAAAAAAACACGGCCGCTAAGGAAAAAGCGTGCGTCTCAGGAAGCAGAAACGAAAAGAAATCAATAAACATTCCCATCAGCACCATGTTTAAGATAGCGCCGATTTTCGGGAGTGTCCTCGTGAACAGGCAGGTTAAAGCCACGATGACCGCGCCGACCACGATGGACCATTGGCCGACAGAAAGTCCGAAATGCTGAAAAAGCCCATAATGAAAGGCATCCCAAGGGCTGATGCCGAGAGCTTTTCCTTTAATGGTTAACGATACCCCGAAAGACAAAATCAACAGACCGGCAAAATAAAACGTCCAGCGCATCAAGAATTCCCGCTTCAAAGAGGTCCCTTCTTTCATAAAATTTCATTAATTGTCATTGTAGCATAACCGCCAAAAAAAAGAAGAAGCGAAATCAGTGTTTCGCTTCTTCTCCCGTTCCTACAAAGGATTCAGTATACGATTTAAAAACCGCTGCGTGCGTTCTTCTTTCGGCGCGGAAAAAATGTGGGCCGGCGGTCCTTGTTCCACAATGACGCCGCCGTCAATGAAGATGACTTCATCGGCCACTTCCTGCGCGAATTTGATTTCATGGGTGACGACGACCATCGTCCAGCCCTCGTTCGCCAAATCCTTAATCACTTTGAGCACCTCGCCGACCAGCTCCGGATCAAGCGCTGACGTCGGTTCGTCAAACAGCATCAGCTCGGGCTGAATCGCAAGCGCGCGGGCGATGCCGACCCGCTGCTGCTGACCGCCGGAAAGCTGGAACGGATATAAATCCATTTTGTCTTTGAGTCCGACTTTTTCCAGAAGTTCCATCGCTTCTTTTCTGACTTGCTCCTTGTCGCGCTTTTGCACTTGAACGGGTCCTTCCATGACGTTTTCAAGCGCCGTGCGGTGAGGAAACAGATGATACGCCTGAAAGACCATGCCTGATTTGCGGCGGAGGCGAAGAATATCAGCCTGCTTCACTTTTTTGGAGAAATCTATTGAAAAATCGGAGAATGCCAGCTCGCCGCGATTGGGGATCTCAAGCGCGTTCAGACAGCGCAGAAGCGTCGTTTTTCCTGAACCGGACGGTCCCAGAATGGCGATGACTTTCCCTTTTTCTATCTCCATATCTATCTTTTTTAAAATTTCATTCTGTCCGAATGATTTATTTAATCCTTTGACGGAAAGCATATCGAAACCTCCTTATTTGGCCACATAACGGTCGAGACGCCGTTCGATCACGTGCTGTACGATTGACAGCAAGAAGCAGATGATCCAATAAATAAAGGCGGCTTCAATATAGATGACCAAGATTTGATCAAGGTTTTGCGCGCCGATTTCCTGCGCTTTTCTGAACAGCTCCGCGACGAGAATCTGTGACGCGAGAGATGTATCCTTGATCAGGCTGATAAATGTATTTGATAATGGCGGAATGGACACGCGAAACGCCTGCGGCAGGATCACGCGGAACAATGTCTTGCGATAGGTCATGCCGATCGTATAACCGGCTTCCCATTGCCCTTTCGGCACGGATGAAATAGATGCCCGGATGATTTCAGAAGCGTAGGCGCCCACGTTTAATGAAAACGCGATGACTGCGCTTGGGAAAGGGTCCAGCGTAATATTAAATGTCGGGAACAGATAAAAAATGATGAACAATTGAACGAGAAGAGGAGTGCCGCGCACCGCTGATACGTATACGCTGAACACCCATCTCAATGGTTTCATATTTGACATTCTGGCGAGCGCCGTAATCAGCGCGATGATCATTCCAAAAATAAAGGAAAGAATGGTAAGGGGAATCGAGTAATAGATTCCCCCGGAAAGAATCGGCCAGAATGACTGCTGCACCAGATCCCAAGGAATGGCTGTTGCAATCACGGGTTCCGGCATGTTACTTAGAAACATCTTCGCCGAACCATTTTTTCGCTATTTTAGAAAGAGTCCCGTCCTCTTTCATTTCTTTTAACGCCTTGTTGACGTGAGTCACAAGTTCGCCGCTTCCTTTTCGGAATGCGAAATACGTCTGCTGCGGCTGGCCTGCTTCAAACGCGATTTTCACGTTTTTATTGCCGGACGTTTTTAAGTAGTTCAGTACGGCAAGCTTATCGTTGTAAGTCAGATCAGCGCGGCCCTGCTGAATGAGCTGAAGGGATTGAGCCATGCCTTCAACGCCTTCAATTTTCGCGCCGGCTTCTTTCGCTAATTTATTGTAATTGCTTGTTAATGACTGAGCCGCTGTTTTTCCTTTGACATCAGCCTCTTTCGCAATCGTGCTGTCTTTTTTCGTCACGACGACTGCATTTGACGTTGTGTATTTATCCGAAAAATCATATTGGTTCTCACGGCCTGTTTTGCCGACTTGGTTGGCAACGACGTCAAACCGTTTCGCGTTTAATCCGGCAAACATGCTGTCCCATTGTGTTTCTTTGAAGTCAGCTTTCAGACCGAGGCGTTTCGCGACTTCTTGAATCACTTCAACATCATACCCGGTCAGTTTGTCACTCTTTTTATCATGGAAGGTAAACGGTTCGTACGTTCCTTCTGTGCCGACGGTCAGTACGCCTTTTTTCTTGACAGAAGCCCAAAGATCGCCGTCTTTTGACTTAGATCCGCTGTCCTGTGAGTTTCCGCAGGCTGCAAGCATTGCGATGCTGACCATCATGAACAAAGCGAATAATGCTTTTTTCATCTTCTTTATTCCCCACTTTTCTGAGTAGTTTTATTGAGAAAAAATAGCTCCCAATTGTAAAGGATAACTTTTTTTTAGTATGAGTCAAGTAATTGGTTTTCATAAGCGGGAATTCTTCGTGTTCCGGATCAAAACAATTCCAAAAACTGTCTGACTGGCTTCGGCAGATAGCTGTCTTTTCTCCAGATGACGGCCGGTGTCATGACAAACGGGTTGTCTTCGATGATAACCGTTTTGACATGCGAGCGCATATGGACGGGAATCATCGTCAAAGGCAGAATTGTGGCGCCGAACCCTGATGATACGAGGCTCAAGAGCGTCGCGGAGTCATGGCATTCACAGACAACCTGAAGGTCGAGACCGTACTGTTCACAAACTTGGAGGACTTGGTCATACACACCTCTTCCATTGACGGTGCGCAAAAGGATCAAAGGCAAAGAGGCGATGTCATTCAGTTTAATCGTTTCACCGCACAGTCGTTTTGAATGCTCGGACAGCACCAATACACACGGAATGTCTTCAAGCTCCTTCGATTCAATGCCGTCGTTTTTAATCAAGGTGGTGGTGACGGCGGCGTCAATCTGCCGGGTTTCCAGAAGCTCGAGCAGTGAGACAGGCTCATCTTCCCAAATGTTAAAGGTGAGATGCGGAAACCGCTCTTTCATCTGTGACACTTTCTCAAGCATGAGCGCGGCGCAGTAAATGGTTGACCCGACGGCAAGTGTCCCGGCCACCTCCTCCTTCAGCTCTTGTACCTCGATAATGGCATCCTCAAACTTATGAAGAATCTCTTTCGCTCTTTTCAAAAAGACATTTCCTTCATATGTAAGGGTCATGTGTTTCTTTTTATTGCGGTCAAACAGAATGACGCCCAATTCTTCTTCGAGCTGTTTCAGCTGTCTGCTTAAAGGCGGCTGTGCCATATGAAGCTTTTTGGCGGCCGTCGTAATTTTCTGCTCTTGGGCAATGGTAATGAAATAACGCAATTGCCGGATATCCATGAGAACGCTCGCTCCTTTCTTTTATACCTTTAAGGTATGATACATAGATTTAACGAATATTTTTCATATGGATATATCAGGAGTATGATGGTTTTGACACCACATTTCAAGCGTAAAGGAGGGGTCAATATGAAGCTCGTCATCGGAATGACCGGGGCAACGGGAGCCATATTCGGGATCAGGCTTTTAGAATATTTAAAAGCCGCGGAGATCGAAACCCATCTTGTCGTGTCTCCTTGGGCAAATGTCACCATTACACATGAAACCGATTATACGTTAAAAGATGTCGAGAAACTCGCATCCTATACGTATTCTCACAAAGACCAAGCCGCGGCGATTTCAAGCGGTTCGTTTGAAACGGACGGGATGATCATCGCTCCGTGCAGCATGAAATCACTGGCAAGCATCCGCACCGGAATGGCTGACAATCTGCTGACAAGGGCGGCTGACGTCATCCTGAAGGAGCGGAAAAAACTTGTGCTGCTGACTAGAGAAACGCCGCTCAGCCAAATCCATTTAGAAAATATGCTAGCGCTTACAAAAATGGGTTCCGTCATTCTTCCGCCGATGCCTGCATTTTATAACAAGCCGGCTGACATGGATGAATTGATCGACCATATTGTGTTCCGGACGCTCGATCAGTTCGGCATCCGTCTGCCGGAAGCGAAACGGTGGTACGGAATTGAAAAACAAAAAGGAGGAATCTGATAATGGCCTATCAGGATTTTAGGGAATTTCTCGCCGCTCTTGAAAAAGAAGGGCAGCTCTTAACAGTCAACGAAGAGGTGAAACCGGAGCCGGATCTGGGCGCCGCCGCGCGTGCAGCCAGCAATCTCGGGGATAAAACCCCTGCGCTTTTGTTTAACAATATTTACGGACATCACCATGCGCAGGTGGCTCTGAATGTCATCGGCTCGTGGCCGAATCACGCGATGATGCTCGGCATGCCGAAAGATTCGCCTGTTAAAGAACAATTCTTTGAGTTTGCCAAACGGTACGATGCATTTCCGGTGCCGGTCAAACGGGAAGAAACCGCGCCGTTTCATGAAAATGAAATAACGGAAGATATCAATCTATTTGACATCCTTCCGCTATTCAGAATCAACCAGGGGGACGGCGGCTACTATTTGGATAAAGCGTGTGTCATTTCACGCGATCTTGAAGATCCGGACAATTTCGGCAAGCAGAATGTCGGCATTTACAGAATGCAGGTAAAGGGAAAAGACCGCCTCGGCATTCAGCCCGTGCCTCAGCATGATATTGCGATTCATCTTCGCCAAGCTGAAGAACGCGGCGTGAATCTTCCCGTTACGATCGCGCTCGGCTGTGAGCCGGTGATTACGACAGCTGCGTCAACTCCGCTGTTATACGATCAATCCGAGTATGAAATGGCCGGCGCGATTCAAGGGGAGCCCTACAGAATCGTCAAATCTAAACTGTCTGATTTAGACATCCCTTGGGGCGCTGAAGTCGTTCTGGAAGGAGAGATCCTTGCGGGAGAACGGGAATACGAAGGACCTTTCGGTGAGTTCACGGGCCATTATTCAGGCGGCCGCAGCATGCCGGTGATCAAAATCAAACGGGTATATCATAGAAACAATCCGATTTTTGAACATTTATACTTAGGCATGCCGTGGACGGAGTGCGATTATATGATCGGCATTAATACGTGCGTGCCGCTTTACCAGCAGCTCAAGGAAGCTTATCCGAACGAAATTGTCGCCGTGAACGCGATGTATACGCACGGCCTGATCGCCATCATTTCCACGAAAACGCGCTACGGCGGATTTGCCAAGGCGGTCGGCATGCGCGCCCTGACCACGCCGCACGGACTCGGCTACTGCAAAATGGTCATTGTCGTGGATGAGGATGTCGATCCGTTTAACCTGCCGCAAGTCATGTGGGCGCTCTCAACGAAAATGCATCCGAAACACGATGCAGTCATCATTCCTGACCTGTCTGTCCTTCCGCTTGACCCGGGGTCTGATCCGGCAGGGATGACACACAAAATGATTCTTGACGCCACGACGCCTGCCGCGCCGGAAACAAGAGGCCATTATTCTCAGCCGCTTGATTCTCCGCTGACAACGAAAGAATGGGAACAAAAACTGATGGACTTAATGTATCAATAAGAAAGGATGAGGTTGCAATGAAAACATGCCCGCGCTGTGAATCGAAAAAAGGAGAAACCGTCAGCCAATCGCCGGTCAAAGGTGCCTGGGAAATTTACCAATGCCAAACCTGCTTTTTCACATGGAGATCCTGTGAACCGGAAAGCATCACGAATCCGGCGGCATTCAACCCGGCATTTAAAATCGATCCGAAAGAAACGGAGACGGCCGCACATGTTCCCGCTGTTCCGGAAAGAAAAGCGTAATGCTGACGGAGCACTTGCCGGAGGCGCTTTACACGCTTTTAGACGGGACGGAGCTTGAAAAAAAGCAGCACGACGCATTTGTGCTCCAATCCGTGACAAAAGAAGGCCGTCCGCACGCGGCCATGATCAGCGCCGGTGAAATCGTGGCCGTGAGCAGAACAAATCTCCGGCTTGCCTTATGGAAAAACACGACGACCGTAAGAAGCCTTCTGCATTCGGGACAAGCTCTTTTCATCGCCTGGCACGGAGGAGCCGCATATTACGTCACATTGGAATGTGAGGCGCTTCCGCCGCTGAAAGAGGCGAAACACGAGCGGGAACGGTTCAGCTGCCGGGTGATCACCGTCAAGGAAGATCGGGCGAAATACGCGGATCTGACATCCGGACCGGCCATCCAGCTCCACGAACCGGAAGATGTCTTGAAGAGATGGAGAGAAACACTTGAGGAGTTAAAACAATAGACGCATCAAAAAAGCCTGCGGACGAGGGACTGCCCCCCGTTTTTGAGACAGGGGTCAAAACACCTTTTAAACAGCCAATTGCCGATAGTTTATCGGTGATTGGTTGTTTAGTTTGGTTTGAATACGAATATTGTTATAATAATGAATGTATTCTATGACAGTGCGTTCTACGATGGCAGTCGTAGTTCGATCAATGCTGTTAAGATAGAACGTTTCAGACTTTAGCGAGGAATGAAACGATTCGATGGAGGCATTATCAGCGGGCGTCCCTTTGCGGGACATGCTCATGGTAATGCCTTTTGTTTTAACAGCTTTTTGATACTCGTAAGATGTATACACAGAACCTTGGTCACTATGTAACACGCAGTTCTCAGGCAGCATTGGTAGCTGATCAAGTGTGTCTAAGACAAAGGCTGTGTCCTGCTTATCCCCAATAGTAAAAGCAATCACTTCTCCATTGTATAAATCTAATATACTGGAAAGGTACAATTGTTTCTGTCCATAAGGCAAATATGTGATGTCCGTTACTAGTTTTTCAAGAGGACGATCAGACTGAAAGTTCCGATCCAATATATTATCGACCACGGCATATGGCTGCCCATCCTTCTTGCGCTTTTTCACCTTAACCCGACACTGCCATTGATTTTTCTGCATAATACGTTGAACCGTTTTATGGTTAATACACATTCTCTTTTTTAGTATGGCTGTGATTTTTCGATATCCATATCGATACTTGTGCTCTCGGCACAACGTGCCGATTTGTTTTTCCAAATGGCGCTTGGGATGATCCTTCATCAGATTCTTCTTCCAACGATAATAAGACGCTCGAGAGATACCTAAATGAATACAGATATCCTGTACGGTCATTGTGCTGTGCAATATTTCTACAAGTTCGACTGACGTTTCGCTATCAACTTCCTTTCCAATTCGTTGTACTTTTTTAAAACTTCATTCTGTTGTCTCAGGTAACGAATCTCTGCCTGCAGTTTCTCTAAATCGGAAGAATACTCCGGACCTTTTCCGTAAGTGTATTGCTTTCCAACAGGCTGTTCGAATCGATGTGTATCACCAGCCTTATACCATCTAACCCATGTCTGAACCTGTGTCTTATTCTTAATATTCAACTCCTGCAGGATCTCTTTCATAGGTACGCCTGCCAATCTCATTTCTACAGCCTTCTGTTTCACTTCAACCGGATAACTCACTCTTGTTCTCATAGAAAAAACACCTCCAAGTCTAATTTCGGATAATAATCATCCGTATTCAAACTTGAAGGTGTTTTTATTTGTCTCATCTTATGGGGTCAGTCCCACGATTCCGCAGGCTTTTCTTTATCTGTTATTGTACGCCTTTCATCGCCCGTTTAATGACGGGAGACAGAAGAATCAAAATAATACCGAGAATGATCGAAACAAGACCGATTGAGCCGAAGTAGGCCGCTTCAGAAATCTTATCAAACAAACCGACTACTTTTGCGTTCAGGGCTTGACCGCAGGCGTTTGTTAAAAACCACATGCTCATCGTCTGCGCTGAGAAAGCGGCAGGCGCAAGTTTCGTTGTGACGGATAAACCGACCGGTGAAAGGCAAAGCTCACCAAGCACAACCAAAAGGAAGCTGAGCACAAGCCAAAGCGGGCTCACAAGCTCGCCGCTTCCGCCCATAACCGGAAGCACCATGACTAAAAATGATAATCCGGCAAGGATAATGCCGATCGCGAATTTAATCGGTGTTGAAGGCTGGCGTTTGCCGAGCTTCATCCAGATCCAGGCGAACACCGGCGCGAAAATAACGATGAATAATGGGTTCAGAGACTGGAACCATGAAGACTCAAGATGCATGCCCGCAAAGGAAAGTCTCGTGCGCTGATCCGCATATAAAGCAAGAATCGTCGCGCCCTGCTCCTGAATCGCCCAGAACATTGCCGCTGCAACAAACAGCGGAACATAAGCCGCAAGCCGTGATTTTTCCGTTTTCGTCGCTTTTTTGCTCGTGAACATCACGATAAAGTAAATAACCGGAATAACAATGCCGAGGATACTGACCGTATCAATCACACGCTGGATCGTCAGCCAGCCGGTTTGAATCAGAACGATGATAACGGCTGCTGCGATGACCACTCCGATTCCCGTGCCGATCACTGATGATTTAGAAATCGGATTCGGTACATTGGAGCCTGCTTTGCCGAGGTATTTCTTTCTCGTAAGAGCGAAAACAATCAGTCCGAGGAACATACCGGCCGCGGCGCATCCGAAGCCTAAGTGGTAGTTGTACTTCTGTCCGAGTGTTCCGACAATTAGCGGCGCAAGCAATCCGCCGAGGTTGATCCCCATGTAAAAGATGCTGAAACCTGAGTCGCGGCGCTCGTCTTCCTTCGTATATAAATCTCCGACAACGCTGGATACGTTTGGTTTAAGCAGGCCGGTTCCGATAATGATCAGAGCCATGCTGGTAAAAAACGCCGCCGTGCTGCCAGGGAAGGCAAGAGCGATGTGCCCGAACATAATTAAAATTCCGCCGTAAAATACGGTGTTTGCCGTGCCGAATACCCGGTCGGCCAGCCATCCGCCGATGACGCTCGACATGTATACGAGAGACCCGTATATGGACATGATGGCAACTGCGGTCGTTTTATCAAAGCCGAGACCGCCATGAGCGACTTCCGTATATAAATAGTAAAGCAATATGGCTCTCATACCATAGTAGGAGAAACGCTCCCAAAATTCGGTGAAAAACAGTGTGAACAAGCCGCGGGGATGACCGAAAAAGCCTCGTTGCGGCACAGTTTCTGTTATAGAGTCCTTATCAATAGATGCCACCTGAGCCAACCCTTTCTTAAAAAAGTGTATTACAAAAATCATATTCTTATATAATACTTGTGTCAATATAATTTATACTGAATTCAAAAAATTCCAGAATGAAAAGATATTAAAACGTTGAATATAGACGAATTTTCCTAATTCCAATGACTTATTTTGTTATATTATCTGACTAAACTATCTTTATAAACTTTTTTAATAAAATTTAAAGTATGTACAGGCGGAGCGGGATATGGCGGAATAAGATGACAATAAGAGAGGAAGGAGGAGATTATCACTTGCCGAATCGTATATTGGATATTACGGATTGCGGTGTGGCGGCAGACGGAAAAACCGATGTGACGGGCGCCATCAACCAATGCTTGGCCAAGGCCGTCAGCGAAGGCTGTCATACGGTGTTTTTTCCGCCGGGAACGTATAAAATCAACGGCACGCTTGGCGGGGACAGCAGCCAGCCGTTTCGGAACGCCGGGATTAACGTGCCGAGCCATCTCACCATCGTTTTAGATCCGGAATGCACGATTAAAGTGGCGCCGAACAGCTCTTGGGGCTACTCGGCTTTCTATATAGGCAGGCGGGAAAATGTCACCATCACCGGCGGCCGGATCATCGGCGAACGGGATGAACACACGTATACCAATGTCCCTTTGCGTTCGACCCATGAATGGGGATTTGGAATCTGTATTGAAGGCAGCAGTAATGTGCTGATCGAAAATGTGAAGATTTCGGATTTTACGGGAGACGGCATTATTGTCAGCCCGCTCGGGTTAAAAACAAACAGTGATTACAAAACTTCAGAACAGGTGACCATCCGCCGCTGTGAGATCAGGCAGTCAAGGCGAAACAACATTTCAATCACCGGCTGCAATACCGTTACGGTGGAAGAATGCGTGATTGAAGACGCCGGGCAAGGGAACGGAACGGCTCCGAAATTCGGAATCGATATTGAATCGTACGGAGAAGGCGATATTGATTATGAAGAAGCTCTTCATATTACGGTACGCAACAACTTCTTTTCCGGAAACGCCGCAAGCTCAGTCACCAATTTTAACGGATATAATGTGTTAATTGAAGGAAATCATTCCGATAACACAATCAGCTACGGGTATGGGGCACATACCGTCATTTCGGGGAATGTCTTCTTTCGGTCAGACGGCGGCTCAAGGACCGCAGTCGCCGGACAAGGTGTGTCACAGGGACAGGACAGCAGCAATGCCGTCATTTCCAACAATCTGATTACCGGTTTTTCCACCGGAATAGATATAAGGGGAAAAAGCGTCCTCGTCACCCATAACAAAATCAGTCAATTTGAAAATACGGGCATTTCCGTCTATCAGGCCGAAGATGTGACCGTTGACGGCAATATCATTGAAAACGGACGTTCCGAAACGAGACGAAGCACGGGGATGCGGGCGACGCTGTCGGAAAATGCCGTCTTTATGAATAATACTCTGAATCAGGTAACGGACGGAATCAGCATGTCGGCCGGCAATATCACCGTAAAACAAAATGTGCTGAAATCGTTCAGCCGGGGCATATGGGTCACAGGCGGAAATGCCGTTATTGAAGGAAATACGCTGATTCCGAATGCGTATCAGGGCGCCGCGGAGTCCTATGCCGTATCTGTGACAAATGACGCCAGGGCTGTCATCAAGGGAAATCTCTTCAAAAGCTACAAAAACTATCCCATTTTCAGTTCAACATCCTCGGGAACCTCTGTCATCAGCAACCGCTTTGAATCATCACCGCTTATCGTTACCGTGTATCTGAATTCAGGCACGCATGAAGTCATAGACAATACGCTCACGATCAATCGAACGGCGGGCAGCCCGATCGGCATCTATCTGAACGGAGCCTCCAATTCCCTCGTGTCGGGCAATACCATCAACAACCTTTCCGCCGCTTCTGCTTCCGCCATCCAAACCAATTCCTCCGCAAGTACTAAAATCATCGGCAACCGCATTATCAAAGGCGCCATTGTGAAACACGCGACAGATACGGACAGCGGAAATATCGTCATCTGAAAACAATCTGCATCGGAAAAATAAAAAGAACACATGAACTCCGAAAGAAGGAGGGATGTGTTCTTTTTTGACACAATACAGCCGTGCGCCTGTCAGGCATCTTTTTTACCTGATTTATATAAAACGATCATTTCTCTGATTAAAAAGAGGGCGAATAAAAACAGCATCAGCCATTCTGAGAAGGTGGTCAATTTAAAAGCGGACAGGTTGTTTTGGACCGCTCCATAGAAACTGAAACCTTGCAGCATATCTATCGTTACTGAAATGATCAGACAGGCAGCCAGCAAAAAAAATGAAACCCCCAATATTTTCATGCGCATCACTCTCCCTTTTTATCCTTTTCGATTCCGCAAAACTTATACAGACTTTCCGCCGTGCATAATCTTTTGCCGTACAGGAAGAATATGAAAAAAACGAGGAAAGGTTTTTTGCGATATGCCGCCATTTTTTAAACAGAAGAAACAAAAAAAAGCCGATCAAAACGACCGTGACAATGAAGACAGAAAAGAAGCGGACAGCCAGCCGGACAAAGAGCGGGATGAGCCGATCTCCCTCAGCTTAAAGCAAAATATGAAGAAGCTGTCTGAGAGGTTCGGCAACAGTGCCGATGTCGTCATCCGCCGGCTGAAAATCGGAAAAGAAGAGCTTCCGGCCGCAATTGTGTATATCGCCGGTTTGGTAGACGAACAGCTCGTCAGCCAATCCCTTCTGGAGGATTTAATCGACATCCCGTCCGTTCAGCCGGAACAAGCGGTCTGCCTGATATACGATAAAACGCTTGCGATCGGCGGGGTGAAAGAGGAAGAAAAATGGAAAAGTCTTTATGCCGGGCTGGTGGCGGGCAGCACGCTCATTTTTGTCGACGGGGCTGACAAGGCGCTGATCGCCAGCACGGAAGGGGGAGAGCACCGGTCCATTCAAGAACCGAGCACTCAGGTCTCTTTCCGCGGCCCGCGGCAGGGATTCACTGAATCTCTGCAAACCAATATATCCATGATCCGCAGGTATGTAAAAACGCCTGATGTATGGGTTGAAAAAATGGAGATCGGACACGAAACGAATACGGATGTCGCGCTGATGTATATTAACGGAATTTGCGATAAAAAGCTGATTAAGGAAGTCCGCAAGCGGCTGAAGCACATTGACATCGACAGCATTCTGGAATCCGGCTACATTGAACAGCTCATTGAAGACGCGCCGTTTTCTGTGTTTCCCACCGTATATCATACGGAGCGGCCGGACGTCGTGGCGGGGAATCTGCTGGAAGGACGATTTGCGATTATCGTGGACGGAACGCCGTTCGTTCTCATCGCGCCGGCCTTATTTATTCAATTTTTTCAATCCGTTGAGGATTATTATTCACGATTTGATATCGCCACCAGCATCAGGGTGCTGCGGGTTTTGATCTTCTTCATTTCACTGGTGGCGCCGGGGATTTATGTGGCGGCGACGACCTTTCACCAGGAAATGATTCCGACGCAGCTGCTGATTGTCATCGCGGCTCAGCGGGAGACGGTGCCGTTCCCGGCCGTGATTGAAGCGCTGACGATGGAAGTGGCCTTTGAGATTCTCAGGGAGGCGGGTGTCCGGCTTCCGAGAGTTGTCGGCTCCGCCGTTTCCATAGTCGGAGCGCTTGTCATCGGCCAGGCCGCCGTACAGGCCGGCATCGTCTCCCCGGCCATGGTTATCGTCGTCGCCCTGACGGCGATTGCCAGCTTTGCGACCCCGGCTTTTGACATGGCGATATCTGCGCGCCTGATCCGGTTTCTCTTTATTCTGTCGGCGGCGGTCATGGGATTTTACGGGCTGATTCTGGGCATTATCATGATGTTTGTCCATCTGTGCGGCCTGCGTTCATTCGGATTTCCGTATATGTCCCCGCTCGCTCCTTTAACCCCGGGCGGGCTGAAGGATTCCCTTCTCCGAGCTCCGTTATGGGCGGATGAAAAAAGGCCGGGACTGCTCGTGCAGGAAAACAACAGGCGCCAAGGGGAACATCAAAGACCGAAACCGGAGACATCCAGAGGAATGGTTAATAAAGATGTAGAAGAGGGCGACGGTAATGAAAAGACGTAAATGGATGCTTATCCTTTGTACGATGGTTTCCCTTATGTTTGTATCCGGATGCTGGGATAAAAGGGAGCTGACCGATCTAGCGGTGATCTCCGCCATCGGTATTGACCGGACCGAAACGGGAAAATACGTCCTTCACTTGCAAATTATCAATCCGGGAAACGTGGCCGGCGGTCTGCAGGGCGGCGGAGCGGGAGACCGGCCTCCGGTTTCCGTCTATTCGGTGTCCGGAGACAATATGACGGAAGCTTTGAGAAAAGGCTCGATGAAAGTGTCCAGAAGGCTCTATTTTGCGCATACGAATCTCGTGGTGTTCAGTGAAAAACTGGCGAAAGAGGAAGGGCTCAGTTTTATTTTGGACAATCTTGACCGCGACACCGAATTCAGGACGACCGCAACCGTTGTGATCGCGCATAATTGCAAGGCTGAAGACATTATTAAAGTGCTGACGCCGATTGATAAAATCCCTTCCAATAAAGTGAACAAGACGCTCAGCTTCACGCAGGAACAATACGGCAGAGTCATTAAAACCAGCCTTCAGGACGTTCTGATTGATCTCGCTTCTCCGGCCGGGTCGCCGTTTATTCCGGGTTATGAAATGCACGGAGACGATAAAGCCGGTCCTACGATGGAAAATACGCAGACAACTGAACCGAAAGCAGTGCTGTCAGCGGACGGACTGGCGGTGTTCAAAAAGGATGGGAGGCTGGATTACTGGATTGAGGATGACGACAGTGTGGGGGCTGTATGGCTGCTCAATAGGATCAAGCATACGTTCATCAATGCGGATTGGAAGAACGTGAAGCATGCAATCAGTCTGCAGGTCACCCGCCAGAATACAAAAGTGACGGCCACTTTTCCGAACGGAAAACCGCATATTCACGTGCATGCTCAGGTCGAGGGGCTGGTGGACGCTGTCAGATACCCTTTCCATCTGTCTGATCCGCAAGTGCTGATGACGATGCAAAAGGCGCTCAGCGTGCAGCTTGAGAAAGATATCACCAAATCGATTGAAGATATAAAAGCCCATAAGAATGACTTCGTCGGCTTCGGAGACCTGATCTATCGGAAGCATCCGGACAAATGGAAAAAGTTCAAAGGGAAGTGGGATGAAGAATATTTCCCAAATCTCCCCGTAGATGTCAAAACGGAAGTCATTATCAGAAGAACGGGCTTGCGGAATAATCCTCTCTCAGACAAGCTTGAGCATGATTGATTTGAGGAGAAAGGAGCGAAGCGTATGGAAAATGCGAAAATCGGCACGCGTCAGCTGTTTATTATGATCATTTTGTTTGAATTGGGCAGTTCGTTATTGATCCCGCCGGGCACGATGGCCGGGCGGGATGCGTGGCTGTCCGTGCTTCTCGGGTGTGTTATCGGTCTCGGACTTTTCTACGTTTATCAGGCGCTGTATCAATTTTTTCCTGAGTCTTCTCCGAGAGATTACATGAACGAACTGATCGGCAGACATCTGAGCTGGGCGGTCTCCCTTCTTTATATTCTCTATTTTGCTTATATCGCCGCCCGCGTATTGCGGGATTTCGGCGAAATGCTTGTCACCTTCGCCTACCAGGACACGCCGCTTTTAATTGTGAATGCCATGCTGATGATCGCCGCGATATTTGCGGTCAGAAAGGGAATTGAAGTGATAGCGAGAGCCGGCGAGCTGCTGTTTGGCATTATGTATTTCCTGACAGCCGTCGGGCTGATCCTCATTATCAGCTCAGGCACGATAAACCTCAGATTTCTCCAGCCCGTTTTAGCGGAGGGTGCAGGAACGGTCATTTATTCCGTGTTTAAACAGACGATGTTCATCCCGTTCGGTGAATTAATCGTGTTTGTCATGATTTTCCCTTATTTAAAAGATCGGAAAAAGGTGAAGAAAACCGGATTTCTGGCGATTATCATCAGCGGGCTGTTTTTGGCAATGTCAGTGGCGATTAATATTTGTGTGCTGGACGTCAACTTAATGCTCCGCTCTCAATTTCCGCTGCTGAGCACCATACAGACAATTAAAGTGGAAGAGTTTTTAGACCGGCTGGATGTCTTTTTCATGCTCGTGCTCGTCATCGGCGGTTTTTTCAAAGTCAGCCTTTTTACATATGCGGTTGTCGTGGGCGTGTCCACGCTGTTTAAAGAAAAAAATCCGTCCCAGCTGGCCTTCCCGGTCGGATTGGGGGTGCTGATTCTCTCCATCAGCATCGCAAGCAATTTTTCGGAACATATGAATGAAGGCTTAAACATTGTGCCGATCTATATTCATCTTCCGTTTCAAGTGCTGTTCCCCGTTTTGCTGCTTATCATTGCCGTTATTAAGAAAAAGGTCAAAGGGACCGTCTATACAGTTTCGAAGAAATAACCCGGCCGGTGCGCCGGGTTTTTTAAAAAATCATGATTTTTGTCTTAATGCATTGACAAACTTGCGTGACAATTGTACATTTTGATTTATTCTTATAAATTTACTAGGAAATATAGGTTTAGTGGTGTTAATATGTTCCGAACCGTATTTCAGAATAGAAGGAGATCCATCATGACAAAGAAAAAAGAAATCAAACTCGGTGTGTTTCTCGCGGGCACCGGCCATCATGTCGCTTCTTGGAGACATCCTCAGGCACCGGCGGACGCGAGCATGAATTTGGATTATTTCAAAGAACTGGCGAAAACAGCGGAGCGGGGGAAATTGGACATGCTGTTCTTGGCGGACAGTTTATCAATAGACGGCAAATCACATCCGAATGTGCTGACGCGCTTTGAGCCGTTTACGCTGCTGTCGGCGCTCGCTCAGGTCACATCCCGCATCGGTCTGACGGCGACCGCGTCTACCACATACAGCGAACCGTTCCATATCGCGAGACAATTTGCATCGCTTGACCATCTTTCCAACGGCCGAGCGGGCTGGAATGTCGTTACATCTTCGATTGAATCGACCGCGCTTAATTTCAGCGGCGAAAAGCATCTTGAGCACCATCTCAGATATCAGCGCGCGGAAGAATTCGTTGAAGTCGTCAAAGGATTATGGGATTCGTGGGAGGAAGACGCCTTTATCCGTGACAAAGAATCAGGAGCATTTTTCGATAAAGACAAAATGCATGAATTGAACCATAAAGGAACATATTTCTCCGTGAGAGGGCCGTTAAATGTCGCCCGCACACCTCAAGGGCGCCCGGTCATTATTCAGGCCGGATCATCAGGAGACGGAAAAGCGCTGGCCGCCAAAACGGCGGAGGTCATTTTCACCGCGCAAAATCATTTGGAGTCCGCGCAGGAATTCTATCAATCTATTAAAGAACAAGCGGCTTCTTTCGGCCGTGATCCTGAAAAAATCGCGATCATGCCGGGAATTTTTCCCGTTATCGCCGATACCGAAGAAGAAGCGCAGGCAAAATATGAAGAGCTCCAAGACCTCATCATTCCGTCTGTCGGCCTGAACATTCTGCAAAACTATCTGGGCGGCGTCGACCTTTCCGCCTGCCCGCTTGACGGCCCGCTGCCTGAATTGGATGCGGATGCGTCGAATGCCGTTAAAAGCCGCTTCAAGCTCGTTCAGGAGATGGCCAAACGCGATAACATGACCATCCGCGAGCTGTACAAATATGTGGCGGGTTCAAGAGGCCATCATATCTTTGTCGGAACGCCAGAACAGCTTGCCGATAAGATGGAAGAATGGGTCGGAAAACAAGCTTGTGACGGTTTCAACATCATGCCGCCGCTTTTGCCTGAAGGTCTCACTCTTTTTGTAGACAAAGTGATTCCGATTTTACAAGAACGGGGCGTGTTCAGAAAAGAGTATGAAGGAACGACGCTCAGAGAACATTTCGGACTGGAAAAACCGGCAAACCGATATGCCGACTAAAGGAGGGCTCATCATGTCAAGACAATACCGGCTCGCAACGGAGGCAGACGCTGATGAGCTGCTTTCACTGACACTGCGGGCGTATGAACCGATCCGCAAGCTCGGCATCAACTTTGCCGCTGCCACGGCGGATAAAGAACTCGTTTTGAATAACATACAAAAAAACGCCTGTTACGTTTTGGAGGAAGACGGCCGGATTCTGGCGACGATTTCTCTGCGGATGCCGTGGGGGCCGAATCCCGGGCCGTACGGTGTTCCACATATTTGGTGGTTTGCCGTCGATCCTGAAACCGGAAAAAAAGGGACGGGCTCAGACATGCTGGAGTGGCTGGAGAATACAGTGCTCCGCGACACATTAAAAGCGCCTTTCGTGTCACTGGGCACAGCGGATAAGCATCCGTGGCTGATCGGCATGTACGAGCGGAAAGGCTACGTCCGTGCAGGCGAAAAGGATCTAGGAAAAGGGCACATCACCATCTATTTAAAAAAACAATTGCAGGATTAACATATTAATAGGAAAAGGCGGGATTTTAATGAAGAAGAAAACATGGGCTTTGCTGCTGTCTGCCGCACTTTTGGCGGTCTTATCAGCATGCGGAAACGGAAAAGAAAGCGAAGGCGGCGATAACGTACTGCATGTCGGCGCCACGGGACAAAGCTATCCGTTCGCATATAAAGAAAACGGCAAGCTGACCGGCTTTGACGTGGATGTCATGGAAGCCGTCGCAAAAAAAATCAACATGAAACTGGACTGGAAGCTGCTTGAATTCAGCGGTCTGATGGGAGAGCTCCAGACCGGCAAACTCGACACCATCTCTAACCAGGTCGCTGTCACGGACGAACGCAAGAAAACGTATAACTTCACAGAACCGTATTCGTATGCGGGCACTCAAATCGTCGTCAAAAACGATAACAAAGACATCAAATCAGTCAACGATCTAAAAGGAAAAACAGTGGCGGCCGTTCTGGGCTCAAACCACGCGAAAAACCTTGAGAGTAAGGACCCGGATAAAAAAATCAACATGAAAACATATGAAACACAAGAAGGCACGCTGAAAGACGTGGCTTACGGACGGGTTGACGCTTATGTAAACAGCCGCAGCGTCCTGATCGCCCAGATCAAAAAGACCGGTCTGCCTCTGAAATTAGCAGGAGACCCGATTGTCTATGAAAAAGTCGCTTTCCCGTTTGCGAAAGATGCGGCTCACGATAAAATCCGCAAAAAAGTAAACAAAGCCATTGAAGACCTGCGAAAAGACGGCACGCTGAAAAAGCTGTCTGAAAAGTACTTTAAAGAAGATATCACAACAGAAGCAAAGCATTAAGAAACGGCGGTGAAAATCGAGAATGAACAGCATTGATTGGGGATTTATGTTTTCAGCTTTTCCCGCGTTAATCGAAGCCTTGCCGATCACATTACTAATGGCCGTCGCGGCCATGGTATTTGCCGTGATCGGCGGCCTTATATTAGCGCTTATCACAAAAAATCGTGTTCCTGTGCTTCACCAGCTGTCAAAGGTGTATATTTCATTTTTCCGGGGCGTGCCGACGCTCGTCCAGCTTTTCTTAATTTATTACGGCCTGCCTCAGCTGTTTCCCGGAATGAGCAAGATGACGGCGTTAACCGCGGCGATTATCGGGTTAAGCCTGAAGAATGCCGCCTACTTGGCTGAAATCTTCCGCGCGGCGCTCAACTCAGTCGATGAGGGGCAGCTTGAAGCCTGTCTGTCTGTCGGAATGACAAAATCCCAGGCGTACAGACGAATCATTTTCCCGCAAGCCGTCAGAAACGCGCTTCCCGCGACGGGAAATACGTTTATCGGCCTGTTAAAAGAAACATCGCTCGCCTTTACATTAGGAGTGATGGAAATGTTCGCCCAAGGAAAAATGTATGCATCAGGCAACCTCAAATATTTTGAGACGTATTTAGCCGTCGCGGTCATGTACTGGATTCTTACGATTATTTACAGTGTGCTGCAGGATCTGCTCGAACGGGCGATCAGCAAGCCTTATCGCACATAGGAGGAGGCTCAGGATGATACAAGTCAGACATATTCGAAAAGCATTTAAAGACCTTACCGTACTTGACGGGATCGATCTTGAGATCAAAAGCGGCGAAGTCACGGCCATCATCGGCCCGTCAGGCTCGGGAAAATCAACGCTCCTCCGTTGTTTGAATCTGCTGGAGCGCCCGGATGACGGCATCATTGAAATCGGTGATGCAAAGCTGAATGCAGCGTCCTATTCGCGCAAAGACGTTCATAAGCTTCGCCAGCAGACGGCGATGGTGTTTCAGAATTACAACCTGTTCAAAAACAAAACCGCCCTGCAAAATGTGACAGAGGCGCTGATCACCGCGCAAAAGAAACCGAGAAAAGAAGCGGAACAGATCGGTATGGATCTGCTGCGGCAAGTCGGTTTAGAACACAAAGCGGACAGCTACCCGATTACGATGTCAGGCGGACAGCAGCAGCGGATCGGGATTGCGCGCGCCTTGGCCGTTGATCCTCACGCGATTTTACTGGATGAACCGACTTCGGCCCTTGACCCTGAGCTTGTAGCCGGGGTGCTCCAAGTCATCAAATCAATTGCCGAAAAACAGACAACCATGATCATCGTCACGCATGAGATGGCTTTTGCTCGTGAAGTGGCCGACAAGGTCATATTTATGGCGGACGGACGCATCATCGAACAGGGAACGCCGGAAGAGCTGTTTGACAATCCGCAGAACGAACGGACGAAAAAATTTATTAAGCAAGTGGGAGAGCCCGCCGAACTTGTCTAAGAAGGGAAGAAGAAGAAATGGCAAATGAAACGTATGAATCATTAAACAAACGTTTAATCAATATCCGCCGCGACCTTCATGAACACCCTGAGCTGTCAGGCGAGGAATACGAAACGACGAATAAAATCCGCCGCTGGCTGGAGGAAGAAGGAATTACGGTTCTTGATATGCCGAAACTTCAAACCGGAGTGATCGCTGAAATCAAAGGAGACAAAAGCGGCCCCGTCATCGCCGTCAGAGCGGACATCGACGCATTGCCGATCGAAGAGAAAACAAACCTTCCGTTTGCTTCGCGCAACAGCGGCGTGATGCACGCCTGCGGCCATGATTTCCATACGGCATCTATCCTCGGCACGGCTTTTTTATTAAATGAGAGAAAGCATGAGCTGAAAGGAACGGTGCGGTTTATTTTTCAGCCCGCGGAAGAAATCGCCGCCGGAGCAAGACAGGTCATTGAAGCCGGCGCGCTTGACGGTGTATCGGCGATATTCGGCATGCATAACAAACCTGACCTCCCCGTCGGCACGGTCGGTCTGAAAGAAGGTCCGCTGATGGCGAGTGTCGACCGCTTTGAAATCACTGTTAAAGGAAAAGGCGGCCACGCCGGAATCCCTGATAACAGCATTGATCCGATTCAGGCGGCAGGACAGATCATCGGCGGCCTGCAATCAGTTGTCAGCAGAAATATCAGCTCGCTTTATAATGCCGTCGTCAGCATCACAAGAGTTCAGGGCGGCAGCTCTTGGAATGTCATCCCGGACCATGTTGAAATGGAAGGCACCGTCCGGACGTTTCAAAAGGAAGCGCGTGACGCTGTTCCGAAACATATGAAGCGGGTTGCCGAAGGAATCGCGGCCGGATTCGGGGCAGAGGCTGATTTCCGCTGGTATCCTTACCTTCCGTCAGTGATGAACGACGCCCGTTTCATCCAGGCGGCGGAACAAACGGCTGAAAGCCTCGGGCTTCAGACCGTTCGGGCAGAACAGTCGCCCGGCGGTGAAGACTTTGCATTATATCAAGAAAAAATCCCCGGCTTCTTCGTCTGGATGGGAACAAACGGAACGGAAGAATGGCACCATCCTGCCTTCACACTCGACGAAAAAGCGCTCCCGGCAGCGGCTGAGTTTTTCGCCCGGCTTGCCGTCAACGTATTGGAGCAGACGGAATGAATACGGAAAATCTGACGGCCGGACTTGCTCAGGCCGTCATGTCGTCTGTGCCGGAAACATCCGCTGAAGCGATGAAAGAAGCGCGCAAAGGACTGCTTGATTTTACAGCGGCAGCTGTTGCGGGGAGACGGGATAAAGGAGTTGAAAAGCTGGTAAAACTGGCCGAAGAAGAAGGCGGGGTGCCGATAGCGCCGCTTATCGGCAGAAATCAAAAAACCACGCCGTCCCAATCCGCGCTCATTAACGGATTCATCGCACATGCGCTTGATTTTGACGATGTTCATTCTGATGTAAGAGGACATCCGAGCGCAGTCATCCTTCCGGCTTTGATTGCAGCCGCATCAGCCGGCCGGATAGACAAAAGCCGTTTTCTCGGTGCTTATGTGACGGGAATTGAAGTGATGGCGCGGCTCGGCGAGTCAGCTGGAAGGCATCATTACGAGAAAGGCTGGCACAATACAGGAACGTTAGGTGCCATTGCGGCCGCATGCGCCGTCGGATTCGCGGAGAATCTGAATCAAACCCAATTGCAGAAAGCAATCGGGTTTGCGGCTGCCCGTTCCGGAGGCATGAGAGTGCAATTCGGGACAGAAATGAAGCCGCTCCACGCCGGACTGGCCGCTCAAGCCGGATTGTTCGCCGTGCAGCTTGCCAAGGCCGGTTTCGGCGGCTCAGTTCATGCGCTCGACGGGGAGAAAGGTTTTTTCGGACTGTACGGCGATCTTGAACGGGCAGAAACCCTGCTTGTAAACGGGTGGGGAACACCTTGGCGGATTGTGAGCCCGGGACTTTGGTTTAAGGTTTATCCGTTTTGCTCGGCGGCTCATCATGCGGCGGACGCCATTCTCAAGCTGAAGGCCGAACATGGTCTCACTTTCGGCCAAACGGAACGGATCGACGTGATTTATCCGCCGGGCGGTGACGCTGCATTGACAGAACGGCGTCCGAAAACAGGCGAAGCGGGAAGATTCAGCGTGGAATATGTGATCACCTTAGCTTTGCACGGTAAGGATTTTTCAGTTGAACATTTCACATCCGAGCCGATTCCGGAATCCCTTCAAAAAGGATTTGAGCGGATTCACCGCAGCTGCGATGATCAAATTCAGCCGGCTGACAACGCCGTTCCGAAGGGCCGTTTTACAATTGTACGGGTCACGGCTTCCAGCGGTCATGTTTATGAAACACGTATCGACTGTCCGAAGGGAGCGCCGGGAAACGGTCTTTCTGAAAAAGACATTGAAGACAAACTCCGGCTCGCTTTACCGGGAGAAGAGAAAAAGGCGGAAGAATTGATCAAAGCAGCCGGACAATCAAATATGGACCGTTATTTACAGCTGATATAAATAAAAAGAGCGGGGGGATGCAGCCCTCGCTCTTTTTACGTTCACTTCTATTGAATAGGGGGATATAGGGTGCGCCCCTGTCTGCGCTGGCAGGGGCGCGGTATCAGGAAACGGCCGTGCCGTTTTCTTTAACCGTGAAACTTCCTCTTGATAAGCGGATGTTGATATCCGAAACTTTGGCAATTTGTTCGTCGTGCGTAACCATGATGACGCATTTGCCGTCTTTATGCGCCAGATCCTGAAAGAGCCGGACGATTTCCTTTGACGTATCCTCGTCGAGATTTCCCGTCGGCTCGTCCGCGCAAATCAAATCCGTGTTACAGCAGAAAGCCCGCGCAATTGAAACGCGCTGCTGCTGTCCGCCGCTTAATGTCAGCACCCGCTGACGGGCCTGCTGTTCGGTGATGCCGACTTTTTTCAGCATGCTGAGCGCGAACGCATCTTTGTTGTTCTCCTTAGAGCCGGTGATCTCCATCGCCGTTGTGACATTCTGGAGCGCCGTCATATACGGGATCAGATGATAAGATTGAAAGACGATAGAGACATATTGATTTCTGAATTTGGTTAATCCGATTTTGGAGATGTCTTTTCCGTTATAAAGGATGCTTCCCTCTTTAGGTGTGTCAAGGCCGCCCGCCAGAGACAGAAACGTTGTTTTTCCCCTTCCGGAGGCGCCGACAATTGTATAAAACTTCCCTTTTTCAAAGCTGATCGTTATATCCTGAAACAGCGGCTGTGATTTGTCTTGGTACCAGTAGCCGGTCTGTTGAAAGGTTAATAGGCTCATTATGCTGCCTCCTCTTACTCCTGCTTGGTCAGGATCGTTTTAGGGTGAAGCCGCATGACTGATACAGACGGCAGTAATGTGGCGATGACGGCAATTGCGACGCCGATGCCGCCAAGAATCAGAAGGTCATTCAGCGAGACGTTTACCTGCATTGTACTGATGACATCCGCGCCGGATGAATGCTGACCGAACAAGCCGCCTCCCCGCGGCATTTCTCCGCCGCCCCAGCCGCTTGTTTGCTGCTGTGAATCATCGGCTGAGCTGACCTGCTGGGAAAGAAGCTGATTTCCGAGCTGATTCGCCACAAGGCTGCCCGTGACGGATGCGATCCCGATGGCAATAACGGCGACAACCAGAATTTCCGTTAAGAATTGTCCGATGAGCTTCCAGCGCTTTTCGCCGATCGCCATCAAGACACCCATTTCATACTTGCGTTCCCTGATCGACATCATCACGATCAACCCGAGAATGACCGCGCCCGCGATGGATACAAGGTATACCACGTTTTTAGAAAATGACGCGACATTTTCAATCGGGCCGGCCATTTGCTGATACACCTGATCATTTGTCGTCAGCGCGTAGGTTTTATCATCTATAGATGTTTTTTTCGCAGCCGCAACGAATGAGTCAATATATTTGGCATCATCCATATAATAAACGGCTGAGCTGATTTTGTTTTTGTTATCAGACCCTTTTAACGCCGCCGCGGCGGTGTAAGGCGTATAGATTTTATTGTCAGGATTTAAGAATGAAAAATGCTGTGCCTGATCGTCTCCTGATGATGTTGTTTTATAGATTCCCACAATTTTAAGCTTCGTTTTCACAGAATCATCCGCTGCTGAGGAAACGGTAATGGAGCCGCCGACCTTCAGCTTGTTTTGATCTGCCAGCGTTTCATTAATCACGGCGACTTTTGCGTCCGCATCTGTCTTTGTGATGGCGCGGCCGTCAGTGATTTTTGAGCTCCCGCCTGTGAAATCATCAAGCAATGCCGTAGAGAGCACGCCTTCGATCGAGATATCAGCTGAAATCATCTGTCTTCCGCCGCCTTGAAAACGGCCGGCGCCGGAACTGTTATCGGCTGATTCGCCTGAGCTTTTTATCGCATCAAAGCTTTCTGCATTTGCTGACGCTGTCGTGAGGAAGTTGTAATTTTTAACATGCTGTAAAGATGTAAGCTTCTTGGCATCTGAGACGGAAATCGGCGTTGATTCAAACGTCCTCTTTTCACCGTCTTTTTGCTGCTGCGCCATTTGCTTTTGGCGGTCAGCCTGGAGTGTGACGCTCCCGCCGAGCTGCTGCCTTGCCAGTTCGCTTGATTTCTTTGCTGCTGACTGGATCGTAAGACCGGACAGGACAAAAATGCAAATCACTGAAAACACAACCAGCTGCAAAAATGTTTTTCCCTTTTTTTCCTTCATGCTCCAAAAGGCTCTTTTTATAAAGTTCATGTCTGTTCCTCCGTATGGGTGTCAGATATTGTAAAACCGGCCTTCTTTAGCACCGGCCATCCGATATGTATATAGTAGGAGAAATGTATGAAAAAAATATGAACAAACTATTTCCGGATGATGAAATAAAAACTAACAATTGTGAAACCCGAAAACACCCGGGTAAAATGGTGCTATTATAAGAAAAAGCGTGAAGATAAGCGGAGGAACCAATGAAGATATTAATGATAGAAGACAATATAAGCGTATGCACCATGACGGAAATGTTCTTTTTTAAAGAAGGATTTGAAGCCGAATTTGTCCATGACGGAGTGGAAGGCTATCAGCGTTTCACGGAAGAGGACTGGGATTTGGTCATTCTGGACATTATGCTTCCATCAATGGACGGAGTGACGATCTGCCGGAAAATAAGAGAGACGAGCAGTGTGCCGATTATTATGCTGACCGCAAAGGACACGGAGTCTGATCAGGTGATCGGGTTTGAAATGGGAGCCGACGACTATGTCACCAAGCCGTTCAGCCCGCTGACACTAGTAGCGCGGATTAAAGCGGTGATCAGAAGATACCGGGCGACGGGGCAGGCCGTTAAAAGCGACGACTTGATCGAAACGGCGTGTTTTTCAATCAATAAGAAGACGCGGGAAGTGTTTCTGCACGGAAAACCTGTCGAGAATCTGACGCCGAAGGAATTCGATCTGCTCTTTTATCTCGCACAAAACCCGCGCCAGGTTTTTTCGAGAGAGCAGCTGCTTGAGCAGGTGTGGGGCTATCAATTTTACGGCGATGAACGTACGGTTGATGTTCATATTAAACGGCTGCGCAAAAAACTGTCCAGTGAGGAAAAACCGTTTTTATACACGGTGTGGGGGGTAGGATACAAATTTGATGAGGATTAAATACTTATATCAGCTGCTGTTAAGTCATGTCAGCATTTTGATTTTGGCCTTTTTCATCATCATTTCCCTGTTTTCGCACTTTGTGAAAGATTTTGCGTATCAAAATAAAGTGGATGAGCTGTCTTCTTACGCGCAGCAGATCACAAGCGAGCTGAACGGCCGCGATCTTGATCTGCGCCGCCTGTATCCGTATCAGGACATGTTAAAAACGCGCGAGACCAGGTTTATTATTTTCGATGAACATCAGCGGCCTTACTTTTTTCCTGACGATATGCCGCCGCGCGAGAAGCTGAAAAGTAAAGAGTGGCACATGCTGAAGCAAGGGAAAACCGTTCAGATCAGAGCGGAGATGAACCGTTTTAATACAGAAGGTTTAGAAGTATCGCTTGTCGCAAAACCGCTTTTTATCAACGATCAATTTAAAGGCGCGGTGCTGCTCGTGTCTCCCGTCAGAGGGGTCGAGCAGATGATCAGCCAGGTCAACCGCTATATGATTTACGCGATCATCAGCACCCTTATCATCACGATTCTGCTGAGCTGGCTTTTATCTAAATTTCACGTCAAGCGGATTCAGACATTGCGGGATGCGACCGGAAAAGTGGCATCCGGTGATTACGATATTTCGCTCAAGAACAGCGGCGGCGATGAAATCGGCATGCTGGCGTCTGATTTCAACACCATGGCCAAAAATCTGAAGCAATCGAGAGAGCAGATTGACCGCCTTGAAAAACGGAGGCGCCAATTTATCGCCGATGTCTCCCATGAGCTGAGAACGCCTTTGACGACCATTAACGGACTTGTGGAGGGGCTTAACAGCAACACCATCCCGGAAAAAGATAAAGAGAAATGCTTCTCGCTGATCAGCGAAGAAACGAAGCGGATGCTCAGGCTCGTGAAAGAAAACCTGGATTATGAAAAAATCAGATCCCAGCAAATCAAACTGGACAAGCTCAGTCTGCCGCTCATCGAGGTGTTTGAAATTATTAAAGAGCATCTCAATCAGCAGGCGGAGGAAAAACAAAATCAGCTGCGGATTCAAGTGGAGGACGGCGTCAAAGTATTCGCCGATTATGACAGGCTGATCCAGATTCTCGTCAACATCACGAAAAACAGCATACAATTTACGCAAAAGGGAGACATCACACTGCGCGGGTATGAAGGCTATAAAGAAACGGTGATTGAAATCGAAGACACCGGGATCGGCATCTCCAAAGAGGAAATTGAGCATATATGGGAGCGGTTTTATAAGGCGGACGTGTCCCGGACGAATACGGCATACGGCGAATACGGACTCGGCCTTTCCATCGTCAGGCAGCTCGTCGAAATGCACAAGGGTACGATAGATATTGACAGCGAAAAAGGAAAAGGCACGACCTTTACAATCCGCCTTCCGCTGAACACGAAACATGAATCATCTTGAAACCGGCGGTCCCGTCTGGCCGCCGTCTGTTTTATCTCCACTCGGAAAATTGCGCTCTGCCGAAACAAAGTTTGCGTGTTTTTCGGGATGGAAAGAGACGGAAACGTGATAAAATAACTGGTAAACAGGTCTTGGATGGGGAGGGTGAAGGAATGAAGAGCGGGTTAATTCCTTCTTCAGCAGTCGGGCAGAAAATTAACGAGTGGTATCGATACATCAGAACATTCAGCGTGCCGGATGCGGAGATCTTGAAGGCCGAGATCAAACAAGAGCTTGACCATATGGAGCCTGATTCGAACTTAGTGCTTTATTATTCCCTCATGGAATTTCGCCATCAGCTGATGCTGGACTACTTGGAGCCGCTGGAAAAACTGAAGATAGAAGACCAGCCGACCCTGTCGGAAATTCTTGATAACATTGATAACAGCCAGGCCGGCCTCAAAGGGCTTCTCGATTATTACGTCAACTTTTTCAAAGGCATGTTTGAATTTGATAAAAGAGAATTTATCTCAGCGATTACATATTATAAACAAGCTGAGAAAAAACTGGCCTTCGTATCGGACCACGTGGAACGGGCGGAGTTTTATTTTAAAGTGGCCGAAGCTTATTATCATATGAAACAAACGTATTTTTCTTTGATACATATAAAAAATGCTTATGAAATTTACGTAGAGCAGGACACATATAACGTCCGGATCATTCAATGCCATTTTGTATTCGGCGTCAATTTAATGGATGAAAGGCGCTTTGAACAGGCGGCCAAACATTTTCAGCACGCTCTGCAAATGGCCGAAAAAGAACAAAAAGCGCAGCTTGTCGGGAGGGCGCTGTATAACCTCGGACTGTGCTATTACAATCAGGACCGCATCGGCGAAGCGATTCCGTACTTTGAACGGGCGGTCGATACATTTGAATCACAAAGAATCGTCAATTCTCTTCCTCAAGCATATTTTCTAATCACACTCATTTACTTTAAACTCGGAAAAAAAGAAAAAGCATCGGAATATCACAAGCGGGGATATGAATATGCTAAAGAAACAGACGATCCCGTTTACACGGTAAAATTCGAATGGCTGCAGGCTCTGTATCAGGCGAAACCGGATGAGGAAACAATCAGCGCGTGTTTCCGTTACCTGGAAGATAAAAATTTATACGCCGATATAGAGGATTTAGCACTAGAAGCAGCTAAATATTACTATGAACAAAATTGCTTTAAAATTTCTTCTGACTATTTTCTGAAAGTCGAAGAGGCAAGGAAACAAATACAAAGGAGTGAGGGTTTGTATGAAATTGAAATCTAAATGGTTTGTTATTTGTTTAGCAGCCGCCGCGATTTTTACAGTGACAGGTGCAGGCCAGACAGATCAGGCTGAATTCCATGTAGCTGAAAGAGGAATGACGTGAGAAGAAAATAGCCTGAACAAAGGAAAAGACTGCATGGGAATGTTCCCGGCAGTCTTTTTTTGCGCGGCCGGACTCGGACAGCGGCGGAAAACAAAAGAAAACGCCGCAGGTCAAAACCCGCAGCGTCCTCATATAGACGGAGTGATGCTTAGAAGCCGCCAACATAGGCAGTACCTACAATAACCAACAGGATAAATAAAACAACGATCAAAGCGAAAGAGCTGATTCCAGAATATCCTGACATGAGCTTCACCTCCATATTGTCTATACCATACAATATGTAAAAGAAGCTGCTTTGTAAGGGATATTAGTGGACAAGAGAAAAAAGAGGCGGTGTCCTATGAGAGTAAGACTCCGGCGAAAAATTCGTCATACAGTGCCCGCACCGCGTGTTTTTCCTGTTCTTCTTTCACTCCGAACATCATGCTGACTTCCGATGACCCTTGATTGATCATCTCGATGTTGACGCCGGCTTCCGACAGTGCTTTGGATGCCCTGGCGGTTGTGCCGACATTATGGCGCATCGCTTCCCCGACGACCATAATCAGCGCCAGATTGTGCCTGACTGTGACTTCATCTGCTTGAAGTTCCTGCTTCAGGCGGGTGACGAGCCTGTGTTCCAGTTCTGAGTCCATCTGATTGTGCCGAAGGATGATCGTGATGTCGTCAATGCCGGATGGAACGTGTTCATACGTCAATCCTTCTTCCTCCAAAATGTGAAGGGCTTTGCGGCCGAAACCGATTTCCCGGTTCATTAAATATTTGCTTATGTAAATGCTGCAAAAGCCCGTGTCGCTTGCGATGCCGATGACTGGCCCGTTCGTATTGTCACGGCTGCTGACGACGCGTGTTCCTTTCGCATCCGGATTATTCGTATTCTTAATCTGAACGGGGATGCCGGCCCGAAATGCGGGAATCAGCGCTTCATCATGAAAAACGGAAAATCCGGCATAGGAGAGCTCACGCATTTCCCGATACGTCAGTTCGTTAATTTCTTTCGGATGCCGCACGATTGACGGGTTGACGGAATAGACGGCGTCCACATCAGTAAAGTTTTCGTACAGGTCGGCTTTTAAGCCGCTGGCGAGAATGGAGCCGGTAATATCAGAACCGCTCCTGGAAAACGTCACAATCTCATGCTCCTTCGTGTAACCGAAGAATCCCGGAAAAATGATCAAGCCTTCACGGTTTCTCAGACGGTACAAATGATCATAAGACTCAGGGAGCACCTGCGCGCTTCCGGGTTCATTCGTCACAAACAGCCCCGCTTCTTTCGGACTTACGTATTCCGCTTTCACGCCCTGCCGTCGGAAGTAGGCTGCGATCAGCTTCGCGTTGTTGTCCTCGCCGCTCGCCTTCACCGCATCCATATATTGTTTGGGATTGGTTTTACAGCTGTTTAAAAGAGCGAATAGGTTACTGCGGATTCTTTCTATAATAGAGAAATCCAGGTTCAGCTCACGCGCGATGGCGGCGTACCGTTCAATGACCGTTTCGGCAAGCTCGGGCGCTGCACCTTTTTGCAAATAATGCTCCGCACAGCGGATTAACAGATCCGTCACCTTTGTATCGTCCGAGAAGCGTTTTCCCGGTGCCGATACGACGACGGCTTTCCGCGCGGGATCAGCCGTCACGATTTGAAACACTTTCTCAAGCTGTGCTCCTGACGCAAGAGAGCTGCCTCCGAATTTTACAACTTTCATGATTTACATCCCCTAATATTTAAATTTTCTCACAAATTTAATTTTTATTATCTCTCTTTCAAACATGTAAATCAAGGATTTTTTCTACGTGGGGAGAACATTTGTATTTTAGTGGAGGAATTTTGCCGCTGTTTGTCAGATTTGTTTCCCTCAAGCGTGTCATCATGTGCAAAAAATGATAAGCAGCCAAATGTAGGTTATAGAAAATCCTGCAAATTCTTGATAGACTGATTGTAAGACAATTTAGTGTACGGCCCGCGGATGACCGCTTTTGAAAGCAAAACTGTATTGACTGCGCTTGGAAAGATGATAAGATTATAATTGTCGTTGATAATGATAATCATTACGAGTGGGATATATGGGAGTTGTTTGGCAATCAGTCATACCGTTTGTGATGGGTGCAGGGAGGCAGCATGAAGCTACGTTACTTACTTTTGCTACTGGCGGTTTTGGCGTGTACTTCTATATTTATCGGTGTAGAAGATTTGTCGCCGCTGGATATTTTTCATTTAAATAAAGAACAGGCGGGTACATTGTTTGACAGCCGGCTGCCGCGTTTGGTGAGCATTATCATCGCCGGCATGAGCCTGAGCATCTGCGGATTAATCATGCAGCAGATCAGCCGGAATAAATTTGTATCGCCGACGACTGCGGGAACGATGGATTGGGCAAGGCTCGGAATCTTGATTTCATTAATGCTTTTTACGTCAGCGAGTCCGCTTGTGAAAATGTCTATCGCTTTCGTTTTCGCGTTGGCGGGAAATTTCCTTTTCATGAAAATTCTCGAGAGAATCAAGTTCAATGATGCGATTTTTATTCCTCTCGTCGGTTTAATGCTTGGGAACATCGTCAGCTCAATCGCCACGTTTATAGCATATAAATATGACCTGATCCAAAACCTGTCGTCTTGGCTGCAGGGAGATTTCTCACTGGTCGTCAAAGGCCGGTATGAGCTTTTATATCTGAGTATCCCGCTTTTGATCATCGCTTATGTGTATGCGGATAAATTTACGGTGGCGGGAATGGGAGAGAGCTTTTCCGTCAATCTCGGCCTGAAATACAAACGCGTCGTCAATATCGGTCTGATTATCGTGTCGCTCATCGCTTCACTGGTGATCCTGACCGTCGGGATGCTGCCGTTTCTCGGTTTGATCATTCCCAATATGGTGTCGATTTACAAAGGGGACAACCTGAGGAGCAGCCTGCCTCACACCGCTCTGCTGGGCGCTGTTTTTGTGCTGTTTTGCGACATTTTGGGAAGGGTGATCATCTTCCCGTACGAAATTTCCATCGGCCTGATGGTCGGTGTTATCGGCAGCGGCATCTTCCTGTATATGCTGTTAAGGAGAAAAGCATATGAGTCATAATAAAAAAATTACGCTGCTGGCGGCGCTCGCCATGATATGTATCGGATTCTTCCTGTTCTACGGACTGGGCAATTGGGAATACTCCCTGCCGAGACGATGCTTCAAAGTGCTTGCCATGATGCTTACCGGAGGAGCGATCGCGTTTTCAACGGTCATCTTCCAGACGATTACAAATAACCGCATACTGACACCGGGCATTTTAGGCCTCGATTCCCTGTATATGCTCATTCAGACCGTCATCGTGTTCCTGTTCGGTTCAATGAATATCGTCATGATGAACAAAAATCTTAATTTCGTCATCTCCGTCGGGCTGATGGTGCTCTTGTCACTCGTTTTGTATCAGCTCATGTTTAAAGGCGAGGGGCGGAACGTGTTTTTCCTTCTGCTTGTCGGCGTCGTGTTCGGCACGCTGTTCAACAGTCTGTCATCCTTTATGCAGATGCTGATTGATCCGAATGAGTTCCAGGTTGTTCAGGACAAAATGTTTGCCAGCTTTAACAATATCAACACCGATCTTTTATGGTTTGCCGGTGCTGTCTTTCTTCTGACGGGCATTTATGTCTGGCGGTTCACGCGGTTTTTTGATGTGCTGTCGCTCGGCAGGGAGCACGCCGTCAACCTGGGGATTGATTACGATAAGCTTGTGAAACAGATGCTCATTGTCGTCGCCATTCTTGTGTCTGTCTCTACGGCTCTTGTCGGGCCGATTATGTTTTTAGGACTGCTTGTCGTCAATCTGGCGAGAGAGTTTTTAAAAACCTACAGGCACACGTATTTAATCGCGGGTTCTGTCCTGATCAGCATCGTCGCGCTCGTCGGGGGCCAGTTCGTCGTGGAGAAAGTGTTCACGTTTTCCACGACGCTGAGCGTCATCATTAATTTTGCCGGCGGGATTTATTTTATCTATCTGCTGTTAAAGGAGAATAAATCATGGTAGAGGTCAAAAATGTAAGCAAACAATACGGAGGGAAAACCGTCCTTGAGAAAACGTCTCTATCCATTCAAAAGGGCAGGCTCACCTCATTTATCGGTCCGAACGGCGCGGGAAAAAGCACGCTGCTGTCTATCATGAGCCGGCTGATTAAGACGGATTCCGGGGAAATTACGGTCGACGGGCAAGAGATCGGGGCCTGCAAAAGCAACGATCTGGCAAAAAAAATCAGCATCCTGAAGCAGACGAACCAAATCAATATCAGGCTGACGATTAAAGACCTGGTCAGCTTCGGCAGATTTCCGTATTCCCAGGGGAAACTGACGGATGAAGATTGGGTGCATATCAACCAGGCCCTCAGTTATATGAAGCTGGATGAATTAAAGGATAAATACCTCGATCAGCTCAGCGGAGGCCAGTGCCAGAGGGCGTTTAT
Source organism: Bacillus sp. hwrm1 (assembly GCF_040207805.1). Classification (NCBI taxonomy): domain Bacteria; kingdom Bacillati; phylum Bacillota; class Bacilli; order Caryophanales; family Bacillaceae; genus Bacillus; species Bacillus sp. hwrm1. Next base: position 3,722,927 of record NZ_CP157943.1, on the reverse strand, counting down.
CGCGATGATCATCGCTCAGGATACGGACTATATTTTTCTCGATGAGCCGCTGAACAATTTAGATATGAAGCATTCCGTTGAAATGATGAAGCTGTTGAAGCGGCTTGTGGAAGACTTCGGAAAAACGGTCGTCGTAGTGATTCACGATATCAACTTCGCATCCGTATATTCAGACCATATCGTCGCACTGAAAAACGGCCGGATCGTCAAAGAAGGGCCGGCGGAGAAGATCATTGAAACCTCCGTGCTTGAAGATATTTATGATATGACTATCCCGATTCAAGAGATTGACAGTCAGCGGATCGGTGTGTACTTTTCTTAAAAACCAGATGAGGTGAAAATCATGAAAAAATTCGCATTGCTATTCATTGCGCTCGTTACGATTTTTGTTGTTTCTGCATGCGGAAACGGGGACAAAACATCAGGCAAATCAAAAGAAACAATCACAATCAAAGATGATCTGAACAAAGAAGGAGTCAAAGTGCCGAAGAATCCGAAAAAAGTCGTCGTATTCAACTTCGGAATGCTGGATACGATGGATGAACTCGGTTTACAGGATCATGTGGCGGGACTTCCGAAACAAAACATTCCAAAATACTTATCTTCATATAAAAGTGATAAATACACCAATACAGGCGGTTTAAAAGAACCGGATTTTGAAAAAGTCGCGGATATTGACCCGGATTTAATCATTATCGCTCACAGACAATCTGATTCTTATAAAGAGTTCTCAAAAATCGCGCCGACGATTTACCTTGATGATGACTATACAAACTACGTTGACAGATTCAAGCACAACACCGAAGTGATCGGCAAAATCTTTAACAAAGAAAATGAAGTGAAAGATAAGCTTGCGAAAATTGACAAATCCATTGCGGATCTGAAGAAAAAGACAAGCAGCACGGATAAAAACGGGTTAGTGGTGATGGCGAACGACGGCAAAATCAGCGCGTTCGGATCTAAATCAAGATACGGCTTCATTCATGATGTGTTCGGCGTCAAACCGGCTGACAAAAACATCGAAGCCTCATTGCACGGACAAAGCATTTCTTATGAATATATCGCCAAAACAAACCCTGATTATATGTTTGTCGTTGACCGCGGAACAGCGATCGGCACAAAATCTTCAACAAAACAAGTGGTTGAAAATGATTATGTAAAATCGGTGAAAGCCGTGAAAAACAACCATGTTGTCTACCTTGATTCAGCTACATGGTATTTATCAGGAGGCGGCCTGGAATCCATGGCGCAAATGGTGAAAGAAGTTAAAGACGGAATCGAGAAGTAAAAAAAGAACCCGGTCACATACGTGATCGGGTTCTTTTTGGTTTACCGCGTAACGGCCTGCTGCTGCTCGGGCTGACGCGGTTTTTTCTTCAATATAAAAGATAGGAGGAAGCCGGCCAGCGCGATGCAGGCGGCTACGACAAATGCCGCATTCATGCCGTGCAGGGCGGCGTTTGCCGGAGTTGTCGCATTTGCGTGCGCGGCCTGGCTGCTCATCACGGAAACTAGCAGCGCCGTACCGATAGAACCGCCGACTTGGCGGACGGTATTGTTCATGGCTGTGCCGTGCGGAATTAAGTGGCGCGGCAGGGCGTTGATACCCGCTGTCGTCACCGGCATCATAATCATGGCTGTTCCCAAAAGCCGCGCGGTATAAACGACGACAATCCAAATGAGAGACGTCGAGTCCGTCAGATTCATAAACGGCAGGGACGTGAGCAGGATGATGAAGAATCCGGTCATCGCAAGGCCCTTTCCGCCGATTTTGTCAAACACCCGGCCGATAAACGGAGACATCATCCCCATCACAATCGCGCCCGGCAAAAGCATTAATCCGGTATCAAACGCGGATACGCCCCGGACTTTTTGCGTGTAAAGCGGGAGAATGGTTTCCGTTCCGATCAGCAGCGCGAAAACAAGCGTTCCGAGCAGGGTGGTCAGGCTGAAAATCCCGAAAGAAAACACGCGGAATTCCAGCATCGGTTTTTTGAGCTTCATCTGTCTTGCGATAAAGAAAATCAGCGCGACCGCTCCGACAAGCAGCGAAGTCAGCACTTCAGTACTGGTCCACCCTGATGAACCGGCGCTTGAGAAGCCGTAAAGCAGACCGCCGAATCCGAGGGTCGATAAGATCACAGATAAAATATCAATCTGTGTTTCTCGTAATGTCGTGACGTTTTTCATCAGAATAATCGCTAAAAGCAAATCGATGACTGCGATCGGGAAGATAATATAAAACAAAGACCGCCAAGAGAATGCTTCGACCGCCCATCCGGAAAGCGTCGGGCCGATCGCCGGCGCGAACGAAATAACCAAGCCGACCATACCCATGGCGCGGCCGCGCTTTTCCATCGGGAAAATCGTGAGAAATACCGTCTGCATGAGCGGCATCATAATTCCGGCGCCGGCCGCCTGAATAATCCGGGCCGTTAAGAGCACCGGAAAGTTTGGAGCAAATGCGCCGACAATGGTGCCCGCCGTGAAAATACTCATGGCGGAAATCAAGAGGGTGCGGCTTGTGAATTTCTCTATTAAAAACGCGGTAATCGGAATCAAAATCCCGTTCGTCAGCATAAACGATGTTGTCAGCCATTGCGCTTTGTTGGCGTCTATATTGAAGTCATTCATAATGTGCGGCAGCGCCGTAATAAGCAGTGTCTGGTTCAAAATGGCGACGAACGCACCCGCCAAAAGAATCCCGACAATGACAGAGCGGTTGTATGGTGCAGTTTTAATACTCTTATTCAAGCTGATTCCTTCTTTCTTTATAGTTTGAGCAATGTTTTAACGGCTGCAAGCGGCTGGTGCAGCGGTCCGGCCTGCTCCAAATAACCGATAAGCGCTTTGATGAGAAAATCCCGCGGCTGTTTGTCCGCTGATTCTTTCTCCAGCATAGCCGCCGCGGAAGCGAGTCCTGCGGCGTCATATTTTTCCTCCGGAAGGGCTGAGACGGCTTCTTTCAGTTCCTTCAGGCTTTCAGCCAGCAATACGGTTTTGTCTTTCGGCTCAAATGAGGAAGCGGAGGCGATATAAAGGTCAATCATCTCCTGAGGCAAAGCGGTTTCGGCTGTCCTGTTTTCGACGATGAGATTGAGGTGGCGGATGATAAACTCCGTGAGCGGCTCCAGGGCGAGCGGTTCTTTTTCCAGCTTAATCAGCGTGATGCATTCTCTCAGGAGCCCCTGCAGGACGATCACCAGCTCCCATACATAAGGAATAATGTCTTCGCCGTACGTCTGAATCAGTGAATCGCGATGCCAGCAGATAAAGGTGGAGCGGGCTCTGTGGATATGCCGTTTTACCCGCTCATTAATGGAAGAGGGGCTTCCGTACATCAGCATATTAAAAAACTGCTGATTGCGCCTGAAGCCTTCAAGCTCAGCCATCAGTTTTTTGGCAAACCGTTCCTCAGGGGAGAGGCTTGTTTCTTCATTCAATAATGAAGCGGCGGCTACCATCTGTTTCTGGTTAAAGTCGAGCAGCTCCAACAGCAGGTCTTCCTTTGATTCAAACAGCTTATATAAAGACGCTTTGGAGACTTTGCACTCCTCTGCGATCGCCTGCATCGAAACCGACGAAAAGCTTTTCCCGGAAAAAAGCTTCCTTGCCGCCAGCAGAATATCCGTTTTCTTATCATTCATAAGCCCAGATTCCTTCTTTCGTCACAATAGAAAACCCATCGGTTCACAGAAAACCAATGAGTATATGATGAAAATATTAACAAAAATTTTTACATAGTGTCAACGCTTTTGTTTGAGGAACAGAAAAAACCTGCCGGAGTGTTCCGGCAGGCTGATCCGCTTATTTATCCGTCTTAAACCCTTGTTTTTCAAGCATTTCACGAATGTGAGGATAATAAAGCTGCTTATAGTAGGAGGTGATGCCTTGTGACCAGTTTCTCGTTTCCTGTCCGTCGGTGCGTTTTTTCATGTATTCGGACATCTGCTTGTCATAGGCCTCGATATGTGTTCTTAAATCTTCTTCTTGATACGTTTCATGATGCAGAACGGCTGCTTGCGGCAGACGAGGTTTTTTCGCGGAGCGGTCTGCCGGATGGCCGATGACGAGACCGGAAACCGGGAAAACGTATTTCGGAAGTTTCAGCAATTCAATGAGTTCGTCCGGCTTGCCGCGCACGGCGCCGATCGGCACAGTGCCGAGTCCCATTGATTCAGCCGCAGCCGTTGCCGTACCCAGCGCAATCCCGACATCTACGGCTCCGACTAAGACGGACTCTAAACCGTTCGTGATCTCAAGCGGTGTATCATTATACTCTTCAAGCGCAATTTTGGCGCGGTTAAAATCAGCGCAGAATAAAAGGAAAACCGGCGCTTGGTCAATCCACGGCTGGCCGCCAGCCAATTCGGATATTTTTTTCTTCCGCTCCTTATCTTTCACCGCAATAACGGTAAATTGCTGGCCGTTAATGGAAGTGGGCGCTGCCTGAGCGGCTTGGATGATAAGGTCCAGCTGCTCATCCGATACGGGTTCATCTGTGTAGCTGCGGATGGAACGGTGGTCTGTTAATATTTGAAGGACTTCGTTCATGTCATTCATCCTTTCGTTACTCTGACAGTTCTGTGCGGACGACGTCAAGCGGCGCACTCAGCACTTCTTTTGCTTTTGCCACGAATCCTTGGAAATGGTCAGTTGCGTTGTGGAATTTCATCGCTTCTTCATCTTTCCATTGCTCAAGCATAACGAATGTATTTTCCTCACCGACTTTTTCGAAAAGATCGTATTGCACATTTCCTTCTTCCGCGCGTGAATGCTGAACAAGTGATTGCGCTTCTCCTAAAAATTCCTCGCGTTTATCCGCTTTTACTTTCATGTAAGCCTGTAAGACGATCATTGTTATTCCTCCTGATTGGGTTTATTTGTTATAGTTCGAATATTATCGAACTAACTGTAACATGTTTCGCTGCGAATGGTAAAGGAAAAACCCTCACCGCCTAAATTGTCACCCGCCGCTGATCTGTGTTACATTTGACTCATGAACATTCCAAACCATCCTGAAACCGACCGCTTACAGCTGACAAAGGTTCTTCATGCTCTGAGTGATCCGCTCCGCTTAGAGCTGGTCAAACAATTGGCGGAAACAACAGAAAAAACGTGCGGTACCTGTGCTGATGTCCGGGTCGCCAAATCAACGCTGTCCCATCACTTCAAAGTGCTGCGGGAAGCGGGGATCGCCCAAGTGCGCATAGACGGGAAGCACCGTTATTATTCCCTGCGCAAAGATGATTTACAAGCGGCGTTTCCCGGCCTGTTGGAGGCGATTTTGCAGACAGAACCGGACCGCTGGTAAATAAGTCCCCGAATTCCGGGGGTTTTTTTATGCGCCGAAAACCGCCCGGTAAAGCCTGTAGACGCCTTCTTGAATATCGCTCTCCTTCAGGCGTGCGAACCCCAGGATAAGCTGCGGTTTGTTTGAATCGCCTCCCGCTTTCAGACGGAACCGGCTCATCGCAAACAGATCCAGCTGTTCTGCATCCGCCCGTGCCAATATCTCTTTTTCTGAACGGGCGCATTCAAACTCAGTGACAAAATGAAGCCCCGCATTGGCGCCCTTTACACTGATTCTTTCTCCGAATGTTTCTTCCAAAGCCGAAATGAGGCATTCCCGCATGTTCTTATAATGCTGCTTCATCTTTTTAATATGTTTCTGATATTCACCTGAGTCGATAAATTCTTTAAGCGCGAGCTGGGCAAGCGTGCTGCACGTATGCAGGTCATACGTTCTCTCTTTGAACGTCCGCAAAAGCCCGGGCGGCAGAACCATATAGCTGATGCGCAGACCTGGGAAAAGGGATTTTGAAAAGGTCCCCATGTAGATGACATTTTGAAACCGGTCAAGGCTTTGAAGCGCCGGTATCGTATCGGCGTCATATTTAAATTCACTGTCATAATCATCTTCAATGATGAAGCGGCCGTTCTGTTCGGCGGCCCAGTTTAAAAGCTGAATCCGCCGGGAAGCGGGCATGATCACGCCTGAGGGGAATTGATGGGAAGGCGTGGTGATCAATACAGAGGGCCGGCGTTTTTCGATTTCGTCCATGGACATGCCTTTTTCATCAAGGCTGATCGTCGCAACCTTTTTCCCGAGGTTTTGCAGCAGCCGGTACATCCTCATATATCCCGGGTTCTCCATGGCGTAGAGCGCGTTTTTTGGCAGCAGTTCCGTCAGCAGCTGCATCAGCATTTGTGTGCCCGCTCCGAGCACGATTTGTTCCGGGCGGCATGTAACGCCCCTTGTCAGGGAAATAAGCCGTGAAATTGTTTCACGGACTTCATATAAACCTTGAGGATGGACGAGTTCTCCGAGTGTATGAAATGAACGGGCGGCTGCTTTCTGCTCACAGCGGAACCAGCTTTTCAGGGGGAAATGCGCCGTATCCACGCTCATATGTGAAAATGAAATCCAGCCGCTTTTATCCGTCTCCCGCTCTTTCAAATCATCAGGCAATAGGAGCGAAGGCGTTTCTTCATGATAAACCGTATCAATTTCCTCCACGAAAAAACCTTTTCTTTCGACCGCATATAAATAACCTTCCGAAAGCAGCTGCTGATAAGCTGAATTCACTGAATTCACGCTGACCTTCAGCGTCTCGGCAAGCTCCCGTTTAGACGGCACCTTTGTATGAGGCATCAGGCTGCGCTTTAAAACGGCCGCTTTTATGTGCTGATAGATCTGCTGATAGATATAATCCGCCGTTTCCGAATGGTCAATGGAAATCGTCAGCATCCAGACCCTGCCCCTTTCTGATACCATGGATAAATTGGTTTTGGTACTTTTCATCATACCAAAAAGAAGTCAGAATGATAAGAAAACAATGCAGGGGGATGGAATCTATGAGTCGAACAGCATCATCGGAAGTGACAACTGCCCAGTGGCAGCAAAAACGGGATCAATTCGTTTCCAAGGGGGTCGGCAACGGAAACCGCAGCATGGCGGTAAAAGGGGAAGGGGCGCTTTTGTACGATTTGGACGGCAGACGATTCATTGATTTTGCCGGAGCGATCGGAACGCTGAATGTCGGCCATTCCCATCCGAAAGTGGTGGAGGCCGTGAAGAAACAGGCGGAGGATCTGATTCACCCGGGATTTAACGTCATGATGTATCCGTCTTATATTGAGCTGGCCGAAAAACTTTGCGCCCTTGCGCCGGGAGATCATGCGAAAAAAGCGATTTTTCTCAATTCGGGGGCGGAAGCGGTGGAAAACGCCGTGAAAATCGCCAGAAAATATACGAAGCGCCAGGCTGTCGTGTCATTTACAAGAGGGTTCCACGGCCGCACGAACATGACGATGAGCATGACGAGCAAGGTGAAGCCTTATAAATTCGGTTTCGGCCCGTTTGCCTCAGAGGTGTATCAGGCGCCGTTTCCTTATTATTATCAAAAGCCGGCCGGCATGAGCGACGAGCAGTATGACGACTTTATCATCAGCGCTTTTGAGGATTTCTTTATCGCCGCAGTTGCACCGGAAACCGTCGCCTGTGTCGTCATGGAGCCGGTTCAGGGAGAGGGCGGCTTCATCATTCCGTCAAAACGTTTCGTGCAGCACGTCGCCGCTTTTTGTCAAAAACACGGCATCGTTTTTGTAGCGGATGAGATTCAGACCGGTTTTGCCAGAACGGGAACGTATTTTGCGATTGAACATTTCGGGGCCGTTCCTGATTTGATCACCGTTTCCAAATCACTTGCGGCCGGATTGCCGCTGAGCGGCGTCATCGGCCGGGCGGAAATGCTTGATGCCGCCGCGCCAGGGGAACTCGGGGGCACATATGCGGGAAGCCCGCTCGGCTGTGCGGCTGCGCTTGCGGTCTTGGATATTATTGAAGAAGAAGGGCTGAATCAGCGTTCCGAGGAGATCGGCCGGATCATCGAGCATCAAGCGCTCGAGTGGAAAAAAGAGCATGCCTGCATCGGAGAAGTGCGCAGACTCGGCGCGATGGCGGCCATCGAAATTGTCAAAGATCCGGACACGCGGGAACCGGACAAAGCAAAAGCCGCGGCGATCGCCAAAACGGCGAACGAGAACGGACTGCTGCTGCTGACGGCCGGCATTAACGGCAACATTATCAGATTCCTGACGCCGCTTGTCGTGACGGATGAGCAGCTCAAAGAAGGCCTTTCCATTATCGAAGCAGCTCTGTGAGTTCAATTATTGGAATGCCGGCGGATGTGTCTGCTATCATGAAAGTGTGAGATACATCAACTAGCATTCAATGGCTTTACTATAGCAGAGAAAGGAATGTTCAATATGCCAGAACAATTAACAGTGTACAACCCGGCAACGGGAGAGGCGATCGAAAGCATCCCCCAGCAGACGGCCGAAGATGTTGAAAAAGCGATTGAACGTTCACATCAAGCGTTTCAATCATGGTCCAAAACATCAGCGGGAGAACGTGCCTCACTGCTGAGAAAATGGTATGAGCTGATTGTTGAAAATAAAGAAGAACTTGCGGAATTAATTACGAAAGAAAACGGCAAACCGTACGAAGAAGCGGTCGGAGAAGTTTTATACGGCGCCGGCTATATTGAATGGTTCGCCGAAGAAGCAAAACGGATTTACGGCAGAACAGTACCTGCGCCGACAACGGGCAAACGGATTGTCGTCACCCGTCAGGCGGTCGGCCCGGTAGCCGCGATCACGCCGTGGAATTTCCCGAATGCGATGATTACAAGAAAAGCCGCGCCCGCTTTGGCGGCAGGCTGTACGTTCATCATCAAACCGGCGGAGGATACGCCGCTTTCCGCTTACGCCCTTGCGCGTCTCGCATATGAAGCGGGAATTCCGAAGGACGTGCTGCAAGTGGTGATCGGTGACGGAGCCGAAATCGGAAACGTCTTCACCAGCAGCCCGAAAATCCGCAAAATTACCTTTACCGGCTCAACGCCTGTCGGCAAAATCCTGATGAAAAACAGCGCCGACACCGTAAAACATATGTCAATGGAGCTTGGCGGACATGCGCCGCTGATCGTGGATGAAGACGCTGATCTTGATCTGGCGGTAGCCCAAACAATGGCCTCTAAATTCAGAAATGCCGGCCAAACCTGCGTCTGTGCGAACCGGCTGATCGTACACGAATCCGTAAAAGACGAGTTTGCGAAAAAACTGAGTGAAGAAGCTGCGAAACTCAAAGTCGGAAACGGTCTTGAAAAAGGCGTAAACGTCGGCCCTGTCATCAACAAAAAAGGCTTCGATAAAATCGTCGGCCAAATTAATGACGCCGTGGAAAAAGGCGCAAAAGTGCTGACGGGCGGAACGTATGACCAAAACGATGAAAAAGGCTGCTATTTCGTGACACCGACCGTGCTGTCAAATGTAGATACATCCATGAACATCATGCATGAAGAAACATTCGGCCCGGTTGCGCCGATCGTTACGTTCTCAGATATTGATGAAGCGATCAAGCTTGCGAACGATACGCCGTTCGGGCTTGCGGCTTATTTCTTCACAGAAAACTACCGCCGCGGCATCTATATTTCTGAACAGCTTGAATACGGCATCATCGGCTGGAATGACGGCGGTCCGTCCGCGGTTCAAGCGCCGTTCGGAGGAATGAAAGAAAGCGGCATCGGCCGTGAAGGCGGTACGGAAGGCATTGAGCCGTACCTGGAAACCAAATACATGTCTATCGGACTTTAATGAGCCGAAAAGTAAGCCCCGCTTCTAAGCGGGGCTGTTTTTATTGAGCAGTCTGCCGGTGAATATCGCCGGCAGGCTTTTTTGATCTTGCGGGAATAATCGGTTCGATTCCAGACAAAATAACAGCAAATACGATTGAAAGAAGGTCGCCATCATGGATATATTATTGGCTCTTCTCCCGGCTTTATTTTGGGGGAGCATCGTGTTATTTAACGTCAAATTAGGCGGCGGGCCTTACAGCCAGACGCTGGGAACGACAATCGGGGCGCTCATCGTTTCGTTTGTGTTGTATCTGTTTGTCCACCCGGTGCTGTCTGGGCGCATTTTTATTGTCGGCATCATCTCGGGGCTGTTTTGGTCACTCGGCCAAAGCAATCAGCTTAAAAGCATACAGCTGATGGGCGTTTCAAAAACGATGCCGATATCAACGGGAATGCAGCTCGTCTCGACTTCTTTGTTCGGTGTGATCGTATTCAAAGAATGGTCAACCCCGATCGCGATTACGCTGGGTATTCTCGCCCTTATTTTTATCATCATCGGGATTGTGCTCACATCTTTAGAAGATAAAAAGGGGCGGGCGGACGGAGAACCGGGAAACTTAAAAAAAGGCATTGTCATCCTGCTGATCTCCACGCTCGGTTATTTGGTCTATGTCGTTGTGGCCCGGCTGTTCGGCGTATCCGGATGGTCAGCGCTCCTGCCGCAGGCGATCGGGATGGTCATCGGCGGACTGCTCCTGACGTACAAGCATAAACCGTTTAATAAGTACGCCCTCAAGAACATTCTGCCGGGAATCATCTGGGCGCTCGGGAATATGTTTCTGTTCATCTCACAGCCGCGCGTCGGAGTTGCGACAAGTTTTTCCCTCTCTCAAATGGGGATCGTCATCAGCACGCTCGGCGGAATCTTCATTCTCCGTGAGAGCAAAACGAAGCGTCAGCTGGTCGCCATTGCCATCGGGATTATCCTGATCATTGTGGCCGCGGTATTCTTAGGCGTGGCGAAATCAAATTCATAACAAATGCAGGAGGTTTGAACATGTACACGGATTTAAAAGGAAAAGTCGTTGCCATTACGGGAGCTTCATCAGGATTAGGAAAAGCGATGGCGCTCCGCTTCGGACAGGAGCAGGCGAAAGTCGTGGTTAACTACTATAGTAATGAAAAAGACGCCCAAACCGTTAAAGAAGAGATTCAAAAAGCGGGAGGCGAAGCGGTCATCATTCAAGGCGACGTCACAAAAGAAGAAGATGTCAAAAACATCGTGCAGACCGCGGTGAAGGAATTCGGCACATTGGATGTCATGATCAATAACGCCGGTATGGAAAATCCGGTTCAGTCGCATGAAATGCCGCTCAAAGACTGGAACAAAGTCATCAATACCAATCTGACCGGCGCTTTTTTAGGAAGCCGCGAAGCCATTAAATATTACGTAGAGAATGATATTCAAGGAAACGTCATTAACATGTCAAGCGTACATGAAATGATTCCATGGCCTCTGTTTGTTCACTACGCGGCGAGTAAAGGCGGCATCAAATTGATGACGGAAACGCTGGCGCTGGAGTACGCGCCGAAGCGCATCCGTGTTAACAATATCGGACCGGGAGCCATCAATACGCCGATCAACGCGGAAAAATTTGCGGATCCCGTTCAGAAAAAAGATGTGGAAAGCATGATTCCGATGGGATATATCGGTGAGCCGGAAGAAATCGCGGCTGTCGCCGTCTGGCTTGCTTCAAAGGAATCAAGCTACGTAACCGGCATTACGCTGTTTGCTGACGGGGGAATGACCAAATATCCGTCATTCCAGGCAGGCCGCGGATAAGAAAAAAAGCGATCGCAGGCTCTTTAGAGCCGGATCGCTTTTTGCTTACGCGCGTTTTTTCTTTACAAGCGCCGCGATGGAAAGGATAATCGCCGCAGCTGACAGAACGATGGCTGCAATATCAAGCGCTGATACGCCGGATTTGCTTTCTACGTTTGACTGTTCAGCTCCGTGCGCATCCGTCACGCTGGCCGATTTCGTGATTTTCGTAATCGAGTGAGGCGTGTCGGCTTTCTCATCACCCGTCCATTCTACAATGCTGCCGTCTTTGTAATATTGGTAAGCGTCCCAAGCGGCATCTCCGCTCTTTTCAGGATTTTTCGCAACGAACGTGAACTGCTGGAATTGGCCGGGCTGAATGCCGCCGTCTTTTGCTTCCCAAGTGACGGAGACCGCTTTGTCATCATGTTTGGATACGGATGTTTTCCAGCCCGGAATCGGCTGATACTGCTGAAATTCAACGCCGGCGGGCATTTTCAGCACGACTTTCGTTGTCGGCTCATTCTTTTCCACAGGCACTTTCATCGTGTAGGTTTCCCAGGAACCGGCCGCGGATTCCGCGGGTTTGACTGAGACGTGGGCGCTTGCTGTCGCCGTAAAACCGACGAGTGACAGGGTCACGGCGGATATGAATAATAAAGCCTTTTTTTTCAACATGAGATACACTCCTTAGTTTGTCGTTGAGAATATTTGGTTGATTTCATTAAAATCGTTTGTCAGCCCGTGGACTTTGATCTTCCAGTTTCCCTTTTCGGTGATGGACAGGTTGGCGGCTTCGAATGTGCCTTCCTTCGTCTTCTTCAAATCAAAGGTGCTTTCATGCTGTTTGCCGCTGAAGCCCGTCTGGTAAACAGTGACCGTAAATTGCTGAATGTCTTTTACCAAGCTGCCGTTGTGATCGGTGACAATGACTTGAAATTCATTTTTACCCGGCTGGTTCGGCGTAATGTGCAAGGACAGGGTTTCCCCGTTTCCGATCGTTTCTGAGCCGTTAAAAGGCAATGGCGCAGGCGGCGGCGGGCTGGGCAGGCTTGTGAAGACGGCGGTTGTAAATAATACCGCGATGCCTAGTGCCCATTCGGCCTTTATCGTTGCGCTGATGCTCCTTTTTCTGCTGAACTTCGTCATCCATACGTGAACGGCGCCGAGCACAAGCATGATAACAAACAGTCCGATTTTCAAAAGGAGCGTCTTACCGTAAGCGGTGTGAAAGAGTGAATCAAACGTGCGGATAATGAAAAATCCGTTCAGCACACCTGAAAATAACAGCACACCGACAGAGGCGAACGCCCAAGGAGAAAACCGTCTGACCGCCTCCCAAGCGATGGTTTTATCGGGTTTTCTCCACTCTGATGAAAGCAGCAGCACAAGCGCGGCGATACCGCCCATCCATACAGACGCGGCCGATAAATGGAGAAAGTCCATCGCGATGCCGACCGCTTTTTCGTCGATAACCGCCGCATGCCCGGCGAATGCTTTTGCCAAAAGCGAAGCGAAGAAGAACAACAGCGGCGCCGTCCAGTACGCAAATGACCGGAATGCTTTCTTCTTCAACAGCGGGATCATGGACAGGGCGAGCAGGATAAATAAGCTGATCTGGATCATCCAGACGTACCCGCCTGCCGTTTTCAGAAGCGTTTCTTTTACATAGTCCGGCTGGAACGCGGCGCTCCAAGCGCCGCCCGCGTTTTCTTTCGTCTGGATCGGGAGCTGGCAGATAAGCGCGAGCCCCGTTACACATAAAGAAATCACGAGCAGCTTTACAGTTCGTTTTGCTTTTGATGAATCTTTATTATTTCTGTACCAAAACAGATGGAAAAAAGCCGTGCCGATAAACAGGGAGAGAGCGGTGTACAAAATACCGCGGTCGATGGCCGCTTCGGGATGAAGCGCCGCTTGCGATGATGTCTGCTCCTGAAGTTCTCCGCCGGCTTTTCCGATACTGAAAGGGATGACGCCGGATACCGGATGTCCGTCGGCCGATACCGCGTTCCATTCCGCTCTGTAAATATCATGCGGCAGATTTTTTTTCAATGCCGCGGTCATGATGCGGGCATCATTTTTTTGAATCACTGTTTTGCCCGCGTCGACCCGTTCGCCGGATGAATTATAGACCTTAATGGAGTGGAAGCCTTCTTCAATCTGTTCATTAAACTCAATTTCAATCTGCTTCGGCGCTTGTTTTAATTCACTGTTCTCACCCGGATTTGAGTTTGTGATGTAGGCGTGGGCGAAGCTTGTTTTCGGAATCAAAACAAGGAACAGCAAAAAGATGAGCCAGCGTTTGTTCTGTCTCATGGATGATGACACCGCCTTCCGGTTGGTTGTTGTTATGTCTTGCTGCAGGTGCATCCCTTCTGCCTGTCGTGTAAGATGATGTCCGCCGCCTCGTCAAAGGTGCAAATGATCCCGCCGAATCCTTTTTGAAACCGTTCTGCGTAATCAAGCGTTGAGAAGGGAATCGCCTGAGGCCGGCAGCAGTGAAGGTCAATATCGGCATGGACTAAAAAGTATGCGGAAGCGGCCGTCAGCGTCGTCTGGAGAAGAAAATCTTTACAAATGACGTGGGACACTTCTTCCTTTTTATCCTCATACCGCAAAATCGCGCAATGAATGCAGCACATCTGCTCAACGGCTTGTGAAACGGTAATAAGCTGAACAGAATACGAATGCTGAATCGGCCGCAGGCAATAGCCGCATTGATTGGCGCTTCGTTCTGAAGCGGGAGGGAGCGTAATGCCGCCGGGTGTCCGGATAATCCGGTTTGCATCCGCCAGCTGATTGACGTCTCTGTACACGGTCATCTCGGAGACGCCGAATCTCTCGCTTATGTCAGAGATTTTCAGCGCGCCCTCTTCTTTCAGCCATTCAAGCAAGGTTTGCTGTCTGTGAATCGGAAGCAATTCTGCATCCTCCTTTTTATGCGAATGAGTGATGAACCTCCCTCTAAGAGTAGATGTTTTCACAAATGCACACAAGAGCCTGATGATAAAATATGTGAAAAAATGTTGAACAATCACAAATGTAAAAGACGTAGTCAGACTCTGTTATAATAGAAGAGTTGAATGGAGGAATAAACATGAAAGAAACGACCTGCCCGAACTGCGGCAAGCCGATTACAGGCGACATGGTCAGATCATCCATGATCCCGTGCCAGTTTCAGTGCGGGCATTGCCATGTGAAATTGCGTGAATATAAAGTATCAGCTCCGATTATGGCTGCGGCCATTGCGATCACGGTGCTTTTGATTTATCTTGTGCAGATGGCCAGAACCGCCGTCATGCCGATGTTTCCGGCAGCGCGGTATGTGCCGGCCGCCATTTTCGCGCTCGTATGTGCGTATCCGGTGTTTATTGTCAGTGAGCGGCTCATTGCCAAACTCGTCGTCACAAAAGGACACATTATATACAGAAAGCGGTAAGACACCTTTGATGAGGTGTCTTTTTTTGTTAAGGAGTTGTCACAGTCTCTGTGCCAAACTCCTCTTTACTTTTCATTGAATGGGGATTGTAAGCGTTTTATGATGAAGACACAGGGGAGAGAGAAACCCCGTGTCTTATTTATTTTCATCTGAAGGCAAGCAAACAGGGAGGGAATGAACATGCAGCAAGAACAGCAAGCTGGCATGAAAGTGAAGATACAGCGGTTCGGCAGTTATTTAAGCGGTATGATCATGCCGAATATCGGCGCATTTATCGCATGGGGAATTATCACCGCGCTGTTTATTCCTGCGGGATGGTTTCCGAATCCGCAGCTGAATACATTGGTAAGCCCGATGATTACGTATCTACTGCCGCTTTTAATCGCATATACGGGCGGAAAAATGATTTACGATCACCGCGGGGGAGTCGTCGGAGCGACGGCCGCCATCGGAGTCATTGTCGGAGCGGACATTCCGATGTTCTTAGGGGCAATGATTATGGGGCCTTTGGGCGGTTATCTCATTAAACAATTAGACCGTGTGTTTAAAGATAAAGTCAGACAGGGTTTTGAAATGCTGATCAACAACTTCACGGCGGGAATTATCGGAGCTGTGCTGACGATTATCGCATTTTATGCGATCGGCCCGGTCGTCCTGTCTCTTAACAAATTGCTGGCGGCAGGTGTGGAAGTCATTGTCCACGCGAATTTGCTGCCGATTGCAAGCGTTTTCGTAGAACCGGCGAAAGTTCTGTTCCTGAATAACGCGATCAACCACGGCATTTTAAGTCCGATCGGAATCGAGCAGGCCGCCAAAGCGGGTAAATCCATTCTGTTCTTAGTGGAAGCGAACCCCGGGCCGGGACTCGGTATTTTACTGGCATATATGTTCTTTGGGAAAGGCTCTTCAAGATCGACGGCTCCGGGAGCGGCGATCATTCATTTCTTCGGGGGGATTCATGAAATCTATTTCCCTTACATTTTAATGAAACCGATGCTGATCCTCGCGGCGATCGCCGGGGGAGCGAGCGGACTGCTTACATTCTCGATCTTTAACGCGGGTCTTGTCGCCGCATCATCTCCGGGAAGCATCATCGCCATTTTGGCGCTGACGCCGAAAGGAAGCTATCTCGGCGTGCTGGCGGGCGTCATCGTTGCCGCGGCCGTATCGTTTATCGTCTCGGCGCTTATTCTGAAATCGTCTAAAGCGGGCGAAGAAGATTTGACAGCCGCGGCGGAAAAAATGCAGGAAATGAAAGGCAGGAAAAGCGAAGCTGCGGCCGCGTTGGCGGACAAAGAGGAAGAGCCGGAAAACAGCGCCGCTGATATTTCCGCCGACCAAGTCAGCCGCATTATCTTCGCGTGTGACGCGGGTATGGGATCGAGCGCAATGGGCGCCTCCATTTTAAGAAACAAAGTGAAAAAAGCAGACCTGGATATTGATGTGACAAATACGTCGATCAATAATCTTCCGAATGACGCGGATATCGTCATTACGCATAAGGACCTGACTGACCGCGCGAAAGCGAAGCTGCCGCAGGCGGTGCACATTTCGGTTGATAATTTCTTGAACAGCCCGAAATACGATGAACTGATTGAAAAGCTTAAAAACTAATCAACAGAAAGAGGGATCTTCATCATGGAAGTATTGGCTAAAGCGAACATCAAACTGAACCAGACGGTGAACTCAAAAGAGGATGCCATCCGCCTCGCGGGACAGACATTGATTGATAACGGCTACGTGAAGAACGGCTATGTGGAAAAAATGTTCGAACGTGAAGAAACATCATCCACGTTTATGGGGAATTTCATCGCGATCCCGCACGGCACGGAAGATGCGAAGGATGAGGTGCTTCATTCAGGCATTTCCGTCATCCAGATTCCGGACGGTGTGGAATACGGTGAAGGC
Source organism: Bacillus sp. hwrm1 (assembly GCF_040207805.1). Lineage (NCBI taxonomy): Bacteria > Bacillati > Bacillota > Bacilli > Caryophanales > Bacillaceae > Bacillus > Bacillus sp. hwrm1. The sequence continues at coordinate 3,706,114 of NZ_CP157943.1, read as the reverse complement.
AATACGGCAAAGGTCGTTTTCGGTATCGCCGGAAAAAACAATGAACACTTAGACATCCTGTCAAACATCGCCATCATCTGCTCAGAGGAAGAAAACATCGAACGGCTGATCAGTGCAAAGACGGAAGAAGAACTGGCCACTATTTTCAGCGAGGTGAACTGACATGATTGCCCTTCATTTCGGAGCGGGAAACATCGGGCGGGGCTTTATCGGCGCCCTGCTCCATCATTCCGGCTATGAGGTAGTTTTCGCTGATGTGAATGAAACGATGGTCAGCCTTCTCAATGAAAAGAAGGAATATACCGTGGAGCTTGCCGACGGCGGCCGGCAGACAGAAATCATCGGCCCCGTTTCAGCCATCAACAGCGCGGTGCAAGAACAAGAGCTGTACAGGCTGATCAATGAAGCGGCGATCATTACGACGGCGGTGGGCCCGAACGTTCTCAGACTCATCGCCCCGTCCATCGCGGAAGGGCTGAAGCGCAGAACGTCCTCTGAGCCTCTCAATATCATTGCCTGTGAAAATATGATCGGCGGCACCAGTTTTCTGAAAAAAGAAGTTTTCGGACATTTGACGGAAGCGGAGCGGGAACTCGTGAACCGGACGGTCGGCTTCCCGGATTCTGCGGTGGATCGGATCGTGCCGATTCAGCACCATGAAGATCCGCTGAAAGTATCCGTAGAACCGTTTTTTGAATGGGTCATAGACAGAACCGGCTTTGCCGGCGGCCAGCCGGTACTGGAAGGTGCGTTGTTTACGGATGATCTTACGCCTTTCATCGAGAGAAAGCTGTTTACCGTCAATACCGGTCATGCCGTTACGGCGTACGTTGGCTATCAGCGCGGATTAAAAACCGTCAAAGAGGCCATCGGCCATCCGGAAATCCGGCGTGTCGTGTACGATGCACTTTCAGAAACGGGCGAGTACTTAGTGAAAGCGTACGGCTTTAAGCAAGCCGAACACGAGCAGTACATGAAAAAAATCATCGGCCGCTTTGAAAATGAATACATCACGGATGATGTGACAAGAGTCGCCAGATCACCGCTCAGAAAACTCGGAGCGAATGATAGATTAGTAGGGCCGGCCAAAAAAATAAAAGAACCAAACGCGCTGGCAGAAGGCATCGCCGCCGCCTTGCGTTTTGACTATCAGGATGATCCGGAAGCGGTTGAGCTGCAAAAGCTTATCGCGGAAAAAGGCACGAGCGGCGTTCTTCAAGACATTTGCGGTATTCAGCCGCATGAGCCGCTGCACGGCATCGTGCTCAAAAAGCTCAATCAATAAAAATGAACCCGCGTCGGGGGACGCGGGTTTTTTCTTGCGTTATAATGAGAGAGAAGGGAGGCTGCGTGATGAATCAGAAGCTATTGCCCCATCGTTTTCCGTTTCTTTTGATTGACGGCACGACGAACAGTGAAGCCGGAAAATGGGCGGCTGCTTACAAAAACATCAGTGAAAATGACTGGTTTATAACTGAATCCCAAAGAGAGATGCCATTTTCGCTCGTCGTTGAAGCAATGGCCCAAACGGCGGCTTGCGCGGGAATTACCGGCGGCGACGGCCTCGGTCTCTTATCCGCGGTGAAGAAAGCGGAAAGGTTAGGTGCCGCTTTGCCGGGAGACCGTCTGGATCTTTTTTTTGAGGTCACGCGAATCAGACGCGGTTTTGTGTTCGGCCGGGCGAAAGCGTCCGTTGCCGGGAAGCCTGTGGCGGAAGCTGAGCTCAGCATATTTATCCAGCCATCGTAAAAAAAGCCGCCTCCAGCGGCGGCTTTCGGACAAGCCTGTTATTTTGTATCATAATCTCTTTCACTTTGTGAATTGTCCCTTTGGTCATGTTTGTGTTTTTCGTCATTGGCGTTTTCCTTCAGCTCTTCCAGCGGAATCGGATCGGTTAAATCATGATGTTCAGGATTTTCATTCGGTTTGTTCTTTTGTTTTCTTTCTTTCATCCTCCATCACCTCAATATTTCTTTTCCTCAACGTTCTCCCCGCCAAACGCAGGAAGCGGTTTTTTGTTCCTGTGGGTCATATGTATTAAAATAGAGACGACTACATTATAAAAAGTGAGGTACATATATGCCGATACAAAGAGAAGACGCAGATATTAAACTGATCGCGATTGATATGGACGGAACCCTGCTCAATGACGAGCAGCTCATCCCGGAGGAAAACCGGCGGGCGATCAAGGAAGCGGAGGCGAAAGGAATTCACGTCGTCATCAGCACAGGACGCACGCTGATGACCTGCCGCGAACTGGCTGAGTCTCTCGAGCTGTCATCCTTTTTAATCACGGCAAACGGCAGCGAAATCTGGGATTCCGACTTTGAGCTGGTTGAGCGCAAGCTTCTTCATACCGATCATATTCAAAAATTATGGGATCTGAGGAATAAGCACAACACGAATTTCTGGGCCTCTACCGTCGATAGAGTGTGGAGAGGGGAATTCCCGGAAACGATTACGGATCATCAGTGGCTCAAGTTCGGATTCGAAATCGAGGATGACGAAGTGCGGAATGAGGTGCTGAAAGAGCTCAAGGAATACAAGGAGCTCGAGATCACAAACTCCAGTCCGATCAACATCGAAGTCAATGCCCTCGGTATCAACAAAGCGGCTGCGCTGGCGAAGGTATCGGAAAAACTCGGCTTCACGATGGAAAATGTGATGGCCATGGGTGACAGTCTGAATGACATTGCCATGATTGAAAAAGCGGGTGTCGGCGTCGCCATGGGGAATGCGCAGGACATTGTGAAAGAAACAGCTGACTGGGTGACTGATGTCAACACGGAAAACGGGGTCGCCAAAGCGATCCGCCACTGGGTGTTATAATAGAAAAAAGAGAGAGTCTCAGTATGAGGCTCTCTTTTTTTGTTTTGTCAGATTTGTGACTAGGTCCATGGTAGGTTTTCTGACAAAAGGATGTTCAAACCTGTCAGAAATAAATATAATGAAGAGAAATCCAACAATTCGGAATAGTCATTCCGAATAGCGGAATGATAATCATATAAAACGTTTACAATACAGGAGGGATCTTATGTTTCAGATTGACATCAATTGTGATTTAGGAGAGAGTTTCGGTGCTTATAAAATCGGGCTGGATGAAGAGATTTTGGATTATGTGACATCTGCAAACATCGCCTGCGGCTTTCATGCGGGTGATCCCAGCGTGATGCGCAAAACGGTTGCGCTTGCGGCGGAAAAAGGCGTGAAAATCGGCGCTCATCCCGGGCTGTTCGATCTGCAGGGATTCGGGCGGCGGCAGATCGCGATTACACCCGAGGAAGCGTATGATCTGACGCTGTACCAAATCGGCGCGCTGTCAGGGTTTTTAAAAGCAGAAGGTGTCGAGATGCAGCATGTGAAGCCGCACGGCGCTTTATATAATATGGCCGCCGTCAATCCCGGCCTGTCAGAAGCCATCGCTCAGGCGGTCTGTCATTTTGATCCCGGGCTTATTCTTTTCGGGCTTTCCGGAAGCGAGCTGATTAAAGCGGGAGATCGAATCGGACTGAGGACGGCAAGCGAAGTGTTTGCGGACCGCACCTATCAGGAAGACGGCACGCTGACGCCGCGTTCAGAGCCGGATGCGCTGATTCAGGATGACAAAAAAGCGGTCGGTCAAGTGATTCAAATGGTGAAAGACAGCACGGTGACATCACGTAAGGGACAAGCTGTAAGCCTGAAAGCGGACACGGTCTGCATTCACGGAGACGGAGCCCACGCCCTCACATTCGCAAAAACAATCAAAAAAGAATTAAAAGCGGCAGACATTCAAATCAGCGCACTTTCAAAAGACTGAGCAGCAGAGGGAGGAAGACAGCATGGAGCAAAAGAAAAAAACAGCCGGAAAGGCTTCCGGCAAATGGTCGCTTCTTTTAGGCGCGACATTTTTGATGGCGACATCATCAATCGGGCCCGGCTTTCTGACGCAAACGGCCACGTTTACCAATACATTGGCGGCAAGCTTCGGCTTTATCATTTTAATTTCTATTATTTTGGACATTTTCGCGCAAACCAATGTATGGCGGATTATCGCGGTTTCCGGAAAGCGCGGCCAAGAGATTGCCAATATGGTGCTTCCGGGCGCCGGTTATGCCATTGCTTTTCTGGTCGTGCTCGGCGGACTTGCGTTTAATATCGGAAACATCGGCGGCGCGGGTCTCGGTCTTCAAGTATTATTCGGGATCAAACCGGAGATCGGCGCTTTAATCAGCGCAGCGGTCGCGGTGCTGATTTTTGTCATAAAGGAAGCCGGAAAAGTCATGGACCGTTTTATGCAGATCGCCGGAATCGTCATGATCGTATTGACTGTGTATGTTGCCGTAACGACGGCTCCGCCGGTCGGACACGCCGTTGTGAAAACTTTTATGCCTGATCATATCAGTGTGCTGGCGATCGTGACGCTTGTCGGCGGCACGGTCGGCGGATACATTACATTTGCCGGCGGCCACCGTTTGCTTGATTCAGGCATCCAAGGGAAGGAAGTCCTCCCTCAGGTTACGAAAAGCTCCATCACAGGCGTTCTGATTACATCGATTATGCGGATTGCCCTGTTTCTCGCCGTGCTCGGCGTCGTCTCAAAGGGCCTGAGCATTGATCCTGATAATCCGGCGGCTTCTGTATTCCGGCTTGCGGCGGGAAATGTAGGCTATAAAATTTTCGGCGTCATCATGTGGTCTGCCGCTATCACGTCTGTCATCGGCGCCGCCTATACATCGGTATCATTTTTCAAATCATTTTCAACAAAAATCGAAAAGCACTCACATGGCGTCATTATCGGTTTTATCATCGTATCCACTCTTATTTTTGTTACGATCGGCCAGCCTGCCAAAATTCTGGTCGCGGTCGGTTCGCTTAACGGCTTAATTCTGCCGCTTGCATTAGCGATGATTCTGTTGGGCGCTTATAAGAAAAAAATCGTCGGCGATTACAAGCATCCGATTTGGCTCACGATTGCAGGGGCGATCGTAGTGGTTGTCATGGCGGTTATGGGCATCTATACATTATTCACGCAAATGCCGCAGCTATGGAGCTGATGATATGAAAAACCATATGAGTGACATGAGCCCCGAAGAAGTCAGACAGCTGATCAGGAAGGGGCAGATGACCGGGCCGACGGCGGGGATGGCCGCTTCTTACGCACAAGCCAATCTCGTCGTTTTGCAAAAGGATCTTGCCTTTGATTTTCTCTTATTCTGCCAGCGCAATCAAAAGCCTTGTCCGGTGCTTGACGTGACGGATGCGGGTTCACCCGTTCCGGCAATAGCTGCGCCGGGAGCTGATATCCGGACGGACTTTCCGAAATACAGGATTTATCGGCATGGCGTGCTTACTGAAGAGGTAACGGATATTACGCCGTATTGGAAGGATGATTATGTCGGGTTTTTAATCGGCTGCAGTTTTTCATTCGAGCAGGCCCTTATTAATCAGCACATTCCAATCAGGCACATCGATGAGGGTGTGAATGTCCCCATGTATAAAACAGACATTGACTGTGTTCCCGCCGGCCCGTTTTCTGGAAAGATGGTCGTCAGCATGAGACCGATTCCGGAAAGGCTTGCAGTCCGCGCGGCGCAGGTCACGTCACGTTTTCCCGCCGTGCACGGCGCCCCCGTCCGCATCGGAAATCCGCAAAGCATCGGTATCAGCGATTTGCATCAGCCGGATTTCGGAGATGCCGTAACGGTGCGGGAAGGCGAAGTTCCCGTATTCTGGGCTTGCGGCGTTACGCCCCAGGCGGTGATCATGGAAGCAAAGCCTGACATCGTAATAACACATTCACCGGGGCACATGCTGATCACCGATATACGAAATGAATCGCTTGCTGTCCTGTAAGTGAGAAAGAATACAACGAGGTGATGACAATGATGCAGTATAGCGGAAATACAGCGCTTGATATACAGCCGTACGGTGATTCCGCCGTTATCATCCGCTTTGGCGGGCACATCAGCGAAGAGGTCAACAGCCGGGTGCATGCGGCGGCAGCCTGTATGGAAGAACGGCCGTTTCCGGGCTTCGTTGAATGTATTCCGGCATTCACAAGCTTAACGATCTTTTATGATGTGTATGCCGTCTCAAACATAAAAAAAGGCGTCTCTCCTTTTGCCCTGGTCAAGAAAGAAGTGACAGAACGTCTCAGCCATATAATGACCGGCCGCAAAGAAGAGCGCCGGGTGATGGAAATCCCCGTTTGCTACGGCGGTGATTTCGGTCCCGATTTAGAAGAGGTCGCTGAGATGAACGATCTGACCCCGGAAGACGTCATCCGCATTCATACTGAAGGCGAATATCTCGTTTATATGCTTGGATTTGCGCCGGGATTTCCGTTTTTAGGAGGAATGTCTGAGCGGATCAGAGCGCCGAGAAAGGCGTCGCCAAGGCCGTCCATCCCGGCCGGTTCAGTAGGAATCGCGGGAATGCAGACCGGTGTGTATCCGATATCCACTCCCGGCGGCTGGCAGCTGATCGGCAGCACCCCGCTCCGTCTTTTCAGGCCGGAAGAACATCCGCCGAGTCTTTTGAGAGCGGGCGATACGGTGAAATTCGTCCGGATCACGGCAGAGGAGTACAGCCGCATCAAGGAGGGAGCCGAATGAGTATGAAAGTGGTAAAGCCCGGTCTCTTGACGACGGTTCAGGACAAGGGGCGGACGGGATATCAGAAATACGGTGTGCTGGGAAGCGGCGCAATGGATACGATCTCACTGCGCATCGCCAATCTTCTTGCCGGAAATCAAGAAAAAGAGGCGGGACTGGAAATTACGCTCATGGGGCCCGGGCCTTCCTTTGAATTTTCAGAACCTGCGGTTATTGCTGTCACGGGAGCTGATTTCGCCCTTCATATTAATGGGGAGCCCGCCCCTCTGTGGAAACCGGTTTTGATAAAGGAAAACAGCGTCGTCTCATTCGGGCCGTGCAAGATGGGGAGCCGCGCTTATCTCGCCGTCGCGGGGGGATTTGACGTGCCCGCCGTCATGGAAAGCAAAAGCACATATGTCAGAGCGGGGATCGGCGGTTTTTGCGGAAGAGCGCTGCAAAAAGATGATGAGCTGCCGCTCGGCCGTATGACGCCATGTTCGGAATCAATCGCGTACCGTCTGAGCGATTCTTTCGGACAGCATGGTTTCTCAGCGCCTGATTGGTCTGTCAGCAGCAGAGCATTTCTGCCGCTGAAAAAAAATCCGGTCATACGAGTGCTTGAAGGCGCTCAATTTCATGCTTTTACAGAAGAAGCAAAATTACGTTTTTACCAAGAGTCATATACGGTCACGCCTCAATCCGACCGAATGGGCTACCGGCTGAAGGGCGCTCCGCTTGAATTGCGGGAGCCGCTGGAGATGGTATCTGAGGCCGTGACGTTCGGAACGGTGCAGGTGCCGCCGGACGGCAATCCGATTATTCTGCTGGCTGACAGACAGACGACGGGGGGCTATCCGCGGATGGCGCATATCATATCCGCCGATCTTCCTCTCGTCGCCCAAACGATGCCGGGGGAACATATCACGTTCCGGGCCGTTTCGCTGGAGGAAGCGGAAATGCTGCTTTTAGAGAAGGAACAGCAGCTGAAGGAGCTGAAAGCAAGGCTCAAAATGGAATGGCTGATCTGACAAAGGGGCTAAAGACCATGGAAAACAAAAACAAAACCGTCATCAAATCAATGGAACTGCTTCATTTATTTCTGACTGAACCGAGCCTGAGCTTAAATGAGCTGGTTTCTCTATCGGAAATGCCGAAGACCTCGGTTCACCGGATGGCAAGCTCGCTGGAGGAAACGGGATTTCTCACCCGGGCAGCGGACGGCCGTTATCAGCTTGGTCTGATCTTTTTACAATTCGGCCAGCTCGTCTCTGAACGTCTGGACATCAGGAAAATAGCCAAACCGATTATGGAAGAGCTGTGCGGCGAAGTGGATGAGGCCGTTCAGCTGATCATGAGGGACGGAGATGAAGCCATTTACGTCGAAAAAATTGAAGGCACTCAAACCGTCCGCCTGTATACGGCAATCGGCCGCCGGTCGCCGCTGTACGCGGGAGCGTGCGCCAGAAGCATTCTATCGTTTCTGCCAAAAGAGGAGATTGACACATACATTCAGAAGACAAAGCTTGCCGCAATCGCCTCAGGCACGATGACGGATCGGGCTGAACTGCTTCAATCCATTGAAAGGTCCTTACAATCAGGTTATACGATCAGCTATTCGGAATTAGAAGATTACACGGCGGCGATCGGGGCGCCGATTTTCAATCACGAAGGTAAGGTGGCTGCCGGAATCAGCATCGCCGGCTTCGAAGCCCGTTTTTCAGAGGACAGGCTGCCGTATTTAACCGAAAAGGTCAAAACCGCCGCACAGCATATTTCTGAGAAATTGGGTTATTGACCGAGCCAATTTTTCTTCACTCGCGTACATTACAATATCGATAGTAACGAGTGGAGGAAAGTAAATGGGACTTGTTTATACGGCGCTGGGGGATTCTTTGACGACGGGGAGGGGATCCGGGCCGTTTTCCGCCGGTTTTGTCCAGCGGTTCGGGCGTATGATGGCAGAAGATTTACAGACAAGAACCGACGTATCCATCTTTGCCAAATCAGGCCTTGAGACGGGAGAAATTCTCGGGCTTATGTCCTTGCCGTACATTCAGAGGCGGATTCAGGCTGCTGATATGATTACGATTACAGGCTGCGGCAACGATTTGATCGATTCGGTTCAGGCATATCAGCAAACATCGGACGCTTCGGTGTTCACCAGCGTGTCCAGTCACTGCCATGAGAACTTTGAAAAGATGATTGCCAAGATCGCTGCCTTAAAAGGGCCGCACCCGTCTCCTTATGAGATCCGCGTCTTCAATTTATACAATCCTTTCCCGGGCATCTCCATTGCAGAAAAATGGATATCCTCATATAATGCGCACCTCAGCACACTCGCATCGGCGCCGCACGTCAAAATTGCCGACGTCCACAGCGCTTTCAAAGGAAAAATGAATGAATATCTCTCTCATGACCGCGTACACCCCAACAGCAAGGGGTATGAAGTCATGGCATGCGTCCTGCGGGGGCTCGGATACGGAAGCCTCGCCCGCTCATAACCGCGCGCTCCTTTTCATCGGGAGCGCGCTTTTCGTGCTCCTTAAAACAAACTTAAAATTGTCCGACTTTCGTTCTATCCGCGCAAAAAATACGCTAGAATAATGGGGGATAAAGACAGAAATAGAATTGTGTTCAAAAAATGATAACAGAAAGGATGGATTGCTTTGCTGCGCGCCTTAAAACTGTCACTCGCGATGCTGATTATTATACTTGCGGCCGCCGCATTTACGTATGCGGAACATACCTCTGTCATACAGCCGGTTATGCTCGTGTTTCTCGGTGCGGTCATGTTCATTCAGGGGCTGGAGGAAAAACGGAAAGAAAACGACGGCTCCGGGAAATTCAATATCTATACCGCCGTTTTTGTATGGTCGATCTCCTTAATCGGTTTTACGCTTCACGCGATCTGAGTCTGATAGATCCTGAAAATGCTCCACAACGGGAAATGGTGAATAAAAACGGTGCAGTAAGGCTTTCCATTCCTGATATTCCGGCGATCCGCGAAAGCCTTTTGTATGATCTTCCAATGTCTCCCATTCCACAAGCAGCAAATATTTATGCGTCTTTTCCATACATTTGGACAAGGAATGGGACAGATAACCTTTCATGCCCGCGATAATCGGCTCCGCCCGGCGGAATGCCTCTTCGAATTCCCCCTCAAGACCTTCTTTTACATACAGCATGGCTGCTTCTCTGATCATCTGAAATTCCCCCCTTTTTTTAATAGATACATTGTATAAGAATATGGCCCGTGACGGCAGGAAAAACAAAAAAATTTTAAACAATATGAGAAAAAAATCCTTGCCAGCCTGATTTGGTTTAGGAGAAAATAACAGTTGGAAGGCAGGGGAATAGACAGTGAAAAAAGGGTTATACCTATTACTTTTACTCGCAGGAATCATAGGTTTGATCGGCTGCTCGAAAACGGAATCGGCCGAAGACAGAATGAAAGATTTCGTAAAAGACTGGAACGGCGGTCATTACGATAAGATGTACCAAAGCCTCACCCAGGATGAAAAGAAAAAACGATCCAAAAAGGATTTTATAAAGCGATATGAAACCGTTTATGAACAAGCAGGGGTCAAAAATCTGAAAGTCACTGCCGAAAAACAGGACGAAGACGACAAGAAAAAAGATGACCTCCAGCACATCGATTATAAAGTCAGCATGGATACAAAAGCAGGGAAGGTCGCTTTTGAAAACACGGCCGTCCTGAAAAAAGAAAAAACAGACGATGGAGAATCATGGAACATCGACTGGAATCCTTCTTTTATTTTCAAACAGCTTTCCGATGACAAAACCGTGCAGATCGCAAATGAAGAACCGAAGCGCGGACAAATTTACGACAAAGATGGAAAAGGTCTCGCCGTGAATACCGAGGTGCCGGAAATCGGCATTATCTCTGGAAAACTCGGCAAGGATAAAGACAGCGTGATCAAAAAACTGTCTGAAAAACTGGACCTTTCTGAAGACGATATCAAAAGCAAACTGAACCAGGGCTGGGTAAAAGACGACTCCTATGTCCCGCTTCAAAAAATCAGACCGGATGATGAAAGCAAGGTCAAAAGCCTGCTCGCATTAGACGGCGTGACGAAAACGAAAGTCAGCTCCCGCTACTATCCGTACGGCGAAAAAGCGGCCCATCTGACCGGCTATATTAAAACCATCACAGCGGAGCAGCTGAAAAAAGTGAAAGTCGGCCAATACAGCGATACTTCCAAAATCGGCATCGCCGGCCTTGAGAATGTATATGAAGACAAGCTGCGCGGCACGACCGGCTGGAAAATTTACGTCCCGCAAACAGGTGAGGTCATTGCTGAAAAGAAAGCCGAAAGCGGGCAGGATATTCATGTAACGATTGACATGAAAACGCAGACGAAGCTGTATGACTCTATGAAAGATGACAGCGGAGCGGCAGTCGCCCTCGAACCGCAAACGGGAGAGACACTCGCGCTCGTCAGCGCACCGTCTTATGACCCGAACGGCTTTATTTTCGGCTGGAGCGGCAAAGAATGGAAAAAGCTGAATGAAGATAAAAACAATCCGTTTTCAGCGAAATTCAACAAACTTTATGCGCCGGGATCAACGATTAAACCGATTGCCGCGGCAGTCGGCCTGACAAATGGCACATTGAAAGCGTCAGAAAAGAAAAAAATCACCGGAAAAGAGTGGCAGAAAGATTCGAGCTGGGGCGGTTACCATGTCACACGCGTATCAGAGCGCCTGAATGAAGTGGATCTCGAAAACGCGCTGATCACATCGGACAACATCTACTTTGCGCAAAATGCCATAGATGCCGGAGCGGACGCGTTTACAAAAGGATTAAAAACATTTGGCTTTGATGAAGAGATTCCGTACCAATTTCCGATTGAAAAGTCTTCAATCGCTAACGGCAAGCTTGATTCCGAGATCCTTCTCGGAGATACGGGCTACGGCCAGGGGCAGATGCTGATGTCTCCGCTGCACTTAGCTGCTGACTATACCGCATTTGTAACAGACGGAAATCTCGTCAAACCGACATTGATCAAAGACGGAGAAAAAACACCGCAAATCTGGCATAAGCAAGTGGTGTCGAAAGCCAATGCCGAAGAAATCACAAAAGGGCTGAGAGGCGTCGTTGAAGATCCGCGCGGCTCTGCATATCAGCCGGCCGTAAGCGGCATTACCGTAGCCGGAAAAACCGGTACAGCCGAGCTGAAAACGTCTAAAGAAGATAAAGACGGCAAAGAAAACGGCTGGTTTGTCGGTTACGATTATAAAAAGAAAGACCTCTTGATCGCGATGATGATTCAAGACGTCAAAAAACGCGGCGGAAGCCATTACGTCGTTGAAAAAGCGAAAAAGCAGTTTCAGAATCATTAAATGACGATTTTTGCGGGCTGAAAGGAAAATCGGCCGCCGAAGCAGAATGAAACAGCATGGGCAATTCCTGAAAACAGAGATACAAGAGGCTCTAAGAAAAAGGGGGATTTCACATGCAGCGCATTCAATTGGCTGAAGACCTGGAATTTTCAAGAGTGATACACGGGCTTTGGCGTCTGAACGAATGGAATGTTTCAGACGGAGAGCTGCTGAATCTGATTGAATGGTGTATCAGCCAAGGCATCACCACCTTCGACCATGCCGATATATATGGCGGTTATACGTGTGAAAAGCTCTTCGGCGGCGCTTTGTCCCTTTCGCCTTCAATAAGGGAGCGAATCGAAATCGTCACAAAATGCGGGATTGTCATTGAATCACCGGAACGGCCCGGAAACAAGTCGCATCATTATAATACGTCGAAGTCTCACATTTTAGCGTCGGCGGAGCAGTCGCTTTTGAATCTGAATACGGATTATCTGGATGTGCTGCTCATTCACAGACCGGACCCGCTTATGGACCCGGAGGCGGTGGCTGAAGCGTTTCATGCGCTGAAAAGCTCGGGAAAGGTCAGATATTTCGGAGTATCGAACTTTAAAGCGCACCAGTACAGAATGCTCGAATCCTATTTGGATGATCCGCTCATCACAAACCAAATTGAAATCTCGGCGTACGAGCTGGAAAATATTCATGACGGCACGCTGGATTTCTGTCAGGAAAAACGCATTCCGCCGATGGCGTGGTCACCGCTTGCGGGCGGGAGCGTCTTTACCGGACAATCAGATAAGGACCTCCGAATCCGTGCCGCGCTTCGTTCCGTACAGGAAGAAATCGGCGCCGCTTCCATTGACGAAGTCATGTACGCATGGCTGTTCACCCACCCGGCAGACATCATGCCGATTGTCGGCAGCGGAAAAGAGAACCGCATTTCCGCCGCGGTGCGTGCATCCGCGTACAAACTCAGCCATGATCAGTGGTTCCGGATTTATACCGGTGTCCAAGGCTGCGATATTCCATAAACAGAACAAACGCCCGGAAGCTATCTTCCGGGCGTTTGTTTATGTGGTGTGCAATGTCTAAAAACAAGTAAGGTCACTTTGAAGTATAGCCGTGCGGATCAAGAGTAACAAGCGTCATGGCATATTATCTGACACATTTTTCTTTTTCAATACTGTCACACGGCCCAGTGCCAAATTGCCATTTGAAAATGGTTGAATAATCATTGAAAGCGTTTTATATTATAACTTACACCACTTTCCCCGGCAGCACTCCCCATATGCCATACTTCTCACAACTAGAAAATCTGGAGGCGCGTTTCATGTATATGACAGCGAGAGAACAAAAATTAATGAAACATCTATTACTGCAGAACCGGTACGAGACAGTGCATGAACTGGCGGAAGCTTTACAAGTCAGCACAAGAACCGTTCACCGCGAGTTAAAAACAATCAAACCGATAATGGAATCATTCGGTCTGGCACTTGATAAACAGCCCGGCAAAGGACTGAAAGCGGTAGGAAACCCGGAGGACAAACAAAAACTCCTGTCAGACCTGTCCTATGAACAGCATGAATACAGCGCTGAGGAGCGGAAACTTTTAATTCTATGTTCACTATTAGAGTCTCAAGAGCCGATCAAGCTCTACAGTCTGGCGAACGAACTGCAAGTAACAAACGCGACGATCAGCTATGACCTGGATGAGCTGGAGACTTGGATTGCGCCCTTCGGCTTGACGCTGATCCGAAAAAGGGGCTTCGGCATTCAGCTGACGGGGCCGGAAAATGCGAAACGGAAAATCGTCGGCAATCTCATCGTCAACCGCCTTGATATTCAAAGCTTTTTGGAAGCGGTTGAATTGAATATTAAAGGAAAACCGGACGATGCTGAAAAAATGTTCGGCGTCGTAAATAAAGCGGAACTTTTGAAAATGGACCGGCTCTTAATTCAGCTCAAGGAAAAAATCGCGATCGCCTTATCTGACAGCTCATACATGGCGCTTGCGGTTCATTTAACCTTTGCGATGGACCGGATCAGGCTCGGAGAAACCATCACGATGGAGGATTCGGAACTAAAAGCGCTGCAGCAGACGAAGGAGTACGGCTCTGCGCTGGAAATGGCAAAAGAGCTTGAAAAAGCGTTCGGCGTTTCAATTCCGGAAGCTGAGATCGGATATATCACCATTCATTTGCGGAGCGCCAACCGCAAATACAAAACGGAATTCAAACCGGAAGACATAGAGGTTGAAACGGCCTTGCAAACGAAGCAGCTGATCGGCTTCATTTCTGAAAAAATTAAAATTGATCTGACGGAAAACGGTTCTTTATACGACGGTTTAATCGCCCATCTGGAGCCTGCGATCAACCGGGTAAAAGAAAATATCGACATGTACAACCCGATGACCGAGCAAATTAAACGCGACTACTTTCTGCTGTACATGGCCGTAGAAGAAGGAATGGAAAAATTCTTTCCGGGGCTTCTTTTCTCTGATAATGAGATCGCTTTCATCGTTCTTCACTTCGGCTCCGCTTTGGAAATCAAACGGGAAGAGGCGAAGATCAAAGCGCTGATCGTCTGTTCAAGCGGCATCGGGTCGTCCAAAATGCTCGCATCCAGGCTGAAAAAAGAGCTTTCGGAAATCCGTTCCTTTGATATGTCTTCCCTCATCGAACTGAAGGATCGAGACATCACCGCGTATGACATGATCGTATCCACCGTTCCGATCCCGTATGAAAATATTGATTACGTCATGGTCAGTCCGCTTTTAAACGAAGAAGACGCTGATCAGGTCAAGCAGTACATCAAAAGAAAAATTCCGCTGATTCTTGACAAAAAAAGAAACGGTAAAAGAGAAGAGAAGCAGCCGGAGACGCCTGATATGCTGGAAGCGGCCGGCCGTATGGCGCATTACGCGGCGGTTATCCAAAGCGTGCTGCGGAACTTTTCGATCAAATCCATTGATTCAAACACGGCGTATGAGCTGTTTTTGAACCGTATGTTTGACATGCTGGAGCAAGAAGGATTGGTTCATAATGCCCAAAAAACCGCACAGCGCCTTGCTGAGCGTGAACGACAGGGCGGACTCGGCATTCCGGGAACGGCGATGGCCCTGTACCATCTCAAAAATGAAGAAATTGTCACGCCTTTTTTCAAAATTTATGATTTGACGGCTCCATGCAGTGTCAAAGGCATGGACGGAAATTCCCTGACCGTCGACCGCGCTTTGGTGATGATGGCGCCGGCTGATATGCCCGCTGAAGGGGCGGAAATACTAAGTGCGGTCAGCTCGGCCATCATCGAGTCCGAAGACAGTATAAAAGCCTTCCAGACGGAGGATGAGGCCGATTTATACAAACGTTTAAACAAGCTGTTTTATCATTTCATTCAGGAGAAAGGACAGCGGTAAACAGGAAGCGCACACCTCATGTGGGGTGTGTTTTTTTGTGCATGTATGAGGGTAAGGGGAAGGGAAGAAACTAAAAACACGGGACTATTGTATCATTCACTGATGGAATAGTTCTAAAACAAAATAGTTTTACAAGTTATATTTTTTGGTTTAAAATGGGTTGCGTGAGAAAGAAAATCTGACAGAGTTTTTTTGTGATTTATCATTATGGGAGATGAAAATATGGAGACATTACAGCATCTGATTCTGCATGACATTTCAAATAGCGAAGAGATCGAAGCTGTAAAAAGCGGTGCGCATACCCTGACCTACGCGGAATATCGAAAACGAATCAACCAGCTTGCACAAGCGCTTCTTGATAAAGGAATAAAAAAAGGCGACAGAGTGGCGATGCTTTGCAAAAACGGCCACGCGGCATCCATTGTCATGTTTGCGGCACTCGAAATCGGCGCGGTGGTTGTGCCGGTCAGCTGGCAATTAACACCTTACGAAATGAAAGGCATTTTAGCAGCCTGTGAACCGAAAGCTGTTTTTTACGGCACTGAATTTAAAGAGATCATGGAAGAAGTGCTTCCTGCGCTGGTATCTTCTCTTAAACTGAAGGTCGAGACCGGAACAGCTGCGGAGACAACGCCTCAGTTTGACGCTTTATTGACAGGCTCCGGTGATACACCGGATGTCGAAACGGTGTCTGAAAACGATACGGCATTGCTGATGTTTACCTCAGGTACAACCGGCAATCCGAAACGCTGCATGATCACTCACGGCGGCATATACAACTACGTAAACGCGACATTGGCATACACGGGGAGAATGCAGCATGTCCGCTTCTTAGCATGCCATCCGAATTACCATACGAGCGCGATTATCTGCCAGATGGTCGGCACGATGAGCGGAACGACATTCATTATGACAGACAATCAGGACCCTGTGGAAAACCTGAAGCTCATCGAAAAAGAAAAAATTCAAACCATCATGGCGCTGCCAGTCTATTTCACATACCTGCTGAAAGCATGGGAAACGCACCAGACTGACATGTCTTCTATCGTTTATATGATGACGGGAGGCACAAAGGTGCCAAGCAGCCTGATCCAGCAGTATCTCGACATCGGCATTCCGCTCATGCACGGATACGGAAGCACGGAAGCGTGGGGCATCAGCTCTTGGAATCCGCAAATGGGAATGGATAAAGCCGCTTCCGCGGGTAAACCGATGGAAGAAGTGGATGTCCGCGTTGTAGATCCGGAAACAGGTGAAGTCCTTCCGCAAGGCTCAATCGGAGAAGTCGTTGTGACAAGTCCGTTTTTATTCAAAGGCTACGAAGGTAACGAAGAAGCGACACGAAAAGTGCTGAAAGACGGCTGGTTCCATACCGGCGATTCCGGATATGTGGATGAAGACGGATTTATCTTTATCACCGGACGTTATAAAGATGTCATCATCTACGGCGGCGACAATATTTATCCCGACCAGATTGAAGAGGTCATTCAGCAAGTGCCGGGCATTCTCGAAACGGCGGTTGTCGGTATCCCTGATCCGCTTTACGGTGAAAAGCCGAAAGCGTTCATCGTGACAAACGGCAGAGAAGGCCTGACAGAAGAAGAAGTGACCCGATTCCTTCAAGAACGTCTTGCCGCCTTTAAAATTCCGGAAATTGAGTTCGTCAGCGAACTTCCGAAAAACAACCTTGGAAAAGTGAGAAAAGACGTGCTCCGCAAACAAGCGGTCCGTTCATAATTGAAAACAAAAACCCGGCTGCCAGCCGGGTTTTTTTCTTGCGTTCCATGTGAAACATTTTTCTCCGAAAACGTTTTGAACTGTCTCAATCATGTTTATCCGGAGGACTGCCGAGGTAGACAAGAAATATGAGATCGAACAAGAAGGAGGAACTTGACATGGAAAACTATCCGAAGGAATTCCCGGCGGAATCACAAAATCGCCAGCCGGGCATTGAAAGCGAAATGAATCCGGCGCCTGTTTATGAATACAAAGAATATAAAGGCGCTGATAAATTAAAAGGGAAAACCGCACTTATCACAGGGGGCGACAGCGGTATCGGACGCGCCGTAGCGGTTGCTTACGCGAAGGAAGGCGCAAATGTCGCGATCGTCTATTTTGATGAACACGGTGATGCGGAAGATACAAAAAAACGAGTGGAAGAAGAAGGCGTAAAATGTCTGTTAATCCCCGGCGATGTCGGTGAGGAAGACTTTTGCAATGAAGCGGTTGAAAAAACGGTTGAAGAATTCGGGCGTCTTGATATTCTCGTGAATAACGCCGCGGAACAGCATCCGAAAGAAAGCATTAAAGACATCACAAGCGAGCAGCTCCACAGAACCTTTAAAACAAACTTTTACTCACAATTTTATTTGACTAAAAAAGCGATTGATTACATGAAGCCGGGCAGCGCGATCATCAATACGACATCCATTAATCCTTACACAGGCAATCCGCAGCTGATTGACTACACGGCTACGAAAGGCGCGATTAACGGTTTTACGAGATCCATGGCGCAAGCGCTCGTCAACGACGGTATCCGTGTCAACGCCGTGGCACCGGGGCCGATCTGGACACCGCTCATTCCGGCGACATTCTCAGAAGAAACAGTCGCTTCCTTCGGTCAGACTACGCCGATGGGCCGGGCAGGCCAGCCTGTTGAACATGTCGGCTGCTATGTGCTCTTGGCCTCAGACGAATCATCTTATATGACCGGGCAGACGCTGCATGTCAACGGCGGCAAATTTGTAACCACATAAGGGGGCTGAAGCATGACGATATCGAAACATGATGTGAATGCATACTATCAAAAAGCGGGAATCGTTCTGACTGATAATGAAGTCGAAGACATTCAAATCATGGATTACGGCTTAGGCAAGCTTGAGGAAACCGGGCTTCAGCTGTTTATTTACGTGAATACCGACCGCTACTGTTCGAAAGAATTGGTGCTCTTCCCGCGCCAGACGTGTCCGGAACACCGCCATCCGCCGGTCGGCGGCGAGAAGGGAAAACAAGAGACATTCCGCTGCCGCTGGGGGAAGGTGTATCTCTATGTGGAAGGCGAAAAGACAGAGAACCCAAGCGTCCTCCCGCCGGAAGATGACAAGGAATACTACACCGTCTGGCATGAGATTGTGCTTGAGCCGGGCGGACAATACACCATTCCGCCGGATACGAAGCATTGGTTTCAAGCGGGAGAAGAAGGGGCGGTCGTCACGGAAATGTCATCGACAAGCACGGATGATCACGACATTTTCACCGACCCGCGCATTTAAGGATGAGGCTGCACGCCTCATCTTTTTTGTATGGAAAAAAATGAATTTACCTGTATAATGGCTAATAAAGGAAAGAAGGTGTGATCGTGTTTTCCTGTCAAATCCGGGAACATCTGACGATCAGATTGCTTGCCAAAGAAGATACGGACGAATTGTATTCTGTTATGAAGCGAAATCAAAACCATCTCAGCGAATGGCTCAGCTGGGCGGAAGACCTGGCTGATATCGATACGTACCGCGATGTGATCATCCCCGAATGGCGCTATAAATACGCGGAAGAAAATGGGTTTGACGCCGGAATTTTTGTGAAGGGCCGGTTTTGCGGCATGATCAGCATCCATAATGTCGATACAGCCAATCAAAAAGCAGAGATCGGCTACTGGCTGGATCGAGAGCATGAAGGATTCGGCATTATCACCGCAAGCTGCCGGGCGGTCATCACCCATGCATTTCAGGATCTCGGCCTGAACCGCATTATGATCAGCGCGGCTGAAAAAAACACGAAAAGCAGGGCAGTGGCGGAACGGCTCGGATTTCAGAAAGAAGGACTGACGAGAGAAGGCATTTTCGTACAGGGCGCCTATCATGACACGGTGAACTACAGCATGCTGAAGCGGGAATGGAGCGAAGATCGGCAGAATAGCACATTTCTTGGTTTAAATGTCTCCCCAATGTGGAAAAGTAACAGTGGAGACGTTAAAAAGGAGTGATTCTTCATGAATCAAAATGAAATCAAAGAAAAAGTGCTTGAAGTACTGGATCATCATAAAGTCGGTTCGCTTGCGACGGTAGAGCAAGGCAAACCGCATTCACGCTACATGACATTTTTCCATGACGGCTTAACGATTTACACGCCGACGAGCAAAGACACTCATAAAGCGGAAGAAATTGAAAACAATCCGAATGTTCATATTCTGTTAGGGTATGACTGTGAAGGATTCGGAGACGCTT
Source organism: Bacillus sp. hwrm1 (assembly GCF_040207805.1). Lineage (NCBI taxonomy): Bacteria > Bacillati > Bacillota > Bacilli > Caryophanales > Bacillaceae > Bacillus > Bacillus sp. hwrm1. The sequence goes on along the minus strand of NZ_CP157943.1, from coordinate 3,686,549 downwards.
ATGTGGAAGTGGCCGGAACCGCCAAACTGAACAACTCAGCCGATTTAAAAGAAAAGCTGTGGGATCCGAAACTGGAACGCTGGTTTGACGGAAAAGACGATCCGAACCTGGTGATTCTTGAAATTGAACCGAAGCAGATCAAGCTCATGAACGCGGGTGAAAAAACGCCGGCCGAGCTGGAACTTTAATAAATCATTTGATTATTCAGGGGCAATCTGTTATACTTAATTGCTAAGTGACAACATGCAAATAAAAAAGAAAGTAAACTTCTTTTTTCTGTTTTGATATAGAAGCTTCAGGCTTCAACGGACAGCTTGAAAAAAAGCTGAGCTTATTCTTTTCCTTCTGACATTCGCCCCTAACGAAGAGATGGAAAAAAGACTTTTTGTTTTACAATTCACACCGGCGCGGCTTCGGAGCCGCAGTGACGATTGAGAGGTAGGGCTTTCGTTGTCTTGTGTTCAAGAACTTCCATGGTGTTTACTTTCGAAGAATGATTCTGTCGGAACTGTTAATACGAATCACCCGCGGGCTAAGGCGGGCAACCATATATTATTTATTTGCGTAAGAAAAGAATAAGACAAAACCGCTCCGGACATCCGGGCGGTTTTTTTATGTAACCGGCCGAAACCTCGCCGCAGTCTGCAGAGTCTAATCAGTAGAAAAGATTTGGAGGAATCATACATTGCACGTTATTACTTCACAAGTACTGTTTATCTTCTGTTTTCTGCTGCTGATACATTCGATTGAAACGCTTGCCTATGCAACACGGCTTTCCGGCGCGAGAGTCGGTTTTATCGCGTCCGCGCTGTCATTATTTAATGTCATGGTCATCGTGTCTCGCATGTCAAACATGGTTCAGCAGCCGTTTACCGGACATCTGATTGATGCCGCCGGATCAAACGCCCTGTCTCTTGTGGGCGCCCAGTTTCGATTTTTAATATTCGGCTCCACGGTCGGAACGATGCTCGGCATCTGTCTTTTGCCGACATTCGTCGCGTTATTCTCCAGGGCGATTATACACTTGGCGGACGGAGGAGGCTCCGTCATGCAGGTATTTAAAAAAGGATTTTCACTGAACGGGCTGAAGCATGCGCGTTCTTATATCAGACTGCCGTCAGTCTCCTATTTAAAAGGGCTTCAATTCCGAATGATACCGAAACGCTTGTTTGTCATTAATATGGTCATTACGTCTATTTACACGATCGGTGTTCTGTCCGCTCTGTACGCCGGCCTTCTGGCGCCTGAGCACAGCACGACCGCCGTAATGGCATCAGGCTTAATCAACGGAGTTGCGACTATGCTGCTGGCTGTGTTTGTTGACCCGAAAGTATCCGTACTGGCAGACGATGTGGCGAAGGGCAAGCGCAGCTACGTCTCCTTAAAATGGACATCATTGACGATGGTCACATCAAGGGTCGCGGGTACGCTTCTCGCCCAGCTCGTATTCATCCCCGGCGCTTATTATATCGCCTGGGTGACGAAATGGATGTAACGCATGAAAAAAGCTCCTCTGCAGAAGAGGAGCTTTTTTATTGATAATGTCTCAGGCCGCGATCATAAATAAAATTACCGAACGGAATAAAGGCCGCGATAAAACCGGCGGCTGACCATTTCACATGCCATTTGACAGTAAACGCCGCATACGCCAGCACCGCCAGATAAATGATAAACAAACCGCCGTGAATGGAACCGGCAATGGTGACGGCGAGCGGATGATGAGCCCAATACTTCAGCGGCATCGCGATAAACAGCAGCACCAAAAGCGACATTCCTTCAATAAACCCCATCGTGCGAAGTCTGCCGATCGGCGTGTGTAACATACAGCTCCCTCCTGTCGGACATCTTTTTTCCTCTATACTATAAGCAAAGGGCAGTCCTAATATGACCATTTCGCGTCTGTTCCAAAAAAACCTTCATTAATTCAGCCAGTTGTTCTTGTCATTTTTCGGATTTCTCTTGATAATATAGCCAAAAGGGTAAGGAAGGACTACAGTCATGAAACTAGATAATGTTGATCTGAGCATCATTAAAGAGCTGCAGCGGGACAGCCGCCTGTCCATGCGGGAACTGGGCAGAAAAATCAAATTGTCAGCTCCGTCCGTCACAGAGCGTGTCAGACAGCTTGAATCCTTCGGCGTCATTAAGCGCTATACATTGGACATTGATCAAAAAAAGATCGGGCTTCCTGTTTCCTGCATTGTCGAAGCGACGGTGAAAAACGGAAAATACGATCAATTTAAAACCTACATTCAATCCATTCCCAACATTGAATTTTGTTTTCGGGTCGCCGGGGCGGCGTGTTATATGCTGAAGATGAACGCGGACAGCCTGGAAACGATCGAACACTTCATTAACCGCACCTCTCCGTATGCCCAAACCGTGACCCACGTCATTTTCTCAGAAATTGACACAAAAAACGTCCTCGATTAGAGAGAGCGTGAGGAAGTCTGTTATAATAACAGGATGATTGTGAAAGAAAGAGAAGTGAAAAGCATGTCAAAAACAGTTGTATTAGCTGAAAAACCTTCAGTCGGCCGGGACTTGGCCCGCGTTCTGAAGTGTCATAAAAAAGGAAACGGATATCTTGAAGGCGACCGCTACATCGTCACATGGGCGCTCGGGCATCTGGTAACGCTCGCTGACCCTGAAGGATACGGCAAAGAATTTCAATCATGGCGGCTTGAGGATCTGCCGATTATTCCGGAGCCTTTGAAGCTCGTCGTCATTAAAAAAACAGGAAAACAGTTCAACGCGGTCAAAGCTCAGCTTGTCCGAAAAGACGTCAGCCAGATCGTAATCGCTACAGACGCAGGACGGGAAGGGGAGCTTGTGGCCCGCTGGATTATCGAAAAGGCAAACGTCCGCAAACCGATTAAGCGGCTGTGGATTTCCTCTGTGACGGATAAGGCGATTAAAGAAGGATTTCAAAAGCTCCGCAGCGGCAAAGAGTACGAAAACCTGTATCATTCCGCCGTTGCCAGAGCGGAAGCGGATTGGATCGTCGGCATCAACGCGACCCGCGCGCTGACCACAAAATTTAACGCGCAGCTGTCATGCGGACGCGTCCAGACTCCGACATTGGCGATGATCGCCAAGCGTGAAGCGGACATTCAGGCGTTCAAATCCGTTCCTTATTACGGTCTCCGTGCGGCTGCTGATCAGATGACGCTGACATGGCAGGATAAAAAAACAAAGCAGACAAGAACATTCGATCAGACGGTGACCGGCCGTTTGGCAAAAGACCTGCAAGGAAAGCCGGCGGTCATTTCAGAATTGAAAAAAACGGCGAAGAAAAGCTTCGCTCCCGGTCTTTATGACTTGACGGAATTGCAGCGGGACGCTCATAAGCGCTTCGGTTTCTCCGCAAAAGAGACGCTGTCCGTGCTTCAAAAGCTGTATGAACAGCATAAGCTTGTCACTTACCCGCGGACGGATTCCAGATTCCTTTCCGCAGACATCGTGCCGACTTTAAAAGACCGTTTAAACGGCATGGAAGTTAAGCCGTACGCACAGTACGTCAATCAAATACTGAAGCGGGGCGTCAAAGCGCATAAAGGATTCGTCAATGATGCGAAAGTATCGGATCACCATGCCATCATTCCGACAGAGGAGCCGCTGATCCTTTCAAGCCTCAGCGACAAAGAACGAAAGCTTTACGATCTGATCGCCAAACGTTTTCTCGCCGTGTTAATGCCGGCGTTCGAATACGAGGAAACAAAGGTCACAGCCGATATCGGCGGCGAAACATTTACCGCAAAAGGGAAAACGGTTCAATCGCCTGGCTGGAAAGCCGTGTATGATATGTACGAGGATGACGACGATCATGAGGAAGACAAAGACCAGACGCTCCCGGATCTTCAGCAGGGTCAGCGCCTCACTGTCTCATCACTGAAAGAAACGAGCGGACAGACGAAACCGCCGGCGCGCTTTAATGAAGGCACGCTGTTATCCGCGATGGAGAACCCAAGCGCCTTTATGCAGGGAGAAGAGAAGAACCTTGTGAAAACATTGGGTGAAACCGGCGGACTCGGAACAGTGGCCACCCGCGCTGATATCATTGAAAAACTGTTCAACAGTTTCTTGATCGAGAAAAAAGAAAAAGATATTTTCATCACGTCAAAAGGGAAGCAGCTCTTACAGCTCGTCCCGGAAGATTTAAAATCACCGGCCTTAACCGCTGAGTGGGAGCAAAAGCTCTCCGCCATCGCAGCGGGCAAACTGAAATCCGCCGTGTTCATTAAAGACATGAAAACATATGCGGGCAAAACGGTGAAGGAAATCAAAAACAGCAGCCAGACTTTCAGACATGACAACATTTCAGGCACCGCCTGCCCTGATTGCGGCAAAATGATGCTTAAAGTCAATGGCAAACGCGGCACGATGCTCGTATGTCAGGATCGTGAGTGCGGCAGCCGGAAAACGCTGGCAAGAAAAACAAACGCCCGCTGTCCGAACTGTCATAAGAAAATGGAGCTTCGCGGCCAGGGCGAAGGCCAAACCTTCGCATGTGTATGCGGCCACCGGGAGAAACTGTCCGTCTTTGAAAAGCGCAAGGCGAAAGATAAATCCGGACGCGCATCCAAGCGGGACATCAACTCTTATATGAAAAGCCAAAACAAAGAGGAGCCGATGAACAACGCGCTGGCAGAACAGCTGAAAAAACTCGGCCTGGATAAATAGATCAGAGAAAGGCAGCATTTGTAAAGAAATGCTGCCTTTTGTTGTGTTTTTAACTGTAATGGGAATACGATCCAGACGAAGAGGGAAAAGGTGAGCAGACGGCGCTCCCATTTAAAATTTCCCAATGTGAAAAAATGCTAGTATTCTTTTATCGTTTCCTATATAGTAAAAATACTTTGTGAAAAAATAAGATATGGGTCTAAAAAAGGATTTATAAAATAGGAGGATGGGCTGTGAAGCAATTCGTTTTTCGCCTGATGATCCTTTTGATTTCGATCGTTCTGACGGCGGGGTGCGCGGAGGCCGGCACTGAAAAACAGGCGGCAGCCGAACCGTCCGGGCCGCTTCAGCCCGCAGAGCATTTTATTTATCATAAATTGATGAACGGGCGGGGGATGATCCGGACGAACATAACCGGTGAGCCGGAATATTTATCAGAGTCTCTCGGACTATGGATGGCATTTTTGCTGAACAGGAAAGATGAACGGCAGTTTCAAGCGCAATATCAGCTTCTCACCGATTCGTTTCTGACGAAAAACGGGCTCGTGTCGTGGAAGATTGACGGGAATAAAGCGAGCGGCACCAATGCCTTAATTGACGATTTCAGAATCATGAACTGTCTGAATGAGGCCGGAACCCTGTGGGGAAACAGTGAATACGGGAAAACAGCGGTGCAGATCGGGAAGGCGCTGGAAAAATACAATACGAATGACGGGTATTTTACGGATTATTATGATGCCGCTTCAAATGCCGCGTCAAAGACCGTGACGTTGTCCTATGTCGATCCCGGCGCCTTACAGATGCTCAGAGAAAAGGGGATTATCGATGAGAAAACGGAAAACCGGAACCTCGATGTTCTCAATCTTGCGCCCCTGAAAAATGGTTTTCTGCCGAAATCGTTCAATACCGAAACTAAGGAATACAAATATGACAGCGAAGTCAATGTCATCGACCAGCTGTATGCCGCCGTGAATCTGAAGCGGGGCGATGGCAAAGCCGCTGTGCTGTCGAAATGGATTATAAAGGAATTTAAGTCGCGCGGACAGCTGTACGGACGATACAGCGCAGACACGAAGGAGCCGGCGGTTCAATACGAATCACCGTCCGTTTACGCCCTGGCCGTTCTTTTTTTAGCAGAACAAAAAGCTGATCCGGCTGTCATCAAGCCGCTTTATGAAAGAATGACTTCATTTGAAACACTGGACACGCTGAAACCTGATTACGGCGGCTATATGAGCGGGGGCGATACACATTCTTTCGATAACCTGCTGCCGCTTCTGGCTGAAAGGAAATTGTTTAATGAAAATATCATTCAATGAATCACAAAAACTGTGCAGCTACACAGCAGTTATGCTGGTGCTGCTGTCTTTTTTTATTTACTATGCGTCTCAGCAATCCGCAGGGCTTCTGATAACCTGCATCACATTGCTTGTTGCGGGAGCCGGCATATGGTTCGGGGCAATCTACGCGCTCGTCATCACCTTACTCGTCTTATTTGTTCTCGGCAGCCTGCTCCTGTGGTTTCAGACCGGGAGCTTTATGGCGTCTGCCGGTGCCGAAAGTCTGCAGGTGCTGGTCATTTGGGGGATTGCGCTGCTCGTCTTTTCTTACATAGCGGGAAGGATTCACGAGTTGGCGAAGGGGCTTGAGCGCTCAGTGAAACAGCTGCGTGAAGAGATTACGAGCTTTGTCGCCGTCGACAGGGTGACCGGCTTTGACAACCATCTGCGGATGAAGCTGGAGCTTTCCGAGGAGATCAAGCGGGCGGAACGCTACGGCAATTCCTTCGTCTTTTTGCTGCTGCACATGCATTATTTCAAGGAATTCAAATCCCTCTACGGAGAAAAAGAGACCGACCGCCTGCTGGCATTTATCAGCCGCCAAATCCGGTCAAGCGTTCGGGAAACAGACAAAAAATTCAGGCCGTCCGCCGAACGGTTCGGCATCGTGCTGACCCATACGCCTGAAGAAAACATGCCGGCCGTTCTGGCGAAGCTGAAAAAGGAATTGGATACGTACCGGCTGCAAAACGGTAAATACGTCTCCATCACCTTCCGTGTATGTTACTTGGCGTACCGAAAGGATTTACAAACGGCTGAGCAATTTTTAAATGAACTGGAAAACGAGATGATGATGAATGAACTCTAAATGGATACGTCTCTTACTCTCGGCGCTCTTCATGATTTCGGCGGTTTATGTTCCCCTTACGGCGGAAGCAAAAGACAAAAAGGACGGCATTCTCATTATTTATACAAGCACGGACGGCAAAGAAACCGCTGAGGTCAAAATGCTTGATCTGACCGCGGGCCATTTCTCATCCGCCGTCACCGTGAAAAGCGACGGAGACATCACAGCCGCGGACCTCAAAAAGAATCGGCGCGTCATCTATTACGGCGTCACGAAAAAAAAGCTCAGCACATCATTTGTGTCTCTGATCAGCAGTATGCCGCAGCAGCTTATCAGCATCGGCTATAACGCCGGACAGTTCCGCCAATTTGCGGGTTTGTCCCTGACAGAGAAAGAAACGGTATACCGTATTTACGGCAAAGAAGAAAAAACAGACATGCCGCTTGAAAAAGGGATGTCCGTGCTCGGCGTATCGGGAGTAAAAGGAAAGTCCCTTTATACATACCGGTCCGGTGACGGCAGCACCCGCCCTTTTATGTGGAAAACGGCGCGCTCTGACTATTATTTCGGTGTGACGAGCCTGTTAAATGATTCGTTTCTGACGGCGAAAGCGCTGCGCAACGCATTCGGAGAATCAGCGGGCGGCACCCTCCTTTATTTACGGCTTGAAGACATCAGTCCGATGTCAGATGAAACATTGCTTTACGAAGCGGGCGCTTACCTGCATAAAAGACACATTCCGTTTATTCTGGCGGTCATTCCGGTCTATCTCAATCCGGAAAACGGAGAAAAAGTATACTTGGCGGACAAGCCGAAAATGGTCAGCGTCCTGAAAAAACTTCAGCAAATGGGCGGCAGCATCATTATTCACGGCTACACGCACGCATACCGATACAGCGAAACGGGAGAAGGCTTTGAATTTTGGGATGCCAAAGCGGATCAGCCGATTACGTCAGAAAATGCGGATGATACTCCGGTCAAGCTTGAAAAGGAACAGGATTTTCCGAATGAAAAAGCGTACCGGGCGTATGTGAAGCCTTTCCGTGAAAAAGAAAAAATCTACACGAGAACGAAGCTGGAGCAGGCGATTGACGATCTGACAGAGCTCGGCCTTTACCCGCTGTCATTCGAAGCGCCGCACTATACGATGTCTGAAGAAGGCTACAAAATCGCATCTTCTTATTTCTCCAGCATTTTCGGACAAGTGCAGCTCAGCGGCACGACGTGGAAAACCTCGGGCGCCCCTCCGTTCGTCTCAAAGCCGGCTATGCTTGACGGGATGACGCTGTACCCTGAAACAATCGGTTATGCCGATAACTCAAAGGAAAATCCGCTCGGAGATATGGAGAATCATATTTCGCAGATGATTGATTTCGGCGGCGGAACGGCGGGCGGTTTCTACCATCCGTATCTCGGCATGAAATACCTCCCCGAGCTCGTCAATCAGATGGAGCGGATTCCCGGCGGCGAGTGGCTCGATCTGAAGAAAACGAAGCAAACGGTAACGTCGGACAGCGTCAGGATCAAAACGGACGGAGACGGGACCATTCATGTGGAAAACAAGATTCATCCGATAACGGCCTTTTTCAATCACCATCAGCAGACGCCTCTGGAAAAAGCGCTTTGGATTCTCTCCGGCGTGGTGTTATTGTTTATCATCATGTTCGCCTGCTACGTTCTTTATTTGCGCGCCACATTAAAAAAACGAATCTTTAAGGAGAGAAGAAGCCTTGAGTAACATTCTGTTTTTTATCTCATTAAGTTTAATATGGGTGATGCTTCTCTATCACATGTTTCTGATGCAGGGCGGATTCAGGCATTATATGACCTTCGAACGGAACATTCCGAAATGGCGCGCAAAGATGGGGGAGCTCCCGAAGGTCAGCGTGCTCATTCCCGCGCATAACGAAGAGGTCGTCATCAGGCAGACGCTGAAGGCGATGGTGAATCTGTATTATCCGAAAGACAGGCTTGAGATCATCGTCGTTAATGATAACTCCTCCGACCGGACGGGAGACATCGTCAATGAATTTTCCCGTCAGTATGACTTCATTAAAATGGTCATTACAAAGCCCCCGAACGCCGGAAAAGGAAAATCTTCGGCGCTGAACTCAGGGTTCGCGGAATCGAACGGAGACGTGATCTGCGTGTATGATGCGGACAACACGCCGGAAAAAATGGCGGTGTACTACCTGGTTCTCGGTCTGATGAATGATGAGAAAGCGGGAGCGGTTGTCGGGAAATTCCGTGTCATCAACGCGGCCAAAACGATCCTGACGAAGTTTATCAATATTGAAACCATCTGCTTTCAGTGGATGGCGCAGGGCGGCAGATGGAAATGGTTCAAAATCGCCACCATCCCGGGAACGAACTTCGCGATCAGGCGGAGCATTATCGAACGGCTCGGCGGCTGGGATGATAAGGCGCTGGCGGAGGATACCGAGCTGACCATCCGCGTGTATAATCTCGGCTATCATATCCGCTTTTTCCCGGCGGCTGTGACATGGGAGCAGGAGCCTGAGACATGGAAGGTGTGGTGGCGTCAGCGGACAAGATGGGCGCGCGGCAACCAATACGTGGTTCTCAAGTTTTTATCCCAATTTTTTAAGCTGAAACGCAAGCGGATCATCTTCGATCTGTTTTATTTCTTTTTTACGTATTTTTTGTTTTTCTTCGGTGTGATCATGTCAAACACGATTTTTATCATCAATCTTTTTTACGACCTGCATCTGGCTGTCGGGTTTTTGGCGATGATTTTGTGGATACTGGCCTTTTTCCTGTTTATGACTGAGGTCATGATTACTTTAAGCATTGAAAAAACAGAAATGAACAAACAAAACTTCTTTATCGTATTTCTGATGTACTTTACATACTCCCAGGCTTGGATCGTGCTCGTCATCTGGTCATTATTCACAGAGATCAAGCACCGCTTGTTCAAGCAGGAAGTCAAGTGGTATAAAACGGAGCGATACAATCAAAATAAAAGCGGGTGACCTTTTTGAAAAAAGCGATCATATTGATAACTGGCCTTTTGCTATTGATGTATAACGGGCAGGCGGCCGCGGCCCGGGAACTGAAAACGGACGGTTCCGCCCTCGGAACAAGCGCCGGCGCAAAAGAGCAGCAGGCGCTGACTGGCGATCTGATGACACTGTACGGGGCGAAAGACAGCGCAGAGCTGACCTATCAGATTCCTGCGGGAGCTTCGAATGCCGATCAGTCGCTTCTGATTGATTACGAGGCGTCAAACTTATTAATTGCCCCGTCTTCTTTAACCATCGCCATTGATGATGAACCCGTCAAATCCATAAAGCTTGACGGCAGTTCCAAGCGGAAAACGGTGAAGCTCAATCTCAGCGAAAGCCAATCCGCCCAAGGCTATCACAATGTATCATTACGATTTTACGGCGTATTAAAAGAGGGCGTCTGCGTCAGGCAGGATACGTCAGGCAACTGGATAAAAATTTATCCGGACAGCCGCCTTGTGCTTTCAGCAGCAAGCAAGTCAAAGGGAGCGGATCTCGGGCATTTCCCTTATCCGTTTGCCCAATCAGGCAATACGGGTGAAGAAACCGATATTGTCCTTCCTGACAAACCGACCTCGGCGGAAGCTGAAGCCGCAGTCAAAACAGAAGCATTTCTGAAAACGGCAGACAGCAGGCTGAAGGTATCCTATGTAAAAGAATCCGACGCCGGCAAAATCAGCAATCCGTCAATTGTCATCGGCGCTGATCAGCATTGGAACGGGAAAATAAAAGAACTTTTCGAACGGGGGAACATCAAAGCGGAAGACAACAAACTTCTTCTCGCTGAACGGGTTCTGACATCAGGGAACAAACGGCAGCCCGTCCTGTTTGTCACGGCGCAATCAGACAAAACGCTGGCGGATAAAATCCGCGTCATCACAGACAGCGCTTATTCAAGCCAGCTGGGCGGAGATACTTTGACAATCGGCCGCCTTCAGCCCGCTGCGGAAAAGACAGGCAATAAACTGACACTAGAGGACTTCGGCGCGGGAAATGTAACGGTCGGATCAAACAAAACGGCGTCAGAGCACTTCTTTTACCCTGCGGCGGCCGCTGTTGATAAAGACGGTAAGGTCAAGCTTTCACTTACATTAAAAACGTCGGAATCGATCCGGACGAAGGCGGATTCAGATGATGACGCTGAGAGAGCGGAACTTAACGTCATGGTCAACGGACAGCCGAATGCGGTGCGTCTTGATGATCTCGGCAATAAAGATAAAGACGGCTTTTACCACGTCTCCATCCCGATTGATCCGAAGCTTTTGCGAAGCAGCAGGTACATTGATCTGCAATTTGTCACATCAGGTTTGAAACATAACAATCCGTGTATCGACCGTGACGAAAACAAATGGGTCTATATTGATAAAAGCAGCACGCTGACGTATCCGGTAAGCGATGCGGCGCAGAAAGCTGATTTCGGGCAATGGCCGCTCCCGTTTGCGGGCGGCGTGAAAGAGAAAACAGTGATCGTCATCCCGGATGACGTAAACATACAGACACTGAAAGAACTTTCTCTGGTGGCGGATTCATTCGGAAACGGCTTTACCGTAAAGACGGCATCAGACATGAAGGAAACGGATGCCAAAGGCCGGAATGTTGTGTTTATCGGAGGCCTGCCGCAAATTCCGCTTTTGAAATCAAACGCCTCTAAGCTTCTCGTGCCGTCAGACCGCAGCGGCGCGTACGATGTTTCTTCGTTTCAGATGCTTAATGAGACGACGAAACAAGTCGCGTTTACCCAGGAATCACCTTGGGACTCCGGCCGGAGCATCGCTGTTTTTGCTCCGTTATCAGGAAGCGGCGCGTCTGTCACAAAAGAGCTGATCAGCTTTTTAGACAGCACAAGCGATGCCGCAACCGTCATTAACGAAACGGCCGGCCGGCAGCTGTTTTCGAATCATCAGCAAATCAAGTCCGATGACAGCAGTCCGGCGGCTGATACGAAGAGCCGGTCCGCAGCACTGAACGTTACGTATATTGCTGTTTTCGCGGCGCTTATGATCATTGCGGCCGGTCTGATCTGGCTGACGGCAAGAAGGAAAAAAAGAAAAGCGGATCATGAAAAAAGCGAAGAGTAATGATGGAAAAAGAGGCCGTTAACAGGCCTCTTTTTTTGTATTTTTATTTCCATTTTTGGCGGTGATTTTTTTATTTTTGAAACAGCATAAAAGCCCCTTTACAACTGAACGGGACGGGAGTATGATCTCTTTTATAATCTATATCGCTTAATCTGTAATCAGAGCGGGGGAACCAATTTGCGGCGCGTAATGCCGCTTGGGGTGAATCCTTTTTCAGGTAGGGCCAACTCTCATCAGCCCGAATCCGACAGCTAACCTCGTAAGCGTTCATGAGAGGAGATGAATGAAACCTGTGCACGATTATGGCGCAGGGGCATCCGTTTGCCTCTGTGTCTTTTTGCTGTGCTGAAATATGGCATGCAATCAGCATTCGGAGACATCATAGCAGTAAGGGTTTGTAAATCAAACGGAAAATGAAAAAAAGGGGAAGACAACAAATGTACCATTCAATCAAAAGATTTTTGATTGGGAAACCGCTGAAATCACAGGCTGCCGGAGAGCAGAAACTCACGAAACTCAAGGCGCTCGCCATGCTTTCTTCAGACGCGCTGTCATCAGTTGCTTACGGAACGGAACAGATTCTGATCATTTTGGCTGCGGTAAGCGCGGCCGCGTTTTGGTATTCCATTCCGATCGCAGCGGGTGTTCTCATTTTGCTGCTTGCTTTGATTCTGTCCTACAGACAGATTATTTACGCTTATCCGCAAGGCGGGGGCGCTTATATGGTGTCAAAAGAAAACCTTGGTGAGAAGCCGGGCCTGATTGCGGGCGGCTCATTGCTTGTTGATTATATTCTGACGGTGGCGGTAAGCATTTCTGCCGGAACTGACGCGATTACATCGGCATTTCCGGCTTTGCACCCGCATCATTTGCTCATTGCTGTTTTGCTTGTGATTCTGATTATGATTTTAAATTTGAGAGGACTGTCAGAGTCGGCGTCCATTTTGGCGTATCCCGTCTATCTGTTTGTGGCGGCGCTTGTCCTTTTGATCGTCGTCGGGCTGTTTAAGCTCATGACGGGCCAGGTTCATCCGGCCGAACACACGCCGATCGGCACACCTGTGGCGGGCATCACGCTGTTTTTATTGCTGAAGGCCTTTTCTTCGGGCTGTTCGGCACTGACCGGTGTTGAAGCCATTTCAAACGCGATCCCGGCCTTTAAAAATCCTCCGGCAAAAAACGCGGCCCGCACTTTGGCCATGATGGGGATTCTGCTGGCGATCTTATTTACGGGGATTACGGTGCTGGCGTACGGCTACGGCACGGGTCCGAAGCCTAACGAGACCGTTATTTCACAAATCGCCGCGGAAACCTTCGGCCGCCATACGGTGTATTATTTCATTCAAGGCGTTACATCATTGATTCTCGTGCTTGCGGCGAATACGGGCTTTTCCGCATTTCCGCAGCTGGCGTTTAATTTAGCGCGCGATCAGTATATGCCGAGAATGTTTACGGTCCGCGGCGACCGGTTAGGCTTTTCAAACGGCATCATCTTTCTCGGTATCGCGTCCATCCTGCTCATTCTTTTATTCGGCGGCCGCACGGAACATTTAATTCCGCTTTATGCCGTCGGCGTGTTCATTCCGTTTACGCTGTCGCAGACGGGAATGTGCATCAAGTGGATCAGGCAGAAGCCGAAGGGCTGGGCGGTAAAAATGCTGATTAACTCATGCGGCGCCGCCATTTCATTTATGGTGCTGTGCATTTTATTCGCGACGAAGTTCAATCTTGTCTGGCCGGTGCTGTTATTCATGCCTGCTGTCGTGATGCTGTTTTTCGTCATTAAAAATCACTACACCGCGGTCAGTGAACAGCTGCGGGTCGTTGATCAGCAGCCTGAGGAAATCAGGGGAACCGTCGTCATCGTGCCTGTCGCCGGTGTCACCACCGTCGTCCAAAAATCGATTCAGTATGCGAAATCATTATCAGATCAGGTCATTGCGGTTCATGTTTCCTTTGACAGAGAAAACGAAAAAAAGGTAGAAAAGCGCTGGGAAGAACTTCATAACGGCGTCCGCCTCGTCACCCTGCATTCCTCATACCGCAGTCTGGTTCATCCGTTTGATAAGTTTTTAGAAACGGTCGAACAGAAAGCGAAAAAAGAACAGTTCTCCGTGATGGTGCTGTTTCCGCAATTCATCACGAAAAAACGCTGGCAGACCATCCTTCACAACCAATCAGCCTTCTTGCTCCGCGTCCGGCTGTTTTGGAAGAAGGACATAATCGTCGCCACCCTGCCGTATCATTTTAAAAAGTAACGGCAAAGACCGCAGGCTAAAATGCCGCGGTCTTTTTTGTAAAGGAGGACGACATGGCACAAGGCGCTTTTGTCATCATACAAAATGACGGGCGGGACATATTGCTCGTAAAACGAAAAGACGTTCCACTATGGGATTTGCCCGGGGGCAGGATTGAAGAAGGTGAAACACCTGAAGCCGCAGCCGTCAGAGAGGCCTTCGAAGAAACCGGGTATAACGTGACCATCCTGCAAAAATCCGGTGAGTATGAAAGGCCGGCATTTGAAGATACACAGCACGTTTTCATCGGAGCCATTACCGGAGGAACACCGCTGATGAACGGATCGGAAACCGCCGCTTTACGCTGGTTTTCCCCAAACCGGCTGCCGCTGTTCATGGTGCCGAACAGAAAACGGCAAATAAAAGACGGACTCAATGGGGCGGCAAATCAAAAGGCAGTCCTTAAAGACCGAAATCTGTTATCCATCCTTGATCTGCTAAGAAAAAAGCTGAGAGTATAGCTCGTGTTTCAACCTGTATGAAAAAGGGGATGAATACAGGTAAAAGGAGGATGCAGTATGCCAAGTAAAACAGCAGGACACGTAATGACGGAGCTGCTTGAACAATGGGGAGTCGGTCATATATACGGCATTCCCGGAGACAGCATTAATGAATTTATCGAAGAACTGAGACATGAACGAAATAACCTGACATTCATACAAACCCGGCACGAAGAAGTCGCAGCCCTGGCAGCCGCGGCTGAGGCAAAACTGACCGGGCAGATCGGTGTCTGCCTTTCAATCGCAGGACCGGGGGCCGTTCATCTGCTGAACGGTTTATACGACGCCAAAGCGGACGGCGTTCCGGTGCTGGCGATTGCGGGACAGGTGGCTTCCGATGAAATCGGCCGTGACAGCTTTCAGGAAATCAAATTAGAGCAAATGTTTGAGGACGTGGCGGTATTCAACCAGCAAGTACATACGGCAGAAGCGCTGCCCGATCTTCTGAATCAGGCGATCCGCACGGCTTACAGCAAAAAAGGCGTTGCCGTTTTAACTGTTTCTGATGATTTATTCGCGCAAAAAATCAAACGGGAGCCGGTTTACACATCGCCGATATACCTCAAAGCTGATATAGAGCCGAAAAAAGAACATCTCGTGACATGTGCGCAATATATTAACAACGCAAAAAAACCGGTCATTCTCGCCGGCCAAGGGTTAAAATCAGCAAAAGAGGAGCTGCTCGCATTCGCCGATAAAGCGGCCGCTCCGATTGTCATTACCCTTCCGGCAAAAGGCGTCGTGCCTGACAGCCATCCCCACTTTCTCGGGAATCTCGGGCAAATCGGCACAAAGCCCGCCTACGAAGCAATGGAGGAATGCGATCTGCTGATCATGCTCGGCACATCGTTCCCATACAGGGATTATCTCCCGGATGATACGCCCGCCATTCAGCTTGATTCGGATCCGGCGAAAATCGGCAAGCGCTATCCCGTCAATGCGGGAATCGTCAGTGATGCGGCTCTGGGGCTGAAAGAGCTGACGGAATACATTGAATATAAAGAAGACAGAAGATTTTTGGACGCCTGCACCGAGCACATGAAGCATTGGTGGAAGGAAATCGAAAAGGATGAAACCGAAGCGACTCATCTGCTCAAGCCGCAGCAGGTCATTGCCCGGCTTCAGGATGCGGCCGCAGAGGACGCCGTCCTGTCAGTGGATGTCGGAACGGTTACGGTGTGGATGGCCCGCCATTTTAAAATGAAGAAGCAGGACTTTATCGTCTCCAGCTGGCTCGCCACGATGGGGTGCGGGCTTCCGGGAGCGATTGCCGCAAGCCTTGCCGAACCTGAGCGGCAGTCCATCGCCATTTGCGGAGACGGCGGATTTTCAATGGTAATGCAGGATCTGCCGACGGCTGTTAAATACAAACTGCCGATTACGGTTGTCGTTTTAAACAACGAAAATTTAGGCATGATTGAATATGAACAGCGGGTCAAAGGCAACATTGACTACGTCACCCAGCTGCAAAATATGGATTACGCCGCTTTTGCAGAAAGCTGTGGGGCAAAAGGCATCAAAGTGACGAAACACGAGGAATTGGCTCCTGCTTTTCATGAAGCGCTTAACTCAAATGAGCCGGTCGTCATCGACGCCGTCATCGGCGACGAGCCGCCGCTTCCGGGAAAAATCACTTACGGCCAAGCGAAGGGCTTCAGCAAATACATGCTGAAAAACTTCTTTGAAAACCAAAAAATCGAAATGCCGTCACTCAAGAAAAGCTTAAAACGGCTGTTTTAAGAAGCAGGTGGTTATAAAAAAATAAACAGGCAGCATGCCTGTTTATTTTTTTGTTGGGCGGCTTGCTTGCATATAGCCGTCCTAAACGAAAACGGAGATTGTGAAAAGCCACAGCTGGCGAGCGATGGCTGATCAAAAAACTTATGAAGGACCAGGACAGTTCATAACAAACGTGGTTCGCACATCAGCATCGCCCAGCCCTTATCAGCAAAAACAGAAACCAAGACAGGCGGGGCGACGTACACCGTCAAGAAAGGCGATGCTCTTTCTGTCATTGCACAGGAAACTGGCGTGAGCATGGCGACCCTGCAAAGGTTGAACAGTATCAAGGACCCGAATTTTATCAAAGTCGGCCAAGTATTAAAGCAGACGGACTCGGCCAGCTCTCCAACAAAAGGCAAAAAATCATCTTACACGCTGCCATCAGGCGTTTTTAAAGTGACAAGCCCCTTAACTAAGGGAACGGCCGTGAAACAGATCCAGACAGCTTTGGCGGCTCTTTATTACTATCCGGACAAAGGAGCAAAGAACAACGGAATAGATGGCTATTACGGTCCGAAAACAGCAAACGCAGTCAAACGATTCCAATCTATGTACGGGTTAACTGCTGATGGAATTTACGGACCGAAAACGAAAGCAAAAATGTTGTCTCTTCTGAAATAAATGAAACAGCCCTTTAATAGGGCTGTACCACAATTCTATATATTTCATAAAAATAAAGAAGTATATAGAATTGTGGTTCGCATCAATGGTAGAATGTGTTTGTTGGAAAAAAGTATTTCAAATACTTGTAAATTTGTATAAAATTTGAAGGATAACCTTACGAAGAAATAGTGAAACAACACATTGCCTGATAAACATTGTGCAAAGCCCAAATCCTATAGTTCAGTTGGCACTGCATATCCCGATTTTGTGTCATTATGCACTAGATAGAAATGATTAAAATATCCTAAATAATTCAAAAAAGGTGTTTACAACCTTATTTATATCCTATATCTTAGGAAAGAAGGAAAAATATTCAATAGGAGGATACTGACGTGAAAAAGAGTAAATTTTTACTTACCACCATGTTCTCTACAACTATGTTGATTTCTGGTTTAGGATTGGGATTTGGGAAAAGTGCACATGCTGAAGGGTTTCCGCAACTTACTAATGAAAAAGTCCAAACGGAAATACAGGAAATGAAAGATGCCGGCATGACAAGTGAGGAAGTACAGAAATTCTATGAAATGAGTAAAGAAGAGTATGCGTATGTACAAGAACATGCAGAAGACTTGTATAAGGATTCCCAAAAAGAAATCAAAGAATTGAAAGCCTCTGGTCAAATTGATGAAGTTCTTCCTAAATACAAGGAGCCTGAATATCAGCCCAAGAACCAAATTGCAGCAAAAGCGTTAGGTACAAAAGGTGATGTTCTTACAAGCTATGAAATTAATTCTGGAAGTTGGTCTATTGGTGTAGGACATGCTGCGATTGTTTCAACTAACAAATCAAAAACAGTTGAAGCATGGGCGAAAAGCTGGAGCCCTATAAACCAAGATGGAGTTCGCAGATATAATAATAACTGGGGAAGTAAAAAGAAAGTTTATGGTCTATGGGTTAAAGGATCAAATAACAATAAGTATATAAACGCTGCAAAATATGCGGAAAAGCAAGCAGATAATAAAAAGAAATATAATTTCAACTTTTTAAATAAAAAGACAACTGCTAAATTTTATTGTTCTCAATTAGCTTGGCGTTCTTGGAAAAACCAAGGTATTGATATTGACAATGTCAAATGGGACACCGTTGTAACACCAATGGAGCTTGTAAAATCCAATAACACAACAATCTTTTATCACAAGGGTTAAACAAATTGACAAAAACAATCGGTGCTGCACCGGTTGTTTTGTCATTTCAAAGGGAGGAAAATATGAATAGACTTAAGACCCTGTTAATTTTCATTTGCATACTGATAGTCACAACCTCTTGCGGTCTCATCCCAACTGGGAATGAAAAAGAGGAAAGAAGCAGCAATCAAAAGACTGTATTAAAGGATATTGACAATGCAAAATTTATTGTTGGTTTTTCTAACACTTTAGATAGGGGAAGTGAGATTGGGGTTTACGGTGAAGATGGTATTAAAATGGATAGCTTGGAATTGAAAGATGGTATAAATTTCACGATGTCTTCACATAACAAAAATAATACGTTCTTCTCATCAAATAGAAGCAATAATCACTTGATGATAGACAATAAAACCGGAAAAATAAACAAAATAAATGAAAAGAGTTTGTCAAAAACAACTGAGGATGAAGGTGCTTTCTTTATAAATAGTTCTGACGGTTATATCATCCATGACATTAACGTTGGATATAAAGACAAAGGGCTGGAAAGTGAACTGGTATATTGGAAGGGAAACAGCCGAAAAAACAAGAAACAAATAAAGCTTGACGGAGAACTTGGATCAGCAATCGTCGCTAAAAATAAAATTTATGTCATTTCAAGTGATGAAGAAAGTATGTCCATCCTTTCAATTAACCCAGAGACAAATAAGCAAGAGAACAAGGCATCCATACCGAATAAAGGGATATACTTCATGGATGAAAAGGATGCATTCCAAGCTCTAGATGAAAATACATTTGTACTGGCAGTTAATGATAACGTGAATGAGAAAGAGAATTCTAAGCTCATATTAATAGACAGAGAGACTCTTAAGGTAAAAAAAGAAGTCGAGATGGAGAAAGGGTTTCATCCTGCAAAATTGAAAATATTAAAAGATAGCATCTTAGCTGTTTCTTTTGAGGGGAAGCTGCAGGTGTTTGATAAAAAAATGGTTAAGAAAAAATCTTTTGATTTTTATGCTGGGGATGATAACAAATTAATGAATGATGTTCAATTCAATGACAGAGAGATGTATGTTTTACTCAAAAACTTTGATATCCAGCGTGATAACAAGCTTGGAGATATCACGTCTTATGATTTGAAATCAGGCAAAAAGGTAAAAACAATCCCGCTAAAAGCAAAAAAAGAGTGGGAAATTGCCCGGTTCGAAATTTTAAAATAAGTAGGAGGTGTTTATATTAGCCCGTTTTTGAGCCCTGCATATATCATACTCATTATTCTTCCGGCAGCTTCTTTTATGCTGGGGATAATAGGGTATTTCATCTTTAAAAAAGTATGGACTATGGTTGTCGTCGTATTGATCCTGTCATTGATATTTATGTTTGTTGTGATAGGGGCAGAGCCAACATTTTTAATTTGGGTGTTTATCATGACGGGAGCCTGCCTTATCTCCGGTTCAATCACTAAGACTATAATGAATTTTACAAAGCGAAAATATTAAATGGAATAATCAAGAGTGTACATCAAAACCATAATCCCAAAAATCCCGCGACGAAAATTGCGGGATTTTTTCGTTTGTGTTTATTGTAGGAAAAGTTATAATATTACAAAAATAGTGATTAGAGGGAGGGATAAGTGTGGACCAAGTTTTACCGTCGTCCCAAGTTGGTGTCAAGATCAATGAATGGTACAAAATGATTCGCCAGTTCAGTGTGCCTGATGCTGAGATTTTAAAGGCTGAAGTAGAACAGGAAATAGAGGAGATGGAAGAGGATCAGGATTTGCTTGTCTTTTATTCATTGATGTGCTTTCGTCACCAATTGATGTTAGATTCCTTGGAGCCGGAAGACAGATATAGAGATCGCCCTACAGTCGACGAACTGCTTGAAAAAATAGAAAAACCACAAAAAAGACTTACAGGCCTCTTGAAATATTACTCATTGTTTTTTCGTGGAATGTATGAATTTGATCATAAAGAGTATGTTGAAGCGATAAGCTATTATCGCAAAGCAGAGAGAGAGTTGAATGCTGTATCAGATGAAATGGAGCAAGCTGAATTTCATTACAAAATAGCTGATGCCTATTATCAAATTGATCAGCACTTTGTTTCCCTCAATCATTTAAAAAAAGCCAAGCAATTGTTTGAAAAAAGTCAACTATACAAAGTGAAAGTGATTGGCTGTAATATGATGGTCGGTGCTAACATGTACGATATGTACAGGCTGACGGAGGCAGAATCATATTATCGGGAAGCATTAAGTATCGCCCGTGGCTTGGATGAGGAAAAAGTGAAAAGAATTATCGGAGTGATCTTTCATAACTTAGGCTTAGTTTATTTAAGAGGGAAAAATTTGATTGCTGCTGAAGAGAATTTCAAAAAGGCAATAGACGTGAAAGAACATATTGATACAGTGTATGGAGTGAGATCATTATATATGATGGCGAATGTCCTGTACCAATGTGATAAAGCCAAGGAAGCACGTTTCTTTTATGAAACGGCTCTAAATCGTGCTCGGACTTCTAATGAAGAAGAATATTTAGCTAAATTAAAAATCATTAATTCATTATACGAAGAATATAATGAAACAGAAGTGAAACAAAGCTTAGGTTACTTGGAAAAGAAACGCCTTTGGTCTGATTTCGCAGAGCTAACCGAAAAATTAGGTGACTTTCATTTTGAGAAGAGAAACTATGTAGAGGGAAGAAACTTTTTAAAGAAAACCATACATGCCCAAACACAAATACTTAAGGTTACGGAGGCTATATAATGAAGAAACTTATAATCAGCTCCGCTTTAATCGGTATTCTTTTTACTGGATTATTAAGTGTGACAAATGTTTATACTGCTGAAATGAGTGACTCTGGAACTTTTTATATCGCTGAAAAAGCTATAAATATTTAAGTGTTCTCCAATTTTTGACCTCCACCTTTTAAGACTGGGGGATTTCTTTTTCTTATCCAGTAATCAACATACGCTGCCTCATAAGGTTCTTAACCGTTACTTGTATTGCGTTCACCTTTCCGTTTTGCTGTGAAGTGTTTTCTTGAACGATGCATGCATGAGAAAGACGCCGTCCATTTTTAAGCCTATCTTCAATCATTCAAGGACAAACAAAAGAGCTATCGAGAAGATCTCGACAGCTCCTTTGTTTGTTGAGCGGCTTGCTTGCATATAGCCGTCCTAAACGAAAACGATGATTGTGAAAATCGGCAGCTGGCGAGCGATGGCTGATCAAAAAACTTATGAAGGACCAGTGCAATTCATCTCAAGAACAGCCAGAGAGCGGTCACAACAGCGATCATAAAGTAATCTCCCTCATTCAGTGTAGTTCCATTTTTGACAAACACAAGTGCCGTCCGGTTTGTCTTTGTCCCTTTCGGGGTTTTAAGCGCAATGTTCTTCCCTATATTGTAATAAACAATTTTAAACAAATAATACGCCAGCGAACAGAGTAAAAAGAGCAACATGAACTTGCCAATAAACAATATCATGTTTCATTACTCCCTATTGCAGTTTTTTCGTATGAATATATGACGGAAAAGTCAGGATGTTATATAAAAGAAGAAGTATTTTAAAGAGGCTGGTGTTATTCATTAATGAATGGCTCACCGTAACATCTCTAGATCCGGAATCATTTCAAAACGAGAGAGAAGCCCGAGGATTATTAAAAAACAATCCCTAATTTGTCCGCTTTTTTTTGAACATTTGATCTAAGATGAACATAAAGAGGGTGAATAAGAAGGACACCGTAATCATATCTATCAGAAATATATTAGAGGTTCTTTTTATTAATAGCAGCCATACCACCTGCAAAACTAAAGAAATAGAAAAATAGGATATATATGTCATGATTCTCATATTTGTTACCCCCTTAGCCTAATTTCTCTTTTGTGATCTTATCCAAATTAGTGAAAAGGATATCCAATCCCGAAAATAAGAAAGTGATGAACAATGAAAGAAGAATTTCTCCACCTTGAAATATAGATATGTTCTCAATGATATGATTGGAAACGTATTGGATTGAGAAGTAAACAGCAGCCCATGCAAAAATGAATTCAAGGATATAGGCTGACCAAGCAGGCAATGTCAAAACATGAGTCATTCCTTTTACAATTGCTGTAAGGATAAGCATATAAACTAAAGCTAAGATACTGACGACGACAGAAAATATGTATAAGTCTGAAAGTGAACCATAGATGATATATTCTCCGAAAAAATGATTTACAGTTATAGCTACAAAATACATAACTAGGCTGGGTACAGTTATAGCCAAGAACAGGGAGAATCCAATAAGTAAGATGAATGCTGCATGAGCTAAGCGGTTTGGCGGTGTATCCACGATCTCTTTTTTTAATAGAATCATAAAAATAAGAGATGAAATCACAAGGCAGCATAAGAAAGTGAGCAGAACAGTAAAAAAGACAGTCATGTGACATCTCCAATGAAAAAGTGCTATTAGAGTGAATCTAACAGCACTTTGCATTACTTCATACGTATTTTCCTGATGATCATTTATGAATGATTTTAAAATGCTTTCATTGCTAAAGTTGTCAAATGAGCGAGGTTTTTAGCCTGGCTGTCAGAAAGTCCGGACTTTTTAAGTGAAAGATAAAGATTCTTTTCCACGTCAGTCCAGCTTAAGGCGACATACTCGTTCAGCATTTTCTTTAAAACCGGTTCGATGTGTTCATTGAAAACGGATTCGAGTTCATTTCTTATTTTCTTTCCTGCTAATTTTTCAACAAGATTGAATAATTTTGTTTTATTTTTCAGCACTTCTCTGATTACATCTTTGACTGGTTTTGACACAGACGCATCGCTTTGTGCTTTAAGTCCGTAGGAAAATTGCGTATCAGTCTGATAAAAAAATGATTTGGTCGTTCCAGTGGCATTGGCAGTATTATTATGATTTTCTTTAGCTAAGGATGCGGGGACAAAAGCAGTAGTTACAAGGGCTAAAGATGCGGCAAACAGAATGCCTTTAGCTGCGTGTCTAATGGGAAATCCTCCTTTAGAAATGTAGTGTAGAGAGAAATGAAAGACTATGTATTTAGGCGGGACCGATATGATCCGCTTTGAACATTTTCCCCTCTCAGATACCATTCTATCAATAGGTATTTTTGGGGTAAATAGGATTTTAATACAGTATTTTTCTTATAATTCAAAATCTTCTTTAGCGGGATTCATTTTGGCTGCAGTTTCGATGAGATGGGACATGGGCTGGAGCCTATATAACACATGTACAGGCTGTTTGAGGCGGAATCACATTATCGGAGCGGTTTTATAATTTAGGGTTAATGAATAAAAATAAACAGGCGGCATGCCTGTTTATTTTCGTTTGCGTGAAAGAGCGAAGAAAAACGGGAAGGCGGAGCCGGCCAATAACGTACCGAATAAAAACATGCCCCCGATGAACACATGATAGTTCACCCCGCCGATCCAAAGCCCCGTGATTAAGGAAACGATGCTTAATGCGATCATCAAAAAGCCGGGAATCAGACGTTTCTTACCCGTTGTCCGATAAGCAAAAAGAGAACAGAAGATGCCGATGACAATCGGCACAATCCACAGATAAAAAAGGATAAATACTGACATAAGCAAAACTCCGATTTTTCTTCTATCATACCAAAAACGCCCGGAAAAAGATACGAACGGCACCCGGCGTCAAAAGAAAAACCGGCCGCAATGGCCGGTTTTTTTCTAACGGAATGAATCGTAGATCACAAACAGATTAAGCGCGATCACCAAAACCGCAATCAGCCAGGCGAGAGCCGTCACCCATTTTCGGTTCGTCAGGGCGCCCATCAGGCGTTTGTTGCTTGTAAACATAATCAGCGGCACGAGCGCAAAGGAGATGCCGAATGAAAGAACGACCTGGCTCCATACGAGCGCTTCTGTGGCGTTGACCCCCGAGATAATGATGATCATCGGCGGAATGATGGTAATGAAACGCCGCAAATAAAGCGGGATACGGTAACGGATGAAGCCCTGCATGATAATATCGCCTGACAATGTGCCGACAGAAGAGCTTGAAAGCCCTGCGGCCAGCAGCCCGATCCCGAAGAGAATGGCTGAAGCCGGTCCGATATAGTGGCCGAATTGCTGATAAGCCACGTCTAAATCTTCTACATACAGCCCGTTCTTGAAGAAAAGCGCGGCAGCGACGATGAGCATGCTTGCGTTAATCGCCCCGGCGATCACCATCGCGATGAGAATGTCAATCGTCTCGAATCTAAAAATCTTTTTCCGCTCACTATCCGTTTTTCCGACGACACGGCGCTGTGTCAGTGCGGAATGTAAGTAAATGGCATGCGGCATCACGGTTGCGCCGAGTATCCCGGTTGCCAGAAGCACACTGTCCATTCCGTCAATTTTCGGGATAAACAGCCCCTCGAGAACGGAGGCGGCGTCAGGTTTGGCAAAGAAGGTTTGCAGAGCGAAGGCGATCACCACGACGAACAGAAGTCCGGCAATGCCCGCTTCCAGCGCCCGGTAACCCCGGCGCTGCAGCTCTAAAATCGCGAATGATCCGATCGCCGCGATAATGGCCGCTTCAACCATCGGTATGCCGAACAGCAGGTTGAGTCCGAGCGCCGCCCCGATAAATTCTGCCAGATCAGTTGCCATAATCACCAGTTCACCCTGTATCCACAGCCCGGCTGATACCCATTTCGGATACCGGTCTCTGGCGATTTCCGGAAGGTTTTTACCCGTTGCAATGCCGAGCTTCGCGGAAAGAACTTGAATTAAAAAAGCCATCAAGTTTGAAAAGAGGATGACCCACAGCAGCATATACCCATACTTCGAACCAGCTGAGATATTCGTAGCGAAGTTTCCCGGATCAATGTAGGCAATCGCCGCGATAAAGGCGGGGCCTAAAAAAGGCAGAAGCCGCTTGAATCCCTTGCTTTTGCCGTCAAGTGCATCCTGCACGGCTTTTGCTTGCAGTGATTGTGCTGAGATGTCTTTGCTCATTATGTCTCACCTAAATTCCGATAGATTTTTAGCTAAATAACAAAAAGTTTCCTAGATGCAAATTATTTTATCTACATCATAAATCCGCTATTATAAGATGTCAAGTTCTTTATGTTCAATAAACCGGCACATTGATGCCCTGTTTTATCTATGATATGTATCCCGCCGAAGAAAGGTCCGAAAATGAAAACGACATCGTTCCGGGAAAGAAGCGATGCCGTTCGCAAAGCGTGTTTCCGCGTCGGATCATGCGCGGATGCGTTGAGCGTTCTTTTAAAAAGGTGAAAAGAGGACACTTGCCTATATCACTTCACAACTTTCTGTCCGCCCAACTGATTTGAGAAAAAGACGCTGTATTTCCTCCGTTTTCCCGGGTAAATAGAATAATAATGTTTCTTTCCATTGGAAGATAAAACCTCTCTGTACCATTCAAATGACCTCCGGAAAAACTCCGGCCGCTCTGAATAAACGTTTGAATCAACGATATATCAGTGATTCCAGTCCAATAAACCGCTGTTATCTATCAAAAAAAGAATCGGCATGGTCACTTGCGAAGAAAAGAAGTTGGAGCATTAGACTTATTTCAGTCTCCCGGGCAAAAAAGTATAATAACGTCAGGAAAGCTTTCCAGCCATATGATAAAAGAGGGGGAATTTTCTTGGTACGTCGTTTGTCGATCATTTCTTTAGCCATGATTTTTGCTGTTTCTTTATTCGCTTTTGGCGGCTCTGCATCAGCAGCAGCTTTCAAACCTAAAGCTGAACCGGACGTTTCCATTTTAGCCAGCGGGGGCACAGTCGGTATTTACGGTGCTAATATGCGCTCATGCTCTAAGGTCAGCTGTTCAACAATCACAACATTCTCAAGCGGTAAAAAAATTACAGGTTCTTGGGTAACCGGAGAATATGTTCAAGGCCACTACACCAATTCCAATAAATGGCTGAAAGTCACGTATGCAGGAGCGACAGGCTACGTTTCAGTCACCACACTATCTTATTATTACGGTTTATAATCAGAAAAACCTCGTTCTCTTGAGAGCGGGGTTTTTCCTTTATTCCGATTCAATTTCCGCGTTTCGTTTCATCCTCGTGTTTCATCAGCTGATCGATTTCTTCCTTAGAAGCGTTTTTTTTCCACTCTTTCGCCTGACTTGTCGCAATGGGAATGGCCCGTCCTTCTTCATAACCCTCATCTACCATCGCATTCGCGATTTCGATCGCTTTTTTCTTCACAGGTTCCTCGAGATTCTTCAATGATTGCGGATAATCCTTCATAGACCAAGGCATGTCTATCACTCCTTTATGAAAAGTGTTTCCCGCCTGAAGAAAAAGAAAACCGCCTTATCAAAAAGAATGACAGCTAGTTTTACGAGAGACCAGCAATTTCCGAATAAAATATAAAGGATAAAGAAGCAAGTACAGATTGAATGCCCACCACATAAGATCAAAATCACCGATAAATACCCAAAAGGCTATCGCTTGCAGGCCTGAACAAAAGGTCAGCACAAGTGATATTAATGCGAAAGAGCGCCATAACGCATGTTTCCGTTTATAAAGAAACAAGCTGTACAGCCCGGTTATCGAAATGAAAATATCTAAGGGAAAGAATGACCAGTTCCAGGCCATGATCATGGCGTTATCATAATCTTTAAACACCATGTTTTTTGGAATCCACTCAAAAAAAGTAACAATCCAATAAACGATAAATCCAATATCTGTAATGAGGAAGAGAACCTTTAACCCTTTCATCATCTGTTTCTGTCCGTATGAACGCTGCTGCCGTTTGATGACGTTTCACTTTCAGAAATAAAGTTTAAGGAAACAACACCGATGATGATCAAAAGAACAGAGGCGGCTTTTATGACAGAGAACTGTTCATGAAAGAAAAAAATTCCGATCACGGAAATCAGCACGATCCCCATCCCCGACCAGACCGCATACGCGATGGAGACACTTATATATTTCAAAGTCAAAGTAAGAAAACAAAGGCTGCCGATATAAAACAATAATAATAAAATACTTGGGACAAGTTTTGTAAATCCATTTGATAATTTCATGCTGACCGTACCCAATACTTCAAAAATGATCGCTAAACTTAAATAAATCCATTGCATTCAACATTCTCCTTCAATCGTATTATTCAAAATTATACAATATACAGAATTTGAAGAAAATTAAACAATGGAATGTTTTCCGGATAAAAAATCCGGCCGGGTGTAAAAAGAAAACGCCATAAAGGTATACTATGAACAAAGAAATCAGAAAGGACGTGCAGGACGGGTGACAGAAGAGCGGACAGACCTGGAAAGACAACTGAGAGACATTCAAAAATGGGAAAAGGCGCAGCAGAGGGTGATGTTCTGGCAAACATTCACCCGCTTGCCGTTTCAGCTTTTGGACAAGCTGACACCGCAATTTATTCAGAGGAAAATCGGACTCATTCTCGATGAAACGGGAACGTTTATTCAGTCAGGCGGACAGTACCTGACATCTGAAAAGCGCATCACGAAAAAGTTTCAAAAACGGCTGCCGCACGGTACATGTCGAACGCTTCACGACATCCGCATTGCGCCGCTTGCCGTCATGGACGAAATCGCAGAAGCCATAGCGCGTACAAGCGTAAAGGCCGCGACGGTGCAGGGAGCCGCAACGGGAGTCGGCGGCGTATTCACGCTGGCGGCAGACATTCCGGCGATGCTCGGCCTGTCCTTAAAGACGCTGCAGGATATCGCGGTTGCTTACGGCTTTGATCCGAAAGACAAAAAAGAACGCGTGTTTATCGTCAAATTGCTCCAGCTTGCATCCAGTGACGTCATCGGAAAAAAAGCGATCCTGCAAGATTTACGGCAATATGATCAAAACGACCGCGCCTATCAGCGCGTCGCCTCGCAAATCCAAGGCTGGCGGGAAGTCGTTTACAGCTATCGCGATACGTTCGCCGCGAAAAAACTGCTGCAAATGGTTCCGGCCGCAGGTATCATCTTCGGCGCGTCCGCCAACCGTTCAGCTTTAGAAAGCATCGCGGAAACAGGCATCATGCTTTATAAAAAACGCCGGATTCTAAAACGCATGAGGGATACAGAATGATAAAAAACCGCCCGAAAACACATTCAATGTGTTTTCTTTGTTTAGCAGTTCTGAAATCGGGAAACCAACAACCAACACCAATTAAAGGAGGAATTCAAAAATGGCACAAGATAATAACAAAATGAGCAGAGAAGAAGCAGGTAAAAAAGGCGGAGAAGCGACAAGCAATAACCATGACAAAGAATTCTATCAGGAAATTGGTCAAAAAGGCGGAGAAGCCACTAGCAAAAATCACGACAAAGAATTCTATCAGGAAATCGGTGAAAAAGGCGGAGAAGCCACTAGCAAAAATCACGACAAAGAATTCTATCAGGAAATCGGTGAAAAAGGCGGAGAAGCCACTAGCAATAACCATGACAAGGAATTCTATCAAGAAATCGGCCAAAAAGGCGGAGAAGCCACAAGTAAAAATCATGACAAAGATTTTTATAAGGAAATCGGCCAAAAAGGCGGAAACAGACGAAGCAGCTAATAAAAGCATAAAAGGCAGACAACCTGCAGATCAAAAGCGATCCGGCGCATCAGCTGGATCGCTTTTTATTTTGGGAAAATCTTGATCTGAGCCGCCGTTGAGATACAATAAAATGAAAAAGGGGTTTTTCACTCGTGTCTGACATGCTGAATTTGCTCGCTATCGCCAATAAAGTCAAAGAAAAACACGACAATTTTTCAATCGCGGAGATCAATGACCACTGTGTGCGCCTCGCAGTGTTTACGGGAGAATATGACTGGCACCATCACCCTGACTCAGATGAATGGTTCATCGTTCTGGAAGGTGAGCTGCTGATCGATTTTAAGGACAAAGAAACCGCAGTGCTCAAAGCAAATGACAGCCTGCTCATCCCGAAAGGCACGATTCACCGCACCCGCTCTTACGTCAGAACCGTGAATCTGTGTGTTGAGCATACGCGTGCGAAAACAGTCATCACAGAGGAACGTCATGCTGATCAAAAAGATTGTATGTGAAACAGACGCTGCAAACGCTGAAGCATTTGCGCAAGCACAGTCAAGGTGGGGAGCATTATCATGTGTAAATGGCTTCGTCAAACAGGCCGGCGGGTGGCGGAAAAACGCAGACGGCCTGTTCATCGCAGAGATTATCAGCGTTTGGGAGAACAGACAGGCCTATGATGATTTTATGGAGAACGAACATGACCGAATATACGAAGAAAACGAGCAGAAGGCTGCGATTCTTTCAATAGAAGTGATGGTGTATGAAGAGGATGAACATGTCATTCACGAGCTGTTACATCACCCTGACATCCGATACGAACCGGACTGGACGGTTCTGAAGGCATAATGAAAGCCCAAAACAGTTTGTTTTGGGCTTGTGTCTTTACTCGCGTCCGGGAAGCGTGTTGTGGACATACGGCGGGACGGGATCCAGCTTAGCTATTTCGCCGTGCGCTTTCGGTTCCTTTTCGTATTCGAATGGTTCTCCGTCCGGCGCTGTTTCCTTCAGCCAATTTTGTTCAGCGCTTTCTCCGCCATCTGAGAAATGAATAAGCTTATGGGAGAATGACTGTTTTTCCAGCGCCTTCGGGAATGTGGAAGGAACGATCGGACCTTCCTGTTCTTCTAATTCTTTAATGGCCGCAAGCCATTGGTTTTGATGCATGGTATCGCGGGCCAATAAAAAGCTGAGCATATCTTTCACGCCTTTATCATCGGTCATTTCATACAGGCGTGCGACTTGAAGCCTTCCTTGTGATTCGGCGTTCAGATTGGCGCGGAAGTCTGCCAGAAGGTTTCCGCTTGCGACGATATAGCCTGCGCTCCACGGAACGCCCGTGCTGCTCTCCGGCATTGCGCCGAGTCCTGAGACGATCGCATGATGCGGATTCATGCCGCCTAAAATGGACCCGATGACCGGATCATCAGCCGCTTTTTCCTGCTCTGCCAGCGGGGCGTCTTCTAACAGTCTCGCAATCATCGTCGCGATCATTTCGACATGGCCGATTTCTTCCGTCGCGGTATCCATCAGAAGATCCTTATATTTTTCATTGCCCCGTGTATTCCATCCTTGGAACAAATATTGCATGGCGACGGATATTTCCCCGTATTGTCCCCCTAAAATTTCCTGCATCTTTTTGGCGAACAGCGGGTCAGGACGATCCGGTTTAGCCGGATGCTGCAGTTTTTTCGTATGTGTAAACATGTCTCCATCTCCTTTTTTTTGCTCTGTCCCTATTTACTTCCCCGGCGGGAAAAGGGATGAAACGGAGATGGGCGTATTGGTCCTGCTAAGGCTCGCGGCGCAAGGATAACAAATCCTGCACAAGCCCGCGGCCGATTACCTGTTCATATTGTCCGTAAATCGGGTCGAGGCGTTTCATCCATGTGTTCTTTTCCGCTTTGCTCAGCACATGAATATGAATGGATGAATTCTTCTTTATCTCTTCAAGCTGGTCTTTATTCATTTTCTCAGCGGAGGCTTCGTTCCATTCCGTCGTTTCTCTCATCGCCTCCGTTAAGATGGCTCTCGTTTTTTCTGTCTGCGAATTCCAGAAATGCTCGTCGGTCATCACGGCATAACCGAGGTACCCGTGATTGCTGATTGTCAAATAATCTTGAACATTATAAAATTTTTTAGAATAGATATTTGAAATCGTATTTTCTTCTCCGTCTACGAGATTGCTTTCCAATAGCTGAAACGTGGAATTAAAGGAATCCTGCCGCGGGCGCGCGCCGAGCAGACGGTATTGGTCTTCGATCACGCTGCTCGGCATGATCCTGAGCGCCTGTCCTTTCAAATCGTCCGGAGTGAAGATCGGTCCTTTATTTGACGTAAGCTGCTTAAACCCGTTCGTCCAGTACGCCAGACCTTTCAAATGATGCTTTTCTAATGAAGCGAACAGGCGTGTGCCGATTTTGCCGTTGAGGCCTTCTTGCACGGCTTTATAGTTTGTAAACGCGTACGGCAGATCCAAAACACCCCATTCGGGAGACAGTGATCCGAGCTTTGAGGTGGAGGGAGCGATGAATTGCACGTCCCCGTTTTGGAGGGCGTTTATTTCTTCATTATCTGAATAGAGGCTCCCGTTTGGAAACACCTCTACTTTAATGGTGCCGCCGGACTTTTGATAGACAAGGTCGGCAAACTTATTCGCCGCCCGCCCTTTTGGCGTGTTTTCAGCAACGACATGGCTGAATTTGAAAACGATTTGATCTTTCAGGCCTTCCTGTTCGTCATCATAATACGGTTCTTCCGTTGAGAAACGATCATGAAAGCCGATGAATAAAGCGGTTCCGATACCGAGTACCATCAGGCTGAGACAAGTCAGCAAGCTTTTCATCGAAAACCCCCTCCGCCATTTTCTATAACAAGCATAATCGGGCGGGCCGTTTTCGTAAAGAGACGGAAAGGAAGAGGCCAATGACGAAAAAAAAGCTCACCATCCGCTGGAAAATCACCATACTTTCGTATATCGTCGTGCTTTTTACTTTTTTGATCGTCGGCATCGTGCTGATCGGCAATATTCAGCATACAGAGGAGCGCGAGCTGAAAAAACGGCTGATGAATACCGCGCGGACGGTATCTGAGATGACCGATGTCAAACGCGCCCTGGAGCAGAAAAAACAAAGGGAAGACGTGCGCCATGCGGTCGAAGAAATAAGGATCATCAATGAAGCGGATTACATCGTCGTCATGGATATGGATCATATCCGCTATTCACATCCCGTCAGCACAATGATCGGAAAGCGTTCAAGGGGTGAGGACGAAGCCGCGGCGTTCGCCGAGCACATTTATTTTTCCGAAGCAAAGGGAGAAATCGGCACCGCCGTCCGCGCTTTTTATCCCATCAAAGACCGGGATTTGAATCAGATCGGCGTCGTTCTGGCCGGTAAAACGCTGCCCGGATTCGGTGAAATTCTTCTTCAGCTGAAACATGAAATACTGTTTATCGTTCTGCTGGCGCTCGGGTTCGGACTGGCCGGCTCCTTTTTGCTGGCCCGCCACATCAAAAAACAAATGTTTTGGCTGGAGCCCCATGAGATCGTGAGAATGTATGAGGAACGGACCGCTACGTTTCATTCAATGAATGAGGGCGTCATCGCGATCGATAATCAGCATCACATCACTATTTTTAATGAAAAAGCGAAGCAGATATTCAATGTCAGACAAGAGACAGACGGCAGGCTGATCTGGGACGTGTTAAAAGATTCCCGCCTCCCTGAAATCGTCGAGCGGAACCGAGCGGTATATAATGAAGAAATCCAAGTCAGCGGAAAGGTGATCATGAGCAGCAGAATTCCGATCGTGATGAAAAAGAAGGTCATCGGAGCCGTCGCCATTTTTCAGGACAGGACGGAAGCGGCGAAAATGGCGGAAGAACTGACCGGCGTGAAAAATTTTGTCGATGCGCTCAGAGTTCAAAATCATGAACATATGAACAAGCTTCACACCATCGCGGGACTGATTCAGCTCGGAAAATCAGAAAAAGCGCTCCAGCTTGCTTTTAAGGAATCATCAGAACAAGAAAGCGTCACCGATTTTCTTCATCAGGCCATTCAGAATGACGCTGCGGCGGGACTGCTGTTAAGCAAAATCAAAAGAGGAAAAGAGCTTGGCATTTCTGTGAAAATTGATGAAAACAGCAGTTTCTCGGCATTTCCGGAGCATGTCGACCAGCATGACATCGTCGTCCTGCTCGGCAATTTAATTGAAAATGCGTTCGGCGCATTCGAAACAGCGGATACGGAGGACAAACATATTGACATCAGTATCGAGCAAAATGATGAAGTGCTTGCTATATTAATA
This sequence comes from Bacillus sp. hwrm1, assembly GCF_040207805.1. NCBI lineage: Bacteria > Bacillati > Bacillota > Bacilli > Caryophanales > Bacillaceae > Bacillus > Bacillus sp. hwrm1. The sequence continues at coordinate 3,653,450 of NZ_CP157943.1, read as the reverse complement.
GAAGACAACGGAAGCGGGATTTCCGATCAGCACATCCCGCACCTTTATGACAAAGGGTTTACCGTCAATAAAACGGGAGGAACGGGATACGGCTTGTACCTCGTCAAACAAATCGTCGACAAAGGGATGGGCATTATTGAAGTCGACACACGGCAGGGACAGGGAACGGCATTTTCTATTTTATTTCCGATGAAGGGGGAGGAATCATTCGATGGACATCAAGGTGCTGCTTATTGAAGATGATCCGATGGTGCAGGAGGTGAATAAAGAATTTATCACCGGTGTTTCGGGGTTCAGCGTCATCGCCACAGCAGCTGACGGAGACGAGGGAATCAGGCTTATAAAAGATCTGAGGCCCGGGCTCGTGGTATTAGACGTATACATGCCGAAAAAAGACGGAATTAAAACACTCCAGGAAATCAGAAAACAAAAGCTCGAAGTGGACGTCATCATCGTCTCGGCCGCAAAAGACAAAGAAACAATCCAGCTTATGCTGCAAAACGGTGCGGCCGACTATATTTTGAAGCCGTTTAAGCTGGAGCGGATGAGACAGGCGCTCGAAAACTATAAACAATATAAACGGAAAATTGAAGAGCATGACACCATGTCGCAAGAGCAGCTTGACATGCTGCTTAAAATTCCGCAAAATCCGTCCCGGGATCTGCCGAAGGGGTTAAATCATTTTACGATGAATGAAATTTTGACCTATATGAAACAGCAGACGGAGCCGCTTTCAGCTGAAGAAGCCGCCAAAGCGCTCGGAATCGCCAGGGTGACAGCGCGGCGTTATCTTGATTTTCTTGAAAAAGACGGCCAGATTAAGCTCGACATTCAATACGGGGGAGTGGGCCGGCCGGTTAACCGCTACAAATTCGTCCGCTAGCCGAGACCAAAAAGACCAAAATGTCCGTTATGATCATAAGCTTCCCCTCTTTGTTTGAAAACGCTATCATTTTTGTATAGACGCAGCGAGAGGCAAGGGGGAGTAGGGATGAAAATTTTCAAAAATCTTACGGTGCAGGTCATCACGGCGGTGATCATCGGCGTCATTGTCGGACTCGTATGGCCTGAGGCCGGGAAGCAGATGAAGCCGCTCGGTGATACATTTATCAATGCGGTAAAAATGATTATCGCACCGATCATATTCCTGACGATCGTGCTTGGCATCGCCAAGATGGGAGACATGAAAAAAGTCGGCAAAGTCGGGGGAAAAGCATTTATTTATTTTGAAGTCGTGACCACCATCGCCCTTATTATCGGACTTCTGGTCGTCAATATCATGAAACCCGGTGAGGGGCTTGATTACAGCAAGCTTGAAAAAGGGGATGTCTCTCAGTACACGCAAAACGGGGGACAGGGGATTGACTGGATTGAATTTATCACTCACATCGTTCCGTCAAATATGGTTGACGCTTTCGCAAAAGGCGACATTCTTCAGGTCTTATTCTTTTCTGTTTTATTCGGTGTCGGCCTGGCGGCGCTCGGTGAAAGAGGCAAAAGCATTATTGATTTCTTCGATAAACTGTCGCACGTTTTTTTCAAAATCATCGGCTACATCATGCGCGCGGCGCCGATCGGCGCATTCGGGGCCATGGCCTATACGATCGGGCACTTCGGCCTTGATTCCATCAAGCCGCTGGCGAGTCTGATGCTGTCTGTATACGTTACGATGTTCCTGTTTGTATTTGTCGCTTTGAATATCATTTGCAAACTATTCGGTTTCAGCTTGTGGAACTATCTCCGTTTTATTAAAGATGAACTGCTCATCGTTCTCGGCACAAGCTCTTCTGAGTCCGTCCTTCCGCGGATGATGGATAAAATGGAGCGCTACGGCTGTTCCAAATCGGTTGTCGGCCTTGTCATTCCGACGGGATATTCTTTTAACCTGGACGGCACCTCGATTTATCTGTCCATGGCGACGGTTTTTCTGGCGCAGGTGTTCGGCGTTGACCTTACCATCGGCCAGCAGGTTACGATCATTCTCGTGCTGATGCTGACATCAAAAGGCGCGGCGGGCGTAACCGGAAGCGGATTTATCGTGCTCGCCTCCACTTTATCGGCGCTTCAGGTTATTCCGCTGGAGGGGCTGGCGCTGCTCCTCGGCGTTGACCGCTTTATGAGTGAAGGAAGGGCGATCGTCAACCTGATCGGAAACGGAATCGCCACCATCATCGTAGCCAAGAGCGAAAATGAGTTTGACGAAGCGAAAAGCACACAGGCCGTTAAAGAAATGAAAACGGCAGTATAAAAGGAAAGGAACGGCATGCATCGGGCATGCCGTTCTTTTTTTCGGCCGCCATGAGTAAAAAAGATAAATTTGTTTAAATTTATTAGGAGGTGGACAAAGACCTTAGCGTCATTTTGTTATATAATTTACAATTAGAGAGTGAAAGATGAAATCTAAGGGCTTTTTGTCCTAGCAGGAGTGTATAAATGGCGGCTATTTTTAAATTTTTTCAGCATCCGGGTGTCAGACGTTTTTCCGTTTTTCTTGTTTTGACTGGGGTGTTAGTTGTATTCCGAAGTATGATTAATTTGATTTTGCTTACGTTTATTTTTACTTTTCTGATGGATCGGCTGGAGACTGTCATCCGGCACGTGTTGAACCATTTTTTCCGGATCAGCCAGAGGGTGGTCATCACCGTTTTATATATTGCGCTGGCTGTCGGGGCGACTGTCGGAGGCTTTGTCTTTTACCCGATTGTTGCCAAGCAGATTGAACAGCTGATTAAGCAGATCAAGCACATCGCGTATCATCCCGATGTCATTCCGTTTTATGATGAGATATCGAGCGTGTTCGGCGATATCAATATCGGTTCCTATGTAAAAGAAGGTTTTAATGTACTGTATACATACTTGGCCGATATCAGCACTTTCGGTTTGCAGGTCGTGATGTCACTGATTCTCAGCATGTTTTTCCTGTTCGAGAAAAAGCGGCTCACGGAGTTTATGAAAAAATTTCAGCACAGCAAGCTGTCTGTTTTTTACTGCGAACTTGCTTATTTCGGCAGCAAGTTTGCGAGAACATTCGGCAAAGTGCTTGAAGCCCAATTTATTATCGCGCTGGTGAACTGTATCCTCACCTTGATCGCATTGGCGATTCTGCATTTTCCGCAGTTGTTCGGCCTGTCAATCATGGTCTTTTTCCTCGGGCTCATTCCCGTTGCGGGTGTGGTGATTTCGCTCATTCCGCTCAGCATCATCGCGTATACGACGGGCGGCGCTGCGTATGTCATCTACATCGTGCTGGTCATTTTCGTCATCCATGCGATTGAGACGTACTTCCTTAATCCGAAATTGATGTCAGCGAAAACGGAACTGCCGATCTTTTTTACCTTTACAGTTCTGATTTTCTCGGAACATTTCTTCGGCATTTGGGGCTTGATTATCGGAATTCCGATTTTTGTGTTCCTGCTCGATATTCTGGATGTCGTCAATAATGAAGAGAAGGAAAAAAACGGGCCGGTCCCGGATAAGACATAACGCCGGCTCCGGCTCTTCACGAATATATGACTAATGTTATAATGCAGACAGTGCCTATGTACGGGCACTGTTTATTTTTTGTGAAAAAGGAGGAAGGCTGTATGACTGAGCCGATTTTACATATTGAAGGCCTTGACAAAACAATAGGCAAAAAGCACATTTTAAAAAACATCAGCATGGATGTCAGGCAGGGCGAGATCATCGGTTTGCTCGGTCCGAACGGGTCGGGAAAAACCACACTTATCCGAATCATCGTCGGTCTTTTAAAGAAAAACAGCGGCACGATTACAATTAACGGCTTTCAGCACGATGCTGATTTCGAAAAAGCGCTTGAATCCGTCGGAGCGATCGTGGAAAATCCTGAATTCTACCCGTACCTGACGGGGTGGGAAAATCTGAAGCACTTTGCCAACATGCACAAAAACATCAAAGAGGAGAGGCTTCAGGAAGTCATCGAGCGGGTCGGGCTCACCAATGCCGTTCATGACAAAGTTAAAACGTATTCCCTTGGCATGCGTCAGCGTCTCGGAATTGCGCAGGCCATTCTTCACCGTCCGAATCTGCTCATTTTAGATGAACCGACAAACGGGCTTGATCCCGGCGGAATGAAGGATTTCCGCGATCACTTAAAGGAACTCGCGGAGCTTGAAGGGACGAGCATCCTTTTTGCGACGCATTTATTGCGTGAAGTGGAGGACCTTTGCGACCGTGTTATCATCATTCAAAAAGGTGAGATCAAAACAGAGGTTGTTCTGCGCGGCGCTGAGGAAAAAGAAGAAAAAGCCGTCCTCGACATTCAGCCGGCTGACGAAGCATTCGAATGGCTGTCCCAACAGCAATTTGCTCCGGAGAAAAACGGCGGGGGCATTACCGTCACCGTAGCGAAGAAGAACATCCCGGCATTAAACCGTGCGCTCGTCGGACAAGACTTTCTCGTGTATTCCATCATGCCGTATGCGGAATCGCTGGAGGATGAATTCATGAAAGTGACGACGGCGCTTCAAGAGGAGGGGGAGACGAATGTTTAAATTGACAGCGAATGAGCATATGAAACTCTTTAACCGAAAAGTCTCATTAGTGGCGCTGATTCTGATGGCCGTTCTCCAATTTATTATGGCGCTTGTCATTAAACGGCTTGTCATCAGTTCCGGAACGGATGAGAATTTCATCGGCTATATGGCGTACGCGCCCGGGCTGAATATTCTGCTTGAGGCATTAACGATCGTGATCGCGGCAACGATCATTTCCGCTGAATTTGATAAGAAAACGATCAAATTTTTGTTAATCCGCCCGGTAAAGCGGGAGCGGATTTTTGTATCTAAACTCATTACCGTATTTTTGGTCAGCTTGTACCTGTATGCGGCGTACTATATTCTGTCTCTGCTGTTCGGCATGGCTTTCTTCGGCGTGTCGGTGACATCTGAATCAGGGACGCTTCTTATGAACACCCTGAAAGTAATCGGCACGAACTGGGTCGAGGCGTTTGCGATGGCATGCTTTGGCTTGCTGTGTTCTTCTGTATTCCGAAACAGCGCAACGGCCGTCATTTTGTCATTTATCGTGCTGTATGGCGCAAAATCACTCGTGACGATTATGTCGCTCTTCCAAAACAAATGGGGAAGTTTTCTGCTGTTCGCAAATACTGACCTGACGCAATATATGAGCGGGGCGAAACCGCTGTTTGCGGGAATGACGCCGTTATTTTCCGCAGGCATTATCATTATCCATATTGTATTCTTCTTAGCCGTCGCTTGGTGGAGCTTTTGCAAACGCGATGTTCGGGTATAAAGTAAAGGAATGACATTTTTGTGAAAAAGATCACGATAAATCAATAATTTATGCTATTTTGATTTATAATAAAGGTAATGACGGAGGTGCTCACTTGAGAAATTTTATTACCGCATTACCGATTGTGTTATTGCTTGGTTTTTCCTTTGTGTCATTCATGTTCCAATTCGAACATCTTGTTTATTTCAGGCTTGCGCTGGGTTTGTTTTCTACAGTGGGGCTGTTTCTCTTATATAAAATGAAGTCGGGATTCCGTTATTTCATCATCTACCTGTATGCAAGCTGGATCGTGCTTGCGGCAGTTACCGCGTTTGAAGAGCCGATTTTTTCTAGCTTTTTCTTTGGCGGGCTTGTGATGACGATGGGTTATCTCACATATATGCTGATTTATCTTGGGCTTAAGCAGGACCGCGGCCCGGAAGCAGTCTGAACGCGCTATTCCATGGAATAGCGTGTTTTTTTTGTACAGCCTCACAGTTGCGAAACGAGACTTGAATCTCTATAATACTTATTAACTTTATCGGAATTATAATGGGGGGATTCCAGTGTCTTTATGGATACAGAATGAACGGCAGAGGGAATGGATGGAAAAAATCGGCCTGCTTGCAGACGAATTTCAAAAAACAGCCGCGCTTGATGATGAGGCGGGCCGTTTTCCTGCGGAGAAAATTCAAAGACTGCGCGACGCGGGATATACGGCGTTAACGGTACCTGAGGTATTCGGCGGTGCAGGCATTTCCGTTTATGATATGGTGCTGTTTCAGGAACGGCTGGCGCGGGGAGACGCGGCCGTTGCTCTCGGAATCGGCTGGCATTTATCCGTCATGGGTGAGCTCGGAGAAGGAAACAGCTGGGATGAAGATGTCTTTTCATTTATCACAGAAGAGGTGAAAAATGGAGCTGTCCTGAACAGGGCAGCGACGGAACGGCAGACCGGCAGTCCGACGAGGGGAGGAAGACCCGGCACCTCCGCTGTCAAAAAAGACGGAAAATGGGTGCTGAACGGCCGAAAAACCTTTACAACCCTTTCACTGACTTTGGATTATATGCTTGTGACGGCATGGATTGAAGAAAAACAAACGACCGGTGTTTTTCTCATTCATAAAGATCAGTCAGGCGTTTCAGTCGAAGAAACATGGGATATGATTGCCATGAAGGCGACCGGAAGCCATGATCTCCTTTTAGATCATGTCACGGTCAGTGACGAGCGGCTTGTGGAGCTTATCAGCGGGCCGAGAGCGGCGAAAGTGAATGGCTGGCTGCTTCACATTCCGGCTGCTTATCTGGGCATCGCTCAAGCGGCAAGGGACTATGCCGTCCGGTTTGCATCCGAATATTCGCCGAACAGCCTGAACGGACCGATTAAAGACGTGCCGGCCGTTCAGCAGCGTGTCGGGGAAATGGAGCTTGAATTGTTAAAAGCGAGACAGTTTCTCTTCACGGCGGCGCAAATGTATGATGACCCGAAACGCCGCCCTTTCATCAAAAGCGAGCTCGGCATCGCAAAACATATTGTGACAAATGCCGTCCTTTCTGTTGTTGATAAAGCAATGAGAATCACCGGCGCAAAAAGCCTGGAGCGAAATAATCCGCTTCAGCGGTATTATCGGGATGCCCGGGCCGGCCTTCACAATCCGCCGATGGACGATGCGGTCATCGGCAAATTAGCGGCGGAAGCCTTTGAGCAATAAAAAAAGAGCCTGAAAAAGGCTCTTTTTATGTATGGCTGTTGTGCCGGAGCAGTTTTTGATGCTTGCGGTCAATTCTGTCATAGATCACATTCATCAGCTTTTGATTATTCATAATGGCCGCCTTGTTTTCTTTTATCAGCTGTTCGTATGTTTTTATTTTACGTTTCGCCATGAGCCCGCACCTTCCTTACATATTTGTATTCGCTTTCTAATTCTCCGAGCGATAATTCATATAAATGCCGTTCCGACTTTTTGTATATTCCGTTATTGATCAGCAAATGGATCAGATGTTTTTTTCGTCCTTCAACTGATGATCTGAGCTGAGGAGAAGACCTCATGATTACCCTCCTAATCAAATGATATTGAGAATCATTATCAGTTAATGAAAGTATACAATGGGCATATTCATATGTAAAGGAAAAATACCGCCAATTTTTCGACAAAAAGTTTCCCGGGGAATAATGCTGTCGAATATTGCATTCGCTCAGATCAAAGCTGCTATTTTTCCGCTTTTCCATCCATACTATGAATGAGAATGGAGGACTCCTTACATGAATGATCAAACGGCAAACTTAAAACGGGGCGAGAAAGGCGCGATTCTTAATATCGGCGCGTACCTCATCCTTGCCGCCGTCAAACTGGTGATCGGTCTTATTTATCATTCCGAAGCGCTCAGAGCGGACGGGTTAAATAATGCCACGGATATTGTCGCATCACTGGCTGTGCTGATCGGGCTCCGGATTTCCCAGCGCCCCGCGGACAGTGATCATGCCTACGGACATTATCGGGCTGAAACAATTTCTTCATTAATTGCGTCTTTTATTATGATGGCGGTTGGTTTTGAAGTGCTGATCGGAGGGGCAAAGGCGATTGTCAGCGGAACGGAGGCCGAGCCGAGCTTCATTGCGGCATGGACGGCGCTCGGAAGCGCGATTGTAATGTACGGCATGTATGTATATAACAGCCGTCTTGCAGATCGGGTTAAAAGTGCTGCGCTTCATGCGGCGGCGAAAGACAGCCGTTCTGACGCCTATGTCAGTATTGGGGCGTTTATAGGCGTCTTAACGGCCCGGCTTCATCTGCCGTGGATTGATCCGGTCATTGCTTTTCTGATCGGAATCATCATCTGTAAGACGGCATGGGACATCTTCAAAGATGCTTCCCACTCATTGACGGACGGGTTTGATCTGAAAGATTTGGAGCCGTATAAACACACGGTGAAAGAAATAAAAGAGGTCAGCAGGCTGAAGGATGTGAAAGCAAGGTATTTAGGGAGCACGGTTCATGTGGAAATGGTCATTACGGTAGATCCGGGGCTGTCTGTGAAAGAAGGCCATGAAGTAGCCGATGAAGTCGAGTATACAATAAAACATGAACATGATGTGACTCATGTCCATGTTCATGTAGAGCCTGAAGTCATAAACAAAGATCGTGAAACGAATTAAATATGCTGTGATAAAAACTCTGTGACTTCTTCGGGCGTTTTCGCGTTTGCGCTGTGAAGATGCGCTTTCTTTTCACCGTTTTTAAAGATCAGAAGGCTCGGTATGCCCATTACCTGATATTTGTCGGCAAGCTCAGGGAGCTCGTCTCTGTTCAGTTCATACCAATCATTTTGATTATATTCTTCCAAAATATCGCCGATGAACATATTCATGCGCGTGCAGTCAGGGCACCAGTCAGCGAAAAATTTCACGATGATTTCCTTGTCGGATTGAATAAGTTCATTAAATTGTTCTGTTGTACTGATTTTTTTCATATGACACATCTCCTTTTCCATGCCATTTTAATATAAAATAAAAAGGAATTACATACAAATGCTTTCATATTCAGAATGCCCAAAAATAATTAGATCATTTTCTGAGGAAAGTGATAAGATAGTAAAGATGAATTGTTGTGGGGGGAATATCCATTGAAAACAAGTCTAGGATTGGTGTACGGCGGAAAGTCAGCCGAACACAATGTATCGCTGCAGACAGCATTAGCTGTAACAAAAGCGCTTAATACTGAGAAGTTTGATATACATCCGATTTACATCACTGAAAAAGGAGAATGGCAAAGAGGCCCGCTGCTGACTGAGCCGGTTTCCAACGTGAAAATGCTTCAGCTGGAACAAAACGGTGAAAGTTTCGCTCTATCAGCATTGAACCGGGAAATGTTTCCTGAAGCGTCGCCTGACGAAAAGGCGCCGATCGATGTCGTATTTCCGCTTCTCCACGGACCGAACGGTGAAGACGGCACCATTCAGGGTCTGCTGGAATTGCTGAACGTTCCTTATGTCGGCAACGGGGTGCTTGCATCATCAGCCGGCATGGATAAAGTCATCATGAAGCATTTGTTCGCTCAAGCGGGGCTTCCGCAGGCGAAGTACGCCGCTTTCTTAAAAAAGGACTGGAAACAGACGCCGGACAGCTGCTTACAGCAGGTTGAAGAGGAGCTGGGATATCCGTGCTTCGTCAAACCGGCGAACCTCGGATCAAGCGTCGGAATCAGCAAATGCCGAAACCGTGAAGAGCTTGAAAAAGCCTTCGAACTGGCTTTTGAGTATGACCGGAAAATTGTGGTGGAAGAAGGAATCGCCGGCAGAGAAATCGAAATCGGCGTACTCGGAAATGACGAACCGAAATGCTCCGCCGTCGGTGAAATCGCGCCGAAAACCGACTTTTACGATTACAAAGCGAAATATGAAGACGGCGACACGGATTTAATGATTCCCGCGCAAGTGACGGATGAACAATATGCGGAAATCAGCGAAATGGCGATTAAAGCCTTCAAAGCGATTGACGGATCAGGCCTTGTCCGCGCCGATTTCTTCCTGACCAATGACGGTCAAGTGCTCATTAACGAAGTGAACACAATGCCGGGCTTTACGCCATTCAGCATGTTCCCGCTGCTTTGGAAAGAAGCAGGTGTAGATTACAGTGATCTGATCGAACAGCTGGTTGAGCTGGCAAAAGAACGCCATGCCGAAAAACAGCTGATTAAACATACATTTTAATGAAGACGGACACTGCCTGAAGGGGCAGTGTCTTTTCCCGTAACAGACAACATTTTCAGAAAGCGAGGTGCCACCTTTGATAAAGCGAACTGTAAAACGAATCGCAGACATGGTCAAAGGCACACTGACAAATCCCGAATTTGAACAAACAATGATTGAGGGCGCCGCAACCGATACGCGGACTTTGGAAAAAAATCAGCTGTTCATTCCTTTAAAAGGCGAGCATTTTAACGGCCACACCTTTGTGCCGCAAGCATTCGAAAAAGGCGTTTCCGCGGTATTGTGGGACCGCTCTGAACCGAATCCGCCGGAAGAGCGTGCTGTCATCCTGGTCGATGACACGCTGGAGGCGCTGCAAACATTGGCAAAAGCTTATTTGAAAGAGCTCGGCACAAGGGTTATCGGGGTGACCGGGAGCAATGGAAAAACGACAACGAAAGACATGCTTCACGCCGTTCTCGGCACGCAGTACCGCGTTCACAAAACCGCCGGCAATTTCAACAATCATATCGGCCTGCCGCTGACTGTGCTTGCCATGCCTGAAGATACAGAAATCGCCGTTTTAGAAATGGGAATGAGCGCGAGGGGCGAAATTGATTTTCTGAGCCGTCTTGCTGAACCGGAAGCGGCCGTCATTACCAATATCGGCGAATCCCATATGCAGGATTTAGGCTCAAGAGAAGGAATTGCGGAGGCGAAACTTGAAATTATAAACGGACTTCGGGAAGACGGCGTTCTGTTTTATTTCGGGGATGAGCCGCTGCTCCGCCAAAAGACGTACACTTGCCGGACAACGACATACGGCGCAGGCGCGGACAATGATCTCCGCCTGAAAGAAATAAAACAAGCGGAAGAAGGCACGTACTTCAATATCGACGGGATCGACCGTTCTTTCTTTATTCCGGTTCTCGGCAGACATAATGTGATGAATGCCATGGCTGCATACGCCGCCGGCATCTATTTCGGCATTACGCCGGAAAATGCTGCTCTGGGACTGAGCCGCCTGAAGGTGACGGGGATGAGATTGGAACTGGTCAAAACGGACAACGGCATCTCGATCGTAAACGACGCGTATAATGCGAGCCCGACGTCAATGAAAGCGGCGGTCGAATTAATCGAAACGATGAAAGGCTATCGGAAGAAAATGCTCGTGCTCGGTGATATGCTTGAACTTGGTGATGAAGAAAAAGCATTCCACGAAGAATGCGGAGCTGCGGTCAATCCGGCGGAAATCGACCATGTATTTACTTACGGCACACTCGGCGCATTCATCGCTGACGGAGCGCGCCGGCATTTTGAAGAAGGGCGCGTCAGCCATTATCTTGAAAAAAAAGAACTGCTTCACGCCATACAGGAAATGGCCGCTTCCGGCGATCTCCTTCTGTTTAAAGCATCGAGAGGTATGAAGCTCGAAGAAATCGTTAAAGATTTATTAGAGAAGAACTGAAAAAATACTGATCAGCATTATAAAAATATACAAAAATGAAGAAACTAATTCAGGGTGAAATAATTCTGTCCGTATGAAAAAGAAAGACCGCCGGCTGGGAAATCCCGTCCGGCGCGGGGTCCGGCCTCGTTCGCGGGAAGAATCCGGTCAGGCCGCTTCCGGCCGCCTGACCATCTCGCCTTATTGAAAAACACATAGTGTAATGGTAAGATTAAACGTAAAGTAATTCGGGCTTTGTATACGTATGATCCTGTCCTTTGGATGAAAGGGCGGTTTTTAGTGGTAAATCACGACATTACTGAAACAGCAATCAGAAGGAGTTTGAATAATTTGACTATAACGTTTCAAGATTTCCAATTAAGTTCTGATCTCATGAAATCAATCAATCGTATGGGATTTGAAGAAGCAACACCGATCCAGGCACAAACGATTCCGCTCGGACTTTTAAATAAAGATGTCATCGGACAAGCGCAAACAGGTACAGGTAAAACAGCTGCGTTCGGTATACCCCTTGTTGAAAAAATGAACCCCGAGTCTCCTAATATTCAAGCAATCGTAATCGCGCCAACCCGTGAATTAGCCATTCAAGTATCTGAAGAGTTATATAAAATCGGACAAGATAAGCGTGCGAAAGTACTGCCTATTTACGGCGGCCAGGATATCGGACGTCAGATCCGCGCATTGAAGAAAAACCCGCATATCATCGTAGGTACGCCGGGGCGTCTTCTTGACCATATCAACCGCCGCACGATCCGTTTAAACAACGTGAATACGGTTGTCATGGATGAGGCTGATGAAATGCTGAATATGGGATTCATTGATGACATTGAATCCATTCTCTCAAACGTGCCGAGCGACCACCAAACGCTCTTATTCTCAGCAACAATGCCTGCGCCGATCAAACGGATCGCAGAGCGTTTCATGACTGAGCCGGAACACGTAAAAGTAAAAGCGAAAGAAATGACTGTGTCCAACATTCAGCAGTTCTACTTGGAAGTGCAGGAGCGCAAAAAATTCGATACGCTGACTCGTCTTCTTGACATTCAGTCTCCGGAACTTGCGATCGTATTCGGACGTACGAAACGCCGTGTCGATGAGCTTGCTGAAGCCCTGAACCTTCGCGGATATGCAGCTGAAGGAATTCACGGCGACTTAACGCAGGCGAAACGTATGGTTGCGCTTCGTAAATTTAAAGAAGGTGCGATCGAAGTGCTTGTAGCGACTGACGTTGCCGCCCGCGGACTTGATATCTCAGGCGTTACCCACGTTTACAACTTTGACGTGCCTCAAGATCCTGAAAGCTACGTTCACCGTATCGGAAGAACGGGCCGTGCAGGAAAAACGGGTATGGCGATGACGTTTATCACACCGCGTGAGAAAAGCATGCTTCGCGCGATTGAACAAACGACAAAACGCAAAATGGACCGCATGAAAGAGCCGACGCTTGACGAAGCATTAGAAGGACAGCAGCAGGTGACGGTTGACCGTCTGCGCACGGCGATCAGCGAAAACAACCTGAACTTCTACATGACGGCAGCTGCGGAATTGTTAGAAGATCATGATGCAGTGACAGTTGTGGCTGCAGCCATTAAAATGGCGACAAAAGAGCCGGACAGCACGCCTGTACGCCTCACTGATGAAGCGCCGATGGTCAGCAAACGCTATAAAAACCAGCGTACTTCTAAGCGCAGAGACGGCCAAGGCGGCGGCTACCGCGGCGGCAAAGGGAAAAACAACAACCGTTCTTCCTACGATAAAAAACGCTCAAGCGACCGCCGTTCTTCAGGTGACAGACGCCAGAAAAAATCATACTAAAACACAGGAAGCGGACCCTTTTACGGGGTCCGCTTTTTTTTGATATGCCGGAAAGTGAATCTTTTTTGCAAATCAGCCGTATTTGTATGTATGATAAAAAATGGGAGGTAGGTATGTTGAGAGCACAGCCAAAAAATCGAATCAGTCCAAGCGGCTTAAAAGTCTGGCGTCTTCAGGAAATCATCCTGTCCGCCTTCTGTCTTCTGGCCGTTATAGCAGCAGCTGTTTTAAGCCATTTCTTCCATTGGCCGTATTGGATCACCGGAGTCCTCGGCATCATTTGGGTCATCGGTTCAGTGATATCCGTCTATGCCATACCGAAAATCAGGCACAGGATCTGGCGCTATGAAGTCCATGAAAATGAAATTGATATTCAATCCGGCATTTTTATTGTCAAACGGGTCATTGTGCCGATGGTGAGGGTGCAGCACGTAGATACTTCACAAGGCCCGCTCCTCAGAAGGTACCGTCTGGCCTCAGTCAAAATCTCCACGGCGGCAACCGTTCATTCCATTCCGGCGCTTGATATGGAGGAAGCTGACCGGCTGAGGGATTCCATTTCCCGTCTGGCAAGGGTGACGGAAGATGATGTCTGAGCCGAAACGTCTGCACCCGGCGGCCGTGATTTTGAACTTATTCCATACTATTATCGAAACTATTAAAAACATTATTCTGCCATTTTTTCTCGTCTATATTGTAAACTCCAACCACTTCATCCGCTTCTACGGAGGCATTGCGCTCGCCGTCCTGCTTATCTGGCTGGTTACGGCTAGTGTGATCGAGTGGAGAAAATTCACATACCGGATTGAGGACGGAGAATTCAGAATTGAAGAAGGCTTGTTTTTTACGAAAAAGAGATACATCTCCATTGACCGGATTCAATCAATGAATACGAGTGCCGGCATCATTCAGCAGCTTTTTAAGCTTGTTAAGCTTCAAATCGAAACGGCCGGCGACGGGAAAAACGCCGAGGCCGTCTTATCCGCCATTACTGTGGAAGAGGCGGAACGGATCAGAGCGGCTGTTTTTCAGCAAAAAGCGGAACAAGAAGAACGAGGGGAGACCGCAGCGGAGCAGGAGCCGATGCGCGGGGAAGATGTGCAATCCGTTTACCGATTGTCTGTAGGTGAGCTGCTTATGGCCGCCTCAACATCCGGGGGAATCGGTGTCATCATCTCAGCGGTATTCGCCCTCTTTTCTCAGATTGATGAAGTACTTCCGATGGACTGGCTCTATGACAGGTTTTCTTTTCTCAAGCATGCGAGCATCGGTATATACGCCGTGATCATTTTCATAGGATTGTTCATCGCCTGGCTGTTAAGCATCGCCGGTATGATGATCAAGCATGCCAACTTTAAAATAGAAAAAAAGGAACACGAATTGGTCATTACCAGAGGAATTATTGAAAAACATCAAGTGACAATCCCGCTCCGTAAAATCCAAGCCATTAAAATGAAAGAAAATGTGATCAGGCAATTATTAGGATACGCGACGGTGGCGATTGTCAGCGCAGGCAGTGCGGGGAATGAGAAAGAAGGAGCACAGACGATTCTGTTTCCGATCATCCGCAAATCAAAGCTCGGAGTGATGCTGAACGGTTTCACACCGGATTACGTGCTGGAAGAAAACCGGAATCATTTGCCGAAAAGGGCGCTGCGCCGGTATTTATTCCGATCCATAATCTTCTCGGTTTTCGTGATCATCCCGCTTTGTATTCTGTTTAAGCCGTGGGGATATGCATCGCTCCTTGTGCTTCCCGTCGAACTGGTGCTTGGATATGCCTCGTTTAGGACAGCGTCATGGTGCATAAACGGCGGCAGGCTTCAGATTACCACGAGGCTGGTCGGGAAGACGACCACGATTATGCTGAGAAGAAGAATGCAGATGTTTGAAGTCAGCCGCTCCTTTCTGCAAAAAAGAAGGCGGCTCGCATCTGTGGCTACCGCAGTGAAATCAGCTCACCACATGGAGCATGTCATGCTGAAGGATGTCAGCGAGGAAGATGCCGAACGCATCGGGCGCTGGTATTCATATGAAAAAGCGGACGGTTAATACCGCCGCTTTTTTTGCTGCACGCATAAAAAGGAAAGCAAAAATCCGCCTGCCAGTCCGAACAAATGCGCCATAATGTTAATATTAGAGTTGATAAACGTCGACAGCACCGCGATGATAAGCAGGGTCATAATCATTTTCGACTGATCCCGGCCGATCAGCTCCTTGCGGAAAACAGTCAAAAACACATACACGCCGAAAAGTCCGAAGATCGCGCCGGATGCGCCGACATGCACATAATCAAGCGGTTCGGCAAGATACGTGCCGATATTGCCGATGATGCCCGATGCGATGTACACAATCAGAAAACGGACTTTTCCGAGCATCTGCTCAAGCGGGGGCGCGAATAAAAAGAGAGACATGGAGTTAAACAAAAGGTGAGTGAAATTCGCGTGTAAAAACATCGGTGTCACCAGCCGCCACCATTCTCCCGAGGAAACGCCGTAATTATAGCCGGTCACAGCATCTGACCACATCATGACGGAATGAAGCGGCATACTGAAAAACAGCCACAAGAACGCCTGCAGCGCCAAGATACAGCTGACGGCCGGATAACGTCTGATAAAAGTCTGGAAATTTTCCGTTCGTATAAACATCGCAAGCCCCTTTGCATCTGATTTGTTACATATATAGTAACACGTTTATGACATAAACCGTTTTTTAGTACGGACTTTTAGGAGGAATTCACATGATTTTCGGAATCGGAATCGACATCGTTGAACTGCACAGAATTGAAAACATGCTCAGCCGGCAGGCGAGATTTCCGCAAAGAATATTGACGGAGGCTGAATACGCCCGTTTTACATTGCTGTCGGACAAAAGGAAAATTGAATTTCTCGCGGGAAGATTTGCGGCAAAAGAAGCCTTTTCGAAAGCATACGGCACAGGTATCGGCAAAGAGCTCAGCTTTCAGGATATTGAAACCGGAAACGACAAAGCGGGAAAGCCTGTGCTGGCCTGCGCCAAGCTTGACGGCGCGGCGGTTCACGTCTCCATTACCCATACAAAAGAATACGCCGCGGCACAGGTCGTGATTGAAAGGTTGTCACGCTAGTCTGCATATTAGCCGGAACCCCTTCATATATTTGATAGTGCATTAAGGGAGACAAGTTGTTTGAGGCTTTTATGGTACGCGTCCGTCCGTTCAGGGCGTACCGTTAAAGTCAAACAAGCGATTTCTTCCCTTTACATCAATTGAGAAGAAGGGGTTGAAAAAAGGTGAGAAAAAGCTTTGTTTTGCTTTTAACGGGACTGCTTGCCGTCCTTATTCTTTCGGCCTGCGGCCAAAAATCACAGGAAGATATCGTGAACGGTTTAGATAAGAAGGCGAAAGAATACACCTCGTACAAAGCGAAAGCCAAAATGACCATTGAAACGGGGAGTGATCCGCAAGTATACAATGTGGAAATCTGGCATAAAAAGCCTTCCCTGTACCGGGTCTATTTGGAAAATCCGAAAAAAGACCAAAACCAAGTCATTTTACGGAACGCCAACGGAGTCTTTGTCCTCACGCCGTCGTTAAATAAGAGCTTCAGATTCCAAAGCGACTGGCCGAATAACAGCAGCCAAGTATATTTGTTTGAGTCACTTGTAAAGGACGTGCAGCATGACAAAGACGCCGTCTATTCCGCCAAAGATAAAAAGTACACGTTTGAAACAAAAACAAACTATCAGCACAACAAAATGCTGCCGACTCAGGAAATCACTTTCAACAAAAAGGACATGAGCCCGTCGCTCGTCAAAGTCATGGATACAGACCGGAAAGTGATGGTAAAAGTCGAATTCAAAAGCTTTGAATTCAACAAGCCGTTCGATAAAGACTCTTTTGACGAGAAGAAAAATATGACGCTTTCTCAGATGGACGTCGCCACAAGCGCCAAGCCGTCTGATTCATTTGCGGTCAAAACACCGCTTCAAGTGCCGGCCGGCGTCAAAAAGCTTGAAGAGAAAGATATTTCAACGGCGGACGGCAAACGGATCGTCATGACTTACGGCGGAGAAAAATCATTCACCCTTATTCAAGAAAAAGCCCATATCGCAAAAGCCGCCTCTGCCGTCACGCTGAAAGGCGAACCGGTTAATCTCGGCTTCACGGTTGCGGCATTATCTGATACGTCTTTAACGTGGACATATGACGGAGTGGATTATCTTCTGTCATCACAGGATCTTACAAAAGATGAAATGGTGGCCGCCGCCAAAAGCATGCAGGGACAGTCGTCAAAATAACGTCAAAAAAGAGGCCGCTGCTGTCGGTCTCTTTTTTGATTCCATTTCACTTTGCAGAATAATTTTAGTATGATAATAACAATATGAATTGAAAATAATGCTAGGAAGTGTATCGAATGAACACAGCATCCTTTTACAGAGAAACGTGGGCGGAAATCAACCTGTCCGCGATTAAAGAAAATGTCACGCATATGAAAAAACACATCGGGCAAAACGTCCATCTCATGGCGGTTGTAAAGGCGAACGCTTACGGCCACGGAGATTTGGAAGTTGGGAAAGCCGCGCTTGAAGCGGGTGCCTCTTGTCTTGCCGTAGCCATACTGGATGAAGCGATTTCATTGAGAAAGCGGGGCATTACAGCGCCGATTCTCGTGCTTGGCGCCGTGCCGCCCGAATATGTACAAGCAGCTGCCGAGTATGACGTAACACTCACGGGGTATTCTGTTGAATGGCTTCAGGAAGCTGCGCGCCACCTCGGAAGTGAAACAGTGCCGTTTCATCTGAAAGTCGACACCGGCATGAACAGACTCGGAGTCAAAACGGAGGAAGAAATCCAAAGCGTGTTAAAAATCCTCAGCCAAAATCCCGGTTTAGTCTGTAAAGGCGTATTCACCCACTTTGCTACCGCGGATGAGAAAAACAGAGATTATTTCCTCTTCCAGTTTGACCGCTTTAAAACATTGATCGCTCCGCTCCCTTTAAAAGAATTGATGGTGCACTGCGCGAACAGCGCTGCCGGACTTCGTCTTAAAAAGGGCTTCTTTAACGCGGTTCGTTTCGGCATCAGTATGTACGGGCTTCGTCCTTCTGCTGACATCCAAAGCGAAATTCCGTTTCAATTAAAGCCGGCTTTTGCGCTGCACTCTGTTTTATCCCATGTGAAAAAGATCCGCAAAGGGGAAAGCGTCAGCTACGGCGCAACATATACGGCAGAGAAGGATCAATGGATCGGAACGGTTCCCATCGGCTATGCAGACGGGTGGCTCCGCAAGCTGAGCGGCACGTCTGTGCTGATCGGCGGCAAACGGATGAATATCGCAGGAAGAATCTGCATGGATCAATTGATGGTCGAATTAGATCAATCTTATCCGCCGGGCACCAAAGTCACCCTGATCGGCAGCCAGAAGGAAGAAACGATCACGATGGATGAAATCGCCGGGCGGCTTGGGACGATTAATTACGAGGTCCCTTGTACCATTAGTTCCCGCGTTCCCCGTATGTTTTTGGAAAATGAGAGTATAATGGAAGTAAGAAATCCTTTACTGCAAGATAATACAAACAAGTAGCCGTCATCCGGAAAAAGAGAATTTATAAAACAGCTTTGCTTGACGTTTGAATAATGGTATCATTATGTCTGGATGGATGAATTGGTCGTATCCGTAAGTTTGGTGGAGGTGTATGTTTTTTGTCTGAATCCAGCGCAAGAACCGAAATGAAAATCAGCTTGCCCGAAAACTTAGTAGCTGAATTGGATGGTGTAGCGATGCGGGAGAAACGAAGCAGAAACGAACTGATATCACAAGCAGTGAGAGCGTATGTCAGCGAACGGACAACTCGCCATAACCGTGATTTGATGAGACGCGGGTATATGGAAATGGCGAAAATCAACTTGAATATCTCTTCTGAGGCTCACTATGCTGAGTGCGAAGCAGAAACGACCGTTGAGCGCTTAGTCAGCGGAGGATAATCATTTTGATTGTAAAGCGCGGCGATGTTTATTTTGCTG
The DNA here is from genome assembly GCF_040207805.1 of Bacillus sp. hwrm1. Lineage (NCBI taxonomy): Bacteria > Bacillati > Bacillota > Bacilli > Caryophanales > Bacillaceae > Bacillus > Bacillus sp. hwrm1. The sequence continues at coordinate 3,634,224 of NZ_CP157943.1, read as the reverse complement.
ATTTATCTCCTGTTGTTGGCTCAGAGCAAGGCGGCGTACGCCCGGTTTTAGTGATCCAGAATGATATCGGAAATCGCTTTAGCCCGACTGCTATTGTTGCAGCCATAACAGCCCAAATACAGAAAGCGAAATTACCAACCCACGTCGAAATTGATGCAAAACGCTACGGTTTTGAAAGAGATTCCGTTATTTTGCTGGAGCAAATTCGGACGATTGACAAGCAAAGATTAACGGATAAAATAACTCATCTGGATGATGAAATGATGGATAAGGTTGATGAAGCCTTGCAAATCAGTTTGGCACTCATTGATTTTTAGTCATATTTTGGTTGCTCATAAAGAGCAACTTTTTTTGTTTTCGAAAAACATAAGCGCTATAATAAAGAGATAATCAAACAAACTTTGTTGTTTTGTGTCGGGAGGTCAGTGAAACCCATGTCGAATCAGAAAGTGTATCAGTTTATCATTGATCAGCATGATGAACTGCTTGATACTTGGACAGCCAAACTAAAAGAAGTAGGCAATCAGGAAGACTATCAGCTTACGAATCACATATGTGAAAATATTTGTAAAGACTATATAGACATTCTTTTATTATCGACTAAAAATGACGAGGCTGCGGAAGAGCAGATCAGCGACCTCGCACTGCGCGCCGTTCAGCTCGGCCTGTCACTGAAACTTCTTTCAGCCACCCTGTCAGAGTTTTGGAAGCTGCTTTACGAAACGATGGTCGACCTTAATATGGCCGATCAGGACAGAGCGGAATTGATATTGGAGATAGACAGCTTTTTCAGTCCGATCAACACGGAAATCTTAAATCAGTATTCTATCTCATGGGAAAAAACGGTTACTTTGCAAAAAATCGCGCTTCAGGAACTGTCCGCTCCGCTGATCCCGGTATTTGAGCATGTAACGGTCATGCCGCTTGTCGGGACGATTGATACGGAGCGTGCAAAGCACATTATGGAAAATCTGTTAAACGGCGTCGTGAAGCACCGTTCACAGGTTGTATTAATTGATATCACGGGCGTGCCGGTCGTTGATACGATGGTGGCGCACCATATTATTCAGGCATCAGAAGCGGTGCGGCTTGTCGGCGCGAAATGCCTGCTCGTCGGAATCCGTCCGGAAATCGCGCAGACGATCGTTAATCTGGGAATTGATTTGTCGCAGGTTATTACGAAGAATACCCTTCAAAAAGGAATTCAAACAGCGCTTGAAATGACAAATCGAAAAATCGTTTCATTGGGGGAATAACATTGTGAGACATCCAAAAATCCCGATCCTGAAACTGTATAACTGCTTATTGGTATCCATCCAATGGGAACTTGACGACCAGACAGCTTTGCATTTTCAAGAAGATCTGCTGAACAAAATCTATGAAACCGGCGCAAACGGGGTCGTCATTGACCTGACATCCGTTGACATGATCGATTCATTTATCGCGAAAGTGCTCGGCGATGTCATCACCATGTCTAAATTGATGGGCGCAAAGGTCGTATTGACGGGAATTCAGCCGGCTGTGGCGGTCACATTGATTGAACTCGGAATCTCACTTGAGGAAATTGAAACGGCGCTCGATTTAGAGCAAGGGCTTGAGACATTGAAGCGGGAATTGGGGGAATAGCGATGAACGACCAATCCTGTGTGAAAATCATGACAGAATGGGATATCGTAGCCGCTAGACAGCTTGGCCGCAACGTTGCGAAGGAATTAGGCTTCGGCACGGTGGACCAGGCCAGAATCACGACGGCTATCTCAGAATTGGCCAGAAACATTTACTTATATGCAGGCAAAGGCCAGGTCAGCATAGAACAAGTAAACGACAGAGGGAAAAAAGGCCTTAAAATTATAGCAGAAGACAAAGGACCCGGAATCCCCGACATCCGTAAAGTGATGGAAGACGGCTTTTCAACGTCAGGCGGACTGGGAGCGGGACTTCCGGGCGTCAAAAGGCTGATGGACGAATTCAGCCTGCAATCTGTTGCAGAGGAAGGAACAGAGATTCAAGCCGTGAAATGGCTTCGGTAGGAGGTTAGAACGTGGATTTCAGGGAGGTTATAGAGCAGCGGTATCATCAGCTGCTTAGCCGATATATAGCCGAATTAACAGAAACATCTTTATATCAAGCCCAAAAATTCAGCCGAAAAACGATTGAACATCAGGTTCCTCCGGAGGAGATTATCAGTATCCACCGAAAAGTAGTAAAGGAACTGTATCCGGATCTGCCGGAAGATGTTTTTCATTCGCTGGATTTTTTAATAGAAGTCATGATTGGCTACGGGATGGCTTATCAGGAACATCAAAGTCTGAGAGATATCCAGCAGGAGCTTCGTTCAGAAATTGAAATTGCCGCAAATGTTCAGCAGACGCTGCTTGGCACAAAAATTCCTGAAGAAGAAGATCTGGATATCGGGGCGATCAGCGTCCCCGCCAAACAGATGAGCGGGGATTATTATCACTTTGTCAAAGACAAGGAATCGATTAACATCGCGATAGCCGATGTCATCGGAAAAGGAATACCCGCCGCATTGTGCATGTCGATGATCAAGTATGCCATGGACTCTCTTCCGGAGATCGGCATTCACCCCTCCCAAGTGCTGAAAAATCTTAACCGCGTTGTAGAACAGAACGTGGACTCAAGCATGTTTATCACCATGTTTTACGCAAACTACAATACGAAAAATCACCAATTTACATATGCCTCTGCGGGGCATGAACCGGGCTTCTACTACTCTGAAAAAGAAAAAAAGTTTTATGATCTGGAGGCAAAAGGATTGGTGCTGGGAATTTCTCAGGATTTTGATTACAGCCAATATGAACAGCACATGGACGAAGGAGACATGATCGTTCTTTTTTCTGACGGCGTCACCGAATGCCGTACCGAAAACGGTTTCTTAGAACGCAGTGACATTCAGCGCATGCTGGAAGAACATATGGACTGCTCCGCGCAGGATATGGTCAAAAACATTTACGACAGCCTGCTGAGACTCCAGGACTTTCAGCTTCATGACGATTTTACGTTAATTGTTTTGAAAAGAAAGGTTTAAAAAAACAGCAGCACGGGTAAAAAGCCATTAGCACGAGTAAGGATAACTTTCAGAGGTGATACGATGAATTTAACGGTAGATATGAAGGAGAATCTTTCAGATATACAAATCAATATCGCTGGAGAAATCGATGTATACTCAGCTCCGGTGGTTCGTGAAAAGCTGATGCCCCTGGCAAACGAGGGGAAGGACATGAGAATCTGCTTAAAAGATGTAAATTATATGGACAGTACGGGTTTAGGCGTTTTTGTAGGCGTGTTTAAAACGGTGAGCAAGGAAGGCGGCTCTCTCAAGCTTGAGAATCTTTCCGACCGGCTCGTCCGTCTGTTTGAAATTACGGGGCTTAAGGACATCATCGACATTTCGGCAAAGTCAGAAGGTGGCGTGCAATGAGTACATCAGTTGATTATATAGAGATGAAAATTCCGGCCGAACCGGAATATGTAGGAATCGTCAGGCTTACGTTATCAGGGGTCGCAAGCAGAATGGGCTATACTTATGATGACATTGAAGATTTAAAAATCGCTGTCAGCGAAGCTTGTACAAACGCTGTCCAGCATGCATACAACGATGAAAATAAGGGAGAAGTATCCGTGCGGTTCGGTGTGTTTGAGGATCGGCTGGAGGTTATTGTCGCCGATCAGGGAGACAGCTTTGATTTTGATCAGAAGCAGCAGGATCTCGGGCCGTACACACCTTCGCACACAGTCGATCAATTGTCAGAAGGAGGGCTCGGTCTGTATTTAATGGAAACGCTCATGGATGAAGTCAAAGTTCAAAGCAACTCTGGCGTAACCGTGGCGATGACAAAGTATTTAAATGGGGAGCGAGTTGATCATGGCACAACCATCAAAAACTACGAAACTAACTAAAGATGAAGTTGATCGGCTCATACGCGACTTTCAAACACATGATAATAAAGAAGCCCAGGAAACACTCGTCGAGGTGTATACCAATCTCGTCGAAATGCTGGCAAAGAAATATTCAAAAGGAAAAAGCTTTCATGAAGACCTCCGCCAGGTCGGGATGATCGGACTTCTCGGAGCCATTAAACGGTATGATCCCGAGGTCGGCAAATCCTTTGAAGCATTTGCGATTCCGACCATCATCGGCGAGATCAAACGCTTCCTCAGAGATAAAACATGGAGCGTACACGTCCCGAGACGGATTAAAGAACTCGGGCCGCGCATTAAAATGGCGGTGGATCAGCTGACGACAGAGACGCAGCGGTCGCCGAAAGTCGAAGAAATCGCAGCCTTTCTCGATGTGTCAGAAGAGGAAGTGCTTGAAACGATGGAGATGGGAAAAAGCTATCAGGCGCTGTCTGTCGATCACAGCATCGAAGCGGATGCGGACGGAAGCACCGTCACGATTTTAGATATCGTCGGGTCGCAGGAGGAAGGATACGAACGCGTCAACCAGCAGATGATGATCAAAAGCGTGCTTCATGTGCTGTCCGACCGCGAAAAACAGATTATCGATCTAACATTTGTGCAAAATAAAAGCCAAAAAGAAACAGGGGACATTCTCGGAATATCTCAAATGCACGTCTCGCGCCTGCAGCGGAAAGCGGTGAAAAAACTGAGAGAGGCCTTGATTGGAGATCCCTCCATGGAGCTAATGTAATGATTCAGGTTGAAGAAAATGAACATGTTCAAACTCTTGTATACCAATTAAATAAAGAAGGCAAGTCCATATGCGGCGACAGCTTTTTTATGAAGGCGAATGAAGAAGAATTAGTTTGCGCGGTAGCGGACGGTCTCGGCAGCGGATCTCTTGCCAACGAATCCTCGTCAGCCATTAAAGATATCGTGGAAACGTATGCGGATGAGGATGTGGAAAGCATCATTGAGCGCTGCAATCAAGCGATGAAAAACAAAAGAGGGGCGACTGCCTCCATCTTAAAAATCAATTTCATCAAAAGGGAATTGACATACTGCTCGATCGGCAACGTCCGTTTCTTCCTGCACTCCCCATCAGGCGAAGTCTTTCATCCGCTGCCGATTTCGGGTTACCTCTCAGGCAAACCGCAAAGATACAAAACGTATACGTCATCATACGAAAAAGGGGCGAGGTTCATCATCTACACGGATGGGCTTGAGGTTCCGCATATCCGCACCTGCTTAAAGCAGGGACACTCAATAGAAGATATATCAAAATCACTTCATCCGTACACAACATCCAGACGTGATGATTTGACCTATATTCTAGGGCAGCTTTTATCGTAAGGCTGCTTTTTTTATGTTCCGCCGTTTTTTGATACACTAGAGAAAGAATGAAGAGATGGAGGCTTTTGTGATATGGAAACGTTAGCCCTTTTGAAAAAACAAATTGCTGAAGAAACAGCGTTATCCCAAAAACATGTCGAAAGTGTCATCCGCCTGCTGGAAGACGGCAATACCGTCCCGTTTATTGCGCGGTACCGAAAAGAGCAGACCGGCTCAATGGACGAGGTGCAGATTCAGGCAATCTCCGAGCGGTGGCAATACATACAAAACCTGACGCAGCGGAAAGAAGAAGTCATCAGATTGATCTCTGAGCAGGACAAGCTGACGGTAGGGCTGAAGCAAAAAATCGAACAAGCGGTTAAGCTTCAGGAAGTCGAGGATTTATACCGTCCCTTCAAACAAAAACGGAAAACAAAAGCCACCGTCGCCAAAAGCAAAGGCCTTGAACCGCTTGCGGACTATATTCTTTCTCTCCCGAAAGAAAACCGCCTTCACGACATCGCTGATCAATATATCAGTGCAGAAAAAGAAGTCGCTTCAAGAGAGGAAGCCATTGAAGGCGCGAAGCACATCATAGCCGAACAAATCTCGGATGACCCTCATTTCAGAAAGTGGATTCGCCAGGAAACGTATAAAAAAGGAATTCTCACTTCCGCGGCAGGCAAGTCAGCCGCAGATGACGAGAAAAACGTCTATGAAATGTACTACGAGTACGAAGAGCCGATCCAAAAGGTCGTTCCTCACAGAGTGCTTGCGATGAACCGCGGTGAAAAAGAAGGCATTTTAAAGATTGCGATCGAACCGCCCGCCGATCAGATAAAAGCTTATTTAGAAAAGCAAATTATCAAACACCGTGAAACGCCTGTGAAAGAAACGTTGAAAGAGGCCATTGAGGACAGTTACAAACGTCTGATCCAGCCGGCTATTGAGCGCGATATCCGCAAAGAGCTGTCAGAAAAAGCAGACGCGCAGGCGATTCATATTTTCGCTGAAAACCTGCGTAAGCTCCTGCTGCAGCCGCCGATGAAGGGAAAAGTCGTGCTCGGCGTCGATCCGGCCTTCCGTACGGGGTGCAAACTGGCAGTCGTTGATGAGACGGGAAAAGTGCTGAAAATCGACGTCATTTATCCGCACGCTCCCGTAAAAAAGACAGCGGAAGCACAGAAAAAAATCAAACGATTGCTGGATCGGTACGAAGTCGAGGTTGTGGCGATCGGAAACGGCACGGCATCACGGGAGACAGAGCAATTCGTCGTTGATGTGCTGAAAGAAACAGAGCGTGACATTTATTATGTCATCGTCAATGAGGCCGGAGCAAGCGTGTATTCCGCGTCAGAAATCGCCCGTGAAGAATTTCCGGATTTTCAGGTCGAAGAGCGCAGCGCCGTCTCCATCGCGCGGAGGTTGCAGGACCCGCTGGCCGAGCTTGTAAAAATTGATCCTAAATCCGTCGGCGTCGGGCAATACCAGCATGATGTCAGCCAAAAGCATTTAAATGAATCACTCCGTTTTGTCGTGGAGACCGTCGTCAACCAAGTCGGGGTGAATGTCAATACAGCATCAGCCGCGCTGCTTCAATATGTAGCCGGGTTATCCAAAACCGTTGCCGGTAATATCGTCAAAAAAAGGGAAGAGCTCGGCAAATTCACAAACCGCAAAGAGCTGAAAGAAATCCCGCGTCTCGGCGCAAAAACATATGAACAGTGCATCGGCTTTTTGAGAGTGCCCGGAGGACGGGAGCCGCTCGACCGCACCGGGATACACCCGGAAAGCTATAAAGAGACAAAGGCGCTGCTCAAAAAACTGCAGCTCACTGCGGATCAGATCGGAAGCGCGGACGTAAAAGAGAAAATAAGCGCATTGCCGCTGTCGGAAACGGCTGAAGAGCTCGGTATAGGGGAAATTACACTTGCGGATATTTGCGGGCAGCTGACAAGGCCGGAGCGAGATCCTCGTGACGAAGTGCCGAAGCCTTTGCTGAAAAAAGACGTTCTGCAGCTTGAGGATTTAAAGGAAGGAATGGAATTGCAGGGCACCGTCCGCAACGTTGTAGACTTCGGCGCTTTCGTCGATATCGGCGTCAAACAGGACGGGCTTGTGCACATTTCAAAACTGAGCAATCAATACGTCAAACATCCTCTCGACGTCGTATCGGTCGGAGACATCGTCACCGTATGGGTCGAAGGGGTGGACGTGCAAAAAGGCAGAGTGTCGCTGTCTATGGTAAAATAAAAGCACTGCTTACGAGCAGTGTTTTTTTCTGTAGAAATACCAGCACTGATTCAGCAGTTTGATTTGGTAATTGTCCTTTTCTAAAAACGCTTGTTGCATTTGTTTCATCAGCCAATTCGGCATGGCTCATTCCTCCTCAGCTTTTAGTTAGAGGTCGGTTTTAACTCATTGTATGCGAACGGTGAATTGTCCCGTTCAATGTTTTTAAAGCGGGGTGCACTTATGGATAACGAACAACTTCAAAAGCTGACGGAAGACATCTCTGCACAGGATTTCGGAAAACCGTTCCGTCACCGGGCCTTTTTCAATGACCGGCTGAAAACGACAGGCGGCCGCTACATGCTGTCTTCCCATAACATCGAATTAAACCGAAAATATCTTCTCGAACACGGGCAGAGCGAGCTGGAAGGCATCATTAAACACGAGCTGTGCCATTATCATCTTCATCTTGAAGGAAAAGGGTACAAGCACAGAGACAAGGACTTCAGAGAACTGCTTCAGAAAGTCGGAGCGCCGAGATTCTGCACGCCGCTGCAAACCAAAAAGCCACAAAAGAAAACATATATGTATAGATGCGCGGCTTGCGGCCAACAGTATATAAAGAAGCGGGCAATGAACCCGGAAAGATATGCCTGTGGAAAATGCAGAGGGAAAATCAAAAGAATTTTTTAAAAAGGCTTGACTCATTTTAATGTTCTATGTTAAATTATAAAAGTCGTTGAGAGACAACGACACTTTCTTAAAAAAATAAATGTTGCTTCTTGACACAATATGTCGCATCATTTATAATAAAGAAAGTCTGATTATTCCACAGTAGCTCAGTGGTAGAGCTATCGGCTGTTAACCGATCGGTCGCAGGTTCGAATCCTGCCTGTGGAGCCATATGGAGAAGTACTCAAGTGGCTGAAGAGGCGCCCCTGCTAAGGGTGTAGGTCGCGTAAGCGGCGCGAGGGTTCAAATCCCTCCTTCTCCGCCAGATAAGTTCTCAACCAGACGGCCCGTTGGTCAAGCGGTTAAGACACCGCCCTTTCACGGCGGTAACACGGGTTCGAATCCCGTACGGGTCACCATTTACCTTCGTTGGGCTATAGCCAAGCGGTAAGGCAACGGACTTTGACTCCGTCATGCGTTGGTTCGAATCCAGCTAGCCCAGCCATTTTATTTAAAAATTTTGAATCACTTTTAGAGCGAGCCATTAGCTCAGTTGGTAGAGCATCTGACTTTTAATCAGAGGGTCGAAGGTTCGAGTCCTTCATGGCTCACCACTTGTCACGCGGGTGTGGCGGAATTGGCAGACGCGCTAGACTTAGGATCTAGTGTCTTACGACGTGGGGGTTCGAGTCCCTTCACCCGCACTTTATTTTCAAAGTGCTGATCATCATCACTAGCTTATATGCTTAGTGGAAAGACAGCTTCATAGCACGCGGTCGTGGCGGAATGGCAGACGCGCTAGGTTGAGGGCCTAGTGGGTGAATAACCCGTGGAGGTTCAAGTCCTCTCGGCCGCATCTCAATGATACCAAGGGTTTAATCACCTTTGGTATTATTTTTTTATGCTGAAAATACGGCCTTTAAAAAGGACTTGCTCACCAAAACTCACCAGTTACTTAAAGTAAGTTGTCCAAACGGTCGGCAGTTTCCTTCTGCTTATTAGGAAAAAGATGTCCATAGGTGTTCATTGTAAAGGCAACTGAACCATGTCCCAGTCGTTCTTTTATCACTAGATAATCTTCGCCTTGGTTGATAAGCAAAGCGACGTGTGAGTGTCTCAAATCATGAAAACGAATAGGTTCAATATTTCCTCTTTTACATATCTGTTTTATCTTTCTGCTGAAAATATCCTTTGTAGGCGGTCTATCTTTGTACTGAAACATATAGGATCCCTCTGTTTGTTTAATTCCTAATCCATCAAAAATTTCTTTTTGTTTTTGCTTCCACTGATCTAGCAGTGCTATAAGTTTTGAATTGATACTTATTCTGCGAATTGAGTTTTTGGTTTTTGGTGGAGTAATAATGTATTCTTGGTTGATGTACGTTATTGCTTTGTATACATTGATTTCTCTTCTGAAATTGTCTAAGTCTTTCCATTGGAGTGCTAAAATCTCACCTAAACGCATTCCTGTTAAATAATCAGTAGTATAAAACACTTTGAATATAAACTCGTTATTACTGATGAGATTAATAAATTCTTTGAATTGATCAGGAGTCCAAAACTTCATTTGTTTTTTTTCGACACTTAAATTTTTTACTTTTGCACAAGGATTCTTGATCAAAACATCTTCCACTATCCCTATATCGAAAATCTTACTTAGGATAATCATCGTATTATTTATTGTCTTGTTCTCAAGTCCTTTTTTGATAAGTAATCTTTGAAAGTCTTGAATCTCATTATGAGTTACTTTTTTTACAATGCAGTTTTCAAAATGGGGGAGGATATGTTTTTCAATCGTGTATTTTTCTATATTGAAGTAATTTGGCTTATGATGAAGCTTACATTGCTCAAGATAAATGCTAACTAACGTTGGAAAACTTACTTCCTTATAGCTGGTCAATAAACCATCACTATTTGCTTTCTTAATTGCATGGTACATTTCTTCTGCTTGTTTTTTTGTTTTTAGTGTCATTGTTTTTCTCTTGCGTTTGCCTGTAACAGGATCAAAGCCAAGGCTCACATCAATTCTATATCTTCCATCCTTTGTTTTTCTTATTGACATTCCTCTGCTCCTTACCGCTGCGTTATTAAATTAAATTCATCAAAATTAAATGATTGTGGAGGTGAGAATTTCATCTGGTCAAGCTTGTATTTAATGATAAAGGGAGGTACTTTAAAGTAAGATGCAATCTTGTTTAGCGAGCATCCTTTGAGGTTTAAGCCTGCTTCAAGAATCATCTTGTCTGTGACTAGAAGCTCAGAAGCAAAAATGTTAGCTTGCTGTTCTAATTTTTCTTCCAACATGACTGAACAATTAGATAATTTAAAAGAGTTTAATTTCTTATGGAGGAAAAAATGCCCTAATTCATGGGCAATTACAAAATTCCTGCAAGAAGCATTCTCATTAATATGAATGAGGTATTCGTCTTCATCTTCAAAATACTGAAGAAATCCATTAACGTTGCCTAGATTACCTTCTAAGCGTGAAATGTTAAGATTTTTGCATATAGTTGATACATTATTTGTTTTATGTTCTCTTATGACTTTTTGAGCTTTGTGTTTGATGCTTTTTGTTGTATAAATAACCATCACTCTTTCAATATTAATTATTATTTGTCTTTACGTTTCATTTCATTTATAAATCGGACTCCATTCTTTAAAGCCTTTTTTATTAACTCGGCTGTCTCTTCATCAATATCTCCGTCTTTCATAAAAAGAAGCGTTTCTTCATCTTTGAGTTCTTTAATGGCTTCGTTAAAAGCCTTCTCAAGATTACTGTTTTTCTTTTCAAGTTGAGGTCTGTTTAATAAATAATCAATGGACACATCAAAGAAATTTGCTATTTTATTCAAAGTTTCGCTTGTTGGTAGGATTTCATCCTTTTCAAACCTTGTTATTGAACTCTGACTTAAAAATAACTTTTCAGCAAGTTGTTTTTGGGTTAATCCTTTTTGTTTTCTTAAAGTTTTTAAATTATGACCAAAACTCATTATTTAGCCCTCATTTTTATTTTTATATTACAATTAGTCATATTTTTTTAAAAGTAAATATGCGTATTTTGCATTTTTTTGGTTGACATTATGCGCATGAGCATTTATTATAGAGTTAGTTAATGATTATACGCATTTTCTTGGGGGTGGGAAAATTGAGTGAATTCCTTACTGCAAAAGACATTCAAAGAATTTTAGGTGTGAAGCAAGCCAAAGCATATGAAATCATTAGGGTTTTAAACACTGAAATGAAGAATGACGGTTACATGGTTATTCAAGGTAAGGTCAACCGTTCAAAGTTTGAAGAAAGATATTGTTACAGAAGCAGATCACAAGAACAGGGTGTTCAAAATGAATCAATTTCAAACTCAATCATTTATGCGTAAAGCTGTGCCACTAGCCAGGAGAATGGAAGGCCATTGGACGGCACGAATGAAGATTGCTCTTAATTTGGTAATCACAGATTATTATTTAAACCTTCCTCTGACACCTGCGAATGTTACTGAGCTTCTACAAAGAGGAGTATCGTACCGGCGCATTTGTAAGAATTACGGTATCGGCAGAAAAGATCTTTCTGCACTTCAACAAAGGCTTATAGTGTGAAGTCATACACCACTATCGGTATTGTTGGAAAAATTGAGAGGGGGAATGCGATGAAAGTAAAAGTGAATGCGACGATTGTTATGGATATTGAAGCCTTAGAAGCTGACAAGAATTTTGAACATTTTGCTGATTATGTGATTTCTGAATCTTATGTAGTGGAAGCACCAACTTATGATTTAGCCAATGTGGAAGTGTCAAAACAGCTTGAAGGATGGCATTGGTGGTGCATATGGTCGGTTGAACCGACAGGCAAGAAAGATAACCGAGTGTTCGTCTTGTACAATGATGAATTGTACGAAAAATGCCATTAGAAAGGATTGTGCTCTTTGAAAATTACATACAGACAAAGAAAGCGCCTTGATGATTACCATCAAGAACGCCCGCAATAAAACCTCAACAATTTTATTATAGGGCATTTTTGATGAAAAGTCATGCGTGAGTATTTGAGTGATGAACAGCAATCACTTTAAATGCTGTAGCAGGCTAGAATAAGCGTGCGGCATGGCTGTGTAATCAGCCTGATGGCTATAAATAGCCTACTAGGTCGCCATGAAGGAATTTTCCGTTAGCGACTGACAAGCGCCACGATGGAGACACCGGAGCGAATCTTTGAATATAAAATTGAAATTGAAATAACCGAATAAAAATAACGGAATGGAGATGTAAAAAAATGAATTTAAATTTTATCGTGCCAGACATCAATATGACTTTTGGAGAAATGAAGTACATGGGACTCAACAGAGAAAGATATGTGTATGATCGGGAAAATAATAAGCGTACTGACGTACTGGAATCACGAATTTATAACATTGCTAGTGCTGTTCAAGGTGGTCAAATTGAGGTAACTATTCCTGAGTATGCTGGAGCAAAAGAAATCCCTGCTTTTGCTGATGTTGAGTTGAAAAATCCTAAAATCAGCGCTATGGCAACTAGTCAAAGGGATTCAACCTTTGCCAATGTAATGTGGAAACTTGAAGCTGATGATATTGTTGTTAAGGGCAGCTCTTCTGTAAAACCTGCGGCGGCAACTGGCGGGAATGATAAGAAATAAATAAAAAACAGCGTGCTCATAGTTGAAAATGGGCACGCTATTTCTCAGAATTAAGGTTAATCTTTCTCGTCAATAATAGTTCCAAAACCAGACATGATTAAATTAACGCAATTAAGAATAGCTCCTCCTATACCGATGCAACAGAAAAGAAAAACAAACGGAGCATTCTTAAGTAAATTTAATATTAAATCTTTAAAAGGTGAAAATGATGTAACATTTGTTTGTATAAACAAAGTAATACTGAGTAGGAAAAGAGTAGTTAACTCAGAACTTTTATTATGAATTGAAGCCATATGAAATGATGGATACTCTTTTATGTCTAAACCGACTTCTCTCATTTTTCTAATATAATTTCTAGGGAAAAAATATCTCCAAATAATTCCTATCCCTGAAATAGCTGAAACGATGGTGAAAACGTAAAATACATCAGTCTGATCTATATTTTTTTCTGCAAAATAGTTAATAATTGATACTGGAATAAATTTTATAAGTGCATTAAAAAAGTGTATGAAAACTTGGGGGTGAAAGGAAGCCAAGATAATACTAAACAAAAGAAGATGGGTTAAGTAAATTGAAAATTTGAAATAAAATCCTATAAGTTTATCAAACATATAATATTCCCTTTCAAAGTTATTAATTTTGTATATTTTATCATTTTTAGAATGATTGGTAAAAGTTAAGGGGGTATGTCCATTTACTGTAAAGTGGAAGGGGTTTTAAAAATTATAAAAAAATCTCTAGAAACATTTAAAACAAAAACAACTCTCTCAATAATCATTCGTGTTGTTTTGTGGGCCGTATTTTTCGTGTTTTACGCTTGGTATCGTAAGCCTGTGGGTTGGTTGCCTTTTGATATTTTCATCACCGTTTTTCTGTCAATTTGTATATTTGCTTTGTTTGGTGGCCGGTTTCTAATTATGGACATAAGGGAGTTGTGGCGTGAGAAAAAGAGGGATAAATCTAAACGTTAGGAGTGTATTATCATTTCTAGGCTTAGAACAATGCTTTGGAAGTATAGGGGGGTTCGAATCCGGCCTAGAATGAGAAACAATGTAATAATGACAGGTGCAATCATATTTGTACCTGTTTTTTTATTATCTATGTTTTTCTTCTGGGAAGATCATTTGCTCCACTTGGATGTTATGAAAACCGTAAAGCAATTTGAATGGAATGTCCCGTTGCTAATTAAAAGTGTGCTGTGCTCTCTTTTATCCGCGGCGGGAGCTGTCATCCTAGCTTATTTTCTGTTTCATGATGCGTATAAAAAGCTGTATCATAGGCAAAAAATTGCGAGGATGATCTTTTCGAATAAGTTTTATGAAAAGGAAAGCGTTCAAGTGAAAAAGCTGTTTTCGAATGACACGGCTGCTAAAGAAAAAATCACTTACTTTCCAAGAATGTATTATCGAGTCAAAGACAATCACATTTATATCCGTATAGCTATGGACATGGGCCGTTTTCAGAATCGCTTCCTAGACTTGGGAAAGGATTTGGAAAACGGCTTATTTTGTGACCTGGTGGATAAAGAAATGGAAGAAGGCTTTGTCTGCTTTAAATTGCTTTATGATGTGAAGAAAAACCGAATTTCAATAGATGACGCAGTGGCGAAAGATGGTGTCTTGCCATTAATGAAACATGTGTCGTGGAAGTTTGATAAGTTGCCGCATATGCTGATCTCCGGCGGTACAGGCGGAGGGAAAACTTATTTCATGTTAACGATCATAAAAGCGTGTGTAGGGCTTGGGGCCGATCTGAAAATCTTAGACCCGAAAAATGCCGATTTAGCCGACTTGGAAGAGGTGTTGCCGAAAAGAGTCTATTCGCAGAAAAATGGCATCCTTATGTGTTTGAGAAAGTCGGTTGATGGCATGATGGAGCGAATGGATGAAATGAAGAAAATGCCCAATTACAAGACGGGTGAAAACTATGCCTATTTAGGGTTGAAGCCTGTATTTATCTTCTTTGATGAATACGTGGCGTTCATGGATTTGCTGGACATGAAAGAGAGGAATGATGCTTTATCCTACATGAAACAATTGGTTATGTTGGGACGACAAGCTGGTTATTTTCTTGTTTTAGGGGCACAGCGTCCGGATGCAAAATATCTAGCGGACGGAATACGAGATCAGTTTAGTTTCCGTGTATCGTTAGGCTTGATGTCTGATACAGGTTACGGAATGATGTTTGGTGATGTTGACAAAGCGTTTGTGAATAAAAAAGTGACAGGGCGAGGATATGCCGATGTCGGCACAGGTTCGGTTTTAGAGTTTTACAGTCCAATTGTGCCGAAGGGGTATGATTTCATGTCATCTATTAAGGAATCGCTGGTTGGAGTCGAGGGAGCGCAGGCGACGGCAGTCGCCAGCGGCAGCGTAAGCGACCAGACGGCCAGCGGTGAGCGAAGGAGCGAAGCGAGTGAGTGAACTACAAAAACCCCCCCACGCTAACAGGGGGGTAGTAATCGTAAAAGAAAAAGAAGAAAACGCTGAAAAGCCTTTAACATCAATGGTTGACTACATTCGTGTGACTTTCAAAACGCATGATGTTGATTACATTATCGAGAACATTCTTCACTTGAACAAAGATTTCATGACAGAAAAGCCAAACGGCTTTTACGGATATGTCGGAACGTTTGAGCTGGACTTCATCAAAGTTTTTTACTCTCCGCCCGGAGATAATAGAGGTATTCTGGTCGAGTTATCGGGTCAAGGCTGTCGGCAATTTGAGTCGTTCTTAGATTGCCGGAAGAAAACATGGTTTGATTTCTTTCAAGACTGTATACAGAATGGCGGTTCATTTACTCGCCTTGATCTGGCAATTGACGATAAAAAAACATACTTTTCAATCCCGGAATTGTTGAAAAAAGCCCAAAAGGGCGAATGTATTTCACGGTTTAGGAAATCTGATTTCAATGGCTCATTCGATTTATCGGATGGTGTAACAGGCGGAACGACAATTTATTTCGGTTCAAAAAAATCAGAAGCGTACCTCTGCTTTTATGAGAAAAATTATGAACAAGCTGAAAAATACAATATCCCGTTAGAAGAATTAGGTGATTGGAATCGCTATGAATTGCGCTTAAAAAATGAACGGGCGCAAGCCGCAATTGATGCTTTGATGAAAACGAAAGACTTAACATTAGTCGCCATGCAGATCATTAATAATTATGTAAGGTTCGTTGATGCTAACGAGAAAGTCACTCGTGAGCATTGGAAAACGAGCCTTTTTTGGTCTGAATTTATAGGTGATGTAGGGAAACTTCAACTGTACATGAAGCCGCAAAGAGACTTTTACCAGAAAACAAGGAATTGGCTGAAAAACTCATGTTCCCCCACCATGAAAATGGTGTTGGAAGCTGACCAACATTTGGGACGTAATGACCTCTCGGACATGATTATGGAAGCCGAGCTGTCAGAGAAACAAGAAAAGATGCTGGATGTGTTTCTTGCTGAAGTGAGGGACATGGTCGTTTAAAGGTTTAAATAGACTGCTATCGCTCTTAAACACAGGTGATGCGATTAAACGTATGTGTCAACGGTACCGGAACGAAGTGAGGATAAGGAGTTGACATATTCAGCGCCACCAAAACCCTCTTGGCATTGAACAAACAACCGTTTGTTCCTGCCTACCGGCGAGGGAGTCCCCCGATGATTCGGGGGAATAGGGGGATAGATTATTAGCGATCCAACGGGCTAACGTTGGTGGGTTTGGGCAAAGCCCAATAAAGGAGAGGTGTTGGATGGTAAATGTAAACCTTCTTAATCCGGATTTGCTGGAAAGGTAATTAGAGTCAATTGGCCATTTAGATTTGTTTGATGAAATTGTTGAACAAATGAAAGAAGTCGCTCTTTATGAAGAATCATTTATTGTTCAGGTAACTGCTGAGGTGAATGGTTTTACCAGAAGGTATATGCAATGTTTTCGATTGTCGAGGAAGATGAATTAGAAGAGCAGCACGAAAAAGATGTTCATTTTGAAGTTATTGGCTATTCCAAACCAGTTGCGCAGTAAAGTGAAGGGATGTGTTCTTTCGTGATCGTTCATCATCTAAAGATACTTCCGGAAGAGTTTGAAGCTATTTCTAAAGGGGCTACAGAGGTTACAGTCAGCGAAAATATTTATAAGGCCCAAGATGTTTTGTGCCTCCATGAATGGAAGGGTGAGTGTACGAAGCGATTTATAGAAGTGCTAGTTTTGAATAGGCGTCAGTCATTGACTCCTGGTCTTATAGTGTTAAGGGTCGAAAAAATCAAGGAAGGAGAAAATAATAGCGTCTTATTCAAATAATTCATGCATGAGGGAGGAATAAAGGTGAATAACGTCAATCTTCTCAATCGGGCGGCTTTGGAAAGTGCATTGGAGGCACTTGGATGTGTGCATGATGCTGAAAGTATAGTAGAGAAAATGCAGGACTACGTCATTTATTACACAAGAGAAGCTGAACGATTTTTAGTTGAAATCTTAACTGTTGTAGAGAATTACACAAGGAAGCTGTTTGTAATGTTCAACATCTTAGAAGATGAAGATGGTGAAACAGAAGAAAAAAACGTGGAATTTGAAAGTGCTCACTTAGATAAGGGGTGAGCAGTATGTCTGCTGTTGACGATCAATTCAGAAGCTTGGGGTTTAATGTAGGCATCCCGTCGCTGGTTTTTGTAAGGAGTCTAAGCAGAGATTGTATGTTGGTTGTGGAAGGTCAAAGGGTCAAAGGTTTTTCTGAGTACAGATACACCTTTTATAAAACGAGGTATCTGCCGGATGGACGTATGACAAGTGTAAAAGTTTATATAGAGAATCAAGCCATAAAAAGGGTGTTACTTCGTGTAGCATCCTTTTTATCATTCTTGGAAAGTACAAAACAAATAAAGAGTGGGGGTACAAAATGAAAGAGGTTTTGAAGGTCTGCGAGATTAATGGAAAACCTTTCACCGTGCTTGTGAGTGAAGCCAATGAGCCGAACTGTGAAAAAATTGCCCGTTCAGTTTTGAGACTTACTCAAAAAATGAGATGTCCTGTAAATGACGAAGGCACAGCTTAAAGGGGTGAAAAGATGCTTCAAAAGGAAAATGAAAACGAGAAAAAAGAAGAATCATTTTTTAAGGCTGCTATCCAAAAAATGAAACAAGTCCGTCGGCCTGAGAAAACAAATACAAAAGTGCCGCGAGATCGTACCCGACTGGTCGCAGGGACGTTGTGGACGTGTGTAGGAGCGTTACTTCTCTTTTGTATCCTGTCTGTTTTGTTGTCTGTTAATACCCGATCTGCTGTGAATGATATAAGGAATCAATCCAGTAAGCCTGCTGAAAGCGAAAAACAGAAAATGTCTACAACGGCGGCTGAAAATTTTCTGTCAGGCTTCATTAATGAATATATCAACGTGAAAAATGATCAAGACGCCATCGATGAACGAAAAAAGAATCTTGAAAGTTTCATGGTGAAACAGACACAAACGAGCTTTGAAGATGGCGAACGTTTTGATATGGATGGCTTTAAGGGTGATCGTCAGCTAAATGATTACAGCTTGTATAACGTGAAAGAAGGTGATAAAGGGAAGCTTTTTCAGTACAAAGTGACATATACGAATCTCTTTCCAGTGGAAAAAGAAGTCGAGAAAAAAGTAAAGGATGGGAAAAAGGAAAAGAAAGTGAAGGAGAAAGTCACAGAAAATGAAAAAGCTGAAAAACAAGTGCTGTTAAATATTCCTGTAGTCAATAAAGGCGATGCATTTGCCGTCTCTGCTGTCCCATACTTCACTGAGATATACGACTTAAAGGGCAATGTATCAGCTTCAGAGAAGGAAGAAACGAGGGATGAATACGCAGGAGATAAAAAGGAAGCGATTGAGTCATTTCTTACATCTTTCTTTGAAAAATATGCTTCTGAAAAACAAGAGGAAATGGTGTATATGATGAAAAAGCCGGAAGCGCTTCAAGGAAGCCTTGCATTCGGTGAAGTGAAAAACGCTAAAATCTTCGGGACGAAAAAAGGTTTCGAGGTTATTTGTGCTGTCCAATTTAAAGAAAAAGAAAACGAGATACCTGTCAATGAAAGCTTTACGCTCGAATTAACAGAGAACAGCGGTCAATTTTATGTGAATGAATTAAAACACAATTAGAAAGGGGAAAACAAAATGGATTTATTCAACCATTTGATTATGGGGGCTGGCCTCCCTACTCTTAGCGGGGTTAAAGGCTGGGTGTTGGATATTGTCACACAGTTCATTGTGATTGTTGTCGTGGCTTTGTCTGCTAAGCACTTCGTGAAATTGAAAATAGGCGGAATTGTGGCGGCTTGTGTTCTCGGAAGTGCTGTTACATGGATTATTCATCACTGGTCGCAGTTCTCCGGCTGGGTTGACGCACTCATGAACAAATTGTAAGGAGTGATGATGTGGGGCGTCTAGTTTTTAATTATCGGAAGGCAATGCGGGAGCCAAAAAAAATTCAACAGCTTACCGAGAATTTTTCATTGCCGTTTGCTATTGAGTTGATACCTGCAATCAACTACTTTATTTTTGTGGGTCTATGCTTTGGTTTTTGGTACGGCGTGAGGATGATTTTTCCTCACGCTTTTGAAAATACATTCTTTATTGTGATTTTTGGTACTCCGGTATTTTTAACCATACTTGTAACGAAAATTAAACCGGAAGGAAAAAATATCTATCTGTATTTCTTTGACTTCGCGAAATACTATTTTCTGATTAAGCTTCCTGAAAAGAAGTTTTGTCATGACCGCAAGGTGGATTTAAGTAATGAGAAGCAAATTGAGTTCCGAAAATTAGTAGAGGTGGTGGGAAAATCGAATGAAATTAAAAACACCGATGAAAGCCATACACAAGAACCTGTTATTGACAAGAGCGGGAGACGTTTGGGCGTATTACCGAATAAAAAGCAGTTCCATCCCAATGCAGAATAAAGAAAAAGTCGAGAATTATAAGCAAAAATGGAAACACTTATTCGAAGAAATTACATCATATGATGACTTTCATTTAATGATGTATCCAAGTGAATATGAGTTAGAAAAACGATTTGAGGATTTAGAATCTGATCTTGCCGCAGATGCTTTGGATGTGGCTCGTTATTACAATGAAGAAACGGTAAGACTCTTGGAACAGCGTTTAGGGCGGCTTACCAAGTATGATTTTATCTTCGGTATTAAATTGAAAAACAGCCTTGTTAACATCAGTGGTGAAATGAAAGATAATGTATTGTCATTGTTCAATACGGCGACTGATACAGTCGTCAAAATGTTGGGGTGGGAACAAAATGTTCCGACCTCCTTTTTTTATAAGTATGAAGAGGTTGAAGAGACATTAGCCAATGTAATGGCGTCAATTCGGGGTGAACGGCTCACGAAGCAGGAAATGACGTATATGAATCGTTATCATTTTGTGCGTGGCTTAAAGCATCGAATCGAAGAAGAAAGCGAGATTAGAAACGTCAGATCAATTACGAATACACTTATTGACCCTACACATCCTTCCGTATTACATCTCCATAGTGATCAAGATGAAGGCTTCACCTCTTTTGTTGTCGTTGATGAATTTTTGCACAACATGTCTGAAAGTGATTTGTTTTATGAAGCGCAGGCTCTTCCGTTTCCAGTAGAAGTACAGATTAAGGCGCAGACAGAATCGAAGTCTATTACTAAACCAGCCTTAAATATTAAGAAACAACAATTGAAAGAGGAACAGCGTGAACAGCATAGCACAGGTGACCGCAGTGATGTTTCAACTGTGACCAGTGCGACGATGGTGCGGCATCTGCAAGATGAAATTAAGAAAGAAGAAGTGTACTTGATGAACTGGCTGGCCGTCATCGTGGTTCATGGCAAAGACAAAAAGGACTGTACCCAAAAGGCTACGATTGTTAGGCGTCATTTAAAAGGGGCAGGCATCACATGCAGACTTCCTGTGGCGGATCAATTGAAACTGTTTTATAAGATGCTGCCCGGCGAAAGGTTAGATATGACGGATAAAAACTGGATTCAAAAAACAACACAAGATGGGCTGGCTGAAGGTTTGTTTGCGGTTAACTCTGATATAGGTTCAAAAATAGGATTCTTTCTTGCTTGGGTTGATCGTTTTATAGAGCATACCGATTTGGAAAGCGCCATTTTATCAAGTCGTGATTTTGTCTTGTTTCACCCTTTCCTAGCGAACCAACAGTTAAAGGGGTCGAAGACACGTTCACCTCATTGTCTGATTACAGGAGACACAGGGAACGGAAAGTCTTATCTCGCAAAATTGATTTTTAACTATATCAGCATGCTGAACGTTAAGGCGCTTTATATTGACCCCAAAAAAGAAATGAGGAAATGGATACGCCGAGTTTTAAACGATCAAGAAATCAGAGGAAAGTTCCCTATGTATATCGCTCATTTAGAAAAATACAACTATATTACGTTAGATCATGAGGACAAAGGAAACTGGGGCGCATTAGACCCGATTTCCTTCCTCCCGCCTATGAAAGCGAAAGACCTCGTTCAAGTCATCTTTGAGCAAGTCTATGACTTTAAAGGAAAAGACGATGTGAATACGGCGTTTCTACGTGCGACATCAAATGTCATTGAGATGAAACAAAAAGGGGAACAAGTTGGCTCCCTTCATATCGTGAAGGAAATGCAGAATCATCCGGAAGAAGCCGTGCGAAAAGCAGGCGATTATTTAAATGAAGTTGTGGCGGACTCCATCCTGAAATTATGCATTCATGATGGATCGAATCCGGCTCTTTCACTCGAAGAAAGAATCACGATTTTAGAAGTTGAAAATATGGATTTGCCGGAGCACTCTGAGCGATTAGAGAACTATACAACCTCACAATTAAAATCAAGTGCCGTCATGTTTGCACTCGGTAAATTCTGTGAGCTGTTTGGAATGAATCCAGATGAACAGACTGTTGAATTTATAGATGAAGCATGGATATTTACAACGTCACAACAAGGGAAAAAAGTCGAACGTCAAATGCGGCGTATAGGTCGCTCTTATAATAACGCTGAGTATTTTATCTCACAGTCTACAAAAGACGCATTGAAAGAAGAGGACAACGGTAACTTTGGTGTTGCTTTCGCTTTTGATGAACCGAACGAACGTGAAGACGTGTTGAAGTGGATGAACATGGAGGTCACAAAAGAAAATCTGAAAATGATGGAATCCATGTTTCAGGGACAATGTCTCTTTAAAGATTATTATGGCCGTACTGCCAAAATATCAATTGAATGTCTGTTTGAAGAATGGGAAGGCGCATTGAAAACAGTTGAGAAAAAAGCTGTCGCATACGCCGAGGAAAAATATTTATAAAGGGGATGGAGAAATGGAGGTTGCGCTCTTAAATTCTTTGGTTCTGACCAGCCCGGGCTGTTATAAGGCTGACAAAATTACGATACAGGAAGTTCATGATGTACTGAGGTGTTACGGTTGGCGTTATAAAAGCTTTATCGGGCACAGGTCGACGGCTCTATTTATGCAAGCGCTGCTAGGAATTAGAGTGGAGCATAATCGTAAAATATTCAGGCACATGAGGTATCAAAAAGCAATTTGTTTTAAACTGTATGATCGGTTTCCTGAATGGAAGGTGCTGACCGAAAGGGATTTAGCGAATGCAAATTATCAGTTTTATTTACTGACAAGGCTGGATTAGGAGGAACGACATGAAAAAGAAAAAAATTCTTATAGTGTCAGCTGTCATTTTGCTGTTTCTCACCATCATAACAGCAGTGTCTACCATTGCGGCGGATGGAGACACAACCACACAGCCCAAAATCGAAAAGTCAGGAGGCGTTGAACTAGAGTCTAAACGATTTCCGATTTCTCGCTATCAAGCGAACAATGAAGCATCTGATGAAATGCTCAAAGGTCCATTTGTAGGGATGACAAATGTGACGTTTTCTTTTGCAGGGAATATCGTTCGTGTGGTCGATGCTGGTATGGATATTATGTATAACCTTAAACCGATAGATAAATTTGCAGACAGCATCACGAATGTATCGAAAACGGTATATAAGTCGCTGAAAAAGAATTTTGGGGAAGCGCTTTTTATCTTTGTAGGCGGTTATATTGTGTACCTTTTCTTTGTAAGAGGAAGTGCAAAGGATGCTATGAGGCGTAGCATTCTTTTTATTGTTGTGCTGGTCATTGGGGGCTTATGGGTATCAAACTCCGGTTATTACATGAAGGGATTAAATGCCCTTTCTGTTGAGTTGCAAGGGAAGCTGTTGAAAGCAGGAAACGGGCTGATTGGAATAGTAGAAAATGAGGGGGTTTATGCTGACGCATCAAAAATAGAAAAAGGTAAGGAAATGGAAGGTACAGTTGCTGTAATGCGTAATGTGTATTTTGACATTGCCTTAAAAAAACCGTACCTGATTGTAAACTATGATCAAACAAGTGCGGCTAAAATTAATGAGAAAGGAGACAGCAAAGAAGAATTAAGTCGTATTGATAAGCTGTTGTCCTATAAGTTGTCTGATGAAGGTCAAAAGGAAAAACAGAAATATATAGAGAAAATCGAAATAAAAAAATATAACAATGACACAATGACTTCGGGGAATGTGTTTAATCAGTTGGGGGAATCGGTTATAGCTGTTGTTTCGGCAATAGCAATTGGAATCCCTTTTCTTGCATTGGCGTTCCTCAGTTTCCTATTACAGATTATCGCTTTAGCGATTGTATTTTTTATTCCGTTTGCTTTTATTATTGCTTATGTCCCGCAACTTGCTATGTCAGGTTTTGTTGCTTTAGGACGTTTGCTAAGCATTTATCTTTTAAAAGCAATGTTGAGCATTTTAATACTTTTTGTATATGTCCTCTGTTTCATGGTTGATACACTCGTCCCTCCTAATGGATTTGGAATGTACCTGTTAAATACGGTTGTATTGGCGGCTGTAATGTGGATTGCAATTAAGAAGAGAGATTCGATTGTTCAATTTGTGACTGCCGGAAAAGTTGTATCTATCGATAATAACATGGTAGACAACATGAGAAAGGAATATGTACAGCCTTCTTGGGAAGCTGCAAAAAAAGGTGCAGGCAGACTATCTGGGGCAATTGGACAAATTGGAAAGGTATTTGGCAACAGAAAAGGAAAAGGCGGATTCGAAGATCAAGAATCGCCATCTTCTGAGGGAGCGAGTGCAGGTGGAAGCAGTCCGGGGATGGTGACTGTATTCAACAAGGGAGCTATTTCGAGGACGCCGCAACAAAATGAAAAAGCATCTGTAGCCCCACCATCTGATCAAGAGAGAAAGGCACTTGAAAGAAAACCGCAAAACATGAGAAAAGAACAGCCTAGATTAACGCCGAGTGAATTACAGAAAAAACAACAGCTTAACTCTTCTACAAGAGACTGGCGGCGAGAAGGTGTTAAAGCTCCTATGATAGATGATGTTTTGAAAGAAGAGCAGGAAGACGCTTATAAGCGTGCACCAATGCTTCAAGAGAAGATGGATGAAAAAGACCGGTCTGACCAAAGGCAATTTGTTGAGAATTACGATGCTGCTTCTTATGAGACGAACGGAAATCTTCATCAACAGGAAGAAGATAAAATAAAAAGAGCACCTTTACATCAAGAAACGATGACGGAAGAAGAACGAACAGACCAACAACAATTTAGTGAAAGAGAGCACCGGGCAAAGGGTTATGACCATCAGGTAGCACAAGTGCAACGGGAAAATGTTTCTCCGACTTATCAAGAGGTTCAGAAGGAAACACAATATACTCCGTATTCAGGTGTTAAGACAGAACACAAACAACCGAATCAATCAGTTATAAGACCATCTGAGACACCTTCAAAAGTCCGAACAGATGGTTTTTCTATGGAGAAAAAACAGTCTGTTTCTTCCAGCAGTGAAAATCGATTCGTAAATCGTGAAGTTCCGAAAAAGGTCGCTGAAAAGCCTGTGACGCTGAAACGTAACAGTCCAAAAGTGATGAATAAGGTGGAAACCCTTCCCCTGCAGGATATTGTGGGTCGCTCATCAGCAAAAGGCATAGATAGACTAAGAGAGGATGAAAGGATATGACAGTTTTAAGTAAGACGAAACCAAAAACAAAGCTTTGGATACTCATATGTTCAGCACCTGTCATCCTCTTCTTTCTTTTAGGGGTGGCTGTCGTCATGTTGATTTCGGGCGAACATGACATTGGTAACGATGAAATCGGGGGCGGAGATGGAGAGTTCGAAACTGTTGGCATAGCTCCGGAAGTTGAACGTTTTCGATTTGCGTTTGAAAAGTACGCTCGCCAAGAGGGCGTATATGATCAAGTGAATGTGATTATGGCGCTCACCATGCAGGAAAGTGGTGGGCGCTCTTTAGATATTATGCAAAGTTCAGAAAGCATAGGGTTGCCGCCAAATACCATCACTGACCCGGAATACTCTATTGAAGTCGGTATCAAACATTTTAAAAAGGTGTTTAAAGAAGCCGGAGGAGATGTCCGGTTAGCTTTACAATCGTATAACTTTGGCTCTGGATTTATCGGATATGTAAAGAAGCACGGCGGCAAATATACGAAAAAACTAGCTTTAGATTTCAGCCGTCTTCAAGCTATTAAGATGGGTTGGAAAAGCTACGGTGACCCGAGTTATGTTGACCATGTGATGCGTTATCTCAAAGGTTCTAATAAGGACGTCAAGCCTGTTGATGGTGC
Organism: Bacillus sp. hwrm1; assembly: GCF_040207805.1. Classification (NCBI taxonomy): domain Bacteria; kingdom Bacillati; phylum Bacillota; class Bacilli; order Caryophanales; family Bacillaceae; genus Bacillus; species Bacillus sp. hwrm1. The sequence goes on along the minus strand of NZ_CP157943.1, from coordinate 3,608,774 downwards.
AATAGATGGCTATGAAAACATTATGAAAGAAGCTCTGAAATATGAAGGGCAACCGTATGTGTGGGGCGGTTCAAACCCGAAAAGTGGTTTCGACTGTTCAGGGCTTGTTCAATGGTCATATGCGAAGGCTGGCATTACTCTTCCAAGAACAGCACAGGAACAGCATGGAGCGACAAAAAAGATCAGTGAAAAACAGGCCGTGCCGGGTGACCTCGTGTTCTTTGGCGGCACATATGAAGGAAAGGCAATTACTCATGTTGGCATTTATGTTGGCGAAGGTCGAATGTTCAATTCAAATGACAGCGGTATTCAGTATTCTGATCTAAAATCCGGCTACTGGCGCAATCATTTAGTGTCATTTGGACGCATTAAAAATTAGGAGGTTGTTTCTATGACAAGAAAAGCGAGTTGGCTTCTTTATGGGGTGTTATTACTTTTGGTATGTGGGATGGGATATCTTGCTTACTCAAAATTTCAAGAATTTGATAAAGCGAGACAAGGGTTTTTAGAGAAGCAGGTAGAGCTTAAAAAAGAAGAAATACGTCAATCAGAATCAGGGGGAGCTACTGAAAATCATGCTTTTTTTGAAGCGTTTCTGAATTACAGTGATATTGATAAGCGCTATGATGAGGTTAAAAAATACACCACGGAAAAAGGCTTTGATTATGCCTTCCCTTCCCGATCTGACAAAAAGCATTCTATTAGTGTACAAAGCAAATTACGTTCGTTGGAAAGCTATTCAAAGCCGATTGATGATTCGACTGAATTGTTTTTGAACATTGTAGAGGTATCAACTACTGCGAATTCAGTAACCAGTCAGCAAGTGCTGATTGTCCAAACAAAGATGAAGAAGGAAAAGAACAAGTGGCTGGTAGATGATGTACAGGTAAAAGGAAATGGATAAAAAGTGGAAAGACATCCATATTTTAAGTATAATGAATATTGAAAAAAGAGGGGGTGCATATTTTGAAGAACCTTTTTATTTTCCTTAGTATATCCGCCATACTTCTTCTGACTGCGTGCGGCGGAAATAAGTATGATGATGTGATTGATAATGTAATAAAAAAATATAAAAACTCTTTAATGGAAGATGGATATGATACTGATGATGTTAAAAGGGACAATGCAGTAATACGTGTATATGATGGTGGGAAATATATTCAGCTTGCTTTCTATAATGATGGATCGCTCAATTATTCAACGTATGATTACTATGAGAAGATGGGGAATGATTATGAAGAAATGGAGCATATGCCTGCAACTGGAGAGCATGATCGTTTAGGCTTGTATAAGAAAACACCTGATTATGAAGAAGTTAAAGGGAAGGAAACGAAAACTAAGGAGTAGACTTTATGTCTGCTCTTTTTTTTGCTTTTAAGCCTGTGAAGAAACGAAGACTTATACTTCATCTTAAGAATTCTTAAGAAATTTCGATCCATTTTCTTAAGGTTTCGAATGTAAAATTTGATTTATAAATTCGAGACAAATGGAAAAATTAAATTATACCCGAAAATTTAAGGGTGGATGGAGAGATTAAAGATGAAGCGTTTGTTATTCTTATTTCAATATATAGTCAAACCAAGAACTGTCGGCGCCGTTCTGCCCAGCTCGCGTTTTCTTGCTGAGAAGATGATGGGAAAAATTGATTTTCATAAAGCTGAATACATTGTTGAATACGGGCCGGGTACGGGAGTATTTACAAAAAAGCTGCTTGAAAAACGGCAGCCCGAAACAATAATCTTATTGATAGAACAAAATGAAAAATTTTATGCTTTACTGAAAGAAAAATATAAAGAGGAACAGAACCTGTTCATTGTGCACGGATCGGCCGAACATATTGAGAGGCATATAAAAGAGCATGGAATCCCTTATGCCGACTATGTCGTCTCCGGACTTCCTTTTGCAAGTCTGCCAAAAAACGTTTCTGCTGATATTTTGACGGATACAGCTAAAATCTTAAGAAATCATGGAGAATTTATTACATTCCAATATACTCAATATAAAAAGGCATTGATTGAGCAATTCTTTCCCAAAACAGAAGTAAGGAGAGAATTCAGGAATATTCCCCCGGCTTATGTTTTCAGCTGTTCATTGCCGCAAAAAACGAGGGAGGATTCATATGGGGACAAGCATTCTTATCGTGGATGATGACAAAGATATCCGAAACCTGATCTCTGTCTATTTAGAAAATGAAGGAATAAGCACGCATAAGGCGGAAGATGCTGCTGAAGCATTGAAATTATTGGAGCAAAAGGAGTTTGACCTGATTATTTTGGATATTATGATGCCCAATATGGATGGGATTGAGGCATGCATGAAGATCAGACAAGAACGCAATCTGCCCATCATCATGCTTTCCGCCAAATCGGAAGATATGGATAAAATTCAAGGGCTGGCCTCCGGCGCAGATGATTATTTAACGAAACCGTTTAACCCATTGGAATTGATCGCCAGAGTGAAATCACAACTGAGAAGGTATAAAAAATACAATACAGATACGATCAGCACGGCGAACATTATTGAAATCGGCGATTTGACCGTTAATACGGATACAAGGCAGGTGTGGGTGCGGGGAGAAGAAGTCAGGCTCACTCCGAAAGAGTTTGATATTCTGGAGCTTCTTTCGAGAAACAAAGGAATTGTCATGAGTGTTGAAAAAATATATGAGGCGGTATGGAAGGAAGACTTTTTTAAGTCGGACAATACCGTAATGGTTCATATCACAAAGATCAGAGACAAGATAGAAGAGGATTCTAAACATCCGATTTATATCAAAACGGTATGGGGAACGGGATATAAAATATGAGGAAGTTTGGAAATAAGCTGATTGTCAGGCTTCTGATCGCGATCGCTATCAGTTTTTTTGTTTCTTTAGGGATGATGTCTCTCATTATTTTCTCTTTTTATAAAATAACCGGCCTGACCAACGTCAGCGTGCGCAGCAGTTATGTCACGATACTGATTGAGTACTTTGCGGCGTTGCTTACTTTCATCGCGGTTTTTTTGTTATTGGTGCGGAAAAAAATATCATATTTGAAACGCATTACGGAGAGTGTTCACCATATTGCCAATGGGAAATTGGGTTTGACCATCAGGATTGAAAGCAGGGATGAATTGACACAGCTTGCACAACATATCAATTATATGTCCGAAGAATTAGAGAGTAAATTTGAACATGAAAGAGAATTAGAACGAGCGAAAAGTGAGCTGATCTCAAATGTATCGCACGATTTAAGAACCCCGTTAACATCGATTATCGGATATTTGGATCTGCTTAAAAAAGAACAATACAACAGTAAAGCTCAATTTCAGGAGTACCTTGAAACGATTTATTCAAAATCACAAAGACTGAAATATTTGATAGATGAACTGTTTGAATATACGCATTTATCGAGTCCGGATGTTATTTTGAACCGCAGCAAAACAGACTTGTCTGCTTTATTGGAACAAATCGTCGGAGAGTACTTTCCTATGTTTGAAAAGGAACAATTAACTGTCCGAAAATCAATTACGGAAGAACATGTTCCTGTATGTATTGATATAGAAAAGATGGTTCGTGTTTATGATAACCTTTTTATGAATGCGTTAAAGTACAGTATCAAACCATCTGAATTGTTCATAAACCTTAAAATAAAAGATGAAAAAGCAATTTTGAAAGTGTCAAACAAAGCTGAAAATCTTCCTTCAGACGATATAAATCAATTGTTTGAACGATTTTTCAGAGGGGATAAGGCTAGAACAGGTCATCAGGGTACCGGGCTCGGACTTGCCATTTCAAAGAGAATTGTTGAGCTTCACAGCGGTCATATTCATGCGGATTACAGCGGTGGCTGGCTTTCATTTACTGTTGAACACCCGATTCACTAGAGTTTGTGTTCCTTTTGCTTATGATGTTAGGGAAAGCGGAGAGTGGGAAATTTGAAAAATAAAGTTGTTTTATTATGTATATGGTTTTTAGGCGTCTATTGTTTAAAGGAGTTGGACTTGCTGTCATTCGATATGAATGATGTATCGGACTTTATTTCAGGGCATGCGGAATACGCGATGCTGTTGTTTTTGGCTCTGTGGGTCATCAGGCTTCTCTTTTTTATTCCCGGGATGACGCTGATGTTTTTGGGCGGAATATGCTTTGATCCGATGACTAGCATTTTACTATCAATGGCCGGCCTGTTTATAAGCGAAACATTGGTTTACCTTTTTTCAAGAAAATTCGCCAGTGAAAAAACAATTCAAATGCTAGAAGATAAACATCCTGACTTGAAAGAGTTATTGGAAGCGTACAATTATAAGTTTTTGGCATTGGGGATGATTTGTCCGGTAGCTCCTACGGATGTGATTTGTTTTTTATCGGCAGCAATCGGGTTAAGGTATTCTGCATACATGTTAACTGTATTGATTTCAAATATTCCTATCGTGCTATTGTCCAGCTTTGTCGTTATCAATTTTAGTGAGTCAGTTACAGGTATTGTGTTAGTTATCGTTTCGTTGATATTAATTACCATCTTAACGGTGAAAATATGGAACAACCTGAAGCAAAAGCAAAGTGCGTAAAACCAAAACCACGTAATCCTTTAATAGTTGAGCGGACTTCCTGTCTGCTCTTTTTTTGTGCTTAAAATCTGTCAAGACACAAAGGACTTACAATAACCGCAATAAAGACGAAAAGAATAAATTCTTCAATAGACAATTCGTACCTTTTTACATTTTAACTTTGTCAAGAAATGTTCAATCTGACATAATACAATTAATGTAAATATTCCAACAATTTAGTGGAGATGGGGGAGCTTTCTTGAAGCAGGGTTTTTTAAAGAGAAGCAAAATTCCATATGATTTGGTGACAAAAAAACTAAATGCTTGGTACATGGCGATAAAAAGTGATTTGGTTGATGAAGCAGAAAGAATTAAAGTGGAAGCAGAAGCTGAACTAGCTAATATGGAAGAAAATCAAGATGCTCTATTATATTATCAGCTGCTAGAATTCAGACATGAAATCATGTTGAGCTATATGAAGTCAAAGAATATGGATAGCTTAGAAAATGCATATGAAACGCTAAGGGAAATTGAATCCCAAGGTCAATTAACCGGTATGTTGGAGTATTATTTTTATTTCTTTATGGGTATGTATGAATTTAGAAGAAAAGAGCTTACTACAGCAATAAGTGCTTATCGAATCGCGGAGAAAAAGTTGTTTGAGGTGGAGGACGAAATTGAAAGGGCAGAGTTCTTTTTTAAAGTCTCCCATGTGTATTACTACATGAAGCAGACTTATTTCTCTTTAAATTATGCCAATCGGGCACTTAAAATTTTCAAACAGTACGATGCATATGCAGTTCAAACCATAAGATGTCAAAATATAATTGCCGGAAATTTAATTGACTCTTTAGATTATGAAAGAGCACTAGATGTGTTTAGAGACACATTGCGTATAGCTGAATCAATTGGAGCGGATTACTTGATTGGTATGTCTCGAATGAATATTGGCATTTGTTATGATTACATAGGTGAATATGATAAAGCCTCTGAATATTTACAAACCTCATTAGAGTTTTTTGAAAAGACTGAACATATATTTGTGACAAAAACATTGTTCAATATAGTAAACGTTAAAACAAAACAGAAGTCTCTGGCTGAAGCCTTACCTTATTTAAAAAAAGGGCAATCTGTCGCAAAGAAATACGGGGATTCAGAATATGATGCAAAATTCAAGATTATAGAAGGACTTTATTTTACTGATGATGAATATTCTTTAATTGAAGAGGCCTTTTCGTACCTGAATGAAAAAAGAATGTTCGGAGACATTGAAAATTTTGCAATCAGAGTAGCGGATTATTTTTATGAAAAAGGGGATTTATCACGTTCCAATGAATATTATCGACTGAGTATTGATGCGAGACGAAAAATAAAAAAAGGGGAGATTATTAATGAAGATCAGCCGGACTTTGTTTACAGTCATTTTATTGGGTAGTATTGCAGGAGTGATTTTAACAAATGATGTCCCTGTTATCAAAGCTCCTTTTCATGTTGCTGACGATAGAGTAGGTGCGTAACAGGTGATTATAATAGAGCGATATTTTCATTTTATGGGGACACGGAAATTTTAGTGTATATCGAGCTAATGATGAGGCTGTGCAACACTCATATTAATTAGCACCGAACATGTGCTTATATGCTGACTTTAGGAGTGAATTAGAGGTACTTAAATAGCAAACCTTCATTGGTAGTGGTGGATTGAGGAGTATTTTTGCCTTCACTCATTTACATGGGCATAAGCAAATCAATTGAGATAAATATCGCATAAGATAAAGTTGTTGTTAAGCGAACATAGAAAAAGAGCATATATTAAAAATTTGCTCTTTTTCATTTCTAACTTAATTTTTAAGATTCCAATCATTATAAGCGTGACTTAATGTACTAGAAAGTATGTTTTCAATTCTACCGAACCATATAATTAAATCATCAATTGAAAAAGATTTATCATATTCATCAAGGACTTCTTTGACAAAATGAAATAAGGGGTTTTTTTCGCCTAAGAACTTAAGACATTCAATGTAGGTGCTTTGCCTTATTGTTAACGCATTTGAATGTAGTTCATTTAAGTCGGTTTCATTTTTTAGTTGTTTATTATTTAAGTACTCTAAAATATCTCTAATTTTACCATTATTATAATAAAAATGGTAATCAGAAGGAACTTTAGGTAAAAGGATAGGTTCTTGTGGACCATAATAATAAACGGGATAATCACATTGTTGTTCTTTTTGAATAACTTTAGCTATATCAATAATTGTAGTTGTATCTCTTAGATCCCTAACTAAGTTTAAAGGCGCTTGACACCATAGCCAATCAGCTTTTGGGATTGAAAGTTTTCTAAACTGAACTTCCATATTTCTATCCCAGTCTCTATAGTATGAATCGTGATAATGTGTACCGTGCTGCCACTCTCCATTGTAATTGAAATAATGTACAGTTATTGCCCAAGAGTCATGTGTTTGATATGTTATGTCTTTCAATAATAAAAATCCCCGTGGGAGTAACCAAATTATTCTCTCGCTATTGCTTTTATCAAAGACAATATCATAATCATCATTTCTCTCGTTACTACTTTTGAAGTCTGGCTTACTTCCTCTTTTTGGGGGAGTTAGCCTTGGCTCATCCCAAATAAGATGTATTAAATCTTCATACTGTTTTTCAAAATCTCCTTTGTCTAAAATCGGTAAAACCAATCTTGACTTTATAAAATCAGGTAAGAGCAACTGGTTATCGACTGATGATTCCATTGCAATAGGAATGAACTTATCTTGTTTAGTGTCTTCGTAAATCTCGGGTGTAAGTATAATGGTCTCTGACCCTACTCCTCCAACTCTATTATTTGCTTTTTCACAGTAAGTTTTATCGCAAATTACTATTACCTTGTCAGCTTGTCTTATACTCTCTTCCATAAATTTATATCTATCATGTCCAATTTTTAAGTGCCACCTGTCTAAAATGACTTCAACTCCAGATTTAGCCTCTAATCTATTAGCTAAATCAAGTACCCATTGTTTATGAGCCTCAGAAGACCAACTGTAAGATATAAAAACCTTTGGTACCTTGACATCTTTCTCCATATAAACCTCCTAATAGGAACTTTTTATCTAAATATACCATATTTATTCTTTTCACGGTGCTAAGGATCTGATTTCTTTAAGGGGATTATGTTTAGAAGGATGTTTTTGAACTTTAAATAAGCTTCAGGTTGCTTTTCAATAGCATCTTTTTTTATGTATGTCACTCTCATGGCATGCCTAGGCAGTATAACCCTTTTTAGAAGTAAAGAAGTTAAGGTATTTTTTGCTCACCAATTATTAACGGCAATCTTACAACCTGTTATCCCTTTTCAATATCGGTAATGTACCGAAACGATATATCATTTATGGAAAGCGTATTTGAGAAAATGCAGAATATTAAAGATTAGGCTGACGAAATTTTCGTCAGCCTTTTTAATAAGAAGAAGTTAGTTAAAACTATAACCAATACACATGATAAAGGTTAGAGTGTTTGTTATTTTGGCTCACCATTTTTTAACCATAATTCATATAAACGTATATAAATGTTGGCAAATGAAAATAGGAAATGTAATGAAACCAAGCTTTCATAATCAGTGATACGGAATCACAATGTTGAGGGCCCAGCGGGTGAATACCCGTGGAGGTTCAAGTCCTCTCGCCCGCATCTCAATAATACCAAGGGTTTAACCACCTTTGGTATTTTTTTGTGCTTATTTTTAAATGATCTATTATCCACAAACTGCCCACTTACCTGGAGTAAGTCATCTGCAGTAGACGTCGCACAAATATTTTCATTATTTATAGATAGTTACTAATGCCTCAAACTCCAATTTGCAAAAGCAGAGAAAGTATTGCTAAGCATGGAGGAAAACAAAGATGCCTTGTTATATGATCAGCTATTAGAATTTAGACACGAGATAATAGGGTAGGGGCATAAGGGTACTAGGCTATAAATGTAATCGGTGTCCAATTAGTTGCCCTGAATTCATGAAAAAGGATAAAATAGGTGTAAATAAGTTGTTATTTTAAAATTAGAATCAATTCTTTATCACAAAAGCAATAATAACTAATCTGCGAAGAAAGGATAACGGTCAAATGAAAACATTAGTTATCGTTATACACCCTAATTTGGAAACGTCTGTTGTCAACAAAACCTGGATGAATCGTTTAAAGCAAGAGAATGACATTACGGTTCATGACCTGTACGGTGAATACCCTAATTTTATCATTGATGTAGAAAAAGAGCAGCAGCTCCTGTTAGATCATGAGCGAATTGTTTTTCAGTTCCCAATGTATTGGTACAGCAGTCCCGCGTTACTCAAACAATGGGAAGATGATGTGTTAACACATGGCTGGGCTTATGGAACTGGAGGTACTAAATTGCATGGAAAAGAACTGCTCTTAGCGATCTCCTTAGGCGCACAGGAATCTGATTATCAAGCAGGCGGAGAATATAATATCACGATCAGCGAGCTTATCAGACCGTTTCAAGTCACTGCTAACTATATAGGAATGCGTTTTCTTCCTGCCTTTACACAATATGGGACACTTCACCTTTCAAAAGAAGATGTTAAGAACAGTGCGGAGAAATTGGTTAACTATCTTAAAGCTGAGCATTGATCCGGTATTCGCGAGGGAAGCTGAAACAAATGATGTGAAACTAATAACAGCAGGGCGATGAGTGCATATTTCTTGATGAAATGCAGATTTCCTTGGTCTCTAATAGGTGCCCAGTTTGTGCTCAGAATTCATGAAAAATGATGAAAATAAGTATAAATAAAATAAACAGATGCTTTGAATAAAAGTTTTTTGTAACTCATGATAGGTTTTTACTAGGTTGAGGGCCCAGCGGGTGAATAACCAGTGGAGGTTCAAGTCCTCTCGGCCGTATCAATGATACCAAGGGTAATAGAGAGATCCTTGGTATTTTTTTGTGCTTATTTTTAAATGATCTACTGCCCACAATCTGCCCGCTTACCTAAAGTAAGTCATCTGCAGTAGACATCGCACAAATATTTTCATCATTATAGGTAGTTACTAATGCCTCAAACTCCAATTTGCAAAAGCAGAGAAAGTATTGCTAAGCAAGGAAGAAAACCAAGACTTCGAGGAGAATGTTTGCTGATGTTAAAAATTTTTCGATTGAAGTCGCTGATTATTTTCATGAACGAGGAAGCTTAATGCTCTCTAAGAAAATTAAAAAAGGGGAGATTATTGATGAAAATCAGCCGGTGTCTATTGGCTGCAGTTAGGTAGTGTGTTTTCAATAACTTATTTGCAAAGTGATCAAAATACTCAAACTATCTGGACAATACTTTGCTTGGTCTTATTTGTCGATAGTCGCCGTAACGAAAGCACTAAACAACACATTAAAGAGATTCTTTTGATATGACGGACACATATGACAGTTTGCGATTGTCAAAATTCAATTTTTAATCTTTGTTCAACTTACCAAGGTCAGTTAAAATTTTGTTAAAATTGTGATAAATGTATGAAAGGATTGAATGTTCATATCGAAACATTTGGATTACAGGGAAGGGGAAACAAATACATGTCGATTTACCATAAAGTAATTGGAGAGGGATACCCGATCGTTATGTTGCATGGTTGGACACTTGACCATCAGGTGATGTTAAATGCAATGGAACCGTTATTCGAGAAACGAAGCGGTTGGAAGAGAATATACATAGACTTACCGGGTATGGGACATTCTAAGCCGCAACCGTCTATTCAGAACTCTGATGATATTTTAGAAGCGATATTGCGTCTTTTGGACGAGATTATTCCTGGTCAACAGTTTATTGTGTGTGGTAATTCATATGGAGGGTACATTGCCAGAGGTATCGTTCGTTCACGTCAGGAAACAGTTCGTGGATTACTGCTGATGGCACCATTAACTATACCTGAATTCGATGAAAGGGTAGTACCGCAGAAGACTGTTCTAAAAAGAGACAGCGACTTGATATCACAATTGTCTTCAGAGGAGGCGGATGAATTTTGCTCTATGGGGATTGTGCAAGGTAAAACTGAATGGGAGAGGTTTCGAGATGAAATTTTACTTCCTTCTAAACAAACAAATTATGAATTCATAAACAACATTCGTCAAAATGGATATGGGTTTACCTTCGATATTTCATCTAAACTTGAGTATCCCACGCTAATTATCACAGGACGTCAGGACAATGTAGTCGGATACCACGATGCGTGGCGACTACTCGAAGATTACCCAAGGGCAACTTTTGCAGTACTTGATATGGCTGGTCACAACCTGCAAATCGAACAAACCGATGTATTTAATTCATTGGTTCATAACTGGTTAAACAGACTTGAGTCGGAAAATTTTCAGAAGGTATAACTTTTCATAAATATGAGTTTACTGTTACAATTACCAGTTAGTTAAACAAAATTGAGATAATGAATATTGGGATTTGCTAAAATTTTAGTTATTATTAGTCTTTATTGTCATTGGGGATAATTTAATCATTGAATTTCATGATGGAGAAGTAAAATTAAATGAAGGTGAAATGTTTGTCATTCCGAAAAATGTTGAACATAAACCTTATGCAGAATCAGAGTGTGAAATTTTGCTTGCAGAACCTAAAGGTGTTGTGAATACCGGGCAAGAAATAACTGATCAAACAGCTGAAAATGATATCTGGATTTAGCTGTAAGAAATAGCCGATCAAAAATAAATCCATTACCTAAGAAATGTTTCTTTATTTCCAGCTGGATTTAAAAAATAATTTTGTTAGGTGTCATGCAATAAATTCAATTGTCGGTGATTGGCCTGTTTAAATGCATCCATTATTTCATACCCGGTGCTACTTATTTCTGTTGTAGTCTGCATACTGATTAATAGGTAAAGAAAGTCGAAAAGGTATACGAAATTCTTCATACAAATTAAAGTTTTGAATGAAAGAGCAGGATTACTCCTGCTCTTTTTCTTTCTAATTGGGCTAGATTAAACACAGACGGTTATTCCTTGGGAAAAACAAAAAAATTTCTTCTATCCATTGACTAGCTGGGCTTTAGCCGGGTTTCTATCACCCTGTTGGGCTTGTCAGATTTTAAAAAGGTATGCTACGTTTATAGTGTTTTGTTTCACCTGATTGTGGGGTAATAAAGATAGAATCAGTAAATAATTCTTAGGAACGACCTCGATCTTATAATAAACATATTGGAAGCCGTAATGGAAGAACTAAAATAAAGGTTTAGGATACTTTGGAGAAATAAAAGTTTGTTTTCGAATGTGATAATATTCACAATAGAGCTGTATTAAGGGGAATCATTTCTCCAAATAGTCTGCAGAAAATGCCAACCACAGCCCAAGGATATATCACTAACCGCTTTGGCTGGTATTATCTGTTGGATGTTTCTCTTTTTGTTGCTTTTTGTATTATTTTTAGTCCAATCGGCAAAAATAAGTTAAGGAAACCAGCGAAAAAACTGAATTTCATCCTTCTTTCCTGGTTTACAATGTTATTTGGCGCTGATATGGATATTAGTCTAGTCTTTTAAGGTACAGTTGAACCAATCATCCACTATGCCGTTAGCTCTCCATCAGGTGAAACAGAAACCCCCAGACTTTTAGAGAAGCATTACGCTATACATTCTGGGACCGTTTATACGCTTGTATAATGTGGATTTGATAATTAAGGAGTCGATATTATTAAATGAAGTTTAACAAGAAAAAAATTAACGTTGTAGACATTCAAAAAGCGAAGAAAAGCGTGTTTGCTACAGGGATAGGAAACGCGATGGAATGGTTTGATTTTGCTTTATATTCTTATTTGGCAGTTATTATTAGTAAAAACTTTTTCAGTCCAGTTCAAAACGATGAATTAAAGTTAATATTTACTTTTGCTACATTTGCAATTGCCTTCTTACTTAGACCGGTAGGCGGAATTATTTTTGGTAAAATGGGTGATAAATTTGGTCGGAAAATAGTATTAACAATTACTATTTTAATGATGGCTTTATCTACTTTAATAATTGGTGTGCTTCCTACCTATGAACAGATTGGTGTATGGGCCCCTATATTATTACTCTTAGCTCGTATTCTGCAAGGTTTTTCTGTGGGTGGAGAGTACGCTGGTGCAATGGTATATATCGCAGAATCTTCTCCAGATAATAAGCGTATAAGGTTAGGCAGCGGTTTAGAAATCGGCACATTATCTGGTTATATAGTAGCTTCTGTTTTAGTTACAGTACTTTTCTGGACTTTATCTGATGTTCAAATGAATAGTTGGGGATGGAGAATTCCTTTCTTCTTAAGTATTCCAATAGGATTATTTGGTTTATATTTGAGAAGTCATTTAGATGAATCACCAATTTTTGAAAATGACATCTCTGAAAGCCAAGAACAACAACCAGGTTTATTAGAAGTCATTAAAACATATAAAAAAGATATCTTTTTATGTATCGTATTTGTGGCATTTTTCAATATAACCAATTACCTATTGTTAGGTTATATGCCTTCTTATTTAGATGAGAACCTTGGTATAAGTGATAATATAAGTACACCGGTTACAGCAATTGTATTGATTATTATGGTACCGTTCGCTTTAACTTTTGGTAAATTGGGAGATAAATTAGGAAATAAAAAAGTTATAACAATTGGATTAGTATTAGGAATTGTATTTTCGATTATCTCTTTTCAATTTCTTAATATGGGGAATATAACATTCTTATTTATAGGACTTTTAATGTTAGGTATTGTATTATCTGTATACGAAGGTACTATGCCAGGATCTTTACCTACGTTGTTCCATACTGACATTAGATATCGTACGTTATCCTGGACATTCAACTTATCAGTTTCTATTTTTGGTGGAACAACACCTTTAGTTGCTTCTTGGTTAACTCATGTGACAAGAAACAATTTGGCGCCGGGTTTCTATTTATTGGCAGTTAGTTTAATTGGCTTAATAGTTGTGTTAACCTTATTTAAAGATACTTCAGGTAAATCTTTAAAAGGTTCTTACCCAACAGTTGCTTCTAAAGCTGAGTTTCAAGAAGCTGTTGAAAATCCAAAAGATTCACTGTGGTGGAAAATGGAACAAACAGAAAAGGAATGAAAAAAACATCCATTTAATTGACCGGCTACTCAATACAGACTCAGAATAAGCTGGGATTATCCGAGCAGCAATGACTGCAGCTCTTTTATATTCTGGAGGGCTTACTGCTTTGCAAAAGCAGCGTTGCTATTCTCGATCGTCATTATTTTATTGGTTGTGTCCTAATAATAAAACGTTGACGCAAGAACGAAGAGAAATTAAAAGGTCCGAGCAATACAGCAAAATAAGAGCAAGAAGCTTTGTTATGCCAGTTCTTCTCCCGAAGGAGAGCTGGCTTTTTATTTTCTATGGGGTCCAAAGCAGAAAACGAGAACTTGTACGCTAATCACAGTATTTGGTTCTTCTTGTTTTATGGGAGAAGGAAAAAATATCTGTTAAAGGTTTAGGCGAAGAATTATATCTAGACTCCGGAACATTAACTCCAGTTTTAAAACGACTTGAGGAGCGAGGTCTTATTATAAGAGAGCGTTCAAAAGAGGATGAACGAAGTGTAATTATTACGTTAACAACTGAAGGGAATGAGTTTAAAGAAAAAGTCACAATGATACCTAATGCAGTATTTGATAAAACCGGTTGTAATGAAGAAGAAATTAAAAGTTATAACAAGGAAATTCGTAATTTACTTAACATGCTGACAACTGAGCAATAGTTTTATGAATATAGATGGCGGGCCCAGCGGGTGAATAACCCGTGGAGGTTCAAGTGCCTCTCGGCCGCATCAATGATACCAAGGGTTTTGACACCCTTGGTATTTTTTGTTTATAGAAATTTATCTGTTACTGTCCACTTACTTATAGTAGGTCGTATGATTTGTCAGTCACCTTCATCCTTCAGCTGACTGCGTGCGGCGGTAGTAAATATGATAATGCAATTAATGATGTGATGAAGCAGGAGAAGAAAGTCAGAAAAGAAATGCGAGCGGATTCAGATGAGCACAAAAGAGATAACGTCATAATTCGTGTATATGATGACGGGAAATATATTCAACTTGCGTTTTATCAGCCAGAAGAAAGTTCTCGTAGGCTGACTGCTTATTCTTATTATGAGAAGCTTGGAGATTCTTATGAGGAAATGGCACATATGCCGGGTGATGGTGATGGCGACCGCCTTGGTCTGTATAAGAAAACACCTGATTATAAAGAGGTTAAAGGCAAGGAAACAAAAACAATGTGCTTGTTCATTCCTGATAGGGGAACAATTGTTTTACCGTTAAGTTGTTGTGTGAGAGCCAGTATGTTAAAATGCTACGTAGATTTAATAATAAAGTTTAGATTCAAGGAGATTTATTTATGAAATTGGATGAATTCACCATCGGGCAGGTTTTTCAAACTAAATCTTTTGAATTAACGAAAGAGAATATAATGAATTTTGCAGAAGTGTATGACCCACAATACATGCATTTAAATGAAGAAAAAGC
The DNA here is from genome assembly GCF_040207805.1 of Bacillus sp. hwrm1. Taxonomy (NCBI): domain Bacteria; kingdom Bacillati; phylum Bacillota; class Bacilli; order Caryophanales; family Bacillaceae; genus Bacillus; species Bacillus sp. hwrm1. The sequence goes on along the minus strand of NZ_CP157943.1, from coordinate 3,593,736 downwards.
AAAAATGGGCAGATTTAATGGAATTATTGCTTCTGGAATACAAACGTTATCTATTACTTTTAAGCTTTGGATTGAAGAAGGGCATCATGAAGACGATATTATTGCTGGGACAGGAATGAATAATATAAAATTCCTAGCACCCGTTTACCCTAATGATAAACTGCACACTATTGTTAAGGTTATTGATAAAAAACCAAATAAAAGCCAGACGGGGATACTTACTGTATTGTTATCTACCTATAATCAGAAAGAGGAAAAAGTGTTTGAAGGTGAGTTATCAGTATTAATTAAACGCTAAATGACCTTTGCGGCATATCATCGTCACCTTTCATTTTTTATAGGTGTCTGGATGAAATGAGCAATCATCTTAATTAATTGAGTGGACTTTGAGTCTGCTCTTTTTTATTTGTTCAACCTATTTCAAGAAACAAAGGACTCACAATAACGAAAACATCTCATAAATACAAATTTAAAAATTGCTGCCTTGAAGTTTTTTGCATATTCCTCTGTACCATTGCACCGGATGAATATCTATAATGAGCGTTCTATCCTTCGATGTTATGTTTCCTTTTTGCTTTTTGGTTTTGTCAGTTCAAAGCTGTACTTTACCATGTCATGGATTTGATGCTCTGGGAGTCCCTCATCTAAGGTAAGAGTATTCCAATGCTCCTTGTTCATATGGTATCCGGGCTTGATTTCTTCAAAAAGACCACGTAGAAAATCAGCCCTTTCAGGTTCGCATTTAAGGTTGACACATAAGTGTTCGTCGCGAGTGAAGATAAGTGCAAATATTTTCTTATTCCCTTTGTGCCGAATTGCAGTCCAACCATCTCCAAAAGGATGGTCTTCATAAGAGTTTGGAAAGGTTAGGCAGGAATCTTTTATTCCATCATAATTCATTATCAATTCACCCCATACCTCATTATTTTTATATACAGAACATATTCGTTCAAACTAAGATTTGCGGTTTCTTTTATACCAATCCGAGATTTCCTCAAGTCTTTGTTTGAACTTAGCTTCTGAACCTTGAGTTGTTGGATAGTAATACTCAACGCCCTATTAAAGAATCTGGCATCGTCTGCATTGTCGTTAATTTTTCCTTTTTATCATGAGCATATTTATATCCCTTACCGTAATCTAAATCTTTCATCAAAAGGAGCAGACTTTATGTCTGCTCTTTTTTTGTTCATGAAAAAGCCATTTTTTTATCCCCAGTCTGATAAAAGATTTTCTGTGAAATCATTTAACAATTATTGGTCAACTTTTCTTTTTCAATAATATCCTTTACCACATCCTCAATTGTGATATGCCCAAGAGCTTTTTCCAAGGCAGATTGGGCGATTTCAAATATTGGACCAATTGTACTTTGAATGTTCCGGCCTACAGGACATTGAGGATTGGGATTTTCGTGTATACTAAACAATTCTTTATCTTGAACAACATTAACTGCTCTATAAACATCAAGTAAGGTGATTTCAGTTAGATCCTTCGCTAATTCAGCCCCTGCAATACCTGGCCGAACATTTACTAAACCTGCTTTTTTCAGCATCCCCATAATTTTTCTTATGAAGGCGGGATTTGTATTTACACTTCCAGCTAAAAATTCAGAAGTGCTAATTCCGTCTTCATTTATTTCAATAAGAGCCAATATATGAATTCCTACAGCAAAACGGCTGCTAATAGACATGATTTCTTCACCATCCTCATTACTTTACACTCTTTATAGTACACTTGTAACTGAATGTATTACAAGTTCTTTTACTCTAATATGCTCAATTAACAAGATGATAAAAGTATTGACAAATAGAAAAGGTGTAACTAAAATTATTACATGTAATCAATATGGTTACATTTAAAATTTTGAATGATTAGGAGGACTTTAAATTGAAAATTGGAATCATTGGTGCAACCGGAAAAGCTGGAAGTCTTATCTTGAAAGAAGCGGTAAGCAGGGGACATGAAGTAACTGCAATTGTAAGAGATGCTGCAAAACTTAAAGAGGAAAAGATTGCAGTCATTGAAAAAAATATAATTGATCTTACATCGGATGATCTAAAAAAGTTAGATGTAGCAGTTAATGCCTTCGGTGCTCCATTAGGAGAAGAACAGGCACATGTAGATGCTGGCCGGGCATTAATTAGGGCATTAAAAGGAACGGGTACAAGAGCCGTAATTGTAGGTGGAGCAGGGAGTCTTTATGTAGACGAAAATAAAACTGTCAGTGTAATGGATACACCTGATTTCCCGGAGATTTTTATTCCGACAGCTAAAGGGCAAGGTCGTAACTTGCAAGAACTAAAGGAAACTTCTGATATTAACTGGACATTTATCAGTCCTTCAGCGGTATTTGACCCAGACGGGAAAAGAACTGGATTTTATCAGTCAGGGAAAGATCATCTTCTTGTGAATTCGAAAGGCGAAAGTTATATCAGCTATGCAGACTATGCAATTTCAGTATTGGATGAAATCGAAAATCCAAAACATATAAATGAACGCTTTACAGTTGTTGGAGAAGCTGAATAAGTGATTGAGTAGAAACAAAGGGGTACCATTAGTGTCATCGCTAATGGTATTTTCCTTCTAAGAATGTACGGAGACATTGAAAACTTTGCAAACAGAGCAGCTGATTATTTTTATGAAAAAGGGGATTTATCACGTTCCAATGAGTATTATCGAGCTGATGACAGAGTAGGTGCTTTGTGAGTTGGACCAAAAAAATATGTATAAAAAGCTCTGACTAGCAACCTTTTGGATTAGTTAGAGCTTTTTTATTTGACTGTGTTACCCAGTGTAATCCTCCGTATTGTTTAATACACTTTAGTTTGAAAATCCGGGAAACTCTTCTACAGTTCCTAGTTCGTGTCTAAAGTGTGAATATTCCAGCGGGGAACTTTACTGAAATGAGGGGTATTTTCGAAAACACACCAGTATGCTCTATGACCTGCCGTCAATGACATTAAAGAAATGATTTGATGAAAAATAAAAAGGAGCGATATTCGTTAAAATTCAGGTAGTAGCCATACATAGCCATATAAAACACATAATTAATTCTAAATTCTTTACTGATCGTTCTTAAATTTGATATACTTGAAATACGTTAGATCTAACTGTTTTGCTACTCAAAAGAGAATGATCATTCTTTAATTATTTCAGAATGAGGGAGGGATGAATGAATGTATAAGATTGTGCTTCTAGTACATCAATGATTCTCAGTCCTTTCCCTGAATATGTTCGAAGGTGGGATTACATGGCTAGAAATAAAGAATTTGATGAAAAGAAGGCATTAAGAAAAGCAATGATTCTTTTTTGGGAACAGGGCTATGAAAAAACATCCATGCAAGACTTGGTGGATCATATGGGCGTTCACCGCAGAAGTATTTATGATACATTTGGCGACAAACATACTTTATTTATGCGAGTCTTAAATCATTATGTAGAAATAATGGAAGGCCGAATGAAGAATGAAGTGAAAACAGAATTAACAGTGAAGCAGTCGATACGAAAATTATTTGAAATGGTGATTGATTCGACACAACAGCAGCCAAAAGGTTGTTTAGCTGTTAATGCAGCTGTTGAGTTATCCCTAATTGATGAAGAAGTAGCGAAAAAAACGACAGAGATTTTTATAAATACAGAAGCCTATTTATTTGATCTGCTAAAACATGGTCAAGATCAAGGTGAAATTCCTAAACACAATGACATCAAAGGGCTTTCTCAATTTATTCATAATTCACTCGTAGGAATACGAGTATTAACAAAAACGACAAATGATAAAGAGAAATTAGAAAGTATTATTAATTTCACTTTGTCGACACTAGACTAAATCTATTTTGTGATATCGATTAGTTAATTAAAAATATGGTTTCGAGGAGAGAATGATATGAAATACACAGTTATTACAGGAGCAAGTTCAGGTATAGGATATGAAACTGCATTGGAATTTGCTGCTCGCGGCAAAAACTTAATTATTGTAGCTAGAAGATTAGAGAAATTAGAAGGGCTTAAATCAGTAATTCATAATATAAATCCTGATTTAGATGTTATTATTCATACAAGTGACCTATCGATAACAGATCAGGCATACACACTGTATAACAGTTTAAAGGAGTATCAAATTGAGACGTGGATTAATAATGCTGGTCTTGGTGAATCTTCTTCTGTGACGGACCAGAATTTAGAGAAAGTAGAATCCATGTTACGTCTTAATATAGAGACGTTGGCGATTCTTTCCACACTATTTGTGCGAGATTATTCTCATGTAGAGGGAACACAATTAATTAATGTATCCTCCGCACTTGGATATGCGACTTATATTGGTGGTATTACCTATTCTGCATCTAAATATTTTGTTAGTGCATTTACAGAAGGGCTTGCAAAAGAACTGGAGCTTAAAAGTGCAAAAATGAAGGCAAAAGTTTTAGCACCAGCAGTGACTGAAACAGAATTTGAGAAAACTGCACAGGATGTAGAAGAATTTGATTACAAAAACTTTATGCCAATGTATCACACAGCTAAGCAAATGGCTGGTTTTATGATGGAACTTTATGACAACGATAAAGTCGTAGGTATTGTAGATGAAAGCTACAATTTCAATTTAAGAGATCAAATCTATCCAATACTAGGCGTTTAATGTATTAACAAAAATAACGTGTTGGGGTGGCTGATAAACATAGGTTCTTTGCAGTAGCGATTCAAAAAGTTTAATTATTTGAGAATGAACGTTCTAAAAGACAACAGTCCCAATTGAATAAAAAGATAATTTTGTGAGTATTTAAGGTTTAGGTGGTGGGTTGATCTTAAAATAAGGTTCCCTCCACCTAAACGATTGGAATAATATAAGATCTTTATAAAAAGAATTATATTGAGGGTAGAAAAATGAAGTAGACAGTGAAAATAATAAAAATAAGGTAAAGAAACTTAATAAAAGCAACTCAACGGAAGGGTGCTAATAAAAATGGAAACACTCATGAGAGCTGCTCAGATCACCAAATATTCAAAAAATCCCCATGTCCAAATTAATGAAATTCCAATTCCAGAGATCGCTGACAATGAAGTCTTGGTAAAGGTCAAAGCTGCGGCGGTCAATCCACTCGAAATGTTAATTATTACAGGTAGCGTGAAACTGATTCAAGATTATGAATTCCCATTAACGCTTGGTAATGAATTGACAGGTGTTATCGAAAAAGTCGGAAAAAAAGTGACAGAATTTCACGTAGGAGATGCCATCTATACACGTCTCCCTCTCGAAAAAATTGGTGCTTTTGCGGAATATGCTGCAATTGACGCTGCCGCAATTGCACCCATGCCCAAAAATTTGTCTTACGTGGAAGCCGCTGCTGCACCACTGGCTGGACTCACAGCGTATCAAGGTCTACATGAAGAACTGGAGGCAGAGTCAGGTAAAGCTGTTTTCATTCCAGGTGGATCAGGCAGCTTTGGTCAAATGGCGGTACCAATCGCAAAGGCAATGGGCCTAAATGTCATTGTTAGTGGCAGCTCAGAAGCGCGCGAACGCACTTTGGAAATGGGTGCAGTCCAATATTTGGATTATACAATAGAAAACTATGTTGACTTGTTGTCGAATGTGAATTACGTAATTGATACATTGGGACCTAAAGAATTTGACAGTGAATTGAGTATCATCAAACCGGGCGGAAGATTGCTCTCTCTCCGTACAGGACCAAATAAACGTTTCGGAAAAGACCGAAATTTCCCATCGTGGAAACAAATGCTATTTTCCCTTGCTGGCGCAAAGTATGATCGCAAAGCCAAGAAACAAAACGTGGAATACCATTTTATCTTCGTTCGTTCTGACGGCGCACAACTTAAAGAGATTACCAAAATCATTGAAGAAAACAACATTGTTCCAGCAATTCATCCAACACAATTCACCATAGACAATGTAAATGAAGCGCTAGAACTAGTCGCAAATGGACGGCCAAAAGGGAAAGTGATTATTCAATTTTAAGGGGAATACGAAGAAAGCAGTCATTAAAGTCGAGATCGTTTATGCAAAGGATTTTGAAAGGCAATAATAAGGTGTTACAAACCGCGAGTTCTGCTGATTAAGAAATGGAAAGATAAAAACCTAGATCAAATCATAGAAAAACTTCATCAAGCCGGAGTTCATTATAAAACATGGAGAACTAGCTATTTCAATTGTTCTTATAAAAAATGTTGAAATGTAATTAAGTTAGGCGGTTACTCTAATAGACATGTCACCAGTAACAAGACATTAACTGTCTTGAAATGAAAACCTACTCCATTTTTACTCCCAAATAAAAATAAATCGAAGTAAACACTCATAATCAAAATAAACAAATGCTGATATTATAGGCTTTTGTAATTCATAATAAAGAATCACTTTATTGTGGGCCCAGCGGGTGAATAACCCGTGGGTTCAAGTCCTCTCGGCCGCATACCAATAATACCAAGGGTTTGACCACCTTTGGTATTATTTTTTTGTGCGGAAAATACAGCTATGGGAGAAGACTTGCTTACCAAAACTTTCTAGGTTGAGGGCTTAGTGAGGTTAAACCCGTGGAGGTTCGACTCCTCTCAACCGCATATATGAAGTAATCCAAAAGACCAAACTCACAAGAGTATTGGTCTTTTTTGTTAATTGAAATTACAGATTTTCCACTATACCTTTTTCGGTTATTCATACTATTCTTGGTACTGGTGAAAAGACGATCTATATTATAGCGGCTAAAGTACTGAATGCATCAGCAAATTGAGTTGATCTCAATCCATCTAAAGCCCCGCCTAATAACGCCGCAAATGGAGCAACGCCTTTTACAAGAAATGAGCGTCCATTTTATCCTGAAATGATGGTTTATTTTTTATCAAGTAAATTTATGATACGTTTTCCTCGTCCACCTCCAGCTTCTAAGGAATGATGAGCTTTGGCAACATCAGATAAAAAATAAATGCTATCAATAACTGGTCTGACCTTGTTGGAATCTACATAAGATGCTAATTCTTTTAGAAGTTCATTTTTGGGATTTGCGCTGAATGTGCGAACTCTACGAGAACCGAAAGTAGTTGAAGCTAATATATATATGAAGGACGAAAAACTAGGAAATCCAATAGTAACCATTCTACCGTTCTTTGCAAGCAAGCGCCTATAATGTTTGAGGTCAGTTCCCACTGTGTCCATGACTACATCAAACTTTTTAAGATCAGTAGGAGATGTTTTTTTATAATCAAATACTTCGTCTGCACCTAGCTCTTGAAGAAAAGTAAGATGTTTTTCGTTTGCAAGAGCAGTTACATGAGCACCCAACATTTTGCCAATTTGAATCGCAATGCTTCCGACTCCTCCACTTGCACCACGTACAAGTAACTTTTCGCCTTTTCTAAGTTTCGTTTTATATTTTAAGGCAATAATTGCAGTAACACCTACACCAGGCAATGCCGCGGCTTGTAAGAGATCAACCTTTGTAGGAATTTTAGATATTTTCTCAGGTGATATAGCTACATATTCAGCGGCACTACCAATTTGGCTCCTTAAATTCATAGGAAGAACTCCCCACACTCTATCACCTAATTGATAATTTTTTACGTTCGATCCTACCTCAACAACCTCACCAGAAAAGTCTGCCCCTGTTCCTTTTGGGAATTGATTACCCGTTAATAGTTTCAGCTTGCCTGATCGAAATAGCGTATCCATAGAGTTTACACTCGACCCATGTACACGAATGAGTACTTCTCCAGTTTCTATAACAGGTTTTGATATAGAATCTTCAAAAAGAACATTCGGTGATCCATATTTAGTATATTGTGCAGCACGCATCTTTTCACTTTTCATTTACTCACTCCATCTCCTTGAAAAAGTATAAACTTGAAGGGTTTTATGATCAATTTAGCTCTCTAATACATGGGTGACAGGGTTTACATATTTGATTATAATAAATGGAAAAGATTTAACAAGTACTCAATATAAACTGACTAAGTAAGGAAAAACTGACTAAGGAGTGGATAAAATATGACTGAAAGTGAGCTAAATAAAGCGATAGCTCCAGCAAGTTATGCATTAAATATATTAGCGGGAAAATGGAATTTAAAAATCTTAGCTGTACTATGTAGTTACAATGATATTCGATATAATGAGTTAAAGCGTAAAGTGTATGGAATTACAGGAACAATGCTCAATCAATCATTAAAGGACCTGATTGAATACGGAATTGTTCAACGAGTTCAGTATAATGAAGTTCCATCAAGAGTAGAATATTCATTGACTAGGGCAGGACTAGAGCTGAACCCTATATTTGAACACTTCTTTTATGGGGCGAAAACCAATTAGAAAAATCAAAGTCATAATAAAATGAATATACAAAGAAAACGATGATCACGAGTAGAATAACAAAATAAAAATTAATTGTAAATAAATGTTTTTTTATTTGTAGAAGAGATTGGCGAATTCATTTCAATTATAAACTGATAGAAGTATGAACAAGGTGATTCAAAAACGAACGTTTTGACAATATTAATATGATTGTTCGATATTATAATAATGATTATTCTTTGGAGGGTTTCCGAGTGGTGAAGTATTAGGGAATTTTAAGTCTTCAAGATGGCTGATAAAGTAATAAAAACGAGTAAATGTGTGCAATGGATATAAGTAAATGAAGGATATAACATGGATGCACCCAATTGAGGGCCCAGCGGGTGAATAACCCGTGGGTTCAAGTCCTCTCGGCCGCATCCTAATGATACCAAGGGTTTTGACACCTTTGGTATTTTTTTGTTGTAAGTGCATGTGGCATTAAAAAAGTGCTGACCTCTGCACAAAATCTTTGCGCGAGTCTCCACTTTTATTATGCAAGATACACTGCCCATTATCATCGATTATGGGCGTTTATTTAATCCGTTCTTAGCCGAGCTGATACCTGGTTTTTAGAAGTTTTTTTTAAGTGGGTAAAACCAACAAATTTTTTGCCTTCTTCATCCCATAGTCGGAACTTTAACGACTTAATACTTGTTGCCAGTGTGATGGTCGGAACGTTTTGCAATGGTTCGGTGTTGTTATGCACGATTTCAAGCTTATAGTTTGGGACTCTTGGGCTTAAATGATGAACATGATGGAAACCGATATTGCCTGTTAACCATTGCATGACTTTTGGAAGCTTATAAAAAGAGCTTCCTTCAACGGCTGCTTTTACATATTCCCAATGCTCATCTTCTTCGAAATATGAATCCTCAAACGTATGCTGAATATAAAACATCCAAATTCCGAGGGATCCCGAGATCATAAAAATTGGCGTCTGGACCAGCAGAAAGGTTTGCCAGCCGATAGCCCAACATAAAAGTGCTGCCAAAGCGACGATCCCCAGGTTTGTTACATATGTATTCATCCGTTCTTTGCGTTTTGCTCCTTTACGATTAAAACGATTGGTAATCCCGAAGACGTAAATCGGTCCGATAATAAACATAACAAACGGATTTCTGTACAAACGGTACATTATTTTTGTCTTAGTTGAGGCTTCTTTATATTCCTCAACAGTCAGTACCCAAATATCGCCCGTACCGCGTTTGTCCAGGTTGCTGCTTGTCGCATGATGGACAGAATGATCGTGTGCCCAATGATCAAACGGATGCAGAGTCAGAATTCCTGTAATTGTTCCAAGGATTCGATTCGCCTTTCGGTTCTTAAAAAAGGAATAGTGGCAGCAATCATGAAAGATGATGAAGGTTCTTACTAAAAAACCTGCTGCAACGACAGAAATGGCTAATGTAAGGAAATAAGAAATGGACAAGCTCTTATATGCCAAATACCATAGCAGGAAAAATGGCACCAATGTGTTAATGATTTGACATATACTTTTTTGTAAATCGGATTTTTCATAGGGTGTAACCAGTTTTCTCAAAGTCCTTAGGTTTTGTTCATTCATTTTTTAAAAATTTCCCCTTCCCTGATGTTCTTCTATGTATCGAAAACGTTTGTCTTTGAAGTCACAGCGTCATACACCATAGATGATAAGTATCTTTCCCATTTGTTTGTGAAATTATTGGAAATGAGATACTTTTTTCCAGGCCGATTAAATCTTTATTAGCAGAACCAGCCGGAATACAAAAGGTGTATGAAGATTATACCCAGCTCTTTATCGGGCCAAACTCTCTCCATGCTCCCCAATGTGAATCGGTTTATTTAGACCGTAAACTTTGATTGTTTGAGGAACAAACATGACAAGTTAATACCGTTAAAATAGAGGTATACCTGAGTGATCGTTTGGAAACATCTGCAGAAACAAAGCTATACCAGTGAACAGCCAAGAATATTTTGTACTTGAACAAGAAACAGCTGAGCTTTTTAAAGAAATCTTTAACAATCAATATGAAGTACTGGGTTTGAAGGCACTCGTGATTCATTTTCACGGTGTTTTCAAACCATAGCTATTAATAGGCATCTTATTTTGCACTGGTATCGACAGGTTTAACAAATAAAACATGAATGAACACATTATTAATTTGCAGTTATTTCCGTTTCGTGCTATGATAAAGGAGAATTATTTTTGTTCGTGTAAAGGATAGTATGAATATCGACTTTTCGTCTTGATGATACTTTGGGCAAGGATAGTAATACAATGTGTAACACACTAGGAGGCAACAAAAATGGAACAAGGTACAGTTAAATGGTTTAATGCAGAAAAAGGTTTTGGATTTATCGAACGTGAAAATGGAGACGATGTATTCGTACACTTTTCTGCAATCCAAAGTGACGGATTCAAATCTTTAGACGAAGGTCAAAAAGTAACGTTTGACGTTGAGCAAGGTGCTCGTGGAGCTCAAGCTGCTAACGTTCAAAAAACTGCTTAATCTTCAATCGTTTATACAAACAGGCTCTTTATATAGGGCCTGTTTTTTTATGTTCTCTGTATCATACCGAATAAAAAAACCCTACTCAACGTTCGAGTAGGGACAGTTGCTACAAGGTAAGAAAAAGGTTTAAAACCTCAAAGGATTGTTTACAGTATAACATACCGGATTGACGATATGTGGAATATATATAAATGATTTGTTTTTATGTTCTCAAGATAACTGTATGTTATTCTTTGTTACAATTCGCATATCTCTTTTATGAAAAGAAGATAACCACCTGCTATTCACTGTGGAAGCAGATGTAAGAAATTCTTAAAGATAAAGAGGGGAGTGGTTGTTTTTTCTTCTGGAAATAATCACTTAGACCTAAAACAATGAAAGCCCTGCCTCTCTTCCATCCTTACGGCTCCTTGTCCGTGCCAGTGTGAATCAGGATTACAAAAATCAAGTGACTATTTCATCGGGTTTTTTGATAAAACATCAAATGTTCGTTGAAGAAATTTTTAATAATAAAAACAGATTAGATTGTAGGAATAATAAAAGAGGTTAATGTTCTAAAAGTAAGTTGATGAAGTTAAGCGTCTTCGAAATATTTTAATCGTAATATTCCGAAAACTCGTGGGTGCTTTTTGGAATGCAAAACATTATTTAAAATTAACCTTAGCAGAAACTTTTCATTTGTTTTTCAGTGATTCCTTTAATGACTTCCAGTTCACTAATCAAAAATTCATATGCATGATCCAACATTTTTTTTTCGCTTGAATTAAGTGCTTTTTCTTTCTTCATTCGCATTAAATCACGTACAACTTCAGCGCCTTCTTGTATTTCACCCGTTTTTATTTTGTTCGTGTTTACTATATACCTTTGCTTCCATGGCAGTAACTTATCTGATTCTCCATGCTGAAAAATGTGTATAATGTGTTTTAATGCACGTATATCAGTAACTGGCCGTATATTTGAACTCAATATTTTACGCGTTGGAATCATAACTGTCATATTACTGATTGACATTCTTATGACATAATACTGTTGTTTTTCCTCTAAGAATTGTTTTTCTTCTATGGCTTCAATTGTACCTGCTCCGTGCATTGGATAAACAATGTTATCGCCAATTTGAAACATATAATCCACCTCCATATATGGGAACTTAACTTAAGGTTATCATATATGGAGTGAGATATCAAATTTTTAATGATAACATGGTCATTTATTTGTGTCAATATTTTTTTAAAAAAAACAACATCAAAACAAGAGGGAACCTGTGGGATTCCCAAAAAAGGAAAGATCAATTCAATTGGTCCGTGTATATCTTGGAATCTCGACTAATTAACAGAGATCAGTTTTTCGTTGAAAATGAGTTATTAAATCTCCTTTAGGAGTTCATGACTTGACATCAATGACAGCAATTGAATCCTAGATTTGTTTGCTTTTTTACTTTTTCGATGTCTTCTTCTCCTCAAGGATACCAATCATACAATTAAGAGCATGTTAAGTAAATATGGAGACTTCTTGTGATTAATCTTTTGGGTTTAACGTAAAACAGGTGGGTACTAATATTAACTCTTTATAATCATTCTCATGCCGTCTTGAAAATTGACAGTATACCTGTAAGGGTATAATATTGATTCACAAACATTATCTAGTTAATAATGTAGTGTGATAAAGCATAGTATGAAGTGATAGTTGATAACATGCAAATATATAAATTTCAAAGAAGGAGTTCAACGCATGGAATATGATCAAAAGATTAAAAATCGCTTACGCCGGATAGAAGGACAGATAAAAGGTGTATTGACCATGATGGAACAAGGAAAAGATTGCAGAGAGGTTGTGACCCAACTAGCTGCTTCACGTAATGCGATCGATCGAGCAATGGGTTTGATTGTGAGCACAAACCTTGAACATTGTGTTCGTGAAAGTTTAGAAAAGGGAGAAGACACACAACACTTAGTAAAAGAAGCGGTCGACTTATTGGTAAAGAGCCGATAAAAAAATTCATCAACCTATCATCTTTAAGGTTGACGGATTTTTATATTTATTATAATATACCCCTACCGGTATTTTGGATTGAATAATAGGAGATCTTTCGAAAAAAATTTTAATTCTAATATACCCCCAGGGGTAATAGTGGTTAGTCAGGAGAATAAACATGACAAAACAAACAAAACGCACAACAATTGTTTTATTTAGCGGCGAATATGACAAAGCAATGGCAGCCTATATTATTGCAAATGGTGCAGCTGCCTACGATCATGAAGTGACGATCTTCCATACGTTTTGGGGATTAAACGCTTTACGTAAAGAAGAGCTGATTCCAGTGAAAAAAGAATTTCTTGAAAAAATGTTTGGAAAGATGATGCCTCGCGGTGCTGATAAGATGGGTTTATCTAAAATGAACTTTGCAGGTATGGGCCCTAAAATGATTAAAAATGTGATGAAAAAGCATAATGCACTTACGTTGCCTCAGTTGATTGAGATGGCTCAAGAACAAGGTGTAAAGCTCGTAGCTTGTACGATGACAATGGATCTTCTTGGTTTACAGGAAAAAGAACTATTAGATGATATCGACTATGCTGGTGTAGCTGCTTATTTGGCAGATGCTGAAGAAGGCAATGTCAACTTATTTATCTAATGTTATCCATTGCAAATTGAATAAGTGAAGGGGGTTATAACACTATGAATAGCGGAGTAATGTTCAATACTTTACTCATTTTATTTTTACTTTGGATCGTATTTCGACGTTTTTTCCCATTGCATGGTGTTAAACAAATAACAACTGCTGATTTAAAGTCAGAGCTGAAAAATAAAGACAAACAGTTTATAGATGTACGAACACCTTATGAGTTCCGCACAAGGCATATTAAAGGGTTCAAAAATATTCCTTTGTCTATCTTGCCTCGTCAAACTCATCAGCTTTCGAAAGACAAAGACGTCTTTGTGATCTGCCAAAGCGGAATGAGAAGTGTAAAGGCAAGTAAAATATTGAAGAAACAAGGGTTTAAAAATATCACAAATATAAAAGGTGGTATGAATACATGGTATTAACATCCAGAGAGTAACTTTTTGCATATTTATATACCCCCACCCCTATATAAGAAAAGGAGGAAAAAATCGTGAAAGCAAATATTGTATTAGACGCTAAAGGCTTGTCATGCCCAATGCCTATCGTAAAAACAAAGAAGAAAATAAAAGAATTAAAAGCTGGTGACATATTAGAAATTCAAGCAACAGATAAAGGATCGGCGGCAGATCTGCAAGCATGGGCAAAAAGCTCAGGCCATGAATATCTAGGTACTGAAACAGAGGGAGAAGTCCTTTGTCACTTTCTTCGAAAAGGAGGAGAGCATTCATCAGAAAATGCATCTTCAATTCCTGAGATTTCATTAGAAGCTTTCACACAGAAAGTGGATCGTGATGAGTCTCTTCACATTTTAGATGTACGAGAGATAGAGGAGTATGAAGAAGCCCATATCCCCGGAGCGGTGCATATCCCTCTTGGCGAAGTGGAAAAGCGCTCTAACGAATTAAACAAAAATGATGAAATTTATATTATTTGCCATTCAGGAAGAAGAAGTGAAATGGCAGCTCACACCATGAAAAAACAAGGTTTTAAAAAGGTTATTAATGTTATTCCCGGTATGCGGGATTGGACAGGTAAAACAGAAAAAGGAGGTATGTAAACATGACCGTGCAAGCACTTACCGCAAAAGAAGTCACACAAAAAATCTTTCACAAAGAATCTTTATTTATTTTGGATGTACGTAATGAAAATGATTTTAGCGATTGGAAGATTGAAGGACATTATTTTGACCATTTAAATGTACCGTATTTCGATCTTTTAGATGGCGTAGAAGATATCTTGGAGAAAATTCCTTCTGATAAAGAAGTGCTGGTCGTTTGTGCAAAAGAAGGTTCATCTGTCATGGTATCCGAAATGCTTTCTGAAGCAGGTCATTCTGTATCCTATCTTAAGGGCGGAATGAAAGCATGGAGCGAACATTTAGAGCCGGTAAAAGTCGGGGATTTAAAAGATGGCGGTGTGATGTATCAGTTTGTTCGTATCGGTAAAGGCTGCCTGTCATACATGGTCATCTCCAATGGTGAAGCAGCGATTATTGATGCGACACGTATGGCAGATATTTTTATAGACTTTGCGAAAGAGAAGGGCGCGGAGATTACTCACGTATTTGATACACATCTTCACGCAGACCATATTTCAGGCGGCAGAGTCATAGCTGAAAAAACAAAAGCAACCTACTGGTTACCACCGAAGGATGCAGAAGAAGCGGTATTTGATTATCAGCCGCTGGAAGAAGGCAACGATATTGTCATTGGAAACACAAAGATTGGCATTCAACCGATTTATTCACCGGGGCACACGATTGGTTCCACTTCTTTCATTGTCGATGATCAATATCTTCTTTCAGGTGATATCTTGTTTATTGATTCAATTGGCAGACCAGACTTAGCCGGTATGGCAGAAGATTGGGCGGGAGATTTAAGAACAACGCTTTATAGCCGTTACAACGCGTTATCAAAGGATTTAATTGTATTACCGGCACACTTTATGATCATTGACGAGCTAAATGAGGATGGAAGTGTTGGTAAAAAACTACGTACATTATTTAGCGAGAACCATGGTTTGAACATTGCGGATGAAAGAGAATTTAGACACCTAGTAACAGATCATTTGCCTCCGCAGCCAAATGCATACCAAGAGATTCGGGAAACAAACATGGGGAAAATCAGCCCAAATGAAGAAAAACAGCGTGAAATGGAGATTGGTCCAAACCGCTGTGCAATACGGTAACACAAATTTCTATTAAAAAGAGGAGAGATGAACATGAAATCAGATAAAGTATTAGACGCAAAAGGCCTGGCATGCCCAATGCCAATCGTCAGAACAAAGAAAGCGATGAATGAACTGGAATCAGGTCAAATATTAGAAGTGCATGCAACAGATAAGGGAGCTAAAAATGATCTTGCAGCTTGGTCTAAATCAGGCGGGCATGACCTTTTAGAGCAAACTGATGAAGGCGATGTATTGAAATTCTGGATTAAAAAAGGTTAATGAATGTGAAAGGGTATCGAATACAAAGATGCCCTTTTTCTTTGAAAGGAGGAACCAAAATGGATATTGCCTTTATCACAACTCTTTTCATTATAGGGTTTATTGGTGCCTTTATTTCCGGAATGATAGGTATTGGCGGATCAGTTATTAATTATCCAATGTTATTATACATTCCTTCTTTAGTGGGAGTGATGTCATTAACTGCCCATGAAGTTTCAGGGATAGGGGCTATTCAAGTTTTCTTTGCGACACTTGGCGGTGTTTGGGCTTATCGTAAGAGTGGTCTTCTAAATAAAGCATTAATTATGTACATGGGAAGCAGCACCCTTGTAGGGAGTGTATTGGGGAGTTACTTTTCTCATTATATATCTGAAAAAGGAATTAACTTTATATACGGAATTCTGTCTATACTAGCAGTTATTTTAATGTTTATACCTAAAAAAGGACAAGAACATAGCGAAGACGAAGAAGTGATATTTATTAAATGGTTGGCTTCGTCCCTAGCGTTTAT
Source organism: Bacillus sp. hwrm1 (assembly GCF_040207805.1). Lineage (NCBI taxonomy): Bacteria > Bacillati > Bacillota > Bacilli > Caryophanales > Bacillaceae > Bacillus > Bacillus sp. hwrm1. Next base: position 3,577,333 of record NZ_CP157943.1, on the reverse strand, counting down.
CATTGGTGGCGTATCAGGTATTTTAGGAGCTGGCGGCGCCTTTATCCTAGTCCCCATTATGTTATCGATTTTAAATATCCCTGTTAGAATCACAGTCGCTTCATCTCTTGCGATTACATTTCTTTCATCTATTGGCGCAACAGTTGGAAAAGTAATCACGGGCCAGGTTCTTTTTGCACCGGCTCTGGTTCTTATGATTGCTAGTTTAATTGCTTCTCCTATTGGCGCATCTGTTGGGCAAAAAGTAAATACAAAATTCCTGCAATGGATTTTAGCGTTATTAATAAGTGCGACAGCTATTAAAATTTGGTTAGAGCTCCTTTGATATGAGTCAGCGGGTAAAATGAAAGATTAGAAGATTCATCACTCCTTGGTTTCTTATTCATGTTATAACACTTGCTCACGTTCAATAAATGTTTCAAGTGCTTGATGAAATTCTTTTTGATAATGGTGACTTGGGCAAGTCTTGACTATAGTACCGTGAAAAACATTTGACTTAGTTGCGTCCAGTGTTTTATTTAGGACAGCGTTATGGGACACTATAAACCTGTACGTTTTAAAACGAAGATGGTGATTTTAACAAACATGGAACCCAAGACATGTCATGTAACTTTCTGGTGACGAAAAAAACGACTCCATTTTTACTCCACAATATGAATAAATCTTTGTAAATAACATGATCAATATAAACAAACACTAATATATAAAGGTTTTGTAATAGGTAACACAGTTTCACTTTATTGAGGGCCCAGCGGGTGAATAACCCGTGAAGGTTCAAGTCCTCTCAGCCGCATCACAATGATACCAAGGGTTCTGACACTTTTGGTACTTTTTTGTTTGCAGCTGCCCCGTTACCTAAAGCAAGTCGTCTGGTTTGCCAGCTATCTTTTTTAAAGTCCCTTTTTCGATTAATGAAATGATAAAATAGGAGAAGACAGCCAAAAAGAAATGAGAGCAGATTCAGATGCGTAACACAAGAATAACTCATCGTGATCGTATTCGTACACATTTTTACAGAGGAGGACAATTATGATTGGAATACTGGCAGGAATGGGGCCAAAATCTACTGGGCCATTTGTAGATAAGGTAGTAGACGAGTGCCAAAAAATATATGGAGCAATACATGACATGGATTTCCCTCATATGATGATTTATTCTTGTCCGACTCCTTTCTATATGAATAAACCTCTCAATCATACGGACATGGAAAAGGCAATTATTGAGGGGGCTGTAAAGCTTGAAAAAACGGGTGTTGATTTTATTGCAATCCCATGTAATACCGCACATATCTATTTTAATCAAATAAAAAAATCGCTTTCAGTCCCTTTACTAAACATGATTGATGAAACCATAAAAAAAATACCTAAAGGCTCCAAAAAAGCAGCTCTTTTAGCCACTGTTCCTACGGTTCAATCTGGAATATTTCAAGAAGCGTTAAACAGAGAAGGTTATGATTTTTTACATCAAGATAGTTGGCAAATCTATGTCGATCACATAATAGAAAAGATTAAACAAGGTAAAATCAATGAGGCTCGTACATTATATGATGAATTACACCGTGAATTAGCAGAAAAGGTTGATACGGTTATCATTGCATGTACGGATTTAAATATGGTCACGGATCAAAAAAGCAGCGAACTTACCTTTGTTGATTCATCAGCCTGTCTTGCTCAAGCCATTGTAAATAAGTATGTATTATTAACAAAATAAGCCGTCTGATTTATCAGCAAATTCAGGGCGCTTTTTTTCCGTTAAAGCGCCCGGCTTCGGCAAATACATGATCCTCGATTACTTCTTTGAATGTAACTTCCCCGCGTTATTGTTCTTTTAACATTGAATACTTTCGATACGCTTTATAGAAACTGCAGCCAAATAGAACAGCCATAAGGGCGGGAAGCGACCTCAAAAGGGCAAATGGAGTTTCAAATAAAAATGCTTTCCAAAACATTGCGCTTTCCATACTCCACAGACCTTCAGTTAAATACAAACCTGAATCCTTGTAAATCAAATAAGAATAAAACAAGCACAGTAAACCAAAACAAGATGAAAAACTCATTAGTCTTTTATAATAATTACTCTTTGATTGGCGATCCGAGAAGATTTCATTTTGATCATCATCTTCTTTTTGCCAATATCGAGTTCCGCTAAGCCATGGGCTGTTTATATAACTCCAGCCGAAGTCTTCATAGATCTCTTTGTAGTCTTTGAACTTTTTCTTTGATAAATAATCTTGATAATCCAGTCGCATCACATATTTTTTGTCGGTTTTTTCGAAAGTGTATATTCCTAATCCGCTGATATTTGTACAGCGATAGCCTTTTTGTAGGTGCTCGTTCAGCCATTGCTCCTCTTTTTCAATATCAAAAAACATCTTAAATGTCTTCATTCGATTCACTTCCTTCGTGCAGGGATAAAATATGAAGTAATCTGTTTTGTTCCATTTTCAAAATGGCGCTTCCTTCCGCAGTTATCATATAAACTTTTCTCCGGCCCGATTCTCCGACAGGTTCAATCCAGCCATGCTTATTCAAGTTTTCAATCGCGCCGTATAATGTGCCGGCTGCTAAAATAACAGTTCCGTTACTCATCTTTTCGATCTTCTGCATGGCGGCATAGCCATGAAGCGGCTCCCGCAGAGCTAATAAAATATAATGCATGGTTTCAGACAGCGGTAATAATTTATGTTTCATATCCTCATCCTCTATTCAGTCTGACTATATAGTTAAACTTAATACAGTTCAACTGAATAGTCAATGGTCTTTTCAAAATTTGTCAAAGGAACTTGAAAATCAAATCTAAAAAGTCGCTTTTCTTACGTAATGGGAAGCGACTACTGAGTAGTCCTATTCAATTAAATGGCCCGATTGTTGGATGTAATGCTTAACTTCAGTGCTTGAAATGCCGGGTGGTAATAAGCTAAGCTTTCACTTTATCGAATGCCCAGCGTATAAACACCCCGTAAAGGTCCAAACCCTCTCGGCCGCATTAAAAATACCAAGGGTTTTGAGTCCCTTGGTATTTTTTGTTCATTGAATTATTATAAACTTCTAACTTACTTAATGGTTGTTGTTCCAGTTTTTCTCTATAAATGTATTCACAGGCTGTAAGTTGGTTTTGTTCGCAATTTCAATGACAGCGGGAACCACGGAAGGGTCTGTTTTGGAGAAGTTAGGAATCCGCGGATCTAACCGGAAAAAGCGATCTCCCAGCAGATTCGCGCTGACCATGGATTCATAGTAGCCATTTCCGCCGGAGATCATCTGAAGAAATGGCAGTAATGGTTCATTAGGCGACCTGTCCAAAAGGACTCCCCAATTTGGAGGAAGGTCCTTCAGATTTTCGGGACGTATGTTATCCGCACTCACCATTCCCCATCCCCTCGTATCTCTTCTTAACCGAGTCGGGGCTTCACCTGTACCGATGGATAGCGCCGCAATTTGATCCAGTGGCACGTTGGCTTTACCAACCGCAAACGCGATACTGGCCGTACTGGGGTTCGTTGCCACTACATATCCGTCCACGTAGTTTTGATAGGCTCGCTGCGTCGCGGGAGCACCGCTGCTCCGCAGTATGACATCACTCACTTTCTCATTTAAATAGGGAGAGCCGGGAAAGTTGTGAAATAATACGGGCGTCCAACGATCCAGTGCTGGGGAGTATAATTTGAATGAAGGGACAACAATTCGTTTTCTTACATCTTTAAGACGAAGGCCTGGCGGGAAAAAGTTTCGTACCGCTTTAATAAAACCGGAATATGGTAATTGTTGATTGAAAACAGGTCCGCCCGGCCGGGAAGTGCTGAATGCGGGCAGGATTTCATCCTCAAAATACTGAAGTGTTTCCTTCGGAGATCTTCCGCTTGCTAATGCAAGGGCAGTAAATGAACCGATTGAATTTCCCGCAAATACATGGGTTCGGCTTATTAATGCTGGATTTTCTTCAGCTAGTCTGTTCAATAGTTGTAAACTTAAAGCACCTAAGGTACCGCCCCCGTCAAAGGTCATGATCCGATACTTTGCCAAAGCTGATTTCTCCTTTCTGATGAAAACTATCATTCAGTATATGTTCAACCAGAGTCTACTGTATGGATGAATGAATATCTCATACCATAAAAATTGCTCAATTTATCAATCTAACGGGGTGGGAAAGAAAATATTTTTAAGTTTAAGAGGCAGATCATGAAGGTATTCCATGGGAAGAAGGAGAATAGGTTATAAAAATAAAAGGGGGAAAAATATTTGAATACGATTGACCTTATCGTTTTACATTTTGAAGAGGTGAGACGGCGAAGCATCAAGTTATGGACAGCTATACCTGAGGAAAAAATGGACTGGCGCCCGGATTCCGAAGCCATGTCGTGTAAAGAAATGATAAGACACATATTAGAAGCGGAATTTCTTTATCATCAAATTTTAATGAAAAACATGAGTGAGTTTTCAGAGGAAACTATTAATCCTTATGAATCAAAAATGTTTACCACTGTAAGCGAAGAATTAGAATTTGCAAAACCGTATCGGGCCGAGTTTTTGACATTCATCAAATCGTTAAACGAAACAGATTTAACAAATATAAAGATTGACAGGTCTGATGTTGGATATATTCGCGAACTAGGAGACATGTTATTAAGAATCGCTTACCATGAGTCCGTACATACCGGTCAGCTTTTAGATTATCTCAGAACTGCTAAGGTTGACAGGCCTTTAATTTGGGACTAGTTAAATGATAGAGTTTTACAAGGAAAGCGGAAAGAATGGAATATAGACCGATTAATTTTCAAGAGAAATTAGCTGCGTTCCAAGATCAATGGTCTCCAAAAGTAATCGCTGAAATGAATGACTATCAATTTAAACTTGTTAAGGTACAAGGGGATTTTGTTTGGCATAAGCATGACGAAACAGATGAAGTCTTCATTGTCATTGAGGGTAATTTAATCATTGAATTTCGTGATGGAGAAGTAACATTAAATGAAGGTGAAATGTTTGTCATTCCGAAAAATGTTGAACATAAACCTTATGCAGAATCAGAGTGTAACATTTTGCTTGTAGAACCTAAAGGTGTTGTGAATACCGGGCAGAAAATAACTGATCAAACAGCTGAAAATGATGTCTGGGTCTAGCCTGTAACAAAAAAACGATCAAAAAATCCGAAAGATCGAATGACGATTAGAGAAAATGATCAGGAATAACCAATTAAGAATGATTTTTGGTTAATTGTTGAAAAATTTTGTTAATATTATAATACATTGTTTGGAAATGTAATCATTTTATAAGGAGTTTTCTAATTGCGTTGGAGTAAATGGTTCAATATTTTTTGCATAACAGCATTGGGATCAATATATGGCTATAAATTGTTTACTAACCAAGAAGTACGACTCGTGTAATCATAGCTGCTGCAATTATCTTGTGGAACATTGTCGGACTTTTTAGCAAAGAACCAGTAAAACAAACACAGCAAGCAAACTAAAAGCCAAAAAACACTTTCCAATCGTTCAATAAAAAGTTGGTACAGAAGGATGCTGCAGCGTGCAGCATCCTTTTTATCATTTTCACAAAAAAACCAAGGGTTTTAACCCCTTGGTTTTTTCGCAGTCTCCCTTTTTACGCTGCTTATTATAATCGTCAATCATTCAAGTTTCATCAAGCATCCAGAATCTGTTGTATCGATAAATCAAAATTGCCCTAAAATGTGCCGGTTCATCAAAATACCAGTCCAAGCTGCAGTTATTTATTTACATAGTATGTAAAGATTAAAAAATGAGAGAAGGAGTGGCGTAATGTATTATAACGAAGGTGAAGATCAACAGTACGTCCAGAAGAAAAAGCCATACAACGAAGCCTGTGACCTAGGCCATGATTTTGATATGGCGGACGACGCAGCAAGAGCGGAAGCAGCAAGAGAAGCAGAAGCGAGAGCCAGAGCGGAAGAGGCAATAGCAAGAGCGGAAGAAGCAAGAGCCAGAGCAGCAGAAGCGGCAAAATTAGCAGCAGAAGCAAAGGTAAAAGCGGCAAAATTAGCAGCAAAAGCGAAATGTAAAAAACGTCATAAGAAAGAGAAAAAACAGGATTGCAAACGTAAGCACAAGAAGAAAAAATAAGAGCTTTTCATCATGTAAAAGATAAGATTCAATGTGTATTGATGTTAACCGTACAGGGGTGCAAAAACGATAAAGAATAAGATTCTTTGTCGGGGGATCAAGCAGAAAGATTGCTCAGCCGGTGTCTCAGCAGAACCACGCATGGCAGGGCAAACATAATTTTCTATGGACTTCCATAGTTTGGTCGGGATATCACGCCAATAAATGTAAGTGCCTATCATGATAAAAAAGGCAGGAGAGACAAGAGTTTCGGCAGCTTGCCGCTCTTGTCTTTTTTTTTGTTTTTATATCATCTTCGCGTATATGTATCTATTTTTAAGTTTGCAGAACATCTGTCTAAGAATTTGTCCAATTCCTACATATACTGGTATCGGAATCAAATGCTTATTAGGAGTGAAATAGATGGGATCAGCACAGTTAACAGGACGCGTCATCTTCAAAGGGGACCCCGGCTATACACAGGCGGTTAAGAATTGGAACCCTTATGTTGATGTCTGTCCGCTTGTCTTTGTTTTTGCCCAAAATTCATACGATGTAAGTAATGCTATTAAATGGGCTCGTGAGAAGAATGTGCCTATGCGTGTCAGAAGCGGCCGCCATGCTCTGGATAAAAATCTTTCCACGGTAAGTGATGGGATTGTTATTGATGTGAGTGACATGAATAAAGTTTTCTTAGATGAAAAAAACGCGGTAGCAACTGTTCAAACCGGTATTCACGTCGGCCCGCTTGTAAAAGGTTTAGCTCGGGAAGGTTTTATGGCCCCGTTCGGAGACAGTCCAACCGTCGGAATCGGAGGAATCACAATGGGAGGCGGATTTGGAGTGCTTTCCCGATCGATCGGCCTGATAAGCGATAACCTTCTCGCACTGAAAATGGTAGATGCCAAAGGCAGGATTATTCAAGCAAATCAATCCCGCAATGAAGATTTACTGTGGGCTTCCAGAGGCGGCGGGGGAGGCAATTTCGGATATAACACCCAATATACATTCAAAGTTCACCGTGCCCCTAAAACCGCAACCGTCTTTAATGTCATTTGGCCGTGGGAACAGTTAGAAACGGTATTTAAAGCGTGGCAAAAATGGGCGCCGTTTACAGACGAACGATTAGGATGCTACCTTGAGATTTACAGCAAAGTAAATGGCTTGTGCCATGTGGAAGGATTGTTCCTCGGTTCAAAACCAGAGCTGGTTCAATTATTAAAACCTTTATTAAATGCCGGAACACCGGCACAAACAGTAATCAAAACACTATACTACCCGGATTGTATAGATTTCTTAGATCCTGACGAACCGATTCCCGGCAGATCTGATCAGAGTGTTAAATTCTCCTCGGCGTGGGCGCTCAATCTTTGGCCGGAAGAACCTATTGCAGTAATGAGACAATTTTTAGAAAAAGCGACCGGGACAGAAACCAATTTCTTTTTTATCAATTGGGGCGGCGCGATAAGCAGAGTTCCAAGCAGTGAAACAGCCTTCTATTGGCGCCGACCATTGTTTTATACGGAATGGACGGCCAGTTGGAAAAATAAATCACAAGAAGCTTCGAATCTTGCATCAGTTGAAAGAGTGCGTCAGCTGATGAAACCATATGTAACAGGTTCATATGTGAATGTTCCGGATCAAAATATCGAGAACTTCGGAAAAGCATATTATGGCTCAAACTTTGCAAGGCTTCAAAGAATAAAGGCGAAATACGATCCCGAAAATGTATTCCGTTTTCCGCAAAGCATCCCGCCATCGTATAAATAGTTTGATCGTTTTTGGAAACAAATAAAAAACACACCAGAACATTCAGGTGTGTTTTTATTGTTGCTAAATGTGGTTATTCAATTGCATCCCAGTGCGGATTCCAAACGATTTCCCATAAGTGTCCATCGGGGTCTTGGAAGTGACCGGAGTATCCGCCCCAAAAAGTATCATGAGCGGGATCAGTTATCGTTGCTCCTGCCTGTTTTGCCTGTTCCATGACTTTATCGGCTTCAGCTTTACTGCCAACATTATGTCCTAATGTAAATTATGCAGGGCTTGGCGCAGTTAACGTAACGTTTGTTTCATGTGCGATGTCTTTGCGGTTCCAAATGGCAAGTTTCAGTCCTGTTTGTAAGTCAAAAAAGGCAACTGCACCATGTTCAAATTCTGTACCGGCTATTCCCTCTGTAGGCAGACCCAAGCCATCTCGATAGAAGTGAAGCGATTTTTCTAAATTGTCTGCGCCTAAAGTAATTACTGTAATCCGCGGCTTCATAGCAATCATTGATCAAGAGCAATATAAAGTATTGGACATTTTCATTGAAAAGATTTTGACATTTCAGTAAAGAACCTATATATTCATATATGAGCACATAATCATATACGGTTATTTTTGTGTCCATGTTAGAATGCTTCATAACAGAAAAGAAATAATAAATGCAGTGTATGAGATAAGGAGGAGATTTTTATGGGTCACAATCACGCTGGCGGATCCAATAAGAAGGTTTTATTGATCTCTTTTATCATGATTACAAGTTATATGATAATAGAAGCGATAGGCGGATTTTTAACCAATAGTTTAGCGCTTTTGTCAGATGCAGGCCATATGCTGAGTGACTCGATCTCATTAATGGTTGCTCTGATTGCTTTTAAATTGGCCGAAAAAAAGGCAAGTCATCATAAAACATTCGGCTACAAACGATTTGAGATTCTCGCAGCTGTGATAAACGGTGTTGCATTAATATTGATTTCCCTTTACATCATTTATGAAGCAATCAAACGTTTCTCTCATCCGCCGGAGGTAGCAACAACCGGCATGCTGACGATTAGTATCATCGGGTTAGCTGTAAATATATTGGTCGCTTGGATTATGCTGAACGGCGGAGATACAAAGAATAACCTGAACATAAGAGGGGCTTACTTACATGTGATAAGTGACATGCTCGGATCTGTAGGTGCCATACTGGCTGCGATCCTTATCATCTTCTTCGGGTGGAGCTGGGCAGATCCAGCGGCCAGTGTCATTGTGGCTATTCTTGTTCTGAGAAGCGGTTACCATGTGACGAAAGACTCCATTCACGTATTAATGGAAGGAACTCCGGAAAATATCGATGTCACTGACATCATTCATACAATTGAAGAGACAGAAGGAATTCAAAGCATTCATGATTTGCACATATGGTCTATCACAAGCGGATTGAATGCTCTTTCCTGCCACGCTGTTGTTAACGATCAACTGACCATTTCAGAAAGCGAAAGTATTTTACGCAAAATTGAACATGAACTTGGAGATAAAGGCATTACACATGTAACCATTCAAATGGAAACAGCAGCGCATAATCACGACAATACGATTCTTTGTCAGGCCCAAAATGAGATTCCGCGTGACCATCATCATCATTAAAGAAGGAAATAGGGGTTCACTTTGTCTTCTGACAATTAAGCTAAAACCGCGGGGGGATTCATATGTACGACACGATAGTAATCGGAGCCGGTCAGGCAGGAATCTCAGTAGGATATTATCTAAAGAAGTCGAAACAAAAGTTTATCATTTTGGATAAAAGTCATGAAGTAGGAGAAAGCTGGAAAAACCGGTATGACTCATTGGTTTTATTTACTTCTCGAATGTACAGCTCTTTGCCTGGAATGCAGCTTGAAGGAGACAAGCATGGACTCCCTTCAAAAAATGAAATTGCTGCTTATCTGAAAAAATATGTTGAAAGATTTGAAATCCCGATCCAATTACGGACAGAAGTAATAAGTGTCCAAAAATTAAAGAACTATTTCTTAATAAAAACAAACCGGGAAGAATATCAAACGAAGAATCTTGTGATGGCCGCAGGTCCTTTTCATACCCCTAACATTCCATCAATATCAAGGGATGTAGCCGATCATATTCATCAATTACATTCTTCACAATATAAACATTCAAAACAACTGGCGCCTGGGAATGTACTGGTAGTCGGCGGCGGGAATAGCGGGGCTCAGATAGCTGTTGAATTATCCAAAGAAAGAGTTACATATTTGGCTTGCAGTAATAAACCGGTTTATTTCCCTTTATGGATTGGAAAAAGAAGCATCTTTTGGTGGTTTGATAAATTAGGAGTTTTACATGCAAGTCATACATCAATATTAGGCAAGTTCATTCAGAAGAAAGGCGACCCCATATTTGGGTATGAATTAAAACATGCAATAAGACAGAAGAAGATCATCTTAAAACAAAGAGTCATAGCCGGAAAGCAAAATGAAATGATTTTTAAAGATTCATCTTCATTAGAAGTAAACAATATCATTTGGGCAACTGGTTTTAAGAATCCGCTTTGTTGGATGAAAATAGAAGGTGTTTTGGATAAGGAAGGCCGAATTATACATCACCGGGGTGTTTCAGCTGTGGAAGGATTGTATTTTATTGGTTTGCCTTGGCAGCATAGGCGAGGTTCAGCGCTGCTTCAAGGTGTAGGAAATGATGCTGAATACATTGTAAAACAAATGAACGGCGGATAGACAGAGGAGAGCAGTAACTTACGTGTTTACTGCTCTTTTTTGTGTTGAATAAGTACGGTTATGTGACTGTGTAAAGCCGAAAAAATCTTTTGGCTTAATTAATAAGAAGATCCCTGACTCATTGATTGTGCAACATTCTGACGTACTTCCCGAGCTAACTGCGCGGCACGTAAGGAAGCCTGCCAAATAGCCGGACTCACTGCAGATTGACTGATGGATAATGCCTGTTGTGTGGCTGGAACCATTGGTCTTAGGAGATTTTCCGCCTCGTCTACAGATGACTCGTATTGGTGACCGGCTGCTCTTCTCAGGTCTGCTATCGCTGCGGGGAAGTTTGACCATAGACGAAGTATTGAATTCATGCAGCCAACCATAAGAGGAAAATGAGGAGCCCGGCCTTGTCCGGAGGCGAGAAGCTCTGCTGCGCCTAAAGCGGAATAAACGTGATAGCTCAACGGAGTAAGATATTTCGCGTGTACAATATGAAGTTCTCGTAATCCCCAAGTGTCTGGAAGAAATCTGAATTCTGAACTCATACCGCATCCCAGAGCGAGTGCTCTGCTGACAGCCTGCAAGTGTTTCACTACCGCAGCCATTGATTGTTGAAAGGAGGATGAGTGTATTGGAATTTGTTGAATCGCAGATAAATGGCTTCGCATTTTAAGGTTTGCCTGACTTAAATCAGGCTGCTGTCTGTAATCATATACATAATACGGATAATAATAATACATATCTAAACTCCCTTTATGAATGACTTTTAGGAGCAGGATATGCACCCAGATTGTTTTTGATAAGGGCATGTGCCTAAATTATCCATCAGTGCAACGATTTTAGTCCGCGCATATTCAGTTGGTATTTTTTATGCAAACGGATTTAGTGGTCAAAACGTTTCTGCTAACTTAAGTCTTTTAGGCTGAACAAGGGAATTTCTTTGTACGGCACACTCTCATTACCAAAAGCATAGGATAATATCACAAAAATTTAAAATTGCGGGGATGAAAAATGTATTATATACCTTTTTCGCATCAATGTTATTATTGTGTGAATGTACCGATGTATAGCGATGGAAGATCTGTTTATTGGACTGTTCCAAATAACTATGATCCTTCATACGAAGATAGAAACCTTCTCTTGAAAGATTATGGACCAAAACCATTCGTTGTGAATATCAATAAAGCCGCAAAACAAAACAATACATTCCGTACGGCTCTATGGACGGGAAAACATTTTCAAATTACTTTAATGAGTATCGGCATTGGAGAAGATATCGGTTTGGAAATCCACCCCCACGTAGATCAATTCTTACGGATTGAGCAAGGCCGGGGGATCGTTAAAATGGGTAAGAGCAAGGAACATTTAACTTTCCAAAGAAATGTCTATGATGACTTTGCCATTGTTGTCCCTGCCGGCACTTGGCACAATGTTGTGAATACGGGTAATACGCCGTTAAAACTGTATTCAATTTATGCTCCTCCTAACCATCCGTTTGGTACGGTTCATGTGACAAAGGCCGATGCAGCGGCTGCGGAAGATTAGTATAGGATTCCAGAGGACTTTACTGCTGCAAAGACTATAGAAAAAATCGTATTTGGACAGCATCATTAAATAAAGCGATTGAATGGCTGAAACACAAAATATTAACGTTTCAGCTTGTCATAGTGCAGTTGATGCGATGCTTTATTCCACAACTTTTCAACAGCAAATGTGGTTTTTTGTCTGTACATTTTAATTGATTGGCAGTCAGTGAAAATAGGCAATCCGCAGGGAACTTGTAATAAATTTATCCTTGCTCCTCCTAATAAGCGGCTTTAACCGACAAGTTTCTGTTTCTCTTCAAACCATTTGCGAAGCTGATGAATATGAGCTTGATGATATCTATTATGGTCTGCCATATGCCATATTCCCCATTGAATGGTTGCTTGTTTTTCTGCTTCATAATCTACTGTATGATTCAGCTGATCGTCAGTTAACTGATAACAAACAGACTTAAACATGCTGAATACTTCTTCATAATCAGTGAGAATTTGTTCTAATGAAACACCGGAAATGAAAGGGAGCTTATTGTTCTGATCTAACATTGGTCCATACTTCTCTTCAAGCTGCTTTGGTATCGGTTCACCCTTTATTCTGAATATCCAGTTGAGATCAACATATGCTAAGTGTCTTATTAGCTGAGCTGTACTATTGTATGTTTGATTTGGTCCTTTATAATCAATCTCCTGCTGTGACATGTCTGACACAATGGATATTAAGCGGCTGTAATTTTCATTAACGGCAGAATACAGCATTCCCACAAGATGATCCATGTGCGGTTCACCTTTTAAATCTAAAATCATTAACCCCACCTCATTAGCACAATTTTTACATTCAGTTTGCCTTATTACTCATATTTGTCAAGCCATCCAGGAAATGAATCGCTAGAGGATGAAGCAGGCTCTCTTTGCCTGCTTTTTTTGTGTGTCGGCCTTTACATCTGACATGTTTGTTTATCTGAAACTGTACCTTTTTAAATGTCAGACAGTGTTATATGATACTCTGCAGATATTCAAGAATATGTACTTGGAGGACATTCTCATGCGAAATTTTAATGTTGCTATCCCTACGCCTTTTCATGAAGATGAAAGTTTATATGTAGAAGGATTTGATGCTATTGTCGAACATTTGAAAAACAGCGGTATCCATTCGTTACTCATATGCGGCACGACTGGTGAACAGCATTCACTCAGCATAGATGAGCGTCTTCAGATCATTGAGTATGTTCATCAGCGAAAATTTGAAGATGTTGAACTGATGTTCGGTGTTTCAGCCGTAAGAACCAGTGATGCCGTCAAACTGATGAAACACATCGAGAAAACCAATATTGATTCTGTACTGATTGGTTTTCCTCCTTATATAAGACCGACACAGCAGCAAGCCGTTTATTACGTTGACGAACTTCTCAGTCATACCTCTAAAGAGGCTGTGCTTTATAATAACCCCGGCCGGACCGGTTTTAATCTGAGTGAGAAAGCGCTTAAAGACTTAATAAGCCGGCATCCCGGGATAAGGGGGCTGAAAGAAGGAGGAGACGTTCTGCGTCATAAACAAACAGAGTTCCCTGATCACTTTATTTTGTTTGCGGCAGGGGACGTTGAATTTCCGAAGATGCTGAGTAACGGGTGTAACGGCCTGTCAAGCATGGCCGGAAATGTCTATCCTGAAGAAATCAGAGAAAGCTTCAGCAGCTTATCAGAAAATAAACCGATTAATCTGGATCGAATAAACGATCTGATTGCTGAAGTGACAAATCATCATACTGTCATGAATATAAAAAATCACTATAGGAAGATTGGGATTCAAGCAGGCAGCTGCCGGTCACCCATTATATAAGAAATGTTCCGTCGCGGATAAGTGAAAAATGTGATCAGCGCGCTTTCTGTACTTGGATTAGGCTTAATAAGCAAGTTATATAATACTGTCATTAGCGGGGGCGTAAGCATTTGTTTAGCTTTACATAAGGGAAACCTTATGATATGGTGATTATTGCTAATATTGACAAGAAAGAGGTGAAAGCGATGATAACGATTTATGGAATTTTGTATGGTAAAAATGCAAAAATTGGAAACATTTTGGCGGACAAAGGGAGCAGTCTGTCCTTTTTTAAGCCAAATCACCATACAAAAACAGTTATCGGTGCTTTTTCTCTATGTCAAATAAACGATAATCCAATGACATAATGTCCTTGTTTATTTGTGCATGATGTTATTTAAGCGTAACACCGATAATTGTGTCGGTGTTTTTTTGTGCCTGATTTTAAAAAAAGGTTAGATGATCACTCCCTTCTATTTACTCAAACAAACAAGAGTATTATGGAAGGATGAGAAAACATGCAACAAAAAAACAAGTATATAAGAATTCAAGAGTTCCTGAAGCAAAATAAATTTCCTGATTTTAGAATGAATCAAATCAAAAATGCTGTATTCCAAGGGAGAATAAATCATTTCAATGAAATAACGGTTCTTCCTAAATCCTTGAGAAAATTGTTAATAGAGGAGTTCGGAGAGTCAATTTTAAATATTGCTCCTTTAAAAGTGCAGCATTCTGAGCAAGTTACAAAAGTCTTATTTGAAATTTCAGGAGACGAAAAAATAGAAACGGTTAATATGAAATATAAAGCCGGTTGGGAGTCATTTTGTATATCCTCGCAGTGCGGCTGTCATTTTGGCTGTAAATTTTGTGCAACAGGAGATATTGGTTTAAAACGCAATTTAACGTCAGATGAAATGACTGACCAAATTTTGTACTTTCACTTAAAAGGACATTCAATTGACAGTATTTCTTTTATGGGAATGGGAGAAGCATTAGCGAATGTACAAGTTTTTGATGCTTTACATGTGCTTACAAATCCGAAGTTGTTTGCTTTAAGCCCTCGCAGGTTATCTATTTCGACCATAGGTATTATTCCGGGCATTAAAAAAATCACTCAGGATTATCCGCAGGTCAACCTGACGTTTTCATTACATTCTCCTTTTAATGAACAGCGAAGCAAGTTAATGCCGATTAATGAACGCTACCCGTTATTGGAGGTAATGGACACATTAGATGAGCATATACGTGTGACCTCAAGAAAAGTTTATATTGCTTATATTATGCTGCCGGGAGTTAATGATTCTATTGATCATGCGAATGAAGTAGTAAATCTTTTAAGAAGCAGATATAAGAGAGGGAACTTGTTCCATGTAAACATCATTAGATATAACCCGACTGTTAGTTCACCTATGAGATTTGAAGAAGTAAATGAGAAACAAGTTGTAAACTTCTATAAAAAATTAAAGTCAGCAGGAATTAACGTGACCGTCAGAAGTCAATTTGGCATTGATATAGATGCTGCTTGCGGACAATTATATGGAAATTATCAAAAAAATAAGAACCAATAAATCAGGTGCAGAACTCGGTTTGACTTCATATTATTTCATTTGATAACATAAAATGGTTATTGTGATTGAAAAAAAGATACCCGTTTTTATAAAAAAAGGAGTCATAACGTTGCTGAAAAGGTTTTTTCTTGTTTTTCTTACGCTGATAATGTCTATATTTGCTGTATTCGCGGCTGCTGAAGAGTCTCCCGGCGATCGTGTCATTTCTTTTGACGAGCCTATGATTTTATTGATCTCACTCGGAATCATCTTATGTTTGTTCATTCCTCCATTCGTCATGTCCTTTTTTGGCAGTTTGGTTGTGAGAATCATATCCGGAGTCTATCAATGTTTTATCGTCCTCACGTTTGCGGGGCTCATTCCGATTGGATTTCTGATCCCCAATGGCTTTTTGACAATTCTTGCTGCCGTACTGGGGACTTTGGTCAGTTTAGCCAGTGTTGTGGTCACCTTATTCGTTGGCAGGAAAAAAGAGGCCGGAAGGTTTTAAAACTAGTGGGTAAGCTGCAATATTGAAGGGAAAGTCATTGTTTGACTATTTATATGGAATAGCATAGAATTAAAGTAAATATTTATAAAAAGTCACTAGGGGAGCTTTAATAGCTGAGAAGAGACAATACGTCCTGACCCTTTGAACCTGATTTGGTTAATACCAGCGTAGGGAAGTGAAAAATTAGAGAGATTCTTTATCTTATCTATATTTAAGCCACTTTCCATAGAGGAAAGTGGCTTTATTTATTTTGAAAGGGTGATATGAAGTGGCGACTAAAAAAGTTTTTCTGGCAGGGCCTTTTAAAAGTTTAGTAGATGAGAAAACTGGATTGATGAGTACGTATGAGAGGGGAAAGCTGGAATCATTAATTTCCTTTTTTGAGAATGAAGGATGGCTGGTTCATAATGCTCACAAGCGGGAAGGGTGGGGGAAAGATTTCATGACACCCCTTCAATGCACTAAAATTGATTTTGATGAAATAAGTACTTGCGACCTTTTTGCAGCATTTCCCGGATCACCCGCTTCTCCTGGAACACATATAGAAATTGGATGGGCTTCCGCCTTGAAAAAAAAGATCGTGCTATTTCTAGAAAAGGACAAGGATTATGCTTTCTTAATTCAAGGGTTACATGCAGTGGCGGATGTTGAGTACATCAGCTATAAAGATACAGATGATTTATTAGAGAACATTAAAAATACCTTTGCAGCATATAAGGCGGAATCTCAATGAGAAAGAGAACTTTTCATGAAGCATATACGGAAACGCTGTATGACATCTATCACAACCCTGAATTTTTCAATTCACCGCGCGGACAAAAAAGCAGAGAACAATTGAACTACCATCTGACTCTGGAAAATCCAATAGAACGTGTCACTTATTTATCCTCAAGAAAAACCAATATCGTGTTTAATTTTGCTGAAGTGCTATGGTATTTATCGGGGAGTAACGACTTAGATTTTATCAGTTATTACAATAAAAAAATGCCTTCATACTCAATGAATAAAAAAACATTAACAGGCACTGCGTACGGGCCTAAAATATTTGAATTCGGAAATGCAAAACTAAATCAATGGAATAGAATAAAAAATCTTTTGACACAAGAAGATATTGATTCAAAAAGGGCATTTATTCAAATATTCGATGCTTCGGAACTCTTCGTTTTAGAAAATATAGATGTTTCCTGCACAATCGGTTTGCAGTTTTTTGTGAGGGAAGGCGAATTATACATGTCTTCTGTCATGCGTGCAAATGATGCTTTTCGCGGGATGATCAGTGATCTTTTCTCATTTACCTTCATGCAGGAATTAATGGCCAGAGAACTGCGTGTAGAAGTCGGAGAATATTTTCATAATGCGGGATCAATCCATATTTATGATTCAGATCATGAATGGGCGAAAACGGTGCTTGAAGAAGCTGAAAATCACCATGATATTCCGGAATTTGAATTTCCGAAAATGCCTGAGGGAAATAACTGGCCGTCCATTGAAACAGTCTTAAAGTACGAAAAATTACTTAGGAAAGATCAAATTTCTATGACTAAAAACGATATTGAAATGCTTGATTTACCTGATTACTGGAAACAGATTCTTTTCCTTTTCAGTATATACCAGCATATTGCATATAAACGGGATATGGATCATTCTCTATTTCAAAGTTTACTTCCTATATATCAATTTTTCGTCAGGAATAAGTGGTTTCATTATTTCTCAACTGAGCAAAAGGAGGAAATTCAATGAAAACTTCATGGAAAGAAGACAGTGTTGCTGGTAAATTCGATGCTTATAATGACGTTTTAGAACAAACGTTAGGTTTTGAGTTTGTTTTTCGTACTTTTGATAAAGCGGAGATTAAAAAGGTGCTCGATTTCGGATGCGGTCCAGGAAAGGTAGCTTATAGGCTGGCTGACAGAATAGGCTGCAATGTGATCGCAGTCGATGAATCAAGGAAGATGTTAGATATAGCAAAGGCAAAAAGACAACATCCTCATGTGGACTATCATTTAATTGAACACGATAATCTTTCCTTCTTACCAGATCACTCAGTTGATGCTGCAATGGCCTGTTATGTTTTTATTAATACGGATAGTGACCAGCGTATCAAAGGTATCATAAATGAAATTTTTCGTGTGTTAAAACCAGGAGCTTCATTTGTCATACTCGATACGAATCCTGATTCAACCGGAATTGAATTTTCAACCTTCCGCAATGGAATACCGGGGAAAGAATATTCTTACGGAGAAGAAAGAAATGAATGGCTCCATGTTCCCGGGCAAGCAGATTTAATTTTAAATGATTTTCATTGGCCGAAGTCAATGTATTATACACTATTAACTCATGCAGGTTTTGAAAATGTAACTTTATCAGAACCAACGTTAAACGATATTGACCAAGAGCATGTAAAAGCCATAGAGAAAGAGTTTCAATTTAATAATTGGAAATGTGAAAAGGAATACCCGCCTTTTGTCATTTTTAAAGCAGTGAAACCTGCCTGAAGGAGGAGTGTAAGTTGACGGATATTTATAAAGCGCTTTCGATTGCTGGGACTGATCCTTCCGGAGGGGCGGGAATTCACGCGGATTTAAAAACATTTCAGGAACAAAAGGTATATGGAATGGCAGTTATTACATCAGTTGTTGCACAAAACACACTTGGTGTGAAAAGTTTTGAGGAGATGTCTCTTCAGAATATATCTCAGCAAATAGACTGTGTCATGGATGATATAAAACCGGATGCTGTCAAAACCGGTATGCTTGCAAGTATAGGAATTATTGAATTGCTGGCAGAAAAGTTAAAAGACGCAAATATTCAATCGTATGTGATGGATCCGGTTATGATTGCTAAAAGCGGACATCATCTGCTCCATAAGGACGCCATTGATCATTTGAAGAAATTATTAATACCCCAAACAACTGTTATTACACCGAACATTCCGGAAGCGGAAGCAATCATCGGCAAATCAATCGAGACTGTACAGCAGATGCGTGATGCGGCGAAAGAAATAGTGGAGGTATACGGGGCAAAAAGTGCTGTCGTAAAAGGGGGGCACCTGAACGGAGAAGCCCGTGATATTTTGTACTTTGACGAGGACTTCGAGGAATTTGTTTCTCCCCGCTTTGATACAAAGCATACTCATGGAACAGGCTGTACGTTTTCAGCTGTGATAACTGCAGAGCTGGCAAAGCAGCACAGCATACCGGAATCAGTGGCAACTGGAAAGGAATTCATTTCAGCAGCCATTAAACATCCCTTAGGAATCGGGAAAGGACAAGGCCCTACAAATCATTTTGCGTATCGCTCAACTATTAACCAAGAGACAACCGCTTAAGGAGTGTTATGATGATCTCCGAGAATTATGATGTATTTTTATTTGATTTAGACGGAGTGATATATATAGGAGATAAAGCTTTACCAGGAGCTGTGGCCTCTTTAAAACGACTCCGTGAAGAAAAGAAAGCCATTCGCTTTTTAACGAATGATCCTTGTGTTACAAGAGAAACGATTGTGAAACGCCTTCATAAACTGGGGATTTCAGCAAGTATTGATGAAGTGTTTACTGCGGGGTGGGCAACAGCTGATTACCTTGTCAGCGAAGGAATAAAGAAGGCATATATATTGGGAAATGACCAACTTAAAAGTGAAATTCAAAAGGCCGATATTGATCTTACGGAAGATCAGGCGGAGGCTGTTGTCATTGGATGGGATCAAAATATTACATTTCAGGATGTGCATAAGGCAGTAAACCTCATCCGCTGCGGGGCTTCATTTATCGCTGCAAACGGGGATAAAACATTTCCTGCCGCTAACGGACCGGCTCCCGCGACAGGCGCTATAGTCGCGGCTGTTAAAACAGCAGCTGCTAAAGAGCCGATTATAATTGGAAAACCGGCGTCTTCAATATTTGAAAAAGTACTCGAGTCTTTTGAAGATAAAGAGAGATGCGTTATGATTGGGGATACGCCTGAAACAGATATTGTCGGAGCAAACCAAATAGGCATAACTTCCGTATTAGTTTCTGAACAAAATACTTTATTTCCTGCAAAACATGATTTTAGAAATCCGGATGTTGTGATCCGCGATCTGAAAGACTTGTTCGATAATGAAATAAAGGCAGAAGTACGGAAAAAACCGGATTTCCAATGGACAGAACAAGTGAAAGCCGGAGTCGCTGGAATTATAATTAAAGAATCAAGTTCCGTTTTATTAATGAAGCGTGCTGATAATGGTTTATGGGGCATTCCTTCAGGACATGTGGAACCTGGTGAAACAGTTGAACAAGCAATTATAAGAGAAATAGAAGAGGAAACTGGATTAGTGGTGAAAGTCTCTAAAATGATAGGCGTTTATTCTGATCCGAGTTCACAAACCTTTATATACCCTGACGGCAGAGTCAGCCATTTTATTACCAATTGTTTTCAATGTGACGTCATCGGCGGCACTTTGAAAAAGTCCACTGAGGAAGCCATGGAAATCAGATATTTTGATATCCATGAATTACCTGAACATCTCTTGCCGATGCACCCGAGATGGCTGGATGATGCTTTGGAAATGAAAGAGAATGCTTTTATTCGATAAGGAACAGTATGTCAAAAATACTTTTTGGGGGTTATTTACAAGGATTAACGGTTTTCAACCCGTTTTTCTCGCCGCGTTCCAAAAACACCAAGTGTCACAGACCCTTGGTGTTTTTTAATTCCGGCAGAACCATAATGCAAGAGCGGCAGAAAAGAAGGTATAATGGGCGGAGAAGAGGTGTCAGCCAATGAAAATAACCAGAGAGACATTAGAAAAACAGCAAATTTGGATATATGGTGTGACTCTTGTAATCGGCGGAATAGCGGGGATCGCCGGGAAAGATTCAGGACTTCGCTGGGGATGGACGATATCACCGCTTATCGCTGTTCTCATGTATGCCATGTTTGCCCAAATCCCATTCTTGAAGCTGAGGGAAGCCATGTCAAACCTCAAGTTTATGGCGGCTTTATTGATCGGTAATTTCTTAGCTGTACCTGTCGTTGTATGGGTGTTAACCGCCATTTTTCCTCAATCTCCTCCTATATTATCAGGGGTTTGTTTGGTATTGCTTACACCTTGTATTGATTACGTCATCGTCTTTACTCAGCTCGGCAAAGGAAATGAGAGATTAATACTGGCTTCCACGCCGGTTTTGTTCGCCGTTCAGATGGTATTGCTTCCGTTATACCTGTGGCTGTTTATCGGGAAAGAAGTGATAGGGGCTGTTCATGCGGGGCCGTTTCTGGAAGCATTCTTATGTTTAATAGCGGGACCGCTGCTGGCGGCAGTGATGACACAATTATGGGCTGATAAGAAGCCGGCTGGAGAAAAGATGTTAGAGTGGACGGCCTGGCTGCCTGTTCCTTTTATGGCTCTGGTCTTACTGGCGGTCGTCGCCACACAAATCGGAAAGGTCATCAGTGATGCTGGCATCATTATACGTGTGATTCCGATCTATCTGTTATTCCTGCTCATTATGCCGTTTGTCTCCCGGTTTATCGCATATGCGTTCCGTCTGGATACAGGTGAAGGAAGAGCATTGATCTTCAGCACGGGCACAAGAAATTCTCTCGCAGTTCTTCCGTTAGCGCTGGCTTTGCCGGATGCTTGGGCCTCATTAGCCGCCGCTGTTATCGTCACACAGACGATCGTTGAATTGATAGGCGAATTGGTTTATATAAAAGCGGTGCCCGGATGGCTGCTGAAATAAAAAATAATCTGAACAGAAAAAAACATACCAATAGATATTGGTATGTTTTTTATGTCGATTATAAAGTTGAAATATCAATGACGAAACGGTAGCGGACATCGCTTTGGAGAACCCGTTCGTACGCTTCGTCAACTTGATTGGCCGGTATCACCTCAATTTTAGGAGCAATGCCGTGCTCGGCGGCGAAATCAAGCATCTCCTGAGTCTGCGGAATACCGCCGACGAGTGAACCCGCAATGCTGCGGCGGCCCGTGATTAAGGAGAACACACTGTATGAGTCCGGCTTAGCGGGCGCTCCCACATTTACCAATGTACCGTCAATGCGAAGCAGGGATAAGTAGGCATCTACGTCAAGGTTCGCGGATACTGTATTTAAAATAAGATCAAATCGTCCGGCCAGCTCAGTAAATGTATCCGGATCGCTTGTTGCAAAGTAGTGATCGGCTCCAAATTCAAGCGCTTCGTCTTTTTTGTTCATTGAGCGGCTGAGGACGGTGACCTCTGCGCCTAAAGCGTGCGCGAATTGAACGGCTAAATGTCCGAGCCCGCCCATTCCGACAATCGCCACTTTTTTGCCGGGGCCGGCATTCCAGTGTTTCAGCGGAGAATAGGTGGTAATGCCCGCGCACAATAGCGGGCTGGCAGCATCCAAATCCAGCTGATCCGGAATCCGGACAACGAATCTGTCAGTGACAACTATTTTTTGGCTGTAGCCGCCGTACGTAGGGTTTCCGTCGTAGTCCAGGTTATTATAAGTCTGAACAACGCCTTTTGTGCAATATTGTTCGTCTCCGTTAAGGCAGTATTCACATTCCCCGCAGGAGTCTACAAAACAGCCGACACCCACACGGTCGCCGACGGCAAATGTGGTGACTTCTTCACCCACGGCTTCCACAACTCCGGCAATTTCGTGCCCGGGAACCATCGGAAAGATTCCGCCGCCCCATTCATCGAATGCACTGTGGATGTCTGAGTGACAAATCCCGCTGTACTTAATATCAATCAGGATATCGTGCGGCCGTAATGCTCTTCTCTCAATCGTTGTCCGCTCAAATTTAGCTTTTGCATGCGGAGCGCTTAATACACGAGTCGGATGATTATTGCACATGGTTATCTTCCTTTCCAAGATAAAGTGATGAATCCTCTGTTCGATTTTACTTTAAATGTTAAAGCGGACTTTAAGTCAAGGAGTTTGGTTTATTTTTTTATGAAATGATATTCTATAATGGCACGCTTATGAAAGGTATGAAGGACGGGTGGTAAAAATATGAAGATTGCGCAGGCTGCAAAGCAGGTTGAGTTATCAGCCGCAACGCTTAGGTATTATGAAAGTATAGGACTGATTCCTCCGGTACAACGCGATGAAAGCGGCATCCGCGATTATGACGAAGATGATGTGAATTGGATTCAATTTATAAAATGCATGAGAAGTGCCGGGCTGTCGATTGAGGCGCTGATTGAATATACCGCTTTATTTATTGAAGGAGCCGATCATACGATTGAACCCCGAAAAAACATCCTTATAAATGAAAGGAAAAGGCTGACGGAGAAACAGAGGGAAATTGATGAAACCATATAACGATTAAACAGGAAGATTGAGGATTACGAAGATATCCTTGAAAATGAAGCGAAACTTAAAAACAGATTGAAAGCTGAATGTATTTCTGAATGAAGAGAAGGTGTCCCGGGCGCCGGGCCGCATGAAATGTACCAAGGGAAACGAGCCTTGGTTTTTTTTATTTTCTAAAGAGTGGAAAGAAAACAGCCTTTTCTATCTTATCAATCATTACTTATCCTTTTTTCAGCTTGACTTTTTTACTGCAGACTTTTAAAGTGTGAAATGTTGCTTAGACTGTGATTAGCGACTTTAATGCTGAAAAGAGGTGGTTTACCCAGATGAACAATCATAAGAATCCTTGGGCGTTATTGCCTTTAGTCTTATTCGTAGGGCTTTTTGTCGGCTCTGGTCTGGTGACCGGAGATTTTTATAAATTGCCGATCTTGATTGCCGCGATCATTGCGTCAGCTTTTGCGCTGTTATTTAACCGGAAGAAATCGCTCAATCAAAAAATAGAATGGTTCGCTTCCGGTGCGGGACATCCTGATATTATCATTATGGTTTTGATTTTTATATTGGCAGGTGCCTTTGCTTCAGCGGCTGAAGCGATGGGAGCGGTGCATTCAACTGTCAATCTTGCTTTGAGCGTTATTCCGCAGCAGTTTTTGCTGCCGGGGCTGTTTATCATTGCCTGTTTTATTTCTATATCGATGGGAACATCAATGGGCACGATTGCGGCGGTTGCGCCGATCAGCGCGGGTTTGAGCGGCGAGCTTGGCATCTCCGCCGCGATTCCGATTGCGGCTGTGGTCGGCGGAGCTATGTTCGGAGATAATCTTTCTTTTATTTCCGATACGACCATCGCGGCAGTCCGGACGCAAAAAACACAAATGAGGGATAAATTCAAAACGAACTTTCTGATTGTTTTGCCCGCTGCCATTGTGACTGTTATTATCTTATTTTTTATTCCGGCAGGCCACGCCGTCCATGCGGGAACTGCATCTTACAGCTGGATTAAGGTGCTTCCTTATATCGCCGTGTTGGTTTTTGCGTTAATCGGTATTAATGTGATGGCTGTCATATTCGGCGGATTGATTTTGACGGGAATCATAGGGTTAGCGTGCGGCAGCCTGACGTTTGATTCTTATTTTAAGGCGATTACGGATGGAATTGCCGGAATGAGCGATCTGATCATCCTGTCCATGCTGATCGGCGGGATGGTCGGCGTGATGAAACAAAACGGCGGGATCGACTTTTTACTGGAGTTCATCACGAAACGAATCCGTTCCAAAAAAGGCGCCGAAGCCGGCATTGCCGGACTGGTCAGCGTGACGAATCTGGCTGCGGCCAATAATACGATCTCGATTATCGCAGCCGGGCCGATTGCAAAGAATATCGCTGATAAATTCAACATCGACAACAGAAAATCGGCAAGTATTCTGGATATCTTTTCGTGCATGATTCAAGGATTGATTCCTTACGGCGCGCAGCTGTTATCAGCCGGGAAATTCGGGAATATTTCACCAGTCAGCATCCTGCCATACTCTTTCTATCCCGTTTTAATCGGAATCTGCGGCATCGCCGCCATCATATTTGGACTGCCGAAATTCACAAGAAATACGAAATAAAAAAAGGCGCCGTTCGGCGCCTTTTTTCTTTCATGACAGCCAAGCATTTCTCAAAAGCTGTACGCCATGTGTGATCTGATCCGTATCGAGATGGGCGAAACCCAGCTTTATGATCGGCGGTTCGGGTTTTTCGGCAACGAAATAAACGGCGGTAGGATATACCTTCACTCCGTACTGAAAAGCGCGTTCGATTAATGTTTCTTCTGTATAGTTCAGGTGAACTCTCACCAATATATACAATCCCGACTGCTCGCCGATGATCGTCACATGATCGCCGAACTGCTGCTTTACATGTGAAATCAAGTGCTGCATTTTTCGCCTGTAAACAATGCGCATGCGCTTAATATGGCGGGTCCATTCACCGGCCTTCATCAATTCAGCCATGGTCAGCTGGTTAAGCGAAGAAGCGGTGCTTTCGAAATGAATAAACCGTTCTTTATACCGGCGCAAAAGGCGCTGTGGCAAAACCATATAGCTTATGCGGATGCCCGGAAGAAAGGATTTTGAGAAATTCCCTAAATAAACCACCCGGTCTGATTGAATGGAAGCAAGAGCGGGAAACGGCTGCTGTGTATAACGGAATTCACTGTCATAATCATCCTCAAGAATATAACCCTCTCTATGATTCACCCAATTGATCAGAGTTTGGCGCTTCTGAATGGACATGCTTACGCCGTAAGGGCTGTGATGGGATGGGGTCACATAGATTAATTTTTCTTTCATTGCATGTAATTGAGAAAAATCAGCTCCGTTTTCATAGACAGGCATCGTTTCCAGAGATAGCCCGTGAAATTGAAAAGCCGCTCTGGCACCGTCAAATCCCGGGTCTTCAACAATAATTCCCGAAAAATCCTCTTTCAGAATCCGACTGAGATATATCAGCATCTGCTGCGTGCTGCTGCCGATGATAATGGAATCCGCATCTGTTTTCACTCCGCGGGATTCCAAGAGATAAGCGGCAATTTGTTCACGCAGGTCTCTCTCGCCGAACGGTTCACCGTACAGGAAGCTTTTCTCTGATGTCAAAACTTGATTGTATAATTTTCTCCATGTTTTCAGAGGAAAATGCTTTTGATCGACGGCTCCGGCGCGAAAATCAATCAGGACCGGCTGAGTTGATTCGGTTTTTTCAGCGTAAACAACATCGTTTTCTTTTTGAAATATAGAAGGTTCTACTTCATTTACAAAATAACCTTTGCGTGTTTCTCCGCGAATGTATCCCTCCGCTAAAAGAAGATCATAAGCCATCAGCGTTGTATTGCGGCTTACCCGCAGGGAATCTGCCAGCTCCCGAATCGAAGGCAGCCGCTCATCTGCCTGAATATTTCCCTGCTCAATCAATGTTTTAAATTGCTCGTAAATTTGTTTGTATTTCGGGGTGTCGCTTTCGAAAGCGAAAATCATATTTTTCATCAGATGTTCTCCTCTGACATGTGTATTTATTCCTAACTGTACCTTTTAAAATGTCAGGTGATATCTTATTATAGCGGAAAGCGCTTTATCAATCCATGTTCGAGAGGAGAGTTTTGTATGTATATTCCGGCTCCATTTCAGCTGAGTGAAGCTCAAGCGTGCGATGTTATCAAAGAGTATGGTTTCGCAGCATTGTTTTCAACGGCGGAAGGCATGCCGTATGCAACCCACCTGCCATTGATGATGAGTAAGAATAACGAATACTTATACGGTCATTTTGCATTGCCGAACCCCCAATGGAAAGAGATTGATGGCCAAAACGTGTTAGCCGTTTTTCAAGGGCCGCATTGTTATATCTCGCCTAAATGGTATGAGACGAATCAGGCTGTTCCCACATGGAATTATGTGGCGGTTCATGTTTACGGAGAGGCGGAGCTTTTGGATGAGGAAGAAACCGTGCAGTCGATGAGTGATCTCGTATTGAAATACGAAAGCCCCGACAGCCCGTACAAATTAGAGGATGTCGATGCGAAATTGCTGGCAGGCATGAACAAAGGGGTAAAAGGCTTTAAAATCAATATCAGCAAAATAGAGGGGAAAGCAAAGCTGAGTCAAAATCATTCAGCTGCAAGACAAGGGCTGGTCGTACAACAGCTCAAACAGATTCCTCATACAAACGAACAGCTCATTTCCGGCTTGATGGAAGAAAACATCAAACAGATCACTGCGAACAACTGACAAGCATGTTAAAAACATACCGGCAGCATGCGGTATGTTTTTTCAGGTTATGAAGCTTTTCTCAGGATGAATAACGACTCAAACAGCACATAAATCAACGGCGCCATTAAAATGAAGAAAGAATGAAAAATAGCATACGGTATGAGTAAGTAAACGATAAGTTTCAATAGAATGGTAGACGGTTTATTGAATGTCCAGCGGTTCTTCAAGATATCAGTCATACAAGCTAAAACAAGGCCGACCGTCAAATATCCGGCTGCGATGTACAGATAAATAAAAAGGTAAAACGGGTAAGAAGACAACGGCGGTGTGTCTTCCTGTGTCAATTTTAAACCCACATAAAAGACCAATAAAAAGCAAACGGACGAAACGAGAGCTAACAAAAGGTGTTTATATAAATACTTCTTCATGTGTTTCACCTGCCTATGGCGCAATTATTTCTTAACATATTATGACATGGTTTTACCGTTTCTGCTATGTGAGCGGGGCGTAAAGAATCAATATCATCTTTTTATGAATCCGGATTTTTCTTCGGATAGATGTAAAGAAGAATACATCAAAAAAAGCTGTCAGCTTGGTTCTGACGGCTTATTTTTGGTGAAAGGCTTATTTCTCCGTGGTGAAATAAAGCAATGCGATGACCGGAAAAGCGATTCCAATCCATAATGTGATACTCCACCCGCCTGAGGCGTATGCCCATCCTCCGATTGATGATCCTACAGTGCCGCCCAGAAAGAAGATGGCCATAAATAATCCGTTTAATCGGCTGCGAAATTCAGGTGCCAACGAAAAAATGGCACGCTGACTGAGTACGAGATTGGCAGATACACCCATATCCAACAGGATAGCTGCGGCCACCAGAACTGCTATGCCGACGGGGGAGCTGCTCTGAATCATGAGCGGGAGTAATAAAGAAACGATGACAACACCGAGAGCGATTCCGGTGGCAAGCCGGGTCAAGCCGCGATCAGCCAGACGGCCGCCTATCGGTGCAGCCGCTGCACCTGCAATGCCCGCTAATGCGTACAGCGCGATTGCCTTTTGAGAAAAATGAAAAGCAGGACCGGACAATAATAAAGGTACAGTCGTCCAGAACAAGCTGAAAGCGCCAAATACAAACGCATGATAAATGGCACGGCGGCGTAAGACCGGAGTCGTGCGCAGCAGCTTCCACATTGAGCCGAGTAAGACGGTATAGCTTGTGTTTGCTGTTGGTTTTCTGGCAGGAAGCACTTTTGATAAGACGATTGCCAGGACAACACTTAACGCGGCGGATAAAGCAAATATGGCATTCCACCCCCATATATCAGCGACCAGACTGGATATCGGACGGGAAAGCATAATACCGAGTAGCAGGCCGCTCATCACATTGCCGACAACCCGGCCGCGTGCGGCGTCCGGTGCAAGGTATGATGCAAACGGAACAAGCACTTGGGCTGCAATTGATCCCAGTCCGATGAAAAACGCAGCGGCTAAAAACAGTGTTCCATGCTTCGCAAATGCTGTCAGTGTCAAAGCGGCTGCGCTTAGAAGGAGCGATACAACGACAAGTTTTTTGTTTTCGATAATGTCTCCCAAAGGGACGAGAAACAGTAAGCCGGCAACGTATCCGATTTGAGTCAGTGTGACAATCAATCCTGCGCTGCTTGGAGAAAGCCCGATTGCCGCACTAATGAATCCTGCCAAGGGCTGTGCATAATAAAGATTAGCGACAATGATACCGCATGCCGTTGCGAGAAGAAGGGTTAAACCAGGTGAAATTCCCTGATCTGCTGTTTGTTTGTTTTCTTTAGCCATATGAATGAACTCCTTTTTAAGTGTTTTTTATGATGCTTGATAAATGATTTGCTGATTCATCTCCTTTACGCAGAGGCTTTTGGAGTCTGCATTTCATCAAGACTTCCCTCAAGTTATTTTATAAACTAAACGTTTAGTTTCATTATAAACAAATAATATACTAAACGTTCAGTTTTGTAAATGGGTTTCTGTTTTCTTTTTTTATACAGGTTAAGTATACTGAACGTATCGTTTATAATTCGGGAAGGAATGATTCATGTGCAGAGTAAACGAGGACGGCCGCGCGATGAAGGAACACATAAGGCGATTCTTTCTGCAGCGTATGACCTATTGTTGGAAAATGGCTTTGACGCGGTGACAGTCGATAAAATTGCTGAGCGTGCCAAAGTAAGTAAGGCAACGATTTATAAATGGTGGTCAAACAAGGCTGCCGTTATCATGGACAGCTTTCTTTCGACCGCTACGGACAGACTGCCTGTGCCAGATACAGGATCAACAGTGCAAGATATATTGACCCACGCCACGAATTTAGCAAGATTTTTGACGAGCCGGGAAGGAACCGTTATTAAGGAATTAATCGGTGCGGGGCAGCTGGATGCAAAATTGGCTGAAGAATATCGCACGCGATTTTTCCAGCCCCGCCGCCTCCAAGCGAAAGGCCTTCTGGAAAAGGGAATTCAAAAAGGTGAATTAAGAGAGAATCTTGATATTGACGTAAGCATCGATCTCATTTACGGACCGATTTTCTATCGTCTGCTTATTACAGGTGATGAGGTGAATGATTCCTATGTGCATGATCTGGTGATGAGTGCGTTTAAGGGAGTTCAGCCTGCCTGAAAAATAGCCGGATCATGTGAAAGAGATACAGACTTCTGCTGCCTATGGGCGGAACATAATGAAAAGGCCGAACAAGTTCATTGTTCGGCCTTTTCTGATTGATTTGCGAACTGCCGGGCGGCCGCCACGCAAGCGATAACGCCGGCATTCACCGCCGCAAGTTCCCATCCTGCTTTTTCATGGAGAATCATGGCGGCCAGTAACAGTCCGAAGAAAGGCTGCAGAAGCTGCAGCTGTCCGACCGCGGCGATGCCTCCCTGGGCGAGTCCGCGATACCAGAATACGAAGCCGATCAGCATGCTGAATATTGAGACATATGCAAGACTGAGCAGTGCGGGCGCGCCGATGTTTGACCATGAGTCCGGCATGAAGCAGAAAGACAGGATGAACATAAGGGGAAGCGATAAAACGAGTGCCCAAGAGATCACCTGCCAGTTGCCAAGCCGCCGGGAGAGGCGGGCGCCTTCGGCATAACCGAGACCGCACACGATAATCGAAGCGATCATGTACGTATCACCGAGCGGAGAGGATTCTCCTCCTTGCAGCAGGGCATATCCGGCTACGAGGATGCTGCCGGCAGCCGAAAAAATCCAAAAGACCGGCCTGGGCCGTTCGCCTCCTCGCACTACGCCGAAGATCGCCGTCGCAAGCGGGAGAAGTCCGATGTAGACAATGGCATGAGCGGATGTGACATGCTGAAGCGCTAAGGCTGTAAGCAGCGGGAAACCGATCACGACGCCGAGCGCTACTGTTATTAGTGAAATGATGTCGCTTTTGGCAGGGCGTTTCTCCTGAAAAATGAGGAGCAGAGCGCCTGCCAATATACCGGCTATCGCGGCGCGGCATACGGTGAGAAATACCGGGTCAAAGTCCGCTACAGCCAAGCGGGTCGCCGGAAGCGAGCCGCTGAAAATGAGCACGCCGATAAATCCGTTAATCCAGCCGTTTGCGGCTTTCTTCATTCCAATCACTCCAATATATATTTCTAAACCCATTTACAAAGTTTATAATGACTATAAACTGAAATTGGCCTTATACAAATGGCCAGTTTTTATAAAAAGAAGAATGCCAGTTTGGAGGGAGTAAAAATGGATATCACGCCATTTTTAAATAGAGATCTGGATATTCCGCTTTATCAGCAGCTTTATCGGCATTTTAAGGAAAATATGCATCAGGGCCGTCTTCCTAAAGGACTGAAGCTTCCTTCAAAAAGGCTTTTGTCAAGTCAGCTTTCCGTCAGTCAGACGACTGTGGAGCGTGCCTATGAACAGCTTGCCGCCGAAGGCTATATTGTCAGCAAGCCGAGAAGCGGATGGTTTGCCGATTATGACTCGGACGCCGTCTATGTGAAAAAGCCGGGCGCTTCGCCTGTTCAAACAAAGGCGAAGGAAGACCGCCAATGGATTGATTTTCACTACGGCACTGTGGATGCCGCTCATTTTCCGTTTTCGGCATGGCGCAAAAGCATGGTTGCAAGCTTAGATCGATACGGGCATGAGCTGTATCGGCCCGGGGATGATTTGGGCGAGCTTGAACTGAGAACGCTCATTTCAGAGTACTTATATCAGTCGCGCGGCGTGAATTGTCTTCCTGAACAAGTGATAGTCGGCGCCGGGAACCCTGCTCTTTTGCAAATGCTGTGCAAAATATTTGAAGCAAATCTATCCATCGGATATGAAGATCCGGGTTATCCGAGAGCGAGGGAGATTTTTAAAGCCAATCACATGAAGATCATTCCGATACCCGTCGATGGTGAAGGAGTCTGTATCCGGAAGCTGAATGAAGAGCGGCCGCGTCTTGTATATGTCACGCCTTCTCATCAATTTACGTTAGGAACGATTATGCCGGTAAACAGAAGGATTCAGCTGCTGAAATGGGCGGAGGAACATCAATCGTTCATTATAGAAGATGATTATGACGGTGAATTCCGATACACCGGCCAGCCGATCCCATCATTGCAGGGGCTTGATCAGCATCACCGTGTCATTTATATGGGGACGTTTTCCCAATCTCTGCTTCCTTCGCTGCGCATCAGCTATATGATTCTTCCTTTGCCGCTTATTGAAAAAGGCAGGGAAATCGCTTCTTTATATAAACAGACCGTCTCCTGCCACAGTCAGCTGACGCTGGCTCAATTTATCAAAAGCGGAGAGTGGCAGAAACATATTAACAGAATGAGAAAGCTGTACCGGAAAAAAAGAGCGGTATTATTAGAGGCCGTGCGGCGCGAGCTGGGACAATACGTCAGGATTCGCGGAGAAAATTCCGGGCTGCGGATTTTACTTGACGTTCATCTGCCTTTCAGCGAAAAAGAGCTGATTGAAAAGGCGGAGGAACAAGGCGTCAAAATCTATCCCGTGTCTCTTACCTATCAAAAACAGGTCCCTGAAAAAACAGTTTCCCTCGGATTCGCGGGGGTTTCTGAAACCGATATACAAGAAGGCATAAAAAAACTGAGAGCCGCCTGGGCGCTGTAAAAGGCAGCTCACAGTTTGAAATACTGAAGCTTGAGTCAGGGATGCAGTCTCAGCAGCAAAACGATTTATAGGACGGGCAGGCGGAGCGCCGTATCAATATTTTGCAAATTGAGCCGGACTTGTTCATTTGTGTTCCACGGGTGATACCAGCCTTTTTCCATCATATAGCGTGAGATTTGCTCATGCATGTCGATGGCTTCTTCTAAGTGACGGGTGAGGATCGCTTTCACTTCAGGCGTTCCGGCTTCCGTCGCCGCCATCGCATAGTTTCTGACTCCGCTTTTTGCCGAATTCAATAAATCCATAGCGACAATTTGGTCTGTCAGTGCATTCATTCCCGTCAAGTATTCAATAATCGGATTCATTCGTCATTCATCTCCTCATTCATGCTGTGCATCAGATAAAATTGAGGCAAATTCCTGCAATTGCCTTGTTGATGTATCCGCATCCTGCTGCATGATTTCTTTCAGCTGCGGATCGGATACGAGCGCTTTCATGGTTTTAGATTTCGTCAGACAAAGTGACTTAAAAGAAGCCATCTCCTGAATTTCGAGTAATTCATGTAAGGCGCGGGCCATTTCTGTAGCCTCCGTTCTTTAAGGTTTGAGTACAACTTTTATGCAATCATCTGTTTTCGTGTCAAACATCTCATAGCCGTGCTTCGCTTCACTAAGCGGAATGACATGGCTTACAACATCGCCCGGATCAATTTTGCCGGTTGACACCAATTCAAACATATGCGGCATATAGTGGATGACGGGAGCTTGTCCTGATCGGATATTGACGTTTCGCTGCATGATATCGCCAAGGGGAAACCCGTTGTATCTGCCGCCGTACACGCCCGTAATCTGGATCGTTCCGCCTTTTCGCACCGCTTGGGATGCGATGACCAATGCGCTCATCGCCCCGCCCTGAAGTTTTAATCCGCTGGCGAGGAACTCAAGGTCTGTCATTTTCCCGTCCATGCCGACGGCGTCAATGACAACGTCGGCGCCGCCTTTAGTGATTTCCTTCAGGTAGCTGCCCGTATTTTCGTGGTCTTCGAAGTTCACGATTTCCACTTTATTCGTCCGTTTCGCATGCTGGAGACGGTAGTTGACATAGTCTACGGCTATTACGCGTTTCGCTCCCTTTAACCAGCAGAATTTTTGAGCGAAAAGGCCCACGGGCCCGCAGCCGAGAACGATAACTGTATCGCCTTCTTTTACGCCGGCATTGTCAACGCTCCAAAAGCCGGTTGTCATCGCATCGGAAATAACACTCAGTTTCTCATCCGGTTCTTCGCATGTTTCGGGAACTTTAAAATGAGTAAAGTTCGCAAATGGAACGCGCAAATACTCCGCCTGGCCTCCCGGATAGCCGCCGGCATTTCCTGAATAGCCGAAATAAGCGCCTATATCGCCGTTCTCATTTGATTGATCACATTGGCTTTCCAGGTGATTTTTACAATAAACGCATTCTCCGCAGGCGATATTAAAAGGAATAATGACGCGGTCCCCTTTTTTGACTTTCGTCACGCCGGGACCGGTTTCTTCCACGATGCCCATCGGTTCATGCCCGATGATGTAGTCTTCCTGCAAGTTCGGGATGAGTCCGTGGATTAAATGTAAATCTGATCCGCAAATTGCCGTACTTGTGACTTTTATAATCATGTCATCGTGGTTTTCAATCTTCGGATCAGGCACGTCTTTCACAACGACGTTTTTCACTCCTTGATACGTTACGGCCTTCATGCTGTAATACCTCCAGTGTTAGTGTTCATCAGGTGTGCGGTCAAACAACCCTTTTCTGTTCGTTTCAACGGGAAACAGATTCATATTTCCGACCATGAGGGTATTTTTCGCAGAGAGCTGATCCAATTTATACTGTTCGCTCAGATCATGCGGGTGAAACCACTTTTTGCTGACCATCAAGTCTGTTATCTCCTGATGCATCGTGATTCCCTGCATGAGCTGTTTGCGAAGCAAAGCTCTTACATCAGGTGAAGCGGTTTCTGTTAAAGCAACGGCGGTATTTCTGACGCCTTCTTTGGCGCGTATGAGAAAATCCATTGCGAATGTCATATCCGCAAGTTCAGGGACATGTAATGAATTGATCGGATCTAAATGGTCATGATTCAATGATGCTTACCTTCCTTTCAATTGATGATCGAAGTCGGCCGGTTTTGAGGAACGGGGGCCTGAAACGTTGCCCGTTCATAAACCGCCTGCAGATCAGCAAGGTCTTGAGAGGCTTGCTGAACGTCTTTTTCCATTAACGTTTTCAGATCCTGATCAAACACAAGGCCTTGCATGAGCTTGGATTTCGCGACACAAAGCGTCTTGAAGTTAATGATTTCATGTAAGTCCAGCGACTCGTGAGCCGCTAATTCACGCTTATCCATAATCGTCTGAAACCTCCCTTTGTAGAAATACGTAGTTAATTTCCCCTGAGAAAAGAGGTCTAGTCTTACAAATTTTGTTTATCAGAAAAAGCGGAGAGTCAAAAAAAAAGAGGAGGCACAATCGCTTCCTCTTGTTCACATGGAACGGCTGTTGGTGTCATGAACGTTTTTCTGATGCGCGCGGTTTTGCCGCGCGGGAGACGAGCCCGCTGAAACCCGGGAAAAGTCATAAAAAAGATATAAACAAAAAAGCAGCTTGCGAACAATCCCGCAGGCTGTTTTTCCTTTCACCAGTCATGCAGGAAAGAAGGGGAAGGTGAGAAGCAGGCACTTATGGTATGATGACAAATAGAATAAAACCTCGTGAGGCCGGTCAGCTAAAAGGAAGTGGACAGAGATTGTTTGGTACAAAACATCAAGAAGACTATGTCTCCCGTGACAGACGTTCATTGCATATGCTTGCGCTTCGGGTGCCCGGTCTGGCGTTTATTTTAATGGTATATGCCGCATCAGTCTCTTTGCAGTACATTTATGAAAGCTGGACGGTTTTTTTGCTGCTGTTATTCACAATATTGATCGTCATTTTTACCGTGCTGCACTGGCATTCCCATCGCTGGGTGAAGAAAAAAACGTTTCTTTATTTCATCATACAGGGATTTATCATATATACATCGGCTAACTTGATGACTGGCGGCTATATTGCGGTTGTCGTCGGTCTCTATGCCTTTTTAATCGGGCAGATTATCGGAATGGCGGATAAGGGAAAAACGCTGCTCATACTCTATCTGTTCATTTTAATGTCCATAACAGCTTTGCACCAGGAGCATCCGCATCATCTGCTGCGTTTCATCGTTATCGCCGCTCCCATCATGATCGTGATTATCACGTATGCGGCCACATTTTTCGCACAAGTTGATGAAAAAATAAAAACACAGATGACGCTTGAAAAATTAGAGCTCGCTCACCGGCAAGTGAAACAGCTGACGCTTCAGAATGAAAGACAGCGGATGGCGAGAGACTTGCACGATACGCTTGCTCAAGGATTGGTCAGCTTGCATATGCAGCTTGAAGCGGTGCATGTTCATCTTTCAAAGGGTAACACTGACAGAGCGAAAGACATCATCAGCCAGTCAATGGACAGAGTGAAAGGCACATTGGCTGATGCGCGCTCGGCCATTGACAACCTTCGCAGCACATCAGAAAAGATCGGGTTCTTAAAAGAAAGCATCACTGAACAAATCAACCATTTTACAGAAGCCTCCGGGCTGTCTTGTTTTTTAGATTACAGCGTGCATCATGTGCTTGACGTTCATACGGCGGAGAATTGCCATTACATGATCGGAGAAGGCCTGACAAACGCCGCCAAGCATGCAGAAGCAAAGAATGTCTGGGTATCCGTTCAGGAAGAAGAGGGACAGATCCGCATAACCGTCAAAGATGACGGGAAAGGCTTTGATGCCGGAACAGAAATGAGAAAAAGCGGACATTACGGGCTGCTTGGGATACAAGAACGCGTCAATATGATGAACGGCACTTTCCGTATAACAAGCGCCAGATCAGCGGGAACTCAAATTGAGATCATCATACCAATTCAAGGAGAGGCGGAACATGTATAAAGTGTTAATAGCAGATGACCATCTTGTCGTCAGAGAAGGTCTGAAGCTTTTGATAGAAACAAATGACCATTACACCATAACGGGAGAGGCGGAAAACGGGAAAACCGCCGTCCGCCTCGCAGAGGAACTAAAGCCCGATGTCATTCTCATGGATCTGTACATGCCGAAAATGAGCGGGCTGGAAGCCATTAAACAGATAAAAGAGCATTCTGATGTGCCGATCATTATTTTGACGACCTATAATGAAGATCATCTGATGATAGAAGGCATTGAATCAGGCGCGAACGGTTATCTGCTGAAAGACACAAGCTCAGAAACCTTATTTCATACGATGGATGCGGCGGTCAGGGGAGAAGTGCTTCTGCAGCCGGACATCTTGCGGCGTTTCCGGGAAATGAAAATGGAACGGGCAAATGCCAATGAAACACAGCTGACGGACAAGGAAATCATAGTTCTAGAAGCCGTTGCGCAAGGACATAAAAGCAAAGCGATCGCCTTCGATTTAGGAATCTCAGAGCGGACGGTAAAAGCGAGATTAACATCGATTTATAACAAATTAGGCGCTGATTCGCGGACGGAAGCCGTCACCATTGCCATGCAAAAAGGCATTCTGAAACTGAATATATAATGAAAAACTGCCCAAACGTACATGCCCCTATGTACGTTTTTTTTATGTGAATGTGAACTACAATTAGGCAGAAAGTAATGATTGGAGAGGAGTATTCGATGTCTGGTTTTTTATATAAATTAGGGGGATGGTCTGCCCGCAACCGATTTAAAATGATCAGTGCGTGGCTCGTGATACTGATCGCTTCGATTGTGATCGCCATCTCGTTAAAACCTGCTTTTTCTGAGGATATGTCAATTCCCGACACACCTTCTGAAAAGGCGATGGATATCATTCAAAAAGAATTTTCAAAGGGTCCCGATAAAGGAAGCATACGGGTTATTTTCGGAGCTGAAGAAGGGAAGAAATTGACGTCAAAACCGGAAAAACAAGCGGTTGAAGAGACATTAAAGAAGATCAAAACCGATCATTCAGTCGCTTCAATTGCAAGTCCTTTTGAGACAGGAACCATTTCTAAAGACGGATCAGTGGCATATGCCGATATTACGTACAAAAAAGCGGCGGATGACATTACGGATGCGTCTGTTTCACATATGAAACACAGTCTGTCCGCCGCCGGAGACAAGGGTCTGCAGACGGAGATCAGCGGCGATGTGCCGGGGGCCGGTGTTGAAATCGGCGGTGTATCTGAAATTGTCGGCGTTGTGCTGGCATTCGTCGTACTGGCTATTACGTTTGGTTCATTAGTCATCGCGGGGCTGCCGATTGTCACGGCCTTGATTGGGTTAGGTGTAAGCGTCGCGCTGACGTTAATTGGGACACAGTTCTTTACGATAGCTTCGGTCAGTCTCTCATTATCCGGAATGATCGGCCTGGCCGTCGGGATTGATTATGCGCTGTTCATCTTTACGAAGCATCGTCAGTTTTTGGGCGAAGGTGTACAAAAAAATGAATCGATCGCGAAAGCCGCGGGAACGGCAGGCAGCGCCGTCGTTTTTGCGGGACTGACCGTGATCGTCGCGCTTTGCGGATTGACCGTTGTCGGCATTCCGTTCATGTCTGCCATGGGATTGACTGCGGCACTCAGTGTGCTGATGGCTGTATTGGCTTCTGTTACGCTGGTGCCTGCGGTGTTATCGGTCGCAGGAAAACGGATGATTCCGAAATCAAAAAGGAAAAAAGAAAAGAAAAGCGCCGAAACGAATGCCTGGGGGCGCTTCGTTACAAAGAAGCCTATTCTGTTAAGCATTTTCAGCATTATTCTTTTATCTGTCATCAGTCTGCCGGCCATGCATTTAGAGCTGGGGCTGCCTGATGCGGGAATGAAAGCGAAAGACAGCCCGGATCGCCGCGCCTATGATCTGTTGTCTAAAGGATTCGGAGAAGGCTTTAACGGCAAGCTGACAATTGTTGCCGATGCAAAAGGGGTCAAGGGGAACAAAAGTGAAGCATTTCAAGACGCCGTGAAAGAAGTGAAGGACTTGCACAATGTGGCGAGCGTCACACCTGCCATGCCGAATCAAAAAGGGGACTATGCCATCATTACGGCAATGCCTGAAACCGGGCCGAATGATAAGGCAACGAAAGAGTTAGTGCAGGATATACGGAAACGATCAGACAAAAACGGCATCCGCCTGCTCGTCACCGGGTCAACCGCGGTGAACATTGATATTTCAGACCGATTAAACGATGCCATTCCGGAATTCGCCATTCTCATTGTCGGGTTTGCGTTTGTATTGCTGACCGTTGTTTTCCGCTCACTTCTCGTGCCGCTTGCCGCTGTCGTCGGCTTTTTGCTGACGATGACCGCTACACTCGGCTTATCGGTATTCGTCCTTCAGGATGGGAATTTCACCGGCTTGCTCAGCATTCCGGAAAAAGGCCCGATTCTCGCCTTCCTGCCTATTTTAGCGATCGGTATTCTTTTCGGGCTGGCGATGGATTATCAAGTATTCCTTGTCAGCAGAATGAGAGAAGAATATGTCAAAACAAAAAATCCGGTACAAGCCATTCATGCCGGATTGAAACATAGCGGACCTGTCGTAACAGCGGCGGGACTGATCATGATTTTCGTCTTTGCGGGATTCATCTTTGCGGGAGAAGCTACGATCAAATCCATGGGCTTGGCAATGACTTTCGGTGTACTTTTTGATGCGTTCATTGTAAGAATGACCATTATTCCGAGTGTCATGAAGCTGATGGGACATGCGGCCTGGTACTTGCCGAAGTGGCTGGATAAAATCATTCCGAACGTGGATATCGAAGGCCATAAGCTGACACAAGGCAAAACACCGGAGAAACCGGAAGAATAAAATGAAAAAGCAGATCGTTATGATCTGCTTTTTTTATGTGCTGACCGCATCCATGAAAAGAGAAAAAAGCTTTTTCATGTCTTCATGTTTTTTTGTCAGCATTTCGGGATGCCATTGCACGCCGACGACAAATAATTCACCCGTCCGTTCAATTGCTTCAATGGCCCCGTCTTTCGCATAAGCCGAGGCTTTAAACGAAGGCGCCGTCTCTTTTATGATCTGGTGATGGAATGAATTCACCCGCGCTGAATCGCCAAACAAGGTATGGAGACGTGTCCCTTTTTCAAAAGAAACATGATGGGTTTTTAACGGCGGATCTTTTTCTTGATCATGCTTAATGTCAGCAAACGAAGCGTGTGTCAGGTCTTGATATAAAGTTCCCCCGTAAGTGACGTTTAACATATGCATCCCCCGGCAGATTGCAAGAATCGGCTTTTCTAAAGCAACCGCCGTGAGAATCAGCTCCTTCTCGTAGGCGTCCCGATCAGGAAAGGTCTTTCTTAAAGCCTGTAAAGGTTCTTCGCCGTAAAACAGCGGGTCTATATCCTGGCCGCCGGACAGAATGATCCCGTCAACATGAGAGACCTGTTCCTTTAAAAGCGCCGTCTCTTGAATCACCGGCAATATAAACGGCACACCGCCGGCCTCAGAAACAGACTGAATATAATCATTATTGACATATGCCCGATTATAACCCGGGAAAGGGCCGGATTGATCAGCCATAATGTTTCCCGTAATTCCAATGCGTTTGGCCATTCTTCGCCCCCCTGAACCATGCTCATAATTAATCTGAACGTAGGTTGTACAAATCAGTTTGAAATTATTCTTCATGATACGTGAGCTTTCCAAAACAAAACCCGTGACAATCACGGGTTTTTCATTCATTTCAATTTCTTGATCTCTTCCGTCAGCTCTTTGAATTTTTGATCAAGCTCACGATATTGTTTATCAGCCGGAGTCATGAAGCTGAGTTTTCCGAGGACTTCCTGCCGTTCGGTCTCAAGCTTCAATCGCAGTTCTTCAGCATCGTCCCTGACGGAGGGAGATTCTTTCCATTGTTTTCGGACGCTGCCGTTTGAGATATCAAGCCGGATGTCCGTCGTCTTTTCGACAAAGTAACGATCATGAGATACGATGATGAGCGTTCCGTCGTATCGGGCCAAAGTGTCTTCAAGCTGCTCGCGTGACGGCAGATCAAGGTGGTTTGTCGGCTCATCCAGAATCAGCACATCTTTCTCCTCCAGAATAAACGCCATCAGTTTGCATTTGACCCGCTCTCCCATGCTCATCTTGCCGATGGGTTCCGTCCATTGCGCTGCGGTAAATCCTAAATGCTTCATGAGGGATTGAACATTTCCCCTTGCTTCGAACGTTTCTTTGTAAAAAAGCTGTTCGGGGGTTTTATCAAGCGGAAGGTCGAATACTTCCTGGGTTAAATATCCGACGTTTGCAGACGGAGAAATCCATATGCTGCCGCCCTGCGCTTTTTCCTGACCGAGGATGACCTTCAATAATGTTGTTTTCCCGCTGCCGTTCGGGCCTGTAATCGCGATCTTTTCACCGTGCATCACAGTGAAATTCACGTTTTTGAAAAGCGTTCGTCTGTCATATGACTTTGTGACATCACTTACTTCTAAAAAACGCTTTCCCGCTTTTTTGCGGTGCTCAATGGAAAAACGGACTTCATACTCCGCTTCAACCGGTTCTGCTTTCGCTTTTTCAAGCTCTTTTTCAAGACGCTTCTGCTTTGATTTAATCTGGGCGTCCGTGCGTTTTGCTTTTACGCGATGGTATTCTTTAAACCCTTCTATTTTCGTTGATTGGGCGTGGGCTTTTTTTGACCAGGCGCTCAGCTCGTTCATTTGAGCTTCAATCCTTTTGACCATATTCTGCTGATTCTCATATTCGCGCTGCTGTGTCAGTCTTCTCTGTTTGCGGACCTCCATATAGCTTGAATAATTCCCTTTATGTTCAATGAGTTTCTTTCCTTCGATGGCCCAGATTTTTGTCGCTGCTGCATCTATAAAAGCACGATCATGCGAAACAAAAATAATGGTGCCTTTGTAATTCTTGATCTGATTTAGCAGTATTTCTAAACTGTGCTGATCGAGGTGGTTCGTCGGCTCATCTAATAACAAAAGGCTGCTTGAGGAGGAGAAACCTTTGGCAAGACGGGCTTTCAATTTTTCTCCGCCGCTTAATTGCGAAAAGGCGCGTGCGGGTACGTTCCACTTTTCTAACAAGGCGGCCTCCGCAGGCTCCGGATGGCCGGAATCGTAAGCTTCTGTTTCTTGTTCCACCATATATATGTTCACATCTTGCATCATCTGGATCTGTCCTTGTGACGGCGTTTTTTGATTGCAGATCAATTGCAGCAATAACGATTTGCCGGCGCCGTTTTTACCGATAACGCCGATGATGTCACCTTGCTGAACGCTCGCGCTGATCTGTTCAAAAAGGGGAACGCTGTTGATTTCATAACTGATGCCGCTTATTTTTAACATTTCTTTCATATGTCAATCCCTCGCTTTAAAGGGAGGACCAAAAAAAATCCTCCCAAATTGATTTGGAAGGATTAGCCGTACCTGTGCATGATCAAATAAGCTATTTTTACATAGCTTTCGTATCGTATAGAAAATGGGCAGACTAATCCTATTTTTTCTGATTTGAAATATTTGATTTCAAACGGTCAAAATAAGATTAGTTAATCATTGTCCACCCATCATCCCTTCGTATTTGTTACAAACAGTGTAGCACACACTTATCTGTAAAAGCAAAGGGTATAAGCCTTTTTATTCCAGATTGGAGACTTCCCACTCTTCTTCTAAAACGGCATAATAATATTCATCCCACCATTCATTATCATGGGGGATGCATTTTTTAAAAAAGCCTTCCCGCCTCATCCCGATCTTTTCCATCACCCGGTGCGAAGCCATGTTTTCCGGCTGACATGTCGCAATGATCCGGTGTAATTTCATCTTGTTAAACCCGAATGCCAGCACGGCGCGCGCCGCCTCTGAAGCATATCCTTTGCCCTGGTATTCCGGGTGAAACACCCAGCCGATTTCATACGTATGATCGCCAAAATACTGAAAAAAAGCAATGTGGCCAATGACCGTTTTTTCATCCTTCAATAAAACGGGAAACTTCCCGGCATGTTCACCGCTGTTTTCAGTAACGAATTTCCTGGCATCTTCTTCAGTAAAGACACCCTCTGGTATATATTTCATGACATTCGGATTTGAGGCGTACGCATAGACATCCTGCCAATCTTCCGGTTCAAATGTCCGAATTACGAGCCTGTCAGTTTTGATATTCATTTTTTATGTTCCTCCATCAAAAAGATTTTTTCTACTACTTCGATTGAAAAATGTAAAAACCTTTGAGCGGGGAAGAGCCGAATAAA
Source organism: Bacillus sp. hwrm1 (assembly GCF_040207805.1). Taxonomy (NCBI): domain Bacteria; kingdom Bacillati; phylum Bacillota; class Bacilli; order Caryophanales; family Bacillaceae; genus Bacillus; species Bacillus sp. hwrm1. The sequence continues at coordinate 3,534,902 of NZ_CP157943.1, read as the reverse complement.
AAAAGCCTGCAGCTATACACTGCAGGCGGTTATTTTTCATTTGCGGCGGCGGGCAGGTTTGTAAACCCGAATTGCCCTCCGACAGCTTCTTTTACTTCATGAATAACGATAAATGATTTCGGATCAATTTTTTGAACATGTTTTTTGATTTTCAGCAATTCGTTCTTTTTAATGACAACATAGATAATGCGCTTGTCTTTGCTGCCGTAATACCCGTATCCGTAAAAAATCGTCGCCGCATTGCCGTACTCGGAGGTGATGGCTTTGGCGATTTCTTCGTATTGGTCAGACATAATGGTGAGGGCTTTTTTATTATGGAAACCCTCAATGACAATATCGACGATTTTGGCGCACAGATATACGAATATAAACGTATACAGCATATGATTGATGCCGATCGCTAAAACGGATGCGAAAATGATGACACAATCCATATAAAACATGCTTTTGGAGATGTTAAAGCCCTTTGTGTAATTTAATAAATACGCCAAAAGCGTGGTCCCGCCGGTAGATCCGTCAGCAATAAAGATCAATGCCAGCCCCGCTCCCATCAGCAGAGCGCCGAATACAATCCCGAGCACCATATCGTGCACGCCGAACGGAATAAAGCTGACGATGCTGAGAAAAACAGAAGTCATTCCCGTACCGAGTATCGTGTATAAAATCGTTTTTTTCGTTAAAAATTTATAAGCCAGCCCGATAAAAATCAAATTTACAACCAGAGTCGTAATACTTGCAGGTATATGGAAAAGATAATATAACACGAGAGCGATTCCCACGGTGCTGCCGTCCCCTAAATGATTCGGGATGACGAAAAATTCCACGGACGCCGCAATAAGAAAGGCTCCGGCCATAATCATCAGTATATCCTTGCAAATGTTCTTCATGTGCAAACCTCCTCCGCAGTCAAAAATATATAAAAAACAAAAACGCCTCAAAAATTATCCAGCAGAACTAAATAATTTTTAAGACGAATCATTCACAATCTCGTTTGTTCATTCAGTAAAGAATGATCAGCTTCAATATCGAAGATTATATAGACACCTTCACATCTTGTCAATGCCGTGAAAATTGATTTTTCTGCAGTGTATATGAGGTTTAAATCAATTTAAAACGAGGAATTATATCAGAAGAGTTTTCATTTCTGCTCTATCAATAAGAGAAATGTAATGAGAGACAACGAAGAAGGGATGATGACATTGGAACGAATTTTTATCAGTCCGGCCAAATACGTGCAGGGAAAAAACGCCATTGAAACGATCGGCGGACATCTGGAGGGCGTTGGTGAAAAAGCCGTCGTCATCGCGGACAAAACCGTATGGGATATCGCGGGCCACAAGGTGACGGCTGAATTAAAGAAAAGCAATATCTCTTCTGAAGAGGCGGTTTTCAACGGCGAAGCCTCCCAGGAAGAAATGAAAAGAATTGCCGGCATCGCAGAAAAAGCAGGCGCGACTATTGTCATCGGAGTCGGCGGCGGTAAAACGCTTGATACGGCCAAAGCCGTATCAGATGAAATAAACGGCTATACCGTTATCGTGCCGACGGCCGCTTCAACGGATGCTCCGACAAGCGGGCTGTCTGTCGTGTATTCTGAACAAGGCGCGTTCGAAAACTATCGTTTCTATCATAAGAATCCTGACCTGGTTCTGGTCGATACGAAAATCGTCGCGGAAGCTCCGCCGCGCTTTTTAGCATCAGGGATTGCCGATGCGATGGCGACGTGGATAGAGGCGCGCAGTGTCATCGCCAATGGCGGTAAAACGATGGCAGGCGGAATTCCGACAATCGCCGGAGAGGCTATCGCGGAAAAATGTGAAGCGGTATTATTCAAATACGGCCATCTCGCTTATGAGTCTGTGAAAGCGAAAGCCGTTACGCCCGCATTGGAAGCGGTGGTTGAAGCCAATACACTTCTGAGCGGACTGGGATTTGAAAGCGGCGGCTTAGCTGCGGCGCATGCCATTCATAACGGATTTACCGCGCTTGAAGGAGAAATCCATCACTTGACCCACGGTGAAAAAGTGGCATTCGGCACGCTCGTTCAATTGGCGCTGGAAAAACGTTCGCTTGAGGAAATTGAGCGGTATATCGCGTTTTATATTAGCTTGGGGCTGCCTGTCACACTTGAAGACATCAAATTGAAAGACGCATCTAAAGAGGACATTATGAAAGTGGCAGAAGCCGCGACGATTGAAGAAGAAACAATTCATGCCGCTTTTGACGTGACGGCTGACGACGTGGCGGATGCCATTATAGCGGCTGATCAATACGCAAAAGCATTTAAAGAAAAACACGCGTAAAACCTTTTATCGCGTGACCCGGACCCAAGGGCTGTTACAGCCCTTGGTTTTTTTATGCCCTTTGAAAACTTTTAAAAATAAAGAAAAAATTATGATACAATATACAAATGTTTTGAGAGATTGACAAAGGAAAGGTGGGAACGATATGCTGCATAATCCGACCGGTAAGGAGCGGCTTGCGCTGGCTTTTCTTCTCGGAATGCTTGCGATACTGGGGCCGCTCAATATAGATATGTATCTGCCAAGTTTCCCTGAAATCGCTGAAGATTTAAGCGCCCGCGCATCGCTTGTCCAGCTCAGTTTAACCGCATGTCTGATCGGACTGACAATCGGACAGGTTGTTGTCGGCCCGTTAAGTGACGCGAAGGGAAGAAGAAAACCGTTATTACTATGTATTTTTTTATTTGCGTTGTTTTCTCTGTTTTGCGCGCTTGCACCGAACATTGTGACACTAGTGATTGCCCGTTTTCTTCAAGGATTCACCGCTTCGGCAGGACTCGTTTTATCCCGTGCAATCGTCAGAGATGTGTTTACGGGAAGAGAGCTTTCTAAATTTTTCTCGCTGCTGATGGTCATTACCGCCGTCGCGCCGATGGTGGCGCCGATGACGGGAGGCGCGATTTTACTGCTTCCGTTTGCATCATGGCATACGATTTTTCTCTTTTTAACCTTTATCGGGTTTTTGCTTGTTCTCATCATTGCGCTCAAGCTGACAGAAACCCTGCCGCCGGAAAAGCGGATTCCGAGCTCCATCGGAAATTCCGTGCGGACAATGGGAAGCCTGCTGAAGGATCGGTCATTTATCGGCTATGCGCTGACGGTCGGTTTTATTCACGGCGGGAGCTTTGCGTATGTCTCCGGAACGCCTTTCGTGTATCAGGACATTTACGGAGTATCGCCTCAGGTATTCAGTGTTTTATTCGGCATAAACGGTCTGGCGATCATTACCGGAAGCTTTATCATCGGGCGTTTCGGCGGGATCATTCACGAAAAAAGCCTGCTGAGAATCGGCGTGATTACAGCGATGACAGCGACTGCCGTTCTGCTCGTCATGACGATCATTCACGGGCCGCTGGCGGCACTGGTGATTTCAATTTTTATTTATATGATTACGATCGGCATGACGCTGACAAGCACCTTTACATTGGCGATGGAAAAGCAGGGACACCGCGCGGGAAGCGCAAGCGCACTGCTCGGCATGCTTCCGCTTCTTCTCGGTTCCATCGTGTCGCCGCTTGTGGGGATGAATGAAGCGACGGCCGTGCCGATGGGGGCAATTATGTTCACGACATCCGTTATCGGTTCCATCGCTTTTTTCGCCTTAACAACAAAACCGGAGAAAGCAAAAAAGGAGTGAAATGATTCACTCCTTTTTTTGATGCCCGCTATTCATATTTCTTCAGCACGATTGCCGAATTATGCCCGCCAAAGCCGAATGAGTTGGAAAGGCCGATCGTTAACGATTGATGGCGGGGCCCGTCTGCTACATAGTCCAAATCACATGCCGAATCAGGGTGCTGCAGATTGATCGTCGGCGGGATGATGCCGTGTCTCAAGCTTTCTGTCAGAGCGATGGCTTCAACGCCGCCTGCCGCGCCAAGCATGTGGCCGAGCATTGATTTGTTGGCCGTAACCGGAATATCATACGCAAGCTCCCCGAATAATGTCTTGATGGCCAATGTTTCAGAAAGATCTCCGGCTTTTGTGCTTGTCGCATGAGCGCTTACGACATCAATGTCTTCCGCTGAAACGTTCGCCTTTTTCAAAGCGTTTTTCATCGCCAGGTATGCGCCCGTTCCTTCCGGATGGGAGGCCACCATATGATAGGCGTCAGAGCTCGCACCGTAGCCGAGCACCTCACAAAGGATCGGGGCATTTCTGCCGATTGCGCTATCCAATGATTCCAATACTAAGATGCCCGCGCCTTCACTCATGACAAATCCATCGCGATCCGCGTCAAACGGCCGGCTTGCCGCGGCGGGGTCTTCGTTTCTCGCTGACAGCGCGTGGGCATTGCCGAAGCTGGCTAATGACAAATTCGTAATCGCCGCTTCCGCTCCCCCGGCAAACATGATATCTGCGTCATCATTCCGAATGGCGTTGAATGCTTCCCCGATCGACGTATTGCCGATGGAACACGCGGTGACGGGAGAAAGTGAGGGGCCGAGCGCGCCTAATCTGATGCTGATTTGAGCGGCGGCCGCATTTGAGATCATCATGGGGACAAGGCTCGGGCTCACTTTTCGCGCTCCCCGTTCATTTAAAGTATGAACATTATCAATCAAAGTCGTGATGCCGCCGATTCCCGAGCCGACGTACACGCCGAGGCGTTCACGGTCAATCTGATCGAGCTGAATCCCGGAGCTTTCAAGCGCCTGTTCTGCTGCCGCTAAAGCAAACTGGCTGAAACGGTCAAGCCGTCTCGCTTCTTTTCTGCCCCATCTTTCTTCTGCGTCAAAATCACGGACGGTACCGGCTATTTTTGTCTTTGAGCCGGAGACATCAAACGAATCGATGAAAGAGATTCCCGATTTTCCTTCCGTCAGGTGTTTCCAAAATGTATGCACATCATTGCCGAGAGGTGAAATCACTCCCATTCCGGTGATCACAACTCTTTTCATGGTCATTCCTCCTTCGGTATGTATTTATTGTAACTCGCAATTATCCTATTACAAGTTGTTGATTATCCTAGTATAATGAATACCAGGGTAAGAGAGGAGAGATTCGGTATGATACCAGAAGGAAGATTGCAGGCGCTCTCAGAGTTTTTAAAAACGCAGCGGGCCAAAATTTCTCCGCAGATGGCCGGGCTGCCGATGGGCACACGGAGAAGAACGCCCGGACTCCGAAGAGAAGAGGTCGCGCAATTAGCCGGCGTAAGCACCACGTGGTATACGTGGCTGGAGCAGGGCAGAGACATTAAAGTGTCCGTAGCCGTATTGGACGCCGTTTCCGATGCGCTGCAGCTGAACAAAGATGAGAGAAATTATTTATACGCGCTTGCCATTGAGGAGGGCGTGAAGCAGCCGTTTGCTGCGGAGGAAGAAGCGGTTATCAGCCCGTCCCTTTCAAAAATCCTGCAGGAGCTCCGTTATTGTCCCACCATTATCTCGGACAGGCGGTGTCATATCGTAGGGTGGAACCAGGCTGCGGCGCACGTGTTTTTAGATTTTGAACAAATTCCTCCTGAAAAGCGGAATCTCATAGAGCTATTGTTTTCCAGAAAAGAATTAAGAAGTTTAGCCGTGAACTGGGAGCACTTTGTGAAAGGATTCATCGCCATTTTCAGAACGTATTACGGCCAGTATGTAGCTGATACGTGGTATTCTCAGTTTATAGAAGAAATGGAGAAAACGTATTCGGAATTTCATACGCTGTGGAATGAGAGCGAAGTCAGCTCGGCACCCGAAGTATTAATTGAGTTCCGCCACGCGAAGGCGGGAAAAATGGTCTTTAACCTGACTTCATTTCAGGTTCAGGGCAACAGTGATCTGCGTTGTAGTGTGTATACGCCGGTAGATCATACCGAAACGGAAGCAAAGCTGAAAAAGCTCTTCGAAAACAGATGAAGAACAGAACAAAACGGGAGGCGGCCGCCTCCCGTTTCAGTTTAAAATAAAAGCATGAGACCGGCGATGGCCGGTGTTAAAAAGATGGCTGATTTCAGAATGACTTTCGGCACGAGGTTGGTGAATTTCGCTCCGACATATGCGCCGCACATCGTTCCGATCAGCACTTTGACCAACAGCATATAATCGACAAATCCTTCCGTCACATAACCGAGTCCTCCGCCGACCGCAAGCGGGATAATGACAAGCATGGTGGTGCCGACCGACTGGCGGATGGATAAGCGCAAAAGAATCATTAAGCCGATTTGGATGAAAGGGGCAGAGCCGATCCCGAACGTTCCGGACAGGATTCCTGCGATGACACCGAGTACAACAGCTTTCACCCATATGTTCAGATTGCTTTGCTGTCCGGAATCTTCTTGTGTTTCTTTTACAATAAATAACCGGACTAAAATAAGCAGAGCAGATAAAAACAGCATGCCCGCCGTCAAGTAATGCAGCAAATCTGCGGGGATAAGGGAAGTAAGCCTTGCCCCGAAAAACGAACCGAATGCCGCAAAAACGCCGACGATGAGACCGATTTTCATCTGAATATTGCCTTCACGGTAGTGGCTGAATGCCCCCGATAAACTTGTGAAAGCCATTCCGGCAAGGGAGGTGCCTAAAGCCGTATGAATCGGTACGTGAAACAGTATAGTTAAAAGTGCAATGACAAAACCGGCTCCCCCGGCGCCGATAAACCCGAGAATAATCCCGAGAAGAAACATAACGAGTATAATAAGCACAATCTTCTCCTCCATTAGATGCCTGAACACCATGTTCCGCTCCGCTGTATCAGGTTTTAATAATCGACCGTAGTCCGTCGACCGTCGTCTAATATCTTTATGTTACCTCAAATTTAAGGTATTGGCAAGAAGACGAATTGCTTTTATACAGAGGGTTTACAGCTCTTTCACCATCACTTTTTCACCATTGAAGTCCAGCTCTCCATTGAATAAGAAGCCGAATTTTTGATAAAGCCGCAATGCGTGGACGTTATCTTCAAACAGGCTTAAATAAATCCGTCTGCAATCATATATTTGAGTGAGATGACGGATTAGGGCATCAAGCAACAGCTTGCCCAATCCCCGTCCCTGATAGCGTTCATCAATAAAAAAACGGTCAAGCCACACTCTGCCGTTTTCATTTTCCTCATCATATTCCGGAAACCATCCGTACATGGCAAAGCCGACCAATTCCCCGTTAACATAAAGACCGGCCGGCTGATAATGCCGGCAATCCTCAGCATCTTGTAAGCACTCTTCCGCGGTTTCAATAAATGAAGTCTGGCTTTCCCTTACATGAAGCGCCAGTATATCGGCACGGTTTTCTTCCGTGACTGTTCTGATTTCAATCGTCATACTTGATACTCCTCTTCCGCTTTTTTTGAGACGGTAAAGCTTTCATTACGTAAGCCATTTGTGAATCAGCCTTCTCTCGGATACAATGATCATCATAAAGGATATGGTTACCGTATAGTCAAGGAGGCATTATGAGCGAAGACGTCAGAAAATACTTCACAACGGGTGAATTTGCAAAACTGTGCCACGTAAAAAAACAAACCCTGTTCCATTATGACGAGATCGGCCTGCTTTCTCCGGAAATCAAAAAAGCGAACGGATACAGATACTATTCCTATCATCAATTCGAACTGTTTCAGGTCATCGGTCTGTTTAAGGAGGTCGGCGTGCCCTTGAAGCAGATCAAACCGCTCTTAACAGACAAAACCCCTGAGGGTATCATCACGCTTTTAAAAGAGAAATCTTCAGAAATCGAAAGCAAAATCAAAAAGCTGGAGCACCTGCAAAGGATGATTCGGACAAAGGTGAAGCTGACCGAACAAGCCTTGGAGACAGACTTTTCCTCCGTCTCATTGCAGCGATTAGATGAAGAGACACTTATGATAGGACGGCCCGTACTCCATTTGCCAGAACGGCAATATACTGCCGCCATTTCAGAATTGATCCGCTATATGCGGGTACATGAGCTCGATCAGGGGCATCCGGTCGGCGGACTGTTTGCGCGGGAGCAGATTATGAAAAAAGAATTCTACAACTACACCCATTTTTATATGAAGACAGAAGAAGGCATAGAGAATAGAGACCTCCATATCAAGCCGAAAGGGCTTTATGCCGTCGGGTACCAAATAGGGGATGAAGCGGAAGCGGCTTACCGCAGCATCATGCAGTTTATTGAAGAGTATGGGCTGGAAATGGGCGATTATGCATATGAAGAATATATGCTTGATGAGGTTGTGGCGGACGGGTTTGACAATCAGATCACAAGAATCCAGCTGCAAGTCCGCAATCGATAAAGCCGATGCCGCCGTTCATTTACGTCTTTTAACAAACCTTGTATAATGAGAAAAATCAGTTTGCAATTGAGGTGAAAAACGATATGTTTCTAGCGCCCTTATTTGAACATGATGTACCGGCAGCACTTCTCCGCCCTTAATGGAGGAAAGTGACTGCGCTTCTCTCCGTTAGGGCATATGACGTGACCTAATATGATAACGGAGGGTGCATCAAATTGAAAAATACATTGTTCGGTTCGATTTATTTGGCATTGGCCGCCAGTATCTGGGGCGGTATGTATGTCGTTGTAAAAGTTGTGGTAGCGGTCATTCCGCCGCTTGAACTGGTATGGCTGAGATATGCGGTGGCGCTTCTTTCGCTTTTGATTCTCAGTTTATTTACACGCCAATCCTGGAAAGTTCATAAACGTGATTTATTACTGATCGCTGCGATCGGATTGATCGGCAACACGGTTTCGATCGTCACGCAGGAAATCGGCACGAAATTATCAACCGCGCAGATGGGTGCGATTATTACGGCATCCACTCCCGCATTTATGGTTGTATTTGCCCGGCTGATGTTGAAAGAACGGTTAACGCTGAAAAAAGGAATATCGACAGGGCTGGCGACGATCGGAGTATTGCTCATTGTGGGGAACGGAGATCTCAATATGTCGAGCCAGCTCGGCGGTCTCTCGCTTCTGGCTGCGGCGCTGACATGGGCTTTGATGTCCGTGCTGATGAAACGGGTTCCCGGCCATTACTCACCGCTTGTCGTCACAACGTATTCCATTTGCGTCGCATTTGTCATCCTGACCCCGTTTACAGCGGGCCCGCTTCGGGAGATTCCTTTGTCTCAGCTTGCCCGGCCTGAGATATGGGGCGGACTTTTATATCTGGGTGTGATCTCAACCGCCTGCGCGTTCATGCTTTGGAATCGCGGATTGCAATTACTGAATGCGGCAAGCGGCGGTCTGTTTTTCTTCTTTCAGCCGCTTTCCGGGACTTTGCTCGGCTGGCTGCTGCTGGGAGAGACGATCGGAGGAACCTTCTGGATCGGGGCGGCTCTTATTGTTTCAGGCGTCGTTCTTGTCATGAAAGAAAAATAGAAAATGAAAAAAAGCCATTCAGCAAATGAATGGCTTTTTTCTGTTTTTCCGGCAGGATTCGCTCCGTCATACACAGAAAACAAGGAGCAGAAACGGATCATGGGCACCGGTACTCTCAAGGTGCAATACTCGGACCCTCAGGGTTTCGTCAATTAACATAACGGGCGGTGAAAAAATGGAGCCAAAATGGCTTGAATGGGCAAAACAGCTTCAATCCGCGGCGCAAGCGGGGCTGGCTTATTCCAAAGACATATATGATATTGAGAGATTTGAAGAAATAAGAAAAATAAGCGTGGATATCATGGCGCATCATACCGGCACCGACAAAAGGGTCATCAAAGACGTATTCGCCGGTGACACGGGCTATCCCACTCCGAAAGTTGATATCAGAGCGGCAGTTTTTAAAGATCAGAGCATATTAATGGTAAGAGAGAAAAGCGACGGCAGATGGGCGCTGCCGGGCGGATGGGCTGATATCGGGATTTCACCGGGCGAGACCGCTGTCAAAGAAGTAAAAGAGGAGTCGGGAATCGACGTAAAGCCCGTTAAACTGTTAGCTGTAATGGATAAGAAATGCCATTCCCATCCGCCGTCCGCCGCCCACGTTTACAAAGTGTTTATCAAATGCGAGATCATCGGCGGCCGGATCAGGGAGGGAACAGAAACAAGCGCCGCCGGCTTTTTTGCGGAAACGGAACTGCCGCCGCTATCTGAAGCCCGCAATACAAAAAGTCAGATTGAAAAGATGTTTGCATATCTCAAACATCCGGACGAACCCGTTTATTTTGATTAAGGCAGCAATCAGAAAGAAAAGGGGGCCCGAGTATAATGGAGGATTCAATTAAACAGCAGGCGCAGCGGCAATTTGCCAAAAACGCCGCGAAATATGTGACTAGTCCAGGACACGCCGCAGGAGAGGATTTGGCGTATCTCGTTTCAGCTTCCGGTGCCGAAAAGCATATGGACGTGCTGGATATCGCGACGGGAGGCGGACATACGGCTAACGCTCTCGCTCCTCTCGTACGCTCTGTTATCGCCTATGACCTCACGGAAGAAATGTTAGCAGCCGCTGAAGCATTTATAACCGGAAACGGATGGACGAACGTGTCATTCGAAAAAGGCGATGCTGAAAAGATGCCGTTTTCCGATGCTGCTTTCGATATCGTCACATGCAGAATCGCGGCGCATCATTTTCCCGATGTCAGAGCCTTTGTTCATGAAGCGTTTCGGGTTGTCAAACCGGGCGGCAGACTGCTTCTCATTGACAATACCGCACCTGAAAAGGATGAATATGACCATTTTTATAATGACATTGAGAAGAGACGGGATCAGAGCCACTTTCGGGCGTGGAAAAAAACAGAATGGCTCTGTTTTCTGGAGACAGCCGGCTTCCGGATTGAATCCGCTGTCTGCTTTTTGAAACCATTTCAATTTACCGTCTGGTGTGAACGGGCAGGCCTGACTGAAGAGAAAGCCGCATTACTGGAAAAACAGATGCTGGATGCTCCTCGTGATATACAGCGGTTTTTTTCTGTAGAAAAGGATCAATCAGGCCGTATTGCGGGCTTCACAGGTGAATCGGCCTGTTTCTGCGCGATCCGTCCCGTCTGAGACGAAAAAAACCGCTGTGCAGTTTTCCTGCCCGCGGTTTTTTTCGTATTATCTGTTCTTGATTTGAGAAATAATAGCGGAAGTGACATCTTCCGTTGAATGTTTTCCGCCGACATCAGGAGTCAGAATGCCGCTGTTTGTGACCGTTTCAATAGATTGTAAGAGGAGATGGCCCAGTTCCTCTTCTCGGAATGAATCGAGCATTAATTTCGCCGTCCATATTTGGCCTATAGGATTGGCAATTCCTTTTCCGACAATATCCGGGGCGGAGCCGTGAACAGGCTCAAACATGGAAGGATATTTGCCGTTTACATTGATGTTGGCTGCGGGAGCGATTCCGATGCTTCCCATAATCGCCGCGCCGATATCTGTCAGCACATCTCCGAACAGATTTGAAGCGACAATGACATCGAAGCGTTCCGGCTGCGTGACAAAGAAGGCCGCCAGTGCATCGATGTGCTGGGAATCCGTCTCAATCCCGGCGTACTCACGGCTGACCTCTTTAAAGATGTCATCCCAGAACGGCATCGAGTGAACAATACCGTTTGATTTCGTCGCGCTTGTGACGTGTTTCCGCCGACTTGCCGCCAGTTCGAAAGCATACCGCATCACTCTGTCCGTACCCCGTCGGGAAAAGACCGCGTTTTGTATGGCGATTTCGTCCTCACCCTGATTGATTCTGCCGCCGACAGAGCTGTACTCGCCCTCACTGTTTTCGCGGACGACTATCAGATCAAAATCCTTCGGGTTAACGAGGGGAGAAGTGATTCCCGGCAGGAGTTTTGCCGGCCGCACATTAATCACCTGTTCAAATTCCCGGCGTATCTTGATGAGCAGCCCCCCACAGCGAAACATGATCGGGGACGAGTTTTTGATTCCCCGCCGCTCCCAAAAACAAAGCATCAAAGTGCTGTAACCTTTCTCATCCATCATCCGGTATCATAGTCCCGTGCTCCAAATAATACTCGCAGCTCCGCGGAAAAGAAGTGAACTCAAAGGCAATGCCTCCATGTAATTCGGCGATCGCGTTCAACACCCGCTCCGCTTGCGGAACTGCCTCTTTCCCCACACCGTCCCCCGGTATGCTGGCAATCTTGTATGTTTTCATGTTTCCGTCACCTCCGAATGAATTGTTTTCGGTTTACGGAATACCCTCGACCAACTATACTTCCATATTACGGCACCTCCGATATGCTGACAAGCCCGGGAATGTTGCTTCCATAGATAAACTGTTATATGATCTTGGTAACAATAAGGCCTAAATTGTATGAAGAGGTAGGAAAGATGGATAATTTTAAATTAGATAAGCCAATCCCGTATTATCTGCAATTTTATTCCCAATTGAAAAAAATGATATTTGACGGGATTTTTAAACCGGGTGAACGGCTGAATGAGACTCAGCTGGCCAAGGATTTCGGAGTCAGCCGGTCGCCGGTCAGAGAAGCCATGCGGCTCCTTGAAAAGGACGGGCTTCTGACGGCAGACGATCGAAACGGCTTTGTCATTTATTCTTTGTCCGTTAAGGATGTTGAAGAGATTTATAAAATCAGAATGTCACTTGAATCACTGGCGGTCGAACTGGTTATTGATGAAGCGGCTGAGAGTGAAATTGACCTCATTGAAAAACAGCTGCGGGAGACGGAAGAAGCCATCAATAAAGGCGTCAAAGAGACTGAGATTATTTCCTTAAACGAGTCGTTTCATCGGCTCCTTGTGGATTTCAGCCGCAACAGCCGGCTGGCCATGCTGCTTGAGCATGTCAATGTGCTGATTCATTTTTGCAGAGTTCTTAATTTTAAAGGCGATGAACGTGCGGAGGTTATTCTGCATGAGCACCGGAAAGTCTTTGAAGAAATAAAAAAGGGCGACAAAACAAAAGCCGTGCAATATATGACGGAGCATCTCAAGCATGATGAAGAACATCTGAAAGGCGTGCTGAGAGCGGAAGAAACAGACGAATCATCACGATAGACAAGGCGAAATGCCTTGTCTTTTTTTTGCCGATGTCATCGAACCGTCATAAAGACCTGACGGATGTTCCTTGCATGATTTTTTCCGCGTCATTTATGATGGATATGGAAGAGACGCAAAAAAGGCAAAGGAGATTGAAAAATGGCGAAACATATTCTGATGATCAATTTTCCCGCAGAAGGACACGTAAACCCGACATTGGGTATGACAAAGGCCTTCAGCGAACGGGGCGATCACGTTCATTATATCTCAACGGAAAAATACAAAAGCAGACTGGAAGGAGTAGGGGCGAAAGTTCATCTTCACAGCGATCTGCTCAGAATGACACCCATTGATCCCGGCAGTCCGTCCGGCATACTTGCATTTTTAAAGGTTCATATCAAAACGTCACTGGAGATTTTACATATTGTGCAGCGGCTGGCAGAGGACATTCAATTCGACGCCGTCTATTATGATAAATTCGGTGCGGGAGAGCTGGTGCGGGACTATCTCAACATTCCCGGCATCTCTTCTTCAGCATCCTTCCTGTTCAATGAAGACCGTCTGAAAATACTGCCGCTCCACCCGGAATCGGGCGTGCCGTTTCAGCCGGACAGGGAATGTGAAGAGCTGTTGGCCGAGATGAAAGACAAATACGGTGTCGCCCCTGACAGCATGGTTCAATTTATGAACAACACAGGTGAATTGAACGTCGTCTATACAAGCAGATATTTTCAGCCCGAAAGTGAGACATTCGGAGATGAGTATTTATTTATCGGTCCGAGTTTTCCGAAGAGAAAAGGGCGCGTCGACTTCCCGATTGACGCATTAAAGAATGAAAAAGTCATTTATATCTCAATGGGAACGGTGCTCGGGGACACGGAAGCGTTTTTCAATCTGTGCATAGACGCGTTCTCAGATTTTGAAGGAAAAGTAGTCATTGCCGCCGGGGAAAAAGCCGATCTGTCGAAAATCAAACAGGCGCCGGAAAACTTTATCATCGCCCCGTACGTGCCGCAGCTTGAAGTGCTGGAGCAGGCCGACGTGTTTGTCACGCATGGCGGAATGAACAGTGTAAATGAAGGCATTCATTATCAAGTGCCGCTGGTCGTCATCCCGCACGATAAAGACCAGCCGATGGTTGCGCGCCGCCTGACTGAATTGGATGCAGGCTATACCGTGCAAAAAGATGAAGTGAGCGCTGAAAAGGTAAAGCTTGCCGCGGAAGAAGTGCTGCATAACGGAAAATACAAACAAGGCATTCAAGCCATTAATGAAAGCTTTAAAGAATGTACGGACATGAAGGATGTTCTCGCCCGGATCGACCGGTTTATTGAACAAAAACATGCTCAATAATACATGGAAAAAGCCTGTTTCCTCTGTCAAAGGGAAACAGGCTTTTTATAATGGCTTTTAGATGATGTGATGTTCTGCATTTGCAAGTTTCACAAGAGTCAGAAGAGATTCTGCCTCACGTGCGTCGAGTGTTTTTGCCAGACGGTCTTTTTCAAAGATCTGCTGGCCGAAGACATTCACTGACGCCTGGTCAACCGCTGTGTGCCAGTTCTTTTGTGAATGATTCTCAGAAAAAGAGAAAACGAACACGGTGAAGACCGCTATAAGCATCGCCATGACCCAAAATTTTTGCCGATTTCCTGCTGCTGACATAGGCCGCCTCCTAAACATTTTACTGGTATTAGATCATATATGAGCTGTTTTTAACAGAGTAAAGAAGTCATTATTTCATGTAGTCCAAATGAAACGGAGCACAGCCGAAAGCCCGCCGGTCAGGCCGATGAGCCAATTCATATTTTGTTCATATTTTATTAAAAGTTTATCCAAGTCTGTCCTTTACAGTAGATATAACCACAAAATGCTGCTGAAAGGAGCCTTTAAAAAATGCATATTCATATGATCAACAAAAACCAGTTTGAGAGTGACTTGGAGGCGGCCGGCTTCAGCCGTCAGGCAGATGATATTATCGGCAAAATGAAAGAGTACGTAACGGAATACGCGGCTTCATCTGAACGGTTCCTGATTGAAATTCAAACCGTCATGAACGAATACAAAGCCGTCGTCTGCGCGATGTTTTCGACCATGGAAATTGCCGGTGCAAATAAAGACGAGAAGCATGTTGAATTCGAAGCCTGCACAGTATTGTGTGAATAAAAGACATTCATCAAACCTCCGCGGCTGCCTGAACGGCAGTATACTGACTGGTGTTCCGGAAAGGGAAAATATTGAAACTTCTAAAGCGGCCGTTCGTATAAAAGGGTAAATCAGCTTGTATATGGAGGTTCGTGAAATGAACGAAAAGAAAAAACAAGCGTTTGAACAGCTTTTCAGCACTTTAGACGAAAGACATGAAATAAACGGCGCTGTATTGGCAGCGGAAAACGGCCGCATCTTATACCAGGGTTCATTCGGCGCTGCAGAACTGAAAACAAAGAGGATGCTGAATGACCAATCGGTCTTTGAATTGGCCTCAGTATCGAAGCCGTTTACAGCTTTGGGCGTTATCATTTTAGAGCAGCAAGGGAAGCTGCGTTATGACGATATGATAGAGCGGTGGCTTCCTGATTTTCCTTATCCGGGCATTACCATTCGGCATTTACTCCATCATACGTCAGGATTGCCGGACTATATGGAGTTGTTCTTAACACATTGGGACCGGGACAGAATTGCCGTTAATCAAGATGTGATCAATATGCTCAAGCAGCATAAGCCGGATGCTTATTTCCCGCCGGGCAAGGAGTGGCTTTACAGTAATACGGGGTATGTGGTGTTAGCGGTTATTATAGAAATTGTAACAGGCATGAGTTTTGCTGAATTTATGAAACAAGCCGTATTTCATCCGCTTCGTATGCACGATACGCGGATTTATAACAGAAGGCTGAGTAAAGAAAACATTCCGAACTATGCATATGGCTATGTGTATGATGTTCATTCCGGAGAATATGTGCTGCCGGATGAACTTGAGGAAACTGATTATGTCGTCTTTCTTGACGGAATCAAAGGTGACGGAACCGTTAACTCCGCTATTAGAGATTTATATCTGTTTGATCAAGCTCTTTATACGGAAGAAATCATCGGCAAAGAGTCTAAAGATCAAGCGTTTACACCGGGCTATTGGAATGAAGAAGAGCAATTCGGATACGGATTTGGCTGGATGATTCAGAACAGCCCCCAAAAAGGGAAGGTTATCAGTCACGACGGAGGCTGGCCGGGCTATTCAACTCTGATGATCCGATATATTGACCAGAATAAAACATTGATTTATCTCAGCAATATGGAACAATCGTATCAATTTGAACAAGCTGTAATTGCCGCGGCTGTAAACATCTTATTTGATCAGCCATACGTGATTCCGAAACGTCCGGCAGATCAGAAAAAAGCAGATATCGATCCTGCGATTTACAGCAGATTTACCGGCAATTACTCATTTCAGGATGACACACATGCATCGGTGGCGGTAAAAGAAAACCGATTGTATCTTACAATAGACGGGCAGACTCCATTCGAATTATTCCCAATGACGGAAACCCGTTATTTTGTCAGGGCGCTGCCGCTTGAAATTGAATTTGCAGGTGATAAAGCACAAACAGCCCCGCATTTCGTTTTATATCAGGACGGCACAGAAGAAACGGCTGTGCGGATAGACTGAGTGACATGCAAAACAAAACCGCCGTCCTGCGAAGACGGCGGTAATAGAAAAGTCAAACCCTTTTGATGACGCGAAATTTTCTTTTCGGCTCTGACATAAATATAGAAGAAAAAATCATAGCTCCGAGCATTGTGATGTATTCCATATAAAGCGAAACCTCTGCCAAAACCAACCCCGCAATCATTAAAACAGCGCCCAATACCACCGCAAAAACCTTCGTTTTCATGATGAGTTCCCCCTATTATCTGATAATTGAATTATACTGCATCTCCATTAATGTGTACATTTTGTGAACAATTTCACCTGATGAAAGGCAATAAAGAGAGATTTGAAGAATTAGGAGAAATGACAGGCCATCTTTTTGTTTTACTGAAGAAACGAAAGGGAAAGTGAAAAATCAAAAAGGCAAAGGAGTTCTTGAAATGAAAGCGAGACTATTTTTATTCAGCATGTTTCTCCTGATCCCCGTTCTGGCGCTTGCCGGATGCAACAGCCAATCTTCAGGAGGAAGCGAAAAAGCGAAAGACAAAGAAACGCACTCTCACGAAGACATGAATCACTCGGGTTCATCCGAGGTGCCGAAAGGTTTAAAGAAGGCAGAAAATCCGACTTATAAGGTCGGCAGTGATGTCATGATTTTAGCTTCTCATATGAAAGGCATGAAAAATGCGCAAGGAACCGTAAAAGGTGCTTATGATACAACGGTTTACAGTGTGTCGTACACTCCGGAAACGGGAGGAAAGCGCGTCGAAGATCATAAATGGGTCATTCAGGAAGAGCTGAAGGGCGCCGGTGATAAAACGTTAAAACCGGGTGACAAGGCCGTGATCGAGGCATCCCATATGAAAGGCATGAAGGGCGCCGAAGCCGTTATTGATTCAGCCAAAAAGACAACCGTGTATATGGTCGACTATACACCGACTGACGGCGGCCAAAAAGTAACCAATCATAAATGGGTGACAGAAGACGAGCTTGCTGCCGCAAAATAAAAAGACCGCAAAAGCCGAAGGAACTCCTTTGGCTTTTTTGCGGTCTCACATTTATGCGGATTTTCTTTTCAAAGCGGGTCTCGTTAAAGAGAATACAGCTAACGCGACAGCGATAATGACAATCAAACCGCCGCACCAGGCTGTTGCTGTGACAGAACCGGTTTGTCCGATCACGCCGCCGCCGATGGCTGACCCGAGCGCGATGCCGATCTGCAAAGCGGACGTGTTGAAGCTTTGCTGAATATCGGAAGACTCAGGCGCAATTTTGATTAAATAGCTTTGCTGCGCCGGCGCAAGGCTCCAGCTGAGCAATCCCCAGATCACCATCGCAGGCAGGAAAATGATTAAAGAAACCGTTGTCAGCGGAAGAATAAACAGGATCAGAGCGAAAGAAACGGTCACAAGCATGATGCTTTTAAATGCTCCTAAACGGTCATACAGCCAGCCTCCGAACGGGCCGCCGCATACCGCTGACAGACCGAACAAAAAGTAGCATACACTGACCCAAACGGAACTCAAATGAAGCGTTCTTTCCAAAAAAGGCGCAAAGTAGGCATAGAGTGTGTAATGCCCCGCCAATGTAAACAAGGTGACAAGATGTGCGCTGGCAATTTTGGCGGTCCCGATCGTCTTGATCTGCTCACGAAACGGAATCATTTTTTCAGCAGGTATTTTTTCAAAAAAGACGCTGATAATCAGCATGGAAACGAGAGATAATACGCCGATTCCCAAGAACAGAACGCGCCATCCGAAGGCATTGCTGATGATAATGCCGACAGGCACGCCTAAAGCGATTGCGGAGCTGAACCCCATGAAAATGATGCCGATCGCCCGCGCTCTGTATTCAGGCGCCACGATTTTAGGAGCAATCGTTAAAGAAAGGACGACAATCAGCCCTGTGCTCATGGAAGCGAGAACCCGTGACACCATAAGTACGGCGAAATTGGGACTGAAATAAGCCACCAGATTACTTAGGAAGAAAATAAACAGTGCGATTAAATAAAGCCGCTTTCGTTCAGCCTTTGCCGTCACCGCCAAAAGCAGCGGGCCGGATACCGCGTAACCGAGCGCAAACACGCTGATCAGCTGCCCCGCGCTGACGATGGATATATCTAAGTCGGAAGCGATTTGCGGAAGAATACCGCCCACAATTAATTCAACCAATCCGACTGCGATGGTAGATGCTGCAAGCAGAAATACTTTGAAATTCATGTACAGATACTCCTTTTTTTATTTTTTAGAAAATAAAAAATCCTGATTACAAAAAGTGTACGGGACAATTTTTGTAATCAGGATTTTACGGTTCCTGGTAGACACCCTCAAACCATATCATTGAGGTTATACAATGTATGCAATATTCGGTTGTGTCCGTTACTGCAAAAAATTCTACCATAATAGTGAGGGAGATTCCATAGAAAATTCGAGGAAATCCTTTCAATTTCAATATCGGCGGCTGTAACGTCATTGATGAAGCAGGGAAAAAAATTTATGATAACCGTAAGGAGTCTATACAGATCAAACATTATACAGCCGGAGGAAACCGATGAATAAGTACGAAAAAATCGCCAACGAAATGAGAAAGAGGATTAAAAGCAGTGTATATGACATAGATCAGCCGATCCCGGATGAAAAGACGCTCGCTGCGGAGTTCGGGTGCAGCCGGATGACGATGAAGCGGGCGCTTGATACACTTGCGGCTGAAGGAATGCTTTTCAGAAAAAGAGGGCACGGCACGTTTATCATTCAATCAGCCATGCAGGATGAGCACGTTCACGTAGTCAGCAACGAAATTCTCGGCCTGAGCAATTTGTTAAAAGGAAAAAATATCAAGAGCAAGGTCATCCGGTTTGAAGTGCAGTTTCCGTCTCAAGATGTCGCCGCACATTTGGCCATTGATGAAAAGACTCCCGTCTATTATGTAGTGAGGCTCAGAATTGTTGAAGGCGAACCGTACGTTCTTGAAAAAACGTACATGCCGGCGAGCCTTATACCCGGCATTAATGACGAGGTGCTCAACCATTCCATCTACGATCATATTACGCGGGAACTCCAGCTCAAAATCGCAGGCTCACACAGAAAAATCAGAGCGTGCAAGTCGGATGATATGGATCAGCAATATCTCGGCTGCCGGCCGGATGACCCGATACTTGAAGTCGAGCATGTAGGCTTTTTGGACAACGGCACTCCCTTTGAATATTCATTTTCCCGCCACCGTCATGACAAGTTTGTCGTGACCTCAGTCAATATAAAACGTTCATAAAAGCGCCGAAGAGTGAGAGAAAAACTCACTCTTTTTTTGTTGCCGCTGATTTACATCTTCGCTTTTTTTATGTTATATTACCCAATGATAGAATCATCCTACAAATTTCAGAGGTGTTTTGATGGAGATATCCAAAACAAGCAGACTGTCACTCGTAGAACAAGTGGTGACGCAAATTGAATCGTTAATTCAATCGGATAAATGGCCGGTCGGGACGCGCATTCCCCCTGAGCTGGATTTAATGAAGCAATTTGATGTGAGCCGAAACACATTGCGTGAGGCCATTCGGGCGCTCGTACATGCCGGCCTGCTTCAGACAAGGCAGGGGAGCGGTACGTATGTCAGCTCATCCAGTGTTCTCGGCGCGGCATTTTACCGCCATATTAAAAAATCAAATTTGCTTGAAACATTAGAAGTCAGATACGCACTCGAAAGAGAAGCTGCGCGATTGGCGGCGGAAAGGCGTAATGACGAAGACCTGAAAGCACTGAAGGCATGCTTGGATGAATGTGAAGCGGCCTTGCAAAATGAAGATCGAAAACGGTATGCCGAGGCTGACATTAAACTGCACAAAACCATTGTACAGGCGGCCCATAACAACATGCTTTCTGATCTTTACGAGCATATGACGGAGGCGCTTTGTGCGTCAGTCCATAACCTGTTGGAAATCACCCCTGCTATACGGATCCACACCCAGCTTGCCGCCGCGATTATCGGACAGAAACCGGATCAGGCCATGGAGGCCGTCAACCAATACATCACAGTATTTAAAGATACAATACGCATGGAGGATGAACATGAAAATTAAAGACGAACATCAAATTCTGCAAGCAAGTCAGCGTAAAAAACTGATATTGCTGGTCATCGGAGTCATATTGATAGGGGCCAACCTCAGAGCGCCTCTGACATCGGTCGGGCCGCTCGTTTCCTCAATTCGGGACAGCCTCGGCATGACCAATGCGGCTGCCGGCACCATTACGACAGTGCCGCTTTTGGCCTTTGCATGTCTGTCGCCGTTTGTTCCTTTATTGTCCCGGCGCTTCGGGACCGAGATTGTGTTACTGTCATCATTAATTGTCCTGACAGCCGGAACTCTGCTGCGCTCCATCGCCGGAATCGGCACTCTCTTTTTCGGAACGATCCTGTTGGGATTGTCGATCGCCGTATGCAACGTCCTGCTGCCGAGTCTCATTAAACATAAGTTTCCCGGAAATTTAGGCATCATGACCGGCGTCTACTCGGTTTCTATGAATCTGTGCGGCGCGATTGCATCCGGCATCAGCGTGCCGATCGCCTCTTCAGCGGGGTTAGGCTGGAAAGGCGCGCTCGGCTGCTGGGCTATCCTTTCTTTCATTGCGTTTGTCATGTGGATTCCGCAAATGCGAGGACGCGAACTGCCCGTCCGCACGACTGGGACAAACGGAGAGAAGAAAAGCAGTCTGCTGCGGTCTCCGCTTGCTTGGAAGGTGACGATGTTCATGGGGCTGCAATCCCTTATTTTTTACACCGTCATCGCTTGGCTGCCGGAAATTCTTCAGCAGAATGGACTCAGCTCAAGTAAGGCGGGATGGATGCTTTCATTAATGCAATTCTCAGTCCTGCCGATTACTTTTATCGTGCCGATCGCTGCCGCTAAAATGAAAAATCAGCGCGCACTCGCCGGACTGACGGCTTTATTTTTCCTTATCGGCATTGCCGGCGTTCTTTTCGGAAGCCCGGCTCTCACTCCGCTATGGGTCATTTTAATCGGAATTGCGGGAGGCTGTGCGTTCAGCTTGGCGATGATGTTCTTCAGCCTGCGGACCCGGCATGTTCATGAAGCCGCGGCGCTTTCCGGCATGGCCCAGTCATTCGGATACCTGCTTGCCGCGTTCGGGCCGCTCGTATTCGGTTTGCTGCATGACATCACGCACGGCTGGACGGTTCCGTTATTCATGCTGATCGCAGTCTCCGTTCTGATCTTCATTTTCGGAGTCGGAGCGGGAAAAGCGGAACAGATCAAAACAGCATAAAAAACAAAGGGCCCGCTTAGGGTCCTTTGTTTTTTATTTAAAAAGCTGTCTCAGGCCGTTACGTTGTCAGTTTTAAGCCGATGACACCGATGAGGATAAGCCCCAGAGACACCAATTGTGACAGATTGAATTTTTCTTTAAACCAAAGTATGCCCACGGCCGAAACGCCGATGCTTCCCATGCCGGTCCAAGCCGCATACGCGACACCTGTGGGAAGAACCTGCATCGCTCCGGAAAGACAAAAGAATGAAAGTATAAAGCCTGTTACCATGACAATCAGCGGCCACTTTTTTTTAAAACCGTCAATATGTTTCATGGCAACGGCCGCTACAACTTCCTCCGCTCCGGCAATAAATAACAGCAGCCATGCCATTAATGTTCACCCCTTGTTTCAGTTTCTTTCGTAAATACCTTCATTCCTAAAATGCCGGACAACAGCAAAGCCAAAAAGAATATTTGCCCGATTGAAAACGATTCGCCTAAAATGACGCCCGTTACATATGTGCCGACGGTGCCTATTCCGACAAAAACGGTATATGCGGCAGCCATCGGAATTTTTTTATAAGAGCGGATCAGCATCAGAAAGCTGACGGCAATCAGAAGGAAAATACCAATCCAATCAAAGAGCGAATCCGCATGCTTCAGGGCGGACGCCCAAACTACTTCTAACAGTCCGGCTATCAATACAAGCAGCCAATACATGATACAGTCACCTCAGTTATGAATGAATGTCAGTCATTTTTAGGGCGGTCAAAAATGATCGGTCTCTGCCAATCATTTCTGCAAGCTTCTTTTGAGAAAGCTGAATATTTCTTTTTTATATACTTCGAGATCGACATCCTGTTCACAGCCGATATAAAACCGTTCAGCCGCGTTCTCGACAACGTTGATAATCGTTCTGGCCGTCCATCTGACATGAATGCCGCTGTGGACCTCACCCTGTTCAATGGCCGTATTGATCACGCCTTCCAGCCAGGAATAATAAGGCTGATAAATGGCTTCCCATTTCTCCATTGAATGATCAATGGCAAGACCGGAATAACAGAGAACGATAATATCTTTATGAAGCCGGGTGATGTGAAATGTCTCATCTACCAAAATGTCCAGCAACGTCCAAAAATCTTCAGAACCGTCCGTTTTCCCTTTTATTCTGTCCAGCGTAGTGTCGAGCAGGTTTTCTGCAATCGCGGATATCAGTGCGTTTTTAGAAGAAAAATATAAGTAAAACGTACCTTGGGCCGTTCCGGCTTTTTTGACGATTTCTGAAATGGATGCTTTGTCTAATCCTTTTTCAGAAATGACTTCAATCGCGGCTTGCAGGATCTTTTCGTATTTTCCCGAGCTTTGTTTTGCCAATAGAGGGGTTCCTCCTTTTATGAATGACTGTCATTCATTTTATCGCATGTTCTCTTTTTTGTCATCCCTTAAAATAAAAATACCGGAAAGAAGACCATACTTCTTTCCGGCATTCGTCATTTATCACTGTCGATCATAGCCTTCGGCAGACCCGTATATTTTGCCCAGTAATAAATACCGAGCGAACCGATGGCGATCAGAATCAGGTCAAGCGGATTGCTGATAATGCCCAATCCGTGGCCGAACGAGCCGAGATAGGAGAAAATCAGCATCATGACATAAAAGCCGACGATCCACCATGCTGATTTCAGCTGCTGCCGTATGCTGACATCATCTTTGGGAGCATATTTACTGAAACAGAGATAGATCAGAAACATGACAATTTGAGAACCGAGAAGCCAGGATACGGTGCGCCATCCGGACCAATATACAATATAAGAGGTAAAAATAAACGACAGCGGCCCGATGATGCTCATCCCTTTTAAATAAAACGGTCTGTTAATATTCTTCGCGTTGACTCTCAGCGCCGCAGAAGAAATCGGCGCAATCGCATAAGACAGAATCAATGCGACGGAGCATACGTTGACAAGAGCGTTCCAAGAAGGGAACGGAAGCGTCCAAAAAACAGCCAGACCGAACGAAAGCCAAAGGGAGGCACGCGGTGTCCCGGTTTCTTTATTGACTTTAGAAAAAATGCTGAATAATGTTCCGTTTCTGGCCCAGGCATAGACGAGACGTGAAGTCGTATTCATAAAGATATTTCCGTTACCGCCCGGTGATAAAATCGCATCTAAAATGACCAATGTCGCCAGCCACCCCAAACCGAGTAAAACGGCGATATCTTTGAACGGAAGGGAGAATTCAGTCCCGATAGCCGGCCATCCGTGCTTCAGGGTATCCGCCGGGATCGCCCCGATAAAAGTGAGCTGCAGCACGGTGTAAATAATAGTAGAAACGATAATACAGACAATCAATGCGATCGGAATGTTCCGCTTCGGATTCTGCACTTCACTCGCGACAGCCACAATCGGATGCAGCCCAAGATATGCAAACATGACGCCGCCTGTGGAAATCGCGGCCTGAATTCCGGTGAAACCAAAAGGCGAGAATCCGTGAACGGTCATATTGCCCGGGTGAAAATGAAAAATCAGTACCACAATTACCGTAATCGGTACGACATATTTAAAAATCGAAATAATGAAGTTTGCTTTCGCAAAGGTTTTGACACTCCAGTAATTGAGGAGGAAGAACAGGCAGAGCAGCGCAAATTGCAATATCCACCCGGCAATTGTCGGAGAATCGGAGCCTTTTACGGTCAAACCGGGAAACCAATACGCCACGTATTGGCGGACAGCCGTGACTTCTATAGAAATAAGACTCGTGTATGCCACAATGGTGACAAAGGAAATTAAATATCCGACGAGGTGTCCGTGTGAATATACGGGATACCTGATAATTCCCCCGGTCCGCGGCAGCGCGGCGCCCAGTTCCGCATAAACCAAGCCGATCAATAAGATGATTCCCCCGCCGATCAGCCAGGAAAAAACGCCTGATGGACCCGCTTTAGAGGCGACGTTACTGACGGCAAACAGCCATGCCGAACCGAATATGGCTCCCATGCCGATTAAAATAAGATCAAAAAGTGACATAGTTTTCTGGAAGTTTCCTTGCTTAGACATTCGCTGCCTCCTTAGAAAAGACATTGTTCTCTTTACATAATTCCCATTATCATTCAAACATACCCAGCCGGCCGGCTGGAAAATTAGGACAACTCTCGAAACGAAGTATGTACAGCAATGTGCTCACATTATAATAACGGCCGTATGGCAAGATCTCCCGGCTTATATTCCCCGTTTTAAACACATTCAAACCTCATATTCAGAAAAACAAAAAACGCCCGAAACAGGCGTTTTTTGTTACAAGTTCATATCTTTCAGTCCGGGGCTGTGCTCATTCGGAAGCTCAGGAAGTTCCGGCACGGGGAAACCTTTAGGAGGCTCGGACACACTTAATTCGCCGCCGTTTCGGCTCGGCGTCGTTCCCTGCAGAATTTCTCCGATCCGTGTCGGATCCAGTCTGAAATTAAATTGGGTATTATGATAACCCATCTCAACGAATTTCCGGCATTCCGGGTATTTTTCAATATCATAATTCGGCACGGGAAATAATTTGCCCCATTCGACACCCAGTGTTTCCAACGCTTTTGTAAATGCATTTTGATGGGCGTTGTCACGGACGATCAGAAAACCGAGTGTTTCTCTGAACGTCTGATTTGAACTCATTTCATAAATGCGTGTCTTTTGCAGCACGCCGGTTGATTCCAGCACGACATTGTCCAATAAATCGGAAATCAGATTCCCGTGGTTGTATACCCAAGACCCGTTCCATGGATTGCCGCCGGCGTCTACAGGAAGAGAACTTTGCGCTCCGATGATAAAATGGTGCGGATTGGCGTGTTTAACTGCTTCGTCAAGCGGCGCCTGATCTGCTGCCTGATTTCCGGGGCCCTCAGCGCCGCTTTCGTCGAGCAGCGCATTAATCGTATGCTGGACAAGCTCAACGTGTGCGATCTCTTCTAAAAATACACCGCGAAGCAGGTCACGGAACTGTTTTTCTTTTCCTCTGAAATTAGAGCTTTGGAAAAAGTATTGCATCATCGTCCGCATTTCTCCGTAGTGCCCGCCTAAAATTTCCTGAAGCACCTTGGCCGCGGCCGGGTCCGGCTTGTCCGGTTTAATGATATTGATCAGCTCTTCTTTGTAATAATACATAAACAGCGCCCCCTGAAAGAAGTTTTCGGTTCTTCTGTTAGTGTCTTTGCAAAGTCAGTTTTTATGTATCGGCATCAAAAAAAGGACGGAAAGCGTGTCCGTCCTTCTGTGTTAAGCCTCAACAGCCCCGCGAAGTTTCGTGTTGACAAGCCCGTTCCATCCTTGATCCATCGTACTGTGAATCTCGGAGCTTTTCCGATTGACTTTATTGATGACGGATTCCGGCTCTTTCCATCCGCCGTGAATGAGAGTGAATTCCGTATCTCCGCTTTCTGTTTCCTTTAAGACAAAAGAAACGATCCAGCCTTCCGTATCCCACGAAAAAGAAAGGCGGTACGGCGCTTCAATATCCAGCAGCTTGCACGGAGACGGACCGAACGGAGATTCCAGCTGAAACTCACTGTCTTCTTGAGGTGTGAAATCATTCGGCATAAACCAGAGAGACAGGCCGTCCGCAGTGGAGACCGTATCCCAGACAACTTGTATCGGCGCATTGAAAACGGCGGTATGAATAATGTCCGGTAATGGCTGATTGCTGCTGCTGTTGTTTTTGTTATCTTTGTTTTGTTTATCAGACATGATGCGTAACCACTCTTTCGCTGTTTTTACTTTTGATCATACTACACGAGGCAGGACATTTGAAAACAAATCAAACTTATTTTATGCTTTTCCAAAGCCATTTAATTCATTTTAAGGAGACGTAGTGATGACAGATCAATTTAAAGCGTTAGTAGTCGATCAACGTGAAGACCGGTTTTCAGTCAGCGTACGGGAGCTGGCGGTTCAGGACCTTCCCGAGGGTGAAGTGCTGATTAAGGTTTGCTACTCAGGGGTGAATTATAAAGACAGCTTGGCTGCCATTCCTGACGGCAAGATCGTAACGTCGTATCCTTTCGTGCCGGGAATTGATTTAGCGGGAATTGTCGTTTCCTCAGATGACGCCCGTTTCAAAGAGGGGGATAAAGTCATTGCGACAAGCTACGGCATAGGTGTTTCCCGTTTTGGCGGTTATAGCGGGATGGCCCGCATTCCGGCAGATTGGATCGTGCCGCTGCCTGAAGGTCTGACACTTAAAGAAGCCATGACGATCGGAACCGCCGGCTTCACTGCCGCATTGTCCGTCCAGCGTCTTGAAGAAAACCATGCCGCTCCTGAAAAAGGGAAGGTGCTGGTGACAGGAGCGACAGGCGGCGTCGGAAGCTTTGCTGTCTCCATTCTTTCAACCTTAGGTTACGAGGTCGAGGCCAGTACGGGAAAAGAAAACGAAAGCGGCTATTTGAAGAGCCTCGGAGCAAAGACGGTCATTCACCGTGACGAAGTGTATAACGGCACGTTAAAACCAATGCAAAAACAAAAATGGGCAGCGGCCGTCGATCCGGTCGGAGGTGAGCCGCTTGCTTCAGTTCTCAGCCAGATTCAGTACGGCGGATCAGTTGCTGTGAGCGGACTGACAGCGGGAACGAAACTCCCGGCTACAGTCTTTCCGTTTATATTGCGCGGCGTCAGTCTCTTGGGAATCGATTCCGTATTCTGTCCGATGGAGACAAGAAAGAAAACATGGCAGCGTTTAGCTGATGACTTCAAGCCTGCAGATCTGGAGGCCTTTATTCAAAAGGAAATTACACTTGAAGAGCTGCCGGATACGCTTCCTGCTCTTTTAAAAGGAGAAGCGAGAGGAAGAACGATCGTTACAATAAACGAAGAATAAATCAAAAACCCCCAACTGCTGATTGGGGGTTTTCAATATATAATCAATTTTTATCTAAAAGAGATTAACTATTGATCATATAGTGAAAATGAGTTGATTAAAAACATAAATTGATTACATATAGGTAATATAAAGGTAATTTATAAAATTTTCTGAAATATTTATTGACTGAAAGCGCTTTTAAAATTATGATAATAACATAAATGCCAATAATATCATTATAACTTCACTACAAAGTAACTATAAAATAACAATTTAACGAGAGGGGAAAGTGGATAATCACTATAAATGATAACGCTTTCAAATTATTTTCTTCTTATATAACTGTTTTGGACGGTCAGAACTTGTATGCAGACGTTATGGGTGCAAATATTGATAACTGAATATTCCGATATTATCTCTGTGTAAAAACTAGGAGGATTTGAAGATGAATAAAAATAGCAGCCAGCATTCATTCTTGAGAACCATCATTTTAGTATCGACGTTCGGGGGTCTACTTTTCGGCTACGATACAGGTGTAATTAATGGGGCGCTGCCGTTTATGGCGGAAGCTGACCAGCTTAATCTTACCGCTTTGACTGAAGGGATGGTGGCGAGCTCCCTGCTCTTGGGGGCTGCGATCGGAGCAGTTTTCGGAGGGAGATTGTCGGACTATAACGGCAGACGTAAAAATATCCTTATCCTTGCCGTTTTGTTCTTTGCAGCGACGCTTGGATGTACACTGGCGCCTAACGTATCTGTTATGATCATCTCCCGTTTTCTGCTGGGGCTTGCCGTCGGGGGAGCATCCGTAACCGTTCCGGCGTATTTGGCTGAAATGTCGCCGGCGGAAAGCCGAGGGAGAATGGTTACCCAAAATGAATTGATGATTGTAACAGGCCAGCTGCTTGCCTTCACGTGTAATGCTATCATCGGCAATGTGCTTGGTGATACCTCTCACGCCTGGCGCTATATGCTCGTTATCGCGGCCCTTCCGGCGGTATTCTTGTTTTTCGGTATGCTGAAAGTTCCTGAAAGTCCGCGCTGGCTGGTTTCTAAAGGAAGAAAAGAAGATGCTCTGCACGTTCTCCGGCGAATAAGGAGTGAAGAGAAAGCGAAGTCTGAGCTCGCTGAAATTGAATCTGCCTTTCATAAGGAAGCTGAGATGGAGCAGGCCGCCTTTAAGGATCTTGCCGTTCCGTGGGTGCGCCGCATTGTGTTTATCGGGATCGGAATTGCGGTAGTGCAGCAGCTCACCGGCGTGAATTCAATTATGTATTATGGAACTCAAATTTTAAAAGATGCTGGTTTCGAGACAAAAGCCGCATTAATCGGCAATATCGCTAACGGTGTGATTTCGGTGCTCGCGACTTTTGTAGGAATATGGCTTCTCGGCAAAGTCGGCCGCCGCCCGATGCTGATGACGGGGCTGATCGGAACGACTGCGGTGCTGCTTTTGATCGGAGTTCTGTCTGTCGTGCTGAAAGGATCGCCTGCTCTTCCTTATGTGGTTCTTTCATTAACAGTCACTTTCCTTGCGTTTCAGCAGGGGGCTGTCTCTCCGGTGACCTGGCTGATGCTGTCGGAGATATTCCCGCTTCGATTGCGGGGACTTGGTATGGGGGTCACTGTCTTCTGCCTCTGGATCGTGAACTTCCTTGTTGGTTTCACTTTTCCGGTCCTGCTCGCAAACATCGGATTGTCTGCAACCTTCTTCATTTTTGTCCTGTTAGGGATAGCGTCCGTTATATTTGTGAAAAGGTTCCTTCCGGAAACGAAAGGTCTGTCGCTCGAACAGCTTGAACAAAACTTCCGTGCTTATGAAAAAACAGATCGTAATAGCGCAGAAGCCAAGGTGAGCGGGTAATCTGGATAGATGCGGGGTTCCTAGGAATCCTGCTTTTTTATTTATTATATAGAAGGGAATAATAAGTGAGAAAAAAGTTTCGTAAAAGTGTTGACCTAATTTAAAGTGCATGGTATATTATTAAACGTCGCTGATGAACAAAGCGATAACGACAAATGAGAAAATGATCTTTTAAAAAAAGACTTTACAAATTCTCAAAAGCGTGTATAATAAATGAGGTCGAGAAAAAGATTTTAAAAGAAATAAAAAAACACTTGACATCATAACTGATTGGTAGTATGATAGTTAAGTCGCCTGATAAGCGCCCGTAGCTCAATTGGATAGAGCGTTTGACTACGGATCAAAAGGTTAGGGGTTCGACTCCTCTCGGGCGCGCCAATTCAAACGCGGGTGTAGTTTAGTGGTAAAACCTCAGCCTTCCAAGCTGATGTCGTGAGTTCGATTCTCATCACCCGCTCCATTATAATGATCTTTGAAAACTAAACAAGACAAAACGTACCTGTTAATTCAAAGTTTTAAATAAATCGCACAGTGATGTGCGTAGTCAGTCAAACTACTTTATCGGAGAGTTTGATCCTGGCTCAGGACGAACGCTGGCGGCGTGCCTAATACATGCAAGTCGAGCGGACAGATGGGAGCTTGCTCCCTGATGTTAGCGGCGGACGGGTGAGTAACACGTGGGTAACCTGCCTGTAAGACTGGGATAACTCCGGGAAACCGGGGCTAATACCGGATGGTTGTCTGAACCGCATGGTTCAGACATAAAAGGTGGCTTCGGCTACCACTTACAGATGGACCCGCGGCGCATTAGCTAGTTGGTGAGGTAACGGCTCACCAAGGCGACGATGCGTAGCCGACCTGAGAGGGTGATCGGCCACACTGGGACTGAGACACGGCCCAGACTCCTACGGGAGGCAGCAGTAGGGAATCTTCCGCAATGGACGAAAGTCTGACGGAGCAACGCCGCGTGAGTGATGAAGGTTTTCGGATCGTAAAGCTCTGTTGTTAGGGAAGAACAAGTGCCGTTCAAATAGGGCGGCACCTTGACGGTACCTAACCAGAAAGCCACGGCTAACTACGTGCCAGCAGCCGCGGTAATACGTAGGTGGCAAGCGTTGTCCGGAATTATTGGGCGTAAAGGGCTCGCAGGCGGTTTCTTAAGTCTGATGTGAAAGCCCCCGGCTCAACCGGGGAGGGTCATTGGAAACTGGGGAACTTGAGTGCAGAAGAGGAGAGTGGAATTCCACGTGTAGCGGTGAAATGCGTAGAGATGTGGAGGAACACCAGTGGCGAAGGCGACTCTCTGGTCTGTAACTGACGCTGAGGAGCGAAAGCGTGGGGAGCGAACAGGATTAGATACCCTGGTAGTCCACGCCGTAAACGATGAGTGCTAAGTGTTAGGGGGTTTCCGCCCCTTAGTGCTGCAGCTAACGCATTAAGCACTCCGCCTGGGGAGTACGGTCGCAAGACTGAAACTCAAAGGAATTGACGGGGGCCCGCACAAGCGGTGGAGCATGTGGTTTAATTCGAAGCAACGCGAAGAACCTTACCAGGTCTTGACATCCTCTGACAATCCTAGAGATAGGACGTCCCCTTCGGGGGCAGAGTGACAGGTGGTGCATGGTTGTCGTCAGCTCGTGTCGTGAGATGTTGGGTTAAGTCCCGCAACGAGCGCAACCCTTGATCTTAGTTGCCAGCATTCAGTTGGGCACTCTAAGGTGACTGCCGGTGACAAACCGGAGGAAGGTGGGGATGACGTCAAATCATCATGCCCCTTATGACCTGGGCTACACACGTGCTACAATGGACAGAACAAAGGGCAGCGAAACCGCGAGGTTAAGCCAATCCCACAAATCTGTTCTCAGTTCGGATCGCAGTCTGCAACTCGACTGCGTGAAGCTGGAATCGCTAGTAATCGCGGATCAGCATGCCGCGGTGAATACGTTCCCGGGCCTTGTACACACCGCCCGTCACACCACGAGAGTTTGTAACACCCGAAGTCGGTGAGGTAACCTTTATGGAGCCAGCCGCCGAAGGTGGGACAGATGATTGGGGTGAAGTCGTAACAAGGTAGCCGTATCGGAAGGTGCGGCTGGATCACCTCCTTTCTAAGGATTTTAACGGAATATAAGACCTTGGGTCTTATAAACAGAACGTTCCCTGTCTTGTTTAGTTTTGAAGGATCATTCGATTCTTCGAGATGTTGTTCTTTGAAAACTAGATAACAGAAGTAATTCACATTCAATTAGTAATGCAAGATATCACGTAGTGATTCTTTTTAACGGTTAAGTTAGAAAGGGCGCACGGTGGATGCCTTGGCACTAGGAGCCGATGAAGGACGGGACGAACACCGATATGCTTCGGGGAGCTGTAAGCAAGCTTTGATCCGGAGATTTCCGAATGGGGAAACCCACCACTCGTAATGGAGTGGTATCCATATCTGAATACATAGGATATGAGAAGGCAGACCCGGGGAACTGAAACATCTAAGTACCCGGAGGAAGAGAAAGCAAATGCGATTCCCTGAGTAGCGGCGAGCGAAACGGGACCAGCCCAAACCAAGAGGCTTGCCTCTTGGGGTTGTAGGACACTCTGTACGGAGTTACAAAGGAACGAGGTAGATGAAGAGGTCTGGAAAGGCCCGCCATAGGAGGTAACAGCCCTGTAGTCAAAACTTCGTTCTCTCCTGAGTGGATCCTGAGTACGGCGGAACACGTGAAATTCCGTCGGAATCCGGGAGGACCATCTCCCAAGGCTAAATACTCCCTAGTGACCGATAGTGAACCAGTACCGTGAGGGAAAGGTGAAAAGCACCCCGGAAGGGGAGTGAAAGAGATCCTGAAACCGTGTGCCTACAAGTAGTCAGAGCCCGTTAACGGGTGATGGCGTGCCTTTTGTAGAATGAACCGGCGAGTTACGATC